>CAYWHA010000047.1:0-43291 GCA_964457555.1 uncultured Solibacteraceae bacterium
CGGTCGGGGTCGCTGGGGGCCGTTTGAGCGGCAGGCGTGGAGGCATCCGCACGGCGTAACACAGGGCGGTCGGGGTCGCTCGAATCCGTCTGGGCGGGAACCGGCGCCGCCTGCTCGCGGCTTGGATCGGCCGGGCCGCCTCGCTTTAATACGGGCCGGTTGGGATCGTCGGCAGCAGCCGGCGTGCCGGACGATGGCTTGGCCGCCGTGCTAGGCTTCGCGGCGTCATCCGTCGCCCAGGTATCCGGCACGCCATCCTTATCCGCAGTCTGGGAGCCGGCCGGCGCCGCTCTTTCCCAATAGACGTTTACCGCCGTGAGGTTGCCCGCCATGTCCTCCGGGCCTTCGATCGACACCTGATCGCCGGGCTTGAAATCCGACGGTGACTTCACTTCGTCGCCATTCTTGAAGAACCTGGTCTTGTCGGTGCGCTTAAACTCCATTTGGCGATCATCATCCAGCTTGATCGAAATGGACTTAGCGTCTATTTGCCTGATCCGTCCGCGAAAGTTCGGAAGCGGGGCGTTCTTGTTCGGGGATCCCTGATTTCCTCTGGTCGGGCCAGGGAGCGGCGCAGTCGTGCCGCCGGGGTAGCCGCCAGGATATCCGCCAGGGTAACCGCCCGGATATCCGCCGGGATAGCCGCCGCCTGGATAGCCGCCGCCGGGGTAGCCGCCGCCCGGGTATATTTGCGCCGAAGCCGCGCCCGCCAGCAGAAACAGAGCCAAATATCCTGCGGCGCATCGGGCCCCGCCGGGGACACCTTCCGGGTAGACCATCAGAGGGTGAGATGCCGGGGAAAGGCTCCAGGTTACGTGATATCCTGATCTCGGCTGAGGAATCCTGGTAATCCGGTGGGAGACGCTTCGAGTCCGCGTGTGTTGCTTCTGGTGAGCCCCGACGATAGCCTGGCTGGTCTCTTGCAACGGGGGAACCGCAGCATCCACCGCGCTCGTGAGTTCGGCGAGGCGCTTGCGTATGCCCGCGAAGAGCACTGCGACCTGGTGGTGGCGAGCCATGGCTCCGATCCCTCGCTGGGACTTCGGTTGCTGCGGCGCTTGCGGGCGATTCGGCCCGAAACCAGGGCGATCCTTATAGGGAACGGCGAGCCCGCGCTGCTCATCGCGGCCATACGCCTAAGGGTCTATGGCTATTTCCATGAACCGATTTCTCGAACCGCTCTGGCCGATTTGGTTCAACTGGCTCTCGATTCAACATCCTGGCGGGACGATATCCGCGTGATTTCGGCCGACCCGGCGTGGATCGGGTTTGAGGTGCGCTGCAAGATGGAGGCAGCCGAGCGCACCACGCAATTCGTGCGCGAGATCCTTTCGGGCCTGCCGGGAAGGGTGTGCGAGGACGTCACCGCGGCCTTCCGCGAGCTCCTATTCAACGCCGTCGAGCATGGCGGCAAGCTGGACCCGCGGAAACGGGTACGCGTGTCCCTGGTGCATGGAGGCCACTCGCTGGTCGGGCGGATTCAAGACACGGGCAGCGGCTTCTCCCTGGAACGGCTGCCACACGCCGCCATTTGCAATCCGGACGGTTCGCCCACCTTGCACGTCGAATTTCGCCTGGACCGGGGGCAGCGGCCGGGTGGGTTCGGCATTCTGATTTCGCGAAGCCTAGTTGACGAACTTGCTTATAATGAGAAAGGTAACGAGGCTTTGTTCGTGAAATACTTGAAGTAACGACGGAGCTAATCGAGATCGATATCCCGGACGGGAGGCGCAGTGTCTGGGTTGTCTTTGGCGCGCTTGAAGAGCTCGTCGAACTTCTTTTCAAGCACCTTGCCGTGGGCCTTCTCGGCTTCGAACTGCTTTTGAAAAGTCTCTTCGCGGCGCGCCCCGGCGCCCTTCAGCTTGGCGACTTCCGCCGCCAGGTCTTCAATCGGTCTGGGCTTTTCAGGGACGGTGTGCGCGATCACCGCTTGCGTCTCAGGATCCACTTTCAAGATGGCCTGGCAGCACGGGCACTCGACGTCGAACATGGCTTTGGCCATAGAACTATAGTACCCCCAAATACTGGGACTTGTACTATGCCGCAACCATCCACTCAGTACAGACGGTACGTCGAAGCCGTTTATTTTGGCGGTTTTGCGGCTACACTTATTTTCAGGTAGAGCCGATAGAAGCGTTAGGAACACGCGATGATCATTATTCAAGCCTTCATTTATTTGCAGTTGCTCGATTTCATCACCACGCTGATCGGGTTTAAGGTGGGCGCATCGGAAGCCAGCCCCTTTATCAGGGTTCTGATGCATGCCGGGCCGGTGGTGGGAGTGTTGGCTTCGAAGTTGGTCGCGCTAGCGCTTGCGGGCCTTTGCGTCTACTGGAAGAAATACCGCCTGATTCGCTGGGCCATTTATTGGTATAGCGCACTGGTGGTTTGGAACCTGATTGTGATTTTGCGTGCGCCGGGGCATATCGGCCTGTAAAGCGAGTGGCCGAGGCAGGATTATCAGCGGAAAACGAGCCACGACGAGGTCAGCAGGAATCCCAGCAACAAGGCCCCTTCGGCTAAGTAGCGCAACAGCTCCGGGCGGCGCAGGTTCTCCCCAGTCAGCGCGCTCAGCTTGCTGGAACCAAGTCCGGCAATGCTTTCCAATGAGTACCTCCACATAAGGATCCGGCTTTCAAACTGCGGACGACCACCTTTCCGGAGGCATCCAGGTCCACCGCATAAATAGGCAGGTCGGCAGGCTTAACGCGATAGGAGCCGGTCTGCAAGTCCCAGGAATCGGAGTGTTCCCGGACTACGATGGGGTTGTCGGCGATGGCGCGTACGCGGAACTGCCGGGTGGATGGCTCGTAGTTCGCAAAGCTGTAGCAGCGGCCCACGCAGACCCGGTCGATCATGTGGGTGAGGGCGTTGACTCGCACGTCCGGGAGATCCACCAGGCTCACTACGCGTTGTCCCGGCTGAAGACCGGCCACCACTTCCGTCATGCGGTCCTCGAACCTATTCAACACGATCTCATCCCGGTACAGAAAGGTAAAGAAAACGCAAGCCAACACCAGCATGGCGTAGCGCTCGAAGGCCGGCGGCCGGGCGCTTGCCAACAGCGCGCACAGCGAGACGCCGACTGCCAGGGACATGCGCTGGTTAATGTACACAAGCGTATGCAAAAAGCCGGGTATCAGCACGGACGAAGGCAGGATGAGGATGCCCCCGGCGCTGATGACGAAGAGTTGAAACGGGATGCCGGCGAAAACTTGAGAGGCGCCCTGGCGGCGGATCAGGTGGGCAAGAAGGCCGCCCCAAAGCAAAAGCAAGGCCACTGGCGGCACGATGTACTTGACGTCGAAGACCCCCAACTGGTCGGCGCCGGTTATGCTCACGATCTGAAGGGCGTGCCAGCTTCCACCTAGCAGGCGCATGGCCGCCACGCGCAGGGCGGTCGCCAGAAGCAGCGCTCCCAGGGTGAGAAACGGACGTACCTTTGCGGGCAGGCGGCGCGCGGCCGCAAGGTAGGCGAGCAGGCACAAACACCAAGCTACAGGCAAGGCGTGCGCCAGCCAGGCCAGGGCCAGAATGGCAACGGCGGCGCCCACGCGCCAGGGTTTCGGGTTCCAAACGAGCGCCATCGCCCAAAAGGACAATCCCAGCGCCACGTAGAAATTGAAGAAGCCCATGTGGAACACCCATCCATAGGCCAGCATGGCGAGCGCGGGAAGCAGGTTCCACGGCCGGCGCCCGGAGACGGCGGCGGTGAAGGCGAAAGCGCCCCAGATGAAAACCAGGACGGCGAGAGAGACGGCGATGCGTTGGGCGGCCGCGGGTCCGAAAAGCCGGAACAGGCCGCTCAAGAGCAGGTCGAACAGGACGTTGGTGGTCTGCGCAGTCACGACCAGCCCCGGCGCGTGGCCGCTTTCGACCAATTGCGCCAGCCAGGAGTTGTAAATGTGGCTGCCGAGGTCGCCGGCTTGAATGCGCGGCTGCCAGTAACAGGGCGCCAACAACAGGACGGAAAGCGCGGGGTAAGCCATGCGTCCGCGAAGGAAAGAAGGCAGCGGCATCAGACCCGCTTCTCCAGGCGAATGCGCTGGAACTCCGGAATCAACTGGAAAGGCGTGGCAACGGAGGCAATACTTTCGCCGCATTGCCGGATATTGCGCTCCATGAGCGGGGATTCCTGGCCAGCCGAGAGGAGCAGATACCGGATTTTCAGCGGATCGACCCCCATAATCCGGCAACAGGTGGCATCGACAGCCAGGGGATTGCGGCCCGCTACCAGGACTCCCACCTGCTTGGCCGATCCCTGGATGGGACCGTTCCCTTCCATTCCAACGATGCCGTCCACAATCGCAAACTGCCGGGGGAACAATCCGTGCAAGTCGGCGATGCACTCGTCGATTCCAGCCCAGTGCAGGGGGTTCTTGGGCCAACCGTAAACGCCGCCGGGGACCACGCCGAACAGGTTCTTGGCGGACAGCGTGACGCCTACCCAGTGGTGGGTTTTCATCTTAGGGATGGAAACCAGCAGATCGGCGCCGAGGGCGGTTTTGGGAAGGTACCACTTGCGGAGTCCGGAGACTTGATGGGGGTGGCGCACCTGGCGAACGTCGTCGAGGTTGAGATCCACGAAGACATCCTCGAAGCGCGGCACGATCCCGAAATAGCCGGCTGCGTCAGCCAAGTCGAAGGTGTTGCGGCGGTGGCCGGGACCCTCGGCGATGCGGACGCTGGCGGCGCCCAACGCGAGGAAGCCCTCATAGACGGCGTGCACCAGCAGGGGGTTGGTATTGATGGCGCTTTGCGGCTCAAATTCGACGAGATTGGGCTTGAGCAGCACGCTTCGTCCGCGCACCTGGAGTTGCTGCCGGGCGAGCAAGTCGCGGACGGTCTGGTAGATGCGCCCGTCATATCCCGGCGCGCGCACGATGGATACCAGGGGGGGCTCGATGGCGGAAGGCTTGCCGCAGGCGCCGAGTATAGCGGTTCCGGCGGCGGCGGCCCACTCGCGTCTTGTAAGGAAGGTTCGGTCCCCTGGGCCGGCCTTCGGGCGGTGGACGGGCGAGAGCGCCGGTCCGTTGGCCGTTTCGCTCGCCTCACTCATGCGATTGCGTCTCATGACATCAGCTCCCCAACAGACCTTCGGCGCTCGATGCATTGGTAACCAGCAGGTCGAGAGATGCCTCCATAATGGTGCGGGGTTCGATGCGCGCCGGCGGGCAGTACCCCTTGGGCAAGCGTCCGTGAGCGATGAGGCCCAGGCGGAGCCAGTTCAGAGGATCCGCGCCGCGGCACTCGGCGAGAAACCGGGTAGCGAGGTCGAGGGTTTGTCCGAGCTTTGGAGAGCGGTCGCCGCGCAAGGCTGCGAGCGCCATTCCCGTGGTTTCGGGGTAGGGCGGCAGATCCCTTCCGTACACGGCCACACTCCCATAGTTCCATCCACCGCCTCTGCACACGCGGGCCCACAGGAATCGCGTGGCGGAGTCGACCCTTGCGCCGGTGGCGGCCGAAGGCCTGCGCGAGTGTTCTTTCTTGAGCGCAAGGATGGCCATGGAAGTGGGTCCAACCCATGCGGCGGCGTCCGGGGCCCAGGGCCAGCCCGCGTTTTCGAAATCGCCGACGGAAGTGCTTAGAAGCCACTCGCGCACGCGGTAGGCGAGGGTGGATTCCGTCCCGCTGTTTCCCAACAGCCATTCAATTGAGCGCGCGTGAGCCGGCAACCCCAACCGCTCGGCGGGCACAAGGGCGGCTAGAGCCGTTACCCAGGCGCCGTGGTCGACGCCGGGTTGGGGCGGGAAGCTTCCATCGGAGCGCTGCGCGGCGCGAAGCCAGCGCAGGCCGCTTCCGGCAGCCTCGGTTTCTCCAGCGGACAGCAGGGCCAGGACCGCGTATGCCGTCGGCTCCGTCCAGGAGGAGCCGCGGATGTAAGGCCATCCACCATCGGGGTTCTGTTTCTGCTTGAGCAGGGCAATCGGCATAAAATCGGCGCACTTATCAGGCATTCCGCCTTCGGGAGGCAGCGGGCGCCGCCGGCGCTACCGCGTGAACATTGCCAATGGTCACCGCAGCATCATCCGCCTGCGGCGGCGTTGCAGGAGCATGACCAGCGTCGCGCCCGCGCCCAACCATATAGAAGCCTGATATGCGAGGTCCATTGTTTTTCCTTCCGTTGCTAAGATTCCGCCGGGGGTGGGCGCCAGGTCCCCCGATGCCCGTTCCAAAGAACCCGGCCGACGACCGTGGTGATGAAGCCGCCAGGGGTAGGCGCCAGGTCCGCTGTCGAGAGCAGGCGCGGGCCGGGAATACCCGGCCCTACGAAGCGCCATGCTACCCGGCCGCAGTCCTAGAGGCTTTTGCGCGTACGACGACGTTTCAGGAAGACCAGCAGAACCGCGCCAGCGGCCAGCCAGATACCATATTGAACGAGTACATTCATCTTTGTTTCGCTCCTTTATTTGAATTGGTTCATCATGGGGAACAAGCTCTTAAAGATCTGGAGAATCCCAGGGCCGGCCGCGACAATTAGCATCGACGGCAAAATGAAGAAAAAGATGGGAAAGACCAGCTTCACGCCGACCTTTCCGGCCCGCTCCTCAGCATCCTGGCGCCTTTTGACGCGCAGGAAGTCCGAATGGCTGCGCAGGGATTCACCCATGCTCGTGCCAAAGCGGTCGTTCTGAACGAGGATGGCAACCAACTTCTTGATTTCCGGTTCGCCGGTGCGCTCGGCGAGGTTGTGCAACGCTTCCGCGCGGCGTTTTCCGGCGCGCATTTCGAGCTGCACCAATAACAGCTCTTCGCTCAATTCGGGATGGCTCCATTGGAGCTCGCGTCCGACGTATTGCATGGCCTGATCCAATCCCAGGCCGGCCTCGATGGCGACCACCAGAAGGTCCAAGGCGTCGGGAAGCGAGAGGCGCATGATCTTCTGGCGCCTGGCCACCTTCTTCTCAAGAAAGAACCGGGGCAGGATCCACCCGGCGGCCACGCCAAAGCCCAGGAGCGCCATTTTCATGGGCGCGTCGCCGGGCATATTGGGCTGCAGCGCGAGGCTCAACCCGAGCATAACCACCGTGGCCACCAATCTCAGGCCATAGAAGACCGGCGCGGCCGTCTCGGAGCGGAAGCCGGCGCGAAGCAATTGCGTGCGCAACTGGGCGATTTCCACGCGGGAGGACGGCATCTTGGAGCCGAGCTGGTTGAGCACGGAGAGGACGGTGCTGCCATTGGGATCGCCGCTCTCCGCCACGGTGAGCCGCAGCGCGGCGTCCTCGATCACGGGAGCGCCAAGCTGTCTCAGGAATTTGCCGGGCTTATAAACAACGCGGTACGAGGCCCCGGTAAAAGCCACCAGCAACAGCAGGAAGGCGATAATGGATATCAGCAGAGGATGAGCCATAATCACACCTGGACGTCGATAATCCGGTTGATGAAGAACTTTGCCAGGACCTGCGCCACGAGGGCCGCAGCGATCATCTTTTGGCCGTCGGGGTCGGCGGCCATGCCCTGCAAGTAGCCGGGCGCCACAAACAGCAGGCCGACCATGGTGGCGATGGGCAAAACGGTCAATATGCCCGCGGTCATGCGCCCGTGCGCGCTGGCGGCCCTCACCTGGCCCTTCAGGCGAAAGCGCTCGCGAATAATGTAGGCGAGACGCGTGAGGATCTCACTCAGGTTGCCGCCGGTTTGTTTTTGGAGGAGAACGGAGGTGGTAAAGAAGCGCGCGTCGAGCAGAGGCACGCGCGTGGCGAAATTGTGCAACGCGACGTCGAGCGTGGCGCCGAGGTTCTGTTCGTTGAAAAGTCCGCGGAACTCCTGGCCGAGGGGGTCATCGAGCTCCTGGCCCAGCATTTCCAGGCTGATGGAGAACGCATGTCCGGCGCGCATGGCCCGCGCGAGGAAATCGAGAGCTTCCGGAAACTGCTCCTCCAATGCGGCCAGCCGCTTCTTGCGCTTGTGCCTCACGAAGAGATACGGCAAGGCTCCGCAGACAACCGCAAGCGTCAGGGCGGTGACGGTTCGGTTCAGCAGGAAGGGAAACATGCAGCCCATCACAACTCCGAACGCGGCCATCGCTCCCATGACCGCCAGCAGACGGCTTGAGGTCCACGTCATGCCCGCTTCGGTAAGCAGGACCTGCGCCTGGCGCGAAAACTGCAGGGAGGAGAGCAGCGCCTTGATGCCGGTGGGCCTGTCGGGTTCGGCTTCTTTCAGCAAGTTGGAGAGGGTGGTCCGCACCTCGCCAGAGGCTGTCATCAACATGCCAGTCACCTGGCTTCTTCGTTTGGCCTCGAAGAACTTCATCGCCACGCTGACCGCACACAGCACCAGCGCGAAGACGACCACGAAAGAAACCAGGACACCGGCAGGCATTAGTTGACCTCCTGCACCATTTGAAAGGTCTGCATGGGGAGCGCGATGCCACATGCCCGCAGGCGCTCGTAGAACTTGGGGCGAACGCCGGTGGCGCGGAAGCGGCCCGAGACGCGGCCCGATTCGGTGATTCCGGTCTTCTCAAACAGGAAGATGTCCTGGAGCGAGATTGTACTTTCCTCCATGCCGGTCACCTCGGTAATGTGGGTGATGCGCCGGGCGCCGTCGCTGAAGCGCGAGGTCTGAACGAACAGGTCGACGGCCGAGGCGATCTGCTGGCGGATGGAGCGCACGCCCATATTGGCATTGGCCATTCCGACCATGACTTCCAGGCGGCCCAAGCCGTCGCGGGGCGTATTGGCGTGGATGGTGGTGAGCGAGCCGTCGTGACCGGTGTTCATGGCTTGCAACATGTCCAGGGCCTCTTCGGCGCGGACCTCACCCACGATGATGCGGTCGGGACGCATACGGAGGGCGTTAATGACAAGCTGGCGAATGTGAATGGCGCCCGCGCCTTCCACGTTGGGAGGGCGGGTCTCCATGCGCGCCACGTGGGTCTGCTGGAGCCGCAATTCGGCCGCGTCCTCGATGGTCACGATGCGCTCGTCCTCGGGGATATAGGATGACAGCGCGTTGAGGAGGGTGGTTTTGCCGGAGCCGGTTCCGCCACAGATGAGGATATTGAGGCGCGCTTTGATGCAGCCCTTGAGCAGATCCAACATGCCGGCGGTCATGCTGCCTTTGGCCACCAAGTCCTCGCCCTTCATGGCGGTGCGGCCGAAGCGGCGGATGCAAAGCAGGGGGCCGTCCACGGCGACCGGCGCGATGGCGGCATTGACGCGCGAACCGTCGGGCAGCCGGGCATCGACCAGGGGCGAAGATTCGTCCACGCGGCGGCCCACGCGGGAGACGATCTTCTCGATGATGCGCAGCAGGTGGGCGTCGTCTTTGAACTCGACGGGGGTGCGATACAGCTTACCTCCGCGCTCGACATAGACCAGGTGCGGGGTGGTCACCAGGATGTCGCTGATATCGGGGTCCTGAAGGAGCGGCTCCAGGGGGCCGAGACCGAAGACTTCGTCGAGGATTTCCTCGATCACGCGGTCCTTCTCAAGCAGACTGAGAGGGGTCTTCTCCTCTTCGACGAGCTTGGCGACCGCGACGCGGATTTCTGAGCGCACGCGCTCGCTGGCCATGGAGGAGAGCGCCTCCAAATTGATCCGGTCCAGGAGTTTGCGATGGAGCGTGAATTTCAGCTCCTGGTACTCCGGGGTGTGGCCCTCATTGCTAAAAAGGCGGCTTACCCAGCCCCCTTCCCGGTTCTCACCGGCTCGCGGCGAATTTTCAAGAACGGCAGGCATAGTTGTTTTGACCCGTTACCCGAAAAGCCCAGAGCGCTTCTTGGGAGCTTTCTCTTCCTGGATATTGGCGAGCTTGGAAGCCAGCTTGACGAACTCCTTGCCGAGATTCGTTCCGCGGTCCAACATGCGGCCTTCGGCATAGGCCTCATACAACTCGGCATAGTCATTCGCAACCATGCAGAAGATGGGAATGGCGAGCATCTTTTCGAGATCGCCCGGGGTGATGTCCATGCGCTTGGGCGAACGATTCAGGATGAGGCGAATGCGGTTCTTTCCTAACCCGCTATCGAGCAGGGTCTGGATGATCTGTTTGGTCTGATGCAGGGCGGGCACTTCCAGGGTGGCCACGACGCAGACCTCGTCGATTTCGTCCATGGCGGCCATGCCCAGGCGACTCAAACTACGGCCAAGATCCGCCACGACCCAATCGTAGTGCGGCTTGGCAAAAGCGATGACCTGGCGAAGCTGGTCCTCCTTGGGCAGTTGCTTGGAGGCCAGAATCAAGGGCGACGCCACGATATCCACGCCGTGAATTCCGTTCGAGACCAGCGCCTTCCAGTAGTGGATGTCCAGGCGGTGCAGGTTATTGACGGCGTCGAGAATGGAGTAGACCGAGTTGGTCTTGGTAATGAACCCGACCATGCCGGCGTCCAGATCGAGATCTGCCAGCAGCACCTTGCGGTCATTTCGTCCCAGTTCCGCGGCCACATGGCAGGCCAGGGTGGTAGCGCCGCATCCGCCTTTGGCGGATAAGAAGGCGAAGGCCTTGCCGGCGCCCTTGGCCCCGCCGTCGCGGCGCCGGCTGCGTTCGGCGGCGCGTTTTTCGAGGGCTCTGCGGAGCGAATCGCCGAAGGGCGAATGCACGTACTCGTTGATCCCCGCGCGAAAAGCGGCGAGAATGGCAGTCGATTCGGAGCCGGTGTTGAGGGCCACAATCAGGGGGTCGCCGGTGGCGGCCCGGACAGAGGTTACCAACTCCTCCAGGGGAGTTTTGCAAGCCGAGATATCCAACAGGACGACGTCCGGCCGCATGCGCTCCAGGCGGTCGAAGAAACCGCCCAGCTCGGCGAGATCCTGTTGCTCGACGGTTACGCGGAAGGGCATCTCGGCCAGACAGGCGCGGGTCTGCTCCATCAGGTCCGCGTTACCGATAGCCAGTCCAATGGTTAGCGGGTACATGCCTGCCCTCCAGTTGCGCCGCTCATTTGAGGATCCCTCCAGGGGCCGGGGAAACCGCCGCGGCGGGTGCGCTCTGCATGGGCGCCGGCGCATCGGGCGTGGACATCCCGGGGGCGTTGGGCACGGAATCCGGCTGGCCCTGCTTCAACATCTGCAACAGTTGTTCGACGCGGACGGTATCGGCGGGCGGCGTTACGGGAACCGGGCCGGTGACATCCAGGCCCGGCTGGTGCAGGGGTCCGGTGGAATTGTTGGGCATGAAGGTCTGCGGGAAATTGAGCGCCGGAACGGGCTGGTTGGAGGGGATGGGCCGCACGATTTCGGGCGTGACGATTACGAGCAGCTCGCTATTGCTGCGGGAAATCGTCTTGGATTGGAATAGCTTGCCAAGGATCGGAATGTCGCCGATTCCCGGCACTTTGGAGAAACTATCCGTGGTCTGGTTGTCGAGCAGCCCCGCGATCACAAAGCTTTGGCCGCTTTCGAGCTCGATTTCAGTCTGCACTCTGCGCGTAGACAAGGCCGGGACGGTGGTTCCGGCAACCGTGATGGCATTGGTAAAATCGAGGGCGCTCACTTCCGGGGCCACTTGCAGGCGAATGGTGCCGCGGGGAGTGATCAAGGGGAGGAAATTCAGACGCACGCCGTACTCGCGCCAGGAAATCGTGACGGTGGCGGCGGAACCGGCCGATCCCGGTTGCACGACGGGGAAGGGAAATTGACCGCCTGCGAGGAAGCTGGCCGACTTGCCGTTAATGGCGGGCACGCTGGGCTCGGCCAGCGTTTCGAGCAGGCTCTTGCTGGCGAGCGCCTGAATGGCGGCGGCCAGATTAATGTCGGAACGGAAGAGAAAAATGTTGACCGCGTCGGAAAGCGAGAAGGGCTGTTGCGCGCCGGTGGTGCTAATGGGCGCGGCTGTGCCCAACGCGGTGCTCTGGTTAAAGGCGCCGGAGGCCAACTCCACCGCCAGGGTCCGGCTGGCCGACCGGTCGACATTGCAAAACCGCACCTTCACCATGATCTGCGCCTCTACGGGCGGCACCGCGACGTGGAGCAGGTTGACCACCGGGCCGAGCGTAGCGGCCACGGAAGCGACGCGGGCCGCGTCCACCACGTCTTTTACCGTGCCGCGCACGAAAACGGCGCCGTTCTCGAAGGCGACGGTGACGTCCGCGTCCGGGAGTTCCCGGGCGATCTCCTGCCGGATGGCGTCCACCTTAGCGGGGTTCGCAACCACGGTGAGGTTGTAGAACAGACGGCTGCCGCCGCTTTGCCATACGACGACGGAGGTTTCGCCGGGCATCTTACCGTTGATGAGGACTTCCTTCGGGTTGACAGCGACGGCGTCGGCCAAAGCGCCATCGGCGACCGAGATGCGCTCGATGGAGAGAGGACTATCCACCACGAGCGACTTGCCGACGGTAACGGTCCAGTCTTCAACGCTCGGTTTGGGCGAGGTGACGACGGGCGGTTGAGCGGGCGGGTTTTGGGCTGTCAGGAAGGACGAGCACAGACAAAAAACCGCAGCCGCGATCACGCAGAAGACAGACGATCCGCGAACGGCCGGACCCACAAACGAGGCGGGCGTCCCGCGCCTCAATAAGCAATGCGCGCGTAGCCAACGAAAGCCGGACATTAGCGGTTTCCCCCTTCCGTGAATTGCTTCTCGGTTTTCTGGGTCCCCGAGATGACTTCCATAACGAACGGCTCAGGCTTCGGCGCCGCCGCCGGCTTGGCGACCACACGCGCCACCGGCGCCGGTCTAGCAGCGCGGGCAGGGCCGGCAGGCACGCCGGCCTGACGGAACAGGAAGGCCAGATTGGAGCCGGGAGTCGGGTCCATCTTCCGGTCCATCGGATTCCGCAAAACCAACTGGACGGTTGTATTGTTGGCGGCCAGGCTGAGCTTTTCGGCTTGTTCCGGCGTGACCAGCAGGTTGACCACCTGCGTGACAACGGGCTTGCCTTCGGCATCCTTCTTAAAGTCCTGTCCGGCCGACAGGACCGAGACGTTCTGGAGGAGGGTGCGAGCCTGGGTGCCGAGCGTGGGGTCGGCTTGGGGCGGGTTGCCGTTGATTACCACATCGACGCGCATGCCCGCGACCACGAATCCGGCCACGCCCGCAACTTCATTGACGCGTACGGCGAAAGCGCGCATGCCTGGGGGAATCAGCGCGGCCAAGCCGCCGCCGCTACCCTTGGCGGCGAGGCGCGAATCGCTCACCGGCTCCTTGGAATAGATTGCGGTAATGACGCCGCGGCCCACGACGTCCTCCGGTTTGGTAGTCGCTCCGGCCGGTATCGGGCCGGGCCAATCGGCCAGAGTGACGTCGGCCGGGGCCAGAATGCTGCCCGCTTCGAGATCGTGAGCGGCCAAGACGACCTTGGTCATGGGCTGGCTGGCGGCGGCCGGCGGCTGGTGGTCGATCAATTGCCGGTAGGTGAGTAGGCCCCCACAAGCGGCCACCAGAAACGCGAAGATCAAAACTCCAACAAATCGTTTATGCATGTCCCGTTACCCGTTTGCAGCGTGCGGAAGGCGCCGAACTCCGGGAAGCCGATTCCGGTTGGCCGTCGATTATCGCACCGCGCGGCGGCGGCGAAGGATCCACTATGCCCATGGCGCACGGGATCCGGACGGGCATGACGGCGAACGGCCAAAAACGGCCGTCATGCCCGCTCGCAGAGTTCTAGCTGGCGTTGGCGGCGACCAGCTGGCTGGAAGTCTGGTTCCAGATTCCAGTGATGCTCTTGCCGGCGCCCATAAAGAGGGCCGCCGATGCCAGGGCCACGAAAGCCAGAAGCAGCGTGTACTCGATGAGGTCCTGTCCTTCGTCTTCTTGCCAGAAATTTCGCAAAAACGTCATTTTGATTCGCTCCTTCAATTAAGTTGTGCTGTGGTTGAAAAGCGCGATCGGGCGATCGCGCGCCTCGGTTTTCGTGATCTCTCGATCACGGCATAGCCCGCCGGAATCAGCTCCAGCGGGAACGATCGGGCCCGGTTGCGTGGCGGCGGAGCGGAAGACCAGCGCGACGCCGTCGTCGTAGACGAGGCGCCAGCGCGCGGACTCCTTTAAGGCGCCAGCCAAGGGCGCACCGGGGGATAGTAAGATTGTGTCGATATCGAATTTGTTCAGGGTTTTTTCCCAGTCGTATTTTACGGTTTCGATGTCGATGACGTCGTTTTCAAAGTCATCGCCATAGAAATCGCTACGGCCATCGAGAAATACGCGCGTGCTTGGGTAGAGGCGGTAAATCAGGTAGTCGCCCCACTGGTCGTAGGCGAAAATGCGAGCTGGGGGGCCTGCGCGCAGGGCGTCAACCGCGGCGGCAGGAAAAGATTTCGGATCGAACTCGGCGCGGAATTTGGCGGGCGGATTGGGCGCGAACAGCAGCGCGGCCACGGCCAAGGCGGCCAGTGCGCTGACCGGATGCCAGCGCGAGATGGCTTCGGTTTCGGCCAGGCCGGCGGCGGCGTCAAGGTACCTGCGGGAAGCCGCGCGGAACCAGGCGGCGGTATTCGAGAGGGCCAGGGACTCGATCCAGCGCTCCAAAGCAGCCGCCACGGGGGGCGCGGCCACGATGGCGAATAGAGGAATATTGCGTGCGGACAGGAGCGCGGCGTGGGCCCAGAGCGCAATGAGCACGGGTTCGATGAAACTCCGCCGAGAGAGGTTCCAAGCCGCAGTGGCGGCGCCGGCCAACAGAAGGATCTCGAAGAAAATCGCCAGGGGGTGATGGAAGCTCACCGTCAGAAACTCGGCGATATGGTCGGACTGGAAGGGATCCCGCAGGTACTGGAACACGTGCACGTGCAGGTGGTAGGTGTACGGGTTGACCAGGCTGGCCGCCAGGCAAAAGAAACTGGCCAGGAGGTAACGGCGCGCGGCGCACCACGCTTCGCGGCGCTCCGGGGCGGCGGCGGCGAATGCCATCCTCAACAACTCGCCCACGGCATAGGCGCCGATCATGGCGATGCCTGCGACGAACCCGCCGTGCAAATTGGTCCAGACGACGGTTGCAGCGGGGAGAAGGACCAGGAAAGGCGCGCCAAAAACCTGCCGGCGCCCGTCTCTTTCGCGTTCCAGGACGATATAGAAAAGGACAACGAACAACAACGTGAAGAGGTGCGGACGGGCCAGCCAATGCACGGACGAGGCCGCCGTGGCTATCATGGTCACCGCCAGGGCGATCAGGGGGTTGGCTTTCCTGCGCGCCAACCGGTAGAGCAGCGTATAGGTGGCCGCAATCAAGAGGGCGCAGAAGAGAACCAGGGTCGCGAGGCCGCCATGCGCGACCAGCCATGCCCACACTATGTCCGCCAGCCACTCCCACGCAAACCAAACCTGGCCCGGCCTGGAGAAGGAGAAGAGATCGCTCACGGGGACGCGGTGGTTGGCGAGGATCCACTGGCCGGTGCGGATATGCCAGCCCGAGTCGCCATCGGCGAGCAGCGTCCTGGCGCCGTCCATGCGGCCGAATAGGAAGAGAATCGGCATCAGGAAGGCGAAATCCGCCAGTGACGGCAGTAATTTGATGGCGAATTTAGACTGTTTGGCGTCCATTATGGTTTAAGCCATCCAGGCATTCATCACCGGGTGCAGGGCTTCGAAAGAGCGAATGCGGTCGTGGAACGACCGAAAATCCATAAAGTTTACGCACAACGCAACGCGAGGACAGGCGCCGGGGCCGGAAACGCGCGCCACTGTCCCCTCGCAATGAATGCATCTTGGTTCGAAACCGTGACTGGCAGGCAGTTCGACCTCGACGGTGACGATCTGCCCCAATGAGGGCGGCGCCAGCGGCGCGCTCTCTCCCAGCCAGGCGATGAGGATACCGCCGCGGCTGATATTTTCGGTGTACATCGCGCCCGGATCTCGCAACGCCGGCGCCGATACGTGGCAACGGAGCTGGATCTCGATGCGCGGGCTCTCACGCCGATTCATGTTTTCCATGCGGACAAGAGTAAATTTACCCTTTTGGCCTTTCGGATATCAATGTCGCAAATGGGCTATACGGCGTTGTTTCCTAAGGTTATTAACGAACGTTTGAGGGCAGTTGGATAGCGTTATGTCAGGTAAATACCGCTTATTTTCCGTTATCAAAATCGCGTCCAAAGGGCTGTTATATGCGGAATGCATAACTAAAAGCAGCGAAATATTTATTAGATTATCCCAAAAATGGGGACGATTTTCGTTGACAACCGAGTGGAATCAGTAGAGTATATTAAGAGAAAGCATTCTTTAGATAGCAATACCGGATTTTCGGCGGGGCGATTTTCCGCGCGGGAATTCCTGTTTGCCGGTGCGAGGAAAATATGACGCGGATTCTTCTCTATAGCGACGAACCGGTCCTTTCGAAGGGACTTGAATCGGTGCTCCATCAGGTGGAGGGCTTCGAGATGCTGCCGGTCTGCGGAACGGTGGCCGGGCTGATGGAACAGATGGCGAACGGCGCGCCGGATCTCGTGCTGATGGATTTGACCGCCGAGGTGACGTTCGGCGTACTGAGCGACATGAAGCACGCGCTGACCCGCACGAAGATCGTGCTGTGGGTCAACACGATTTCGACCGAGCTGGCGTTCCAGGCGATGGGCTTGGGCGTGCGGGGCATACTGCGCAAGACGCTGCCCGCCGATCTCCAGGTGAAGTGCCTGCAAAAGGTCCATGCCGGCGAACTGTGGTTCGAGAAGGCGCTCACGGACAGCTTCCTATGCGCTCGCCGCGTGGCGCTCACGCAGCGCGAGGGGCAACTGGTCAGCCTGCTGTCGCAAGGCCTGAAGAACAAGGAGATCGCGACCATGCTCACGATTTCCGAGGGCACCGTGAAGGTCTACCTATCCCGGCTGTTCCAGAAGGTAGGCGTCAAGGACCGCTTCGAGCTGGCACTGTTCGGGCTTAAGAACCTGACGACCGGACAGCTTCCGCTGGGCGAAAAGGGACAGCGGCTCAACCCCAGCGCCATGCCGAGCCTGCGGTCGCTGGTGTTGGAGCGGGCTCCGGAGCGCGTGGAGCCTATGCGTTTCACGCCAACGCGGCCAGCGGTCGTGCGGCAGTTCTAAGAGCCACCGGCTCTCCATTCTCGCCGCTCCGGCCACGCCGGGGCGCGCCCGCCCTCGCATCGTGCTAGTGTGGTCTCTGCGAAATCGCTCGACAGTGGGAGACAACATTATGCGCATTGCATGGGGAATTCTTCTGTTGGCGGCCTGCCCGGTTCTGGCGGGCGCCCAGGACTACAACGGCCGGTGGGACATCACCACGATGACCACGCCGAGGCCGCGCGCCTGGTGGGTGGAATTGACCGGGGTCGGGACGCCACAGGCCGCCGGGAAATTCGTGAGCGCCTACGGCGGCGACATGAACAAGATCGACAAGATCGAGGTGGTGAACGGCGAACTGCATTTCACCATCAACGCTCCCGCCCGCCGGAATGCGGCGACGGACGCGCCGCCGCCGCGCAATTCCGTCTATACGGCTCGCCTGGTGGGAGGAAAACTGGACGGGGCGTTCCAATTGGAAGGGCAGACCGAGCCGCCCACGAAATGGACGGGCGTACGCGCCCCCGTGATCGCCGACAAGGACGATGGTTCCTGGAAGAAAGGGACGCCTATCGCGCTCTTCAACGGAAAGGACGCCGCCGGGTGGAAGCCGCTGAATCCGGATACGCCGATGAAATGGACCGTTCAGGACGGGGTCTTGCGCAACGCGCCGCCCACCACAGACATTTATTCCGAACAGAAATTCTGGAATTTCGAAGCGCACGTGGATTTCCGCATTATTGAGAACTCCAACAGCGGAATCGGGCTGAGGGGCCGCTATGAAATCCAGATTTTGGAAGACTATGGGCGGCCGCCCAACACTCACGGATCGGGGGCCCTTTACAGCCGCGTCGCGCCCTCGGTCAATGCCAGCAAGCCTGCGGGCGAGTGGCAGAGCTACGACATCCGGCTGGTGGGACGAACGTTGACGGTGGTGTTCAACGGCACGAAGGTCCTGGACAAGGTTGAGGTCGAGGGGCTTACCGCGATCGCCGAAAACTCGGACGAAGCCGAGCCTGGCCCGTTCATCTTACAGGGCGATCACAGCTATGTGGAGATCAAGAACTTCGTGGTGACGCCGCTGGTGCACTAGCGTGGCGCCTGGGGGCGCCGGGAGGGGCCACCCATGAAAGCCATTGTCTACACACGGCACGGGCCGCCGGAGGTGCTGCGGTTCCAGGAGGTGGCAACCCCTGCGCCGGCGGACCACGAAGTCCTGATCGAGCTTTGCGCGGCATCCGTAAATCCGCTGGACCGCGGCGTCCTGGGAGGCGTGCCGGCGTTTGCCCGGTTGATCGTCAGCCTGATGTTTCGGGCGCCCATGCCAAAGCCCAAGGTTTTCGGCTTCGATAGCGAAGGCCGCCCTGAAAGAATCCTCGGCTCGGATATTGCGGGGCGGGTGGAAGCGGTTGGCAAGCAGGTGACGGAGTTCCAGCCGGGGGACGAGGTGTTCGGCGGAAACCTGTTCACGGGTGGAGGGTTTGCCGAGTATGTGTGCGCCGATGAGGCTAAATTGGCGCGGAAGCCGGCCAACATATCGTTTGAGGAAGCGGCCGCCACGCCCATCGCGGGAATTACGGCGCTTCAGGGCCTTCGCGATCGGGGACGGATCGAGCGCGGCCACAAGGTTCTGGTTGACGGCGCGTCCGGCGGGGTGGGCACATTCGCCGTCCAGATCGCCAAAGCGTTCGGGGCGGAAGCTACCGCCGTGTGCAGCACGAGGAACCTGGACACGGCGCGATCGATCGGCGCGGACCATGCGATCGACTACACGCGCGAAGATTTTACCAAGAGCGGGCAGCGGTACGACCTGATCCTGGGCGCCAACGCCTATCATTCCCTTTTCGAATACAGGCGCGCGCTGACGCCGGACGGGATCTTTGTGTGGGCGGGAGGCAAAGTAAGCCTTGCAGTCCTGCTGCTGGGACCATTGCTATCGCTGATGGGGCGCAAAAAGATTCGCACCTTTTTGGGGAAGATGAACCGGGAGGATTTGGTTTTCCTGAAAGACCTTCTGGAAGCCGGAAAAGTCGTGCCCGTTATCGACCGGTGCTACCCGTTGCGGGACACGGCGGAAGCTCTCCGTTATCTTGCCGAAGGACACGCGCGGGGGAAAATCGTACTCACCGCTGAGCCGTCGGGTAAATCATCGGGCGTCCCCGCCCCGTCTCACTCCGAATAGTTCTGCACGTAGAGATCGCGCGGGAGACCTTTGCCGCGCGCGCTGCGCTGCAGGCGTACGGCTTCCTCGTGGGTCATGCGCCCGCCGAGTGCGACCATGTAATAGCCACCCTTGTCTTTCGGCGAGAATATGGCGGCGTTGAGGCCGGGATGATACTGGTTAAGCTGTTCCACTTTCCGGGAGGCGGCGTCGCGGGTGCGGTAGGTAAAGGCGATGACCCGCCAGGTCTCCCTGCCGCCGGATGGAGAGGGTTTCGGTTCCACCGGGACCGTGGCCGTCGTGGGAGGCGCAGCCGTCGGCGCCGGGGCTTCAGGAGGGAGCGAGACGGAAGTGGCCGGGGAGGCGGTGGCGACGTCGGAGGCGTGCGGCCGGTTGAGGGCGAGGATGAGCAGGACGACCACGGCGGCGGCCGCGAAAATCCATTTCATCGGGAAGGGATACGCTCCGCGGGGTGCGGAGACGGCTCGATGGAGGGGGACGGAAACCGGAGGCTTGGGAATCGGTGGGGTGGCGACCGGCGATGAAACAACGACCGGCGGTGAAACAACGGCTGGCGCTGAGACAATGGCTGGTTCTTGGGCAGCGGCCGGCGTTGCAACAACAACCTCGGGTTCCGACGTCGCTAAAGGCAGCGGAGCATCGTCCAGCGCAGCGGCGATTTCGGCCAGCGTCCAACGGGACTGCGGGTCCGGGTCCGCGGCGTGAGCGGCCAGCTCCTCGCTCTTCGGGGAAGCGGACATGAGAGTCTGCCGCCAGAGTTCTCCCAGCAAGCGCACGTCCTCGCGGTAGGCGGATGGAACGCCGGCGTCACGGAGGGCGCCGGTCGAGAGCTTGATGCGATCGCCCACGGCGACGATGTGGTCCGGGTCGAGCGCGCCGAGCACCAACCCCTGCGCATGGAGGTAGCGAAGAGCGGTGAGAACTGCATGGAGCACTTCGCGCGCTTCCTGTGGATTGAGCGGCGACCGGCCGATCGCGTTGGCGAGGGTTTCGTCGGGAGCCTCGAAGACGGCGTAGAGGACGCTATCGCCGCCGTGACCGGAGCGCCCGCAATCGAAGAGTTCGATTAAATTCGGGTGACGAAGCTGGCGAGTTCGATGCCAAAGCTCGAGTGGCGCGTCGCCGTCGGCGGCTGCCTCGGGTACCAGCTTCACGACGGCGGGGCGGCCATCCGGAAGAGGTGAAGTCTGGAAGAACGCGGCGGCGTCATTGCCGCCCAACCATTTGTCCAGCGTGTAATTTCCGGCGAGGCAAACGCCTTCCCAGTGTTCTCGCAAATGCGTCATAAGAGAATCCCAAAAGGGCTGATTTGGCGTTTCCGTGGCGCGATCTTTGCATGGTAAGGCACGGTGCGAAAGAATTCGTACGTAAAAGTTACACGAATCACGGCCACGAACTTGCGAAAGTCAGACATAGAGCAACTGGCCCTCCAGGTGCTGCTGGCGCCGCATCAGTTAAATCTCTCGGAAGGAAGGACTACCCAAAGTGTGGAAGAAACCAAACGACGAACCGGCCGCTTTCAGGCCGCAGGCCGATCCGCTGCGAAGCACGGCTCCGACGCCGAGCGCTC
Organism: uncultured Solibacteraceae bacterium; assembly: GCA_964457555.1. Lineage (GTDB taxonomy): Bacteria > Acidobacteriota > Terriglobia > Bryobacterales > Bryobacteraceae > BOG-224. The sequence continues at coordinate 20,657 of CAYWHA010000047.1, forward strand.
CGATAGCGCCGGCGGCCCAGCCTGCGCCGTCGGCAGCCACGAGAGAGTCCAGACAATCGGCGGCGATCGGTCCCTCGATGACCATCAAAGGCGAGATTCGCGCTCGGGAAGAACTGCTGGTGGATGGCGAGGTGGAGGGACAACTGGAATCGCAGAGCCGGCTGACGGTGGGACCGAACGGCAAGGTGCTGGGTAATATCAAAGCGCGCGAAGTAGCGATCTTCGGTAGCGTGCGCGGCAATGTGGAGGTGACGGAGAAAATTGCGATTCGGGAGCAGGGCAGCCTGGTCGGCGACATCAAGGGCGCGGGGATCAGCATCGACGATGGAGCCTATTTCAAAGGAAGCATCGACATCGTGCGGCTGGAGCCAAAGGCGACCTCCAAGGCGGTGGTGAGCGAGCCGCGGATGGAAGCGCAACCCGTCTAAGGCCGGCTCACTGTTACACTCAGGAGGAATGGCTGCCCATAGCGTGCCCGCGGCGATCGACCTGAGCGAACTTGTAGAGCACCGCGGGGTACGGGAGTGCCTGCAGTGGTTCACGCGCGAGAAGCAATGGGTTAACGAAGCCCATTTGCGGCTCTGCCGGGTACCGGCGCCTACCTATCTGGAAGGGGAGCGCGCCCAGTGGTTCCTCGATCAGTTCCAGGCGGCGGGCTGGGACGCCTCGCTCGATCGCGCGGGCAACGCGATCGCCACCGAAGGACAAGGCCCTTACGTCGCGCTGACGGCGCACCTGGACACCGTCATCGCCCCACGTAATAAAGAGGATATCGCCGTCGAGCCGGATGGGCGGCTGACTGGCCCGGGCGTATCCGACAACGGGGCTGGTTTGGCCGCCCTGCTGGCCGTCGCGCGCGCCTGGAAGGCCTGCCCGAACCGTCCCGAGTTGCGCCGCGGTCTGTTGCTGGCCGCCAACACCGGCGAGGAGGGCGAGGGCAATTTGCGCGGCATGATCCGCCTTGCCAAGGATTCGCCGCTCGCAAGGGAAATCAAGGCGTTTGTGGTGGTGGATGGCGCCGACACCAGCCATATCACCAACCGCGCGCTGGGGAGCCGGCGCTTCGAGATCGCTTTTGCCGGGCCGGGCGGGCATAGCTGGAGCGATTACGGCATGGGCAACCCGGTGCACGCGGTCTGCCGCGCGGTGGCGCTGTTTTCAGATGCCAAGCTGGAAGGCGCGCCGAAATCGGCTTTCAACGTGGGCCTCATCGAGGGTGGATCTAGCGTCAACGCCATTGCGCACGCCGCCGTGGCCAAGGTGGATATCCGCTCCGAGAGCAACGAGAAGATGGACGAACTGGTGCGGGCCTTGTCTTCCGCGGTGGAACGCGCCAGGGAGATCGAGAATCAGCGCGCGACCGGCGGCAAGGTAACCGGCAAGCTTAGGGAGATCGGGTCGCGTCCGGCCGCGGCGCTGCCGGAGGACGCCTCCATCCTTGCTTATATCCGCGCGGTGGACGCCCATTTGGGCATCCGCTCGCGCCTGAACTGCTCCTCCACCGACGCCAATGTTCCTCTGTCGCTCGGCATACCGGCCATCGCCATTGGCGGAGGAGGCACTGGGGGAGGGGCCCACACTGCGCAGGAATGGTTCCGGCCGGAAGGGCGCGACCTGGGCCTTAAACGGATTCTGATGGTATTGCTGCTGCTGTTGAGGGAGGTAAACTCCGGGACCGGTAAGTGAAGCGAATCAGAGAAGAAGGCAGACGGACCCACGAAAGCAGTGGGTACCCCGGTCCGCCCCACTGGAACCGTCGTTTGGCGGCGGACGGGGCCCTCGTCTGGAATACAGCGGTCTGGGGAGCGACCTTCGTGGTGGTGAAGGCGGCGCTGGCGGACGTTTCGCCGGTCCTGTTCCTGGCGCTGCGGTTTTCGGTTGCCAGCCTGGCCTTGGCGCCGCTCCTGGCGCGCCAGCGGCGAACTTCCTGGGATTGGCGGACGGCGGGCGCGGGAGCCCTTGCCGGCGCCTGTCTGTTCACCGGATATCTGACGCAAACGCTAGGGTTACGCCTCACCTCGGCGCCAAAATCGGCTTTCATCACGGGATGGTCGCCGGTGATGGTACCTTTGCTGGCGTCGCTCGTCTATCGCATTAGACCGCGCGTTTCCGAGGTGTGCGGGCTGCTGGTGGCGACGGCCGGTCTGCTCATCATGACGCTGAAGGGGGCCGCGGGGGCGGTGAATCCGGGCGATCTGTTGACGTTTCTGTGCGCCATCGCTTTCGCCGCGCATATCGTGGTGCTTGGCCACTTCGCCGAGCGCATGAGTTTTGAGATCCTGTCGGTGATGCAAATCGCGATGGCCGCAGTCCTGTCGCTGGCGCTGTTTTGGTGGGTGGAACCGCCGCACATCCGTTGGCGGCCCGCGACAATCGGCGCCATACTGGTAACTGGGCTGTTCGCCACTGCGTTGGCGTTTACGATTCAGGCGTGGGCCCAGCGGTACACCACCCCGACGCGAACGGGGTTGATTTACATGCTGGAGCCGGTGTTTGCCTGGGTCACTTCGTTTCTGCTGGCGGGTGAGGGAATGTCGCGACGCGCGGCCGCGGGCGCGGTCCTCATCCTGGGTGGAGTTGTCCTGGTGGAGCTGAAACCGTTGAATCCGTGGCGGCATCCATCTTAAGTAAGAAGCTGAAAAATTGAAGAGGCAACATGAGTTTTTCTGAAAAATTACGTACCGAGAAGCTGCTTTCCTTCACCCTGGTGGTGCTCACGCTGTGCGTCGGCATTCTGATCGGCACGCTGATTAGCGTCGATTGGGGCGTGCGAGCGGCGAAAGGCAGTCAGGCGGCGCCCGGCGCGACGCCGCTCGTCATTCCCAACCCGGTCGAACTATCGACGGCGTTTTCACAAATTGCGAAACAGGTAGAGCCATCGGTTGTTCACATTACGGTAAAGTATCTGCCGAAAGCTCCCGCGCAAACGCGGAACCGGCGCCGGGCAGTCCCGGCCCCTGGCGACGAGGGCAACGGCGACAACGGCGACAGCGGCAACGGATTCGAGCAGTTCTTCCAGTTCTTTGGCAACCCGTTCGGCGGCGGGCCGGAGACGCCGGGCGCCCAGGGCGGCGAAGCGCTGGGTTCCGGCGTGGTGGTGGACGGCGCCGGTTACATCTTGACGAATTTCCACGTGGTCGATAAGGCCGACAGCATCAAGGTGAAATTCACCGACGATCCGGCTTCGTACGATGCCAAAGTTATCGGCGTGGACGATCAGACCGATTTGGCGGTGATTCGAGTCGAGGGGAAGGCCAAAGTTGTCGCGGCGAAGATCGGCAATTCCGATGCGGTACAGGTGGGAGACTGGGCGGTAGCCATCGGTTCTCCGTTCGACTTTCAGAACACCGTGACTGCGGGCATCATCAGCGCCACGGGACGGGACATCCCGGACGGCGGCAGCAGCCAGTATCAGCACTTCCTCCAGACCGATGCGGCCATCAACCCCGGCAATAGCGGCGGCCCGCTGTTGAACATTCGCGGCGAGGTGGTCGGCATCAACACGGCCATCGCCTCCACCACGCGGGGGTACCAGGGCATCGGTTTCGCTCTGCCCATCAACACCGCGGCGCAGGTCTACAACCAGATCATCAAGAGCGGCAAGGTGACGCGCGGTTCGATCGGCATTACCTACAGCAGCGACCCCACCGCGACCAAGGCCAACCTTCAGGTGGCCGGCGTTTCCGAGGGCGTGTTCGTCAGCCAGGTGGCCCCCGGCGGACCGGCCGAGAAGGCTGGAATCAAGGAAGAGGACGTCATCGTTTCTATCAACGGCAAACCGGTGCGCGATGGCAACGATCTGGTGAACGTGGTGGTCGGCACGCCGCTTGGCACGACGGTCGACTTGGGGGTGGTTCGCGAGGGCAAGCACCTCGATTACAAAGTGGTGGTCGGGGACATCACGCAGATCTTTGCCGACAGGTTCGGCGGCGGCGGCGCCCAGCCAGGCGTGGTGAAGCCGGAAGCCACATCGGCCAAGTTCGGCATGCAGATCCAGGGGCTGACCGACCAGAAGCGCCAGTCGCTCGGCATCAAGCAGAGCGGCGGCGTGGCGATCGTATCGGTGGAACCCAACTCGTTCGCCGAGGAGATCGGTCTGGTTCCCGACGACGTGGTTTTCTCGATCAATCGCCAGCCGGTCAATTCGGCGGCGGACGTGGAGCGCGTGGAATCCACGCTGAAAGGCGGCCAGCCCGTATCGTTCCGCGTGCTGCGCAAGACCGGACCGAACGGGGAATGGTCTCCCGTGTACCCGGCCGGCGTGCTGCCGAATTCAGCGCAGTAAGGCGCGCGAACGGCGCGCGCCGCGAACGTACCATCCGAGCCGCGAACGTCAGAGAGCGGTTCTTGCCACGGGGCAACCGCTCTCTGACGTTCGCGGCTCGGTAAACTCGGCAATTTTCTCCCTCCCACCCCGCATCCCTATATAATGAGTTTTTCCGTTCGGATAACTCTCAATACCCAAGGAGCATTCATGGCTGTAAAGCGCATAGGCATTCTCACGGGCGGCGGCGACGTGCCGGGATTGAATTCCGTGATCAAGTCGGTGGTTTACCGTGGAAGCGAGATCGGCTGCGAGGTGATCGGCATTCGCCGCGGCTGGGAAGGTTTGACGCATGTCAACCTGGAGGACCCGGCCAGCCGCGCACGCTACATCCTGCCGTTGAACCGCGAGAACACGCGCAGCATCGACCGCACGGGCGGGACTTACCTGCACAGCTCGCGAACCAACCCGTCGAAAATGAAAAAGGTGCCACCCACGCTGGAGGGTCAGGATTTCCCTGCCAAGGAAAGTACCAAAAAGGGCGTCACGTCGACGGTTTACGACGTCACCAAGGCGGTGATGCGAAACATCGAGACGCTGGGGCTGGACTATCTGATCCCCATCGGCGGCGACGACACGCTCAGCTATGCGGCGGAGTTGGACCGGCACGGAATGAAGGTGGTCGCCGTCCCGAAAACCATGGACAACGATGTGCGGAATACCGAGTACTGCATCGGATTTTCGACCGCCATCACGCGCGCCATGGATGCGATCGAGCGCCAGCGCACCACGGTAGGTTCGCATGAACGCATCGGCGTTTTCCGTGTGTTTGGCCGCGATGCCGGATACACCGCCCTCTACACGGCTTACGTCACCTCGATCCGCTGCTGCATCCCCGAGTTCAAGGTGGATCTCCAAAAGCTCATCGGCTTCCTGATCGGCGATAAGAAGAACAATCCCAGCAATTACTCGCTGGTGATTCTTTCCGAAGGCGCGGAGTGGGAAGGCTACCAGGTGAAGGAATATGGAGAAGCCGACGCCTTTGGCCACCGCAAGAAGATGAGCGTGGCCGAAGATCTCAGCAACGAAATCAAGGCAGCCACGGGCGAAGAAACCATCGTCAGCGACCTGACCTACGATCTGCGTTCCGGCAGCCCGGACTTTGTGGACCGCATGGTGGCCACCACGTTCGCGGGCATGGCCATGGACGCCATTGAAGAGGGCAAACACGGCTTGATGACCGCCATCAGCAACGGCTGCTACACGCTGGCTGAGATCCCGGATCCCAAGTTGGGGCCGCGCCGTGTGGATATCAACACCCAGTACAACAAAGACCGGTACCGGCCCACTTACGACCAGAAGATGGGTCTGCCGGTATTCCTGACCAAGGCATAGGGCTTGGACTGGAAGCGATTGTTGAGGTGGGGCGGACCGGGGCGCCCACGCCGTATCTGGGCCCGTCTGCCTTCTTCGACCGAACGCGGATCACGGCCACAAGAAGGCAGCCCAGGAGGTCCGCCCCACTTGCTCACGCCAGAACTGCGTTCGCGCATCCAGGCCTCGTTCGATCAGGCCGCTTGGGACGAGGAACACTTCCCCGCCACCATCGACCCCCGCATTTACCACGTGAAGTTGATCCGCGAGCACTTGGGCAGTCTGGCAGGCAAACGGGTGCTCGATGTGGGATGTGGCAAGGGGCGGTTCGCGCGGGTTTTCCAGGAGCAGGACCCCGAGGCCGAAATCTGGGGCCTCGACCTGTCGGAAACCATGCTCCGGTGCGTGCCCGACGGCATCCACACGCGCGCCGGTTCCATGACCGGGATGCCGTTCGAAAACGGATATTTCGACGCTGCTTACGCCACGGAGTCTCTGGAACACGCCGTGGAAATCGAGCAAGCCGTGAGCGAAATCTGCCGCGTGGTGAAATCCGGCGGGCGCATCGCCATTATCGATAAGAACGCCGCGCAATGGGGCAAGCTGGCGACGCCGGAATGGGAGCGGTGGTTCACTCGCGAAGAACTGGAGCGTCTGCTGGCGCGCCACTGCCGCCAGGTGACCAGCCGGTTCATTTCCTACTGGGAAGACGTGGCGCCGGACGGGCTTTTCTTGGCTTGGCTGGCGGTGAAGTAACCGCTCTTACGTTCGCGGCTCGGTGAGCTACAGCACGTGATAATATCCGTCGCGCTCCAGGACTTCCACCGGAATCCCGAAAAGGCCCTCCAGAGCGGAAGCGGTGAGCGCCCGCTCCTTGGGTCCATCGCCGTGCATGCGGCCGTCGCGGATGGTCACTACGCGCCGCATCTCGGGAATGATGTCCGGCAAATGGTGGGTCACCATGACGATGCCGATGCGCCCGCCGGCGAGTTTGCGGAGGATCTCACGCAGTTCGCGGGCGGCGCGCAGGTCCAGGCTGGTGGAGGGTTCATCGAGGATCAGTGTCTCCGGGTCGTGCACCAGCGCGCGCGCAATCAGGATGCGGCGCGCCTCTCCGGAGGAAACCTCGTTGGTGGCGCGTTCCGCCAGATGCGGGATTTCCAGCAGCTCCATCACCTCGCGGGCCTTCCGCCGCATCTCCGGAGTTACGGCGTGATAGGGCCAGATGCCGACGCTGCCGAAGAACCCGGAGAGCACGATTTCAAACGCGGAATAGTCCCGCGTACACATCTGCATCCAGTCGTTCGAGACGAGGCCGAGCCGGTTGCGCAGCTCGAAGAGGTTCCAGCAGTCGCTTCCGAGAATGCGCAGCGACCACGGCTCGGATTTGACCACGGGGTAGATGTCGCGCGCAATGGCCTTGATGAGGGTGGACTTGCCCGACCCATTGGGCCCCAGAATCGCCACGTTCTCGCCTTGAGCGATGGATAGCGTGATGCCATCGAGCACGTCGCACTCGCCGCGCCGGACCGTGACATTTTGAAACTCGATGACCGGTAAATCAGTGTCCATAAGCCAGGATCTCCACGCCTCCAAGCACGGTCAGGCCGGGCATCTGGACGCCCTGAATCTCCTGGTAGGACGTCCCGGCGATGTTGGTCAATTGCAGAAACGGGCGCACCCGGCCGTGGGAGAAAGCGGCGTAGGCATCGAGCAGCGCATACGGGGCGGCGTTGAACGGGTCCCGCACGCCCAGGCGCACACGGAAGAGAAAGCCCTTGGGCAGGCTTGCCTGCCACGCCGCGATGCCGGTCTGTTTCGGATACTGGAACGTGTACTTCGTATAGCCGAGCGGCACGGTGTCCTGGGTGGCGCGCAGACCGGTGTAGTTGAAGTCGATGGTTTGGGAGTGCGACAGCATCCATCGCACGGACCCTTCGACGCCGCTGAAATTCAAATTATCGATGTTCAGGGCCACCCAGATGGCATTCGGATCGCTTCGGTAATAGTCGATGTCGTCGCGCTCGCGCCGCATGAATACGCCCATGTTCACTCGAAGGCGCGGGGCCGGATTCCATTCGGCGCCGGTTTCATAAGTCCATGCCCGTTCCGGCAGCAGATTCGGATTGCCCTGGTTGGCTGGGTCGTTATAGTAAAGGTCGGTATAGCTCGGAACCCGGAAAGCCCGGCTGGCGGAAGCGCGCAGCTTCCACTTCGACGATAGCCAGTATCCTCCCGCGATGGTGGGGCAGAGCTCGCCGGAGAAGTTGCGGTAGACTTCCTCGCGCGCGGCCACGGAGAGCGAGAAGCGCCGCAGCGTGCGGAAATCGATGGAACCGTAGGCCGCGGCGCGCGCCCGCTGGTGAATGCCCAGGTTATTGCTCACGATCGATTCGCTCAGGCCTTCCACGCCGTAATTCACCGTGATGGTCCGCGCCACGGGCTCACTGCGCCGCAAGGCCGCCTGCCAGCTCTCGTCGGCGTGATGATTGGCGTAATAATCCGGGTCGTTGCGGAGAAGCACGTAAAGATCGCTGTGCCGGCGGAAGGCAAAGCTGGCCGTGGTCTTCTTGCCCAATTCCTGCCGCACCGCTGCCAGCCACGTCTTGGTGTCCTCCCAGGAATTGTAGGGGCCGTAGAACTGGTTCGCGCCGAATGGGTGATCCATGTAGCCCAGGGTGACGTCGCCGGGCCCGAGCCTGGTCGCAAAGTGCGTGGTGGAGGAGAACTGCAAATTGCGGTAGTCGCGATCCGGCATAAAGCCGTCGGAGAAGTCGCGCGCGGCCACGAGCTGCTCGGATATGCCTCCAAGCGAGCCGGCCAGGGAGACGCTCTGCTGATTGGTTCCGAAATTCCCGAACGCCGTGCGCAGACGGATCTCGGCGTCTTCGGGCGGCGCAGTAATAATGTTGATGGCCCCCGCGACGGCGTCCGAGCCGTACATGGTGGAACCCGAGCCGCTCAATACTTCGACGCGCGCGATGGCCGCCAGCGGAATGGGAATATCCATGTCGTGGTGCCCCGATTGCGAATCGTTCAACCGCTCTCCGTTGAGCAGCACCAGCGTCTGGCCGAAGTTGGAGCCGCGGATCGTCAGGTCGCCCTGGATGCCATCGGGCGCGCGTTGTTGCAGGTCGAGTGAGGCGTCGAGCTCCAGCAGATCTCCAATGCTATTGAGAAGCAGCTCCCGCTCGCGCGCCTGAAGCACGGTGACCGTGCGGTCGATTTCCTCGAGCGCGAGTGGTTCGAACGTGCCTGTGACCACCACGGTTTCGTACTGCGGCGGCGGAACCGTCTGCGCGAGGCACACCGGCGCCGCAAGCGGGAGAAGCAAGAGGAAGAATCTTGAGCGCAAGACCTCTCGATTTCCTAACTCCACAGGTTGTCGTTCGGCCGTCCGATATTGTTCCACTGGTCGGTCGGCTCGAACCATCCCTCGCCTGGAACCAGGTGCTGTTTGCACGCCGCTTCGTTCAAGGTGATGCCCAAACCCGGCTTGTCCGGCACCGTGATGTACCCCTTATTGACGATGGGCTTCTCGACGCCGTCCACCAGGTCGCTCCAGATGGGCACGTCCACGGCATGATTCTCCAGGCACAGGAAGTTTTCCGTGGCGGCGGCCACGTGTACGCACGCCATGGCGCCAACCGGCGTATGGGCGCAGTGCATGGCCATGGGAACGCCGTACTCCTGCGCCATGTCTCCGATCTTTTTGGTCTCGAGGATTCCGCCCGTGGTCAGCACGTCCGGGTGGATAATATCCACCGCGTGCGCTTTGCACAGCACCTCGAAAGGCTCTTTGAGGAAGATGTCCTCGCCCGTGAGAATGGGCGTATCGACCTCGCTCGAGATCTCCTTCAATAAGTCGGTCTCCTGCCACGGGATCATGTCTTCCAGCCATGCCAGGTTGTACTTGGTGAGCGCCTTGCCCAGCCGGATGCAACTGTTGACGCCAATGCGGCCGAAGTGGTCGGCGGAGATCGGAATGCTCATGCCGACGCCCTCGCGCACCTGCGCCACGAAGTCGCACATCATCGCGATGCCCTTGTCGGTGATCTCAGTGGCCAGCATGGGATGCTCGGCGAAAAGTCCGCCATACTGTTGCGCAATTCCGGCAGCCTGCGTCACCGTGTCCGGCGTCCGCTGCACCAGGTTGATGCCGAGATCCATCTTCATCCACGTGAAGCCCATGGCCATGCGCTCTTTGAGGCGGCGCGTGAACTCCGCGGGATCGGGCGATTCCGTGGTATCGCAGTAGATGCGGATCCGGTCGCGGAACTTGCCGCCCAGCATCTGATAAATCGGAACGTTGTACGCTTTGCCCGCCAGGTCCCACAGCGCCACTTCCACTCCGGACACGCCGCCGCCCTGCCGCGCATGGCCGCCGAACTGCTTGATTCGGCGAAAGAGCAGATCCACATTGCAGGGATTCTGGCCGAGGATCTTGCTCTTGAGCTCCAGGGCGTAATTCTTGGTCGCGCCGTCGCGCACCTCGCCCAAACCGTAGATCCCCTGGTTGGTGTCGATGCGGATCAAGGGGGACGTCATCGGTACGCCCCTCAGCACCGCAATCCGCATATCGGTAATTTTCAGGTCCGAGGGTTTGGAGTTGGTGTTTACGTTTTGGGGAAGCGCTTCCAGCGTTTCGCCGGTCAGAAAGCCGGCGGACAGCGCCCCCGCGGTTCTCTTCAAGAAGGAACGCCGTCCGTGAGCGGCGTGGAGTAAAGACATGGTAGATCTCCTTTCCGACGAAGTGATTTTAACCCGATTCAGATCCGGCCGAACTTCGCGACCGCTTCCTTCATGGACTTGAACTTCTCGATGAACGGAAGCATCTGGTGCTCGGTCTGGTCCAGGTCCTGCGCTTTCTTGAGGACGTCGGCGGCTTGCGCCTTCGGCACGGCCACCACGCCATCCTCATCGGCGCTGATGATGTCGCCCGCATTCACGCGCACGCCCGCGCAGGTGACGGGGATGTTGACCCCGGCGAAGCGGAAGTGGTTGATGCTGGTGGAAGGCGCGACGCCCCGGCTGTACACCGGGAATTGGATCTTGCCGATCTGCGGCAGGTCTCGTATGGAGCCGTCGATCACCGCTCCGGTCAGCCCGCGAACCTTCATGGCCGTCGCCATCAATCCGCCGATTCCGGCATAGTCCAGGCCGTCTTCGAGAACCATCACGTAGACCGATCCCGGCGGCGCTGCGTCGATGGCATCCAGCATTCCCTGCGACGCGGCAGAGCCTTCCTTGTGCTCTTCTTTCTTGAGGTAGACGGTGACTGCGGGTCCGGCGAATTTGGTTTTAAACAGGGGCCGCATATCGTGGGACATGTAGGCCTTCTGCCCGTAGAGTTGCTCCATGGCATCCGACACGGAAGCCACCTCCACGTTCCGGAACCCTTCAATTAGCGGGTCCGCGGAGGGCTGCGCCATCACCCACCCGGCGAACGCCAGCACGGGGACAATGGCAAAATACAGCTTGGTCTTCATGTTCGTTTCCTTTCCGATGCGAGCGGCTCAGATCTCAATCATAGCCGCCTTGCAGGGGAAGTAAGCAGCCCATTCCCAGCGGACTTAAACGCCCGCCGCCGCCGAAGCGAAGGGATCGCAAGAGGCGGAACTCATGTCGCGCCTCACTTGCAGCGCCGGTCTCAAGGTTCCGATGAAGGGCGCTACTTAGCGCTTAATAACGAACTCGCGCGGCGGCGAAGGGCAAGCAAACCGGCGAGGCCCGCGATGAGCAACGCGAACGAAGCCGGCTCGGGAACGGCTGAGATGACGACCCAGCCTTGGCCGGAGTTCTCGCCTGCGACGAAGGTCATGGGGGCGATGTTGCTGATTTCATCATAGGAAGACCCGCCCGCGCCGCCCGTGCCACTGCCGCTCGCGCCGCCCGCGCCGCCGCTATAGCCTCCGCCACCCCCGCCGCCGTAGCCACCGCCTCCACCACCCCCGCCGTAGCCACCGCCGAAGCCTCCGCCGAAGCCTCCGCCGCCGGCCAAGCCGGGATACCCTTCCCCGGGGTTGCCACCCGCTGTGGCGCCGTCTGAAAAGTAGCCGCCCCCGCCGCCCCCGCCAAAGGGCGTGCCTCCGCCATTGCCGCCCGTTCCGCTCCCACCTATGCCGGCGCTATTGAAGCCGTTGCCGCCAATTCCGCCGCCTCCTCCGCCGCCGGCAATGGCCAGGATCGTGTCGCTCGTGCTGTCCACCACGAAGGTTCCCCCGCCGCCGCCGCCGGCGAAACCGGGGCCGACGCGGCCGGCGGTGTTGGCGCCGCTGTCGCCTACGTCGATCTGAATCACGTCGCCCGCAATGAGGTTGAACTCATCGCCGATTTCGGCCCCGAAGCCGCCGTTACTGAATCCCACGCTCGTTCCGCCCGATGCGCCGTAAGCGACGATCATGTAAATGCCGGTGGAGGGTACCGTGAAGGTCTGGCTGCCTCCGGTGTAGCCGTAGATTGTGCTGGCGAGCGCCGGGGCAGCCGAGACGCACAAGACCCCAAGTAACGCAAACCAAGGTCTCGCATGAGACTCCACTTTGCCAGGGACCTGCGTCGCATGCTCCGGCTGCCGGCAATCCATTTGTAGCCCGCCGGCGTCGATGCCTCGCGATGACCATGAGCGCCATGCCACCGATCGCCAGACCCATAGACGAGGGTTCCGGGGTCGCGCTTTCGGGAACCGTCAAAACCCCGCTTATCCCATAAAGCGACATGTCGGTGGTATAGGGATCGGCTGAATTTGTCATCCAGCCGAATGTAGACACCGAGGATACTCCAAATATGGCGTCCCCGTCCCCGAGCGCGTATCCCGTGTAGGCCCGCCCATCGAGGGACCCTGTCCATACGTTACCGAGCATAACCCCGCCATCCTCGTTGAATTGGATGGGAGCGAGAATATCGTACGGGAATCCGAACAACCCCGATCCCACCTCCGTCCCTGCATCGCTTGCGATCAGATCCCCCCCTAAATCGTAGATTGGTACCCCGCTGTCGATGCCAACGTTGTCGATCGCGTTCACCGCCTCCGTAGAGCCAATGTCGAGCCAGGTGGCGCCCAATGCCTCCAAGGCCGCGACCCCGTTGGCCTCGGTGTTTACGTCGTTGTTGTAGTCGGCGATGTTGGAAGATTCGGCGGTATACGTGTCGGCCGTGACGAACACCAGCCGATATGGGCTGCCGGGGCTAAGACCTGGCGGGACCGTGACGATCGTATTCGCGTTCGAACGGGATGCGATCCCCACAAGGGCCAACACGAGCACACTTGTGTTCTTGAAAACCGATGTTCGCATGGGACTCCACTTTGCCAAGGACCTGCGTCGCATGCCCCAGCTACGGACACCCCTACCAGGAACGTCCGCTTTGGTTCAGATCACCCGGGTTGGCGTTTTTCACAACCTGTGGTTATTTGCATAGTCTCCACTAATGCGTCCCGGAAGTCAATCCATTACTTTCTTCGTCGATATTTTCAACACTTCGACCTCCGAAATCTACCGGCGTCGGCCTTTCCGCCGCATTGCCGCGACACGTGGTACGGTAATTTTGGAGCCTTTGCAGCCGCTTCCCTGGAGAGAAGAGTCTATGCCAACTGAAACCAATCCGCGCAGGGATTTCCTGCGCTTTGCCGGCGCGGGTGTGGCCGGCGCCCTGACCGGCGGGGCAGGCCAGGTCGCGGGGCAGACCTCCGCGATTTCCCCCGGAAGTTTCAACGTCAAGGCTTTCGGCGCAACCGGGGATGGAAAGACCCTCGACACGGCCGCCATCAACAAGACCATCGACGCGGCCGCGGTCGCCGGCGGCGGGACGGTGCACTTCCCCGCCGGCAATTACCTTTCCTATTCCATCCATCTGAAGAGCAACGTGACGCTGCAACTGGAACCGGGCGCCACCATCATCGCCGCCGATTCGCCCGCGCCGGGCGCGCCCGGCTACGATCTGGCCGAAGCGAACCAGTGGAACATGTACCAGGATTTCGGCCACAGCCATTTCCACAACAGCCTGATCTGGGGCGAAGGACTCGATAACATCGGCATCGTGGGAACCGGGCGCATCTGGGGCAGGGGATTGAGCCGTGGCACAGGCGCGCCCAACGCCCTGACACCCGGCGTGGGCAACAAGTCCATCAGCCTGCGGGAATGCCACAACGTGCTGCTGCGCGATTTTTCGATTCTTCATGGCGGCCACTTCGGCATTCTGGCGACGGGCCTCGACAATCTCACCATCGACAACCTGAAGATCGATACCAACCGCGACGGCATGGACATCGATGCCTGCCGCAACGTCCGCGTGTCGAATTGCTACGTGAACTCGCCCTGGGACGATGGCATCTGCCTCAAGTCCGACTACTCGCTGGGCCGCGCAAAGCAGACCGAGTACGTCGCGATCTCCAACTGCTACGTCGCCGGATGCTGGGAAGAAGGGTCCCTGCTCGATGGCTCCTACAAGAAGTTCGCGCCCGACGCCCGCGGCGTTTCCCACACCGGGCGCATCAAGTTCGGCACCGAATCGAACGGCGGTTTCCGCAACATCACCATTTCCAATTGCATCTTCGAAGGCTGCCAGGGACTGGCGCTTGAGACCGTGGACGGCGCCCAGCTCGAAGACATAACCGTCACCAATATTTCGATGCGCGACATCATGAGCGCGCCGATTTTCATGCGCCTTGGCTCCCGCATGCGCGGCCCCGACAACACGCCGGTGGGAACCCTGAAGCGCGTGGTCATCAGCAACCTGGTGTGTTCGAATTGCGTAGCCGGTCTCGGCTCCATCATCACCGGGATTCCGGGCCATGAGATCGAAGACGTAAAGATCAGCGACATCCAGATTCTGCACCAGGGCGGCGGCACGAAGGAAGACGCAGCCTACCAGCCCCCGGAAAACGAGGAGACGTATCCCGAACCCGGCATGTTTCTCGGCGTGGGCCGGCCCAGCGGACGCGCTCCGGACGGCCACTGGGTTTCCGAGGAAGAAGCCGCCGCGGGACGTGCCGCAAGAGGCGGCGCGATGCCCGGAGCCCCCGGCGCGCCTGGCGGCAGGGCTGCGGGCGCAGCCGGAGCAGGCCCAACCGGAGCCGCGCCGGCCGCAGGGGCGGCGGGTCGCGGACCGGGATCTCCCGGCGCCGCCCCGCCCGTACGCCACAACATGCCTTCACACGGATTCTACGTGCGCCATGTCAAAGGCATACAGTTCGATAACATCGAGATCCGCACCGCGAAAGACGACTTGCGTCCCGCCTTCGTCCTGCAGGACGTCGTGGACGCCGACATCTTCCGCGTCAAAGTCCCGCTGGTCGCCGGGACGCCGGTGATCGCGCTCCACAACGTTTCGGATTTCGCCGTCCACATGTGCAGTGGCGTAGCAGATACGCAACTGAAGACCGCCGATAACAAAACCCTGTAGCCGTAAGAGTGGCGCGGCTGGGAGGCGTTAGGCCTGAGCGCCAGTATTACATTCTTCCCAGAAATTGAGTTCTTCTGCTTCCAGCTCATCGGCGCTCTTCGCGGTTAGTTGACGCAACCGCTGTTCGATGGTTTCAACTTGGTCGTGAAACAGTTTCCATTTGTTCTCGATTAGTGTGTTCAGATCAAGGTACATCTCCCCGGACACCCAGGTAAACAAATCGAGGTCAAAGGTCGGGCTGAAGTCGGCAAACCGCCCAAGGGCCGATCTCGTCTGCTGACGCAACACTTGCCGCAGTCGTTCAAATTGAGGAATGCTGAACTCCCTCAAGTAGCGCAGATATGTCCTAAGGCGATGTACCTCAACGGCGGTAGCTGAGATGGTAAAGGGCATTGGCATGACCGCTAGCCTAGCCTCAGCACTGTGCAGCCGTCAAGCGCTGCGCTGCTGATTCTTCGTTCGGGGCGTAAGCGAGCGAACAACACGAACAAACCTTCGCCGGGTCCGCGTGTGGCAGCCACTTACAGACCCACGGAATTTCGGGACAGGAATTTCGGGGACAGGCTACGAAACCCCCAAAATTAACTAGCCACAGGAGTTTGGCCGACGAAACGGGCCTGAAGTGCGCCAGTTTTGCCTACACGCCGGCTCCGGCGGGCAGCGTGCCGGGTGAATTGGAAAACCCAGTTGCGGAGAGCGAGCCAACGGTTCCAAAATGGTTCCATGGACATCACCGTCAAGAACATTCCGGAACCGATCTACCGCGTGATGAAGCGAGAGGCGAAGAGGAAGCGGCGGAGCCTCAATTCCGAGATCATTCTGGCGCTCGAAACGGAAGCCGCCGAGGCGGAGCGGCGGCGGCAACTGACCAATCTGCGTAAGGAACTTGACCGGTTTGCGGCGTCCCTGCCGCCCGTGGACGACAGTGCGCCCCTGATTCGCGCGGACCGGGAGCGATAGCGCATGACCGAGGAATTCGTTCTGGACTGCAGCGTCGCCGCAAAATGGGTGCTGCCTGAGCCGGACCGCGCGCCGGCCCTCGGTTTGTTCGAGCGCTACGCCGCGGGAGAGGTTCTGCTTGTCGCTCCCGATCTACTCCTGGCGGAGTTCGCTAGTCTGGTGGCGAAACACAACCGCCGGAAAGAGATCTCGGCGGAACAGGCTCACGCGGCCTTCCGGTTGATGGCTAAATGTGCGCCCCGGCTATTCGATATGCGCCCGCGGTTGCCCCGCGCGCTCGCTCTGTCTCTGCAATACAAACTGTCCTTGTGGGACTGCGTATACCTCGCTCTTGCGCTGGAACGCGATTGCCCGGTTCTTACCGCCGACCGCCGGCTTTTCCGGGCCGGGAACGTCGCACACCCCTCCGTTCGCCTGGTTCAATGAGGGAGTTCGGCGGGCCGCGTCTCCCCGGCCCGCCCCACTCCCCCCTTACGGCAGCGCCGCTACTACCTTCGGCACTTCCCCGCCGAGCGTATCGTACAGCGGTTGCGCCGGCTTCACCTCCGCGCCTTCCTGCGCCACGGATACCGCCAGCACCTTGATCCGTGCGTTGTTCGGCAGCGTCAATGTCCGCGCCCCCGCCGGTACATCGATGGCGTACGCGAACAGATACGAATACGCGTAGGGCTGGTTCAACCCTTCGGGCGTATGGTGGTGCGAGGCATACCACGCCACGTCCGCGCGCTTGATGAAGCCCGGCCTCAGGCCCACATAGTCGTCGGGATATCGCGGCGACCAGTCCCTATGCCCCTGCGTGGTCTGTTTGGCCGGGTCCGGATCCCACACCGCGTGATTCGCGGAAACCGCCCAGTCCTTGTCTGTATACGGATTGTTCTTCCAGATTCGCGTGTCCCACTGGCCGATAAATCCGCCCCAATCTTCGATATTGAGATCGGCGGACTTGTCGCCCACCTTGAACGTCGCCTTGGCGTCGCCGTCAGAGGCCGCCGCAATCAGGTACACGCGGTCGTAATTACCCGCCGGCAGAGCGATAGTCTGGCCCTTCGCGGTCACGGCGTTCTGCTTGCCGGAACCCGCCGGCGCCAGCTTGAAATCCACGCCGCTGAAGGTCAGGTCCGTGGGCAGCATCTCGGCGGGCAGGGAATTGCCCTTTCCGTCGAAGCCGGCGGTGGATGGACGGTCGTCGTTGCTCGCCGTCTCTACGTCGTAGGTCAGCGTGACGGGCTGCGATCGCACTGCCGGCGTTCTGCCCGGCGCCGCGCCCAACCGCAGCGCGAAAGTGCGCGGCTGATACGCGGTGAATGAGGTCACCAGCGCTCCACTGGTCACCGTGGCGGCTCCCAGCGGCATCTCCTGCCCGTTCACTTCGCGAGCCGAGGCGATGGGACCGGCAAGCGTCGCATGCACGTTCGGCGCTGCCTTGCCATCGAGTTCCACCATGCGCAGAATCACTTCGTCGCTCAACTCGGCCTTCTTGAGCGCCAGCACCCGTATGCGCGGGTTATCGATCTTCAACAGCGAAAATTCCTTGCCCATCGCACCGGCGTGCTTGGTGGTTTCGAAAGCCGTCAGAGGAGCGCTCAAGCGATAAGCCTGCCAGTCGGTCTGGCCGTCGCGCCAGTCACCCTTGTGCCCGGCGATTCCGAAAACGTTCTCATGATGGCCAAAATCCTGGTTGGCCTGGTCGGTGTAGGAACTGTCGGTGCCCGGCGACCGCACCAAGGTCAGGCGGATGGTGTTGTCGGCCGGCTTGTCGGAACCGTTCTTGACATCCGTCAGTATGGTGGCGCCGTAAGCGCCGCTCTTATCCGTCAGGTCGATCCAGTGGTGTGAGGCCACTTCGAACTGGCGATCGAACGCATTCGGCCGCTCGACAGTTCCAATTTCCCAGTTGTAAGTGGCATTGGGGTTGGATGCGCTGAACGGAACGCTGGCCTTCAGGTTGGCGTACATCGTGGACCAGTCGAACACCTCACCGATCTCCACGCGGTTGCCGCCGTCGCCGGCCGAGAGACTCACGGTCTGTGTGAATCGCGAGCCTTCCATCGATCGCGTCGTCTCAAGCGATACGCGCGCCGGTCCATTCTCCGTAATGCGCACCTGGCCTCCGCCCCGCACGTAGGCACGCGGCGCCGCCTGTTCCTGATCGAAATCCATGTTCCAGGCCGGCCACTGCGTCGGATGGTCGTATGAGATTGCCAGGCGAATCGGCGCCGAGAGCAGTTCCTTGCCCACCGACTTGTCATAGATGCTCGAAATGTCGCCCGCGTTATTCAACATCACCTTATAACGCGCGTTTTCGATCGACCGTTCGATGGCTGCCGCGCCCGCCGCGCCCGCGCCGCCCCCGCCGCCAAAGCCGCGCCCGCCGGCTGCCGGGACCGTCGCTTTGAGAATGGATGTGCCCGCCGCGGAGGCCGGTTCCACGCTGTAAACCGCGTACCCCACCGATGGCGTCTTAGCCACGAACACCACTTTCCCGTCTTCCAACTGCGCGGGAACTTCCTGGCCGTCGGGCCCGGTAACCTTCACCGCCGCCGTGCCCACCGGAAGCGAAACCGCCGCCGACACCACGTCTTCGCGAGCGATATTCAGCGAATTGTAGACCACCACCGGAACGCCCGTGGTCTGCGTATTCATGCCGGAGGCCACTGCTTCAGTCGCGCTGGTCAGCACGCCCGCGAACTGATTCATCGCGATCACATCGTCGTTCTGCGCGAACTCGTAGGAGCGCGGCGTCGCCGTGCCCGCGCCGGTATCGTGGAACTGGCCGCCCATCACCAGCGTCCAGGCGTCCGTTAGGCGCTGCTGCGGATACGGCCGCCCGCCCAGCCACTGCGCCGCCACCGAGGCTTTCTCGGCGGCATCGGCCAGGATCTCGTTCCTCCGGTTCCAGCGCTTGTGATAGGCTTCCGAAGTCAGTGACCCGGCCGAATGGTTGATCAATTCGAGGTCGCCCTTCCAGTGCGGCATGCGCGCCTGCATGTCCGGCTTGATGTCCTTGAACATCTGGTCGGCGGCGGCGGAAATCACGTGCACCGGCCCGTCGCCCATCTGGATTTCCGGAGTCGGCGCGGGCGGCGGCGTTGTGGCCGCGCCCCGTCCGCCGCGTCCCGCGTACGCCGGCGGCAGCGACGCCATGCCCTTGGTCACCGTGGCTTCGAGCAGCTTCACCGTCTCCTCATCCGTCGATCCGCCGATGTCGCCTGTGCCGATGTATTTATAGTCCGCGAACACTCCCGTCACTTTGCCATCGAGCGCAATGCGGCTCACCCAATCGTCGCCGCCCCTTCCGCCGGCCGTCGCTACCGGCGCCTTGCTCAGGTCCGTGCGTATGCTGCTTCCGTAGCCGCCGGGATTGAGCGCCGCCAGGATGGTCTTTCCATCCGGCCCTTCCCAAACGCCCACGTTGAAGGGAATGCCTTCGGGCGTCTGTTCCGGCGAATCCGGTCCGCCCACCTTGGGCGCCGGCTGCCATCCCGACGACAGCTTCTGCGTGGAAAAGCCCAACACGCCAGCGTGCGCCAGAATGCTCGGCAGCGAAGCCGGAAACCCGAAGCAATCCGGCAGCATGTATTCCGAGCTGGCCTTGCCGAACTCTTTGCGGTAGTACTCGTTGCCATACAGCACCTGCCGGAGGATGGATTCCGCGCTGGGCAGGTTGACGTCGCCCTCTTCCACCGACGACCCCGCCGGATACCACTGCCCCTTATCCACGTAGCCCTTGATCTTGGCGTAATCCGCCGGGAAATATTCCTTCATCAGGCGATAGCGGTTGGAGCCGGTCCAATTGAAGACGTAGTGCGGGTATTTGTCCATCAAGTAGAAGTTCACCCGCAGGGTCTTCAGCAGATACTCGCTGATGGTCTGGGGAAACTCCCAGCGCCATTGCGTATCCAAGTGCGCGTACGGCACGACGTAGAGCGTTGGTTCTTTGGTAATGTCAGGCGCCTTCATGGTCTGCGCGGAAACGCAAGCTGCCAGCGCCAGGCAGGCTAAAAGAGTCCGAAGCGAACGTAGCATAGCACCGATTACGATATCACGTATCCTTATTGGAAGCCTGCGCCGCGGAGTAAAATAGGACCTTCTTCACGGGAGGTGCACAGTGTCGAATCGACGCGAATTCCTTGGCGGACTAATGGCCGCCGCCGCAACAGCGCCATTCGGACGCATGCGCGCTGCCACGCGCACCGCCCCGGCCCTGCGCTCCGAGTCCTTCCAGCACTACATCGAGTCTTTCAATCGCAACGACGACGAGCGAGCCGCGACCTTCATCGACAACAAATCGTCATGGGAGTGGCTGCGGGAAAACACTCCGCTCTTCGAATGCTCCGACAAGACCCTCGAGGAAATCTACTACTTCCGGTGGTGGACGTACCGCAAGCACATTGAGAAAACGCCCGCCGGCTTCGTCGTCACCGAGTTCCTCCCGAACGTGTCCTGGGCCGGCAAATTCAATACCATCAGTTGCGCGGCGGGCCACCACTTCCACGAGGGCCGCTGGCTTCGCAATCGCGCCTATCTCGACGATTACGCGCGCTTCTGGTTTCGCGGTGGCGGGGAGCCGCGCCGTTACAGCTTCTGGGCCGCGGAATCCATCCTGGCGCGCGCGATGGTGACGCAGGACCAGCAACTCCCCGTCGACCTGCTGCCCGACCTGGTGGAGAACTACCGGCAGTGGGAGCAGACGCACCGCGACCCCAACGGCCTTTTCTGGCAGATCGACGACCGCGACGGGATGGAAGTTTCCATCGGCGGCAGCGGATACCGCGCCACCATCAACAGCTATATGTACGGCGACGCCGTAGCCATTGCCGCAATCGCCGGGCTCGCAGGGAAGCAGGACCTGGTAAAGGAGTTTCAAGCCAAAGCCGCCGAGCTGCGGGATCTGGTCGAGAAGAACCTTTGGGACGAACAGGCCGGCTTCTATAAAGTGCTGCCGCGCGGAGAAGGTAAGAAACTCGCCAGCGTCCGCGAAGAGCACGGCTATGTTCCCTGGTATTTCAATCTTCCGAAACCTGGCCGCGAGATCGCCTGGCAACAACTCACCGATCCCCAGGGTTTCAACGCTCCGTACGGGCCCACCACCGCCGAGCGGCGCGACCCGCGCTTCATGTTCGCGAACCCGCACGAGTGCCTCTGGAACGGTCCTTCGTGGCCCTTCGCCACCACCCAGACACTGGTGGCCATGGCGAACCTTCTCAACGACTATAAGCAGGATTACGTCGGCAAGAAGGATTACCTAGAAACGCTCCGCACCTACGCGCGCACGCAGTATCGCAAGCTGGACGATGGCCGCGTCATCCCGTGGATCGACGAAGACTACGACCCACTCACCGGTGCGCCCATCGCCAGGACCATCCTCTATCGGAACAACGATAAGAACAAAGACCGCGGCCGCGATTACAATCATTCCGCCTTCGACGACTTGATCATCACCGGACTGGCCGGTCTCCGCCCGCGCATGGATCAGGCGCTCGAAGTGAATCCGCTGGTTCCCGATGGTTCGCTCGCTTACTTCGCCCTGACCGGCGTGCCGTACCACGGAGCCATGGTCGATATCCTCTACGACCAGACCGGAAACCGCTACCGGCGGGGCGCCGGGTTGCACGTCTATGCTGATGGCGTGGAGATTGCTTCGTCGCCGCGACTGGAGCGCGTGACGGCGAACCTGCCCCAAACCAGCGGCGGCTGGCGCAAGTACGAAAAGAATCCGATCATCGGCGGCCAGTACGGAACGGTCTTCGATATCGCCGTATTGAAGGAAGGGCCGAAGTACCGCCTGTGGGGATCCTGGCGGCCGAGGCGCTCCATCGCGCTCTTCGAGAGCGCAGACGGGATGCATTGGAGCGAGCCTCAGATTGTCCTGGGGCCGAACCCCGCCGCGCCATGGGAACAGGATATCAACCGTCCCGCCGTGCTCAAACGCGCCGATGGCTATCACATGTGGTACACCGGCCAGGCGCGCGGCCACTCCGCGATTGGATATGCCACCAGCCCGGACGGCAAGGCATGGAAACGGATGAGCGCCGAACCCGTGGTCTCGGCAGACAAGCCGTGGGAGAAGGTGGCCGTGATGTGCCCGGACGTGATTTGGGACGAGCGCACGAAGCTGTTCCGCATGTGGTATTCGGGCGGCGAGCAATATGAGCCGGATGCCATCGGATATGCGACTAGTCCGGACGGACTGCACTGGACCAAGGCCCCGGCGAACCCGATCTTCGGCCCCGGAACGGAGAAGGTCTTCGACCAGGCCAGGGTCACGGGATGTCAGGTTCTGCAGCGCGGCGGCTGGCACTACATGTTCTACATTGGATTCCGCGATATCGATCACGCGCAAATCGGCCTTGCCCGTTCGCGCGACGGCGTGACCGCTTGGCAGCGCCATCCCGCGAATCCGATTGTCCGCCCCGGTCAGGAAGCTTGGGACCACGACGCCTGCTACAAGCCCTATGCAATCTACGACGGCAAGAAATGGCTGCTCTGGTACAACGGCCGCCACGGCAGTTTAGAGCAGATCGGCTTGGCTTTGCACGACGGCGAGGATCTGGGGTTCGGTAAAGAGCTTCTCTATTAAGGTAGCATTTTCCAATCGAAGGATGATCCTGAAATCCGATTCGGTTTCCAATACAAGG
>CAYWHA010000048.1:0-42016 GCA_964457555.1 uncultured Solibacteraceae bacterium
TGGCGGAGGAAGAGGGATTCGAACCCCCGAGCGAGTCACCCCGCTAACGGTTTTCAAGACCGCCGGTTTCAACCACTCACCCATTCCTCCAATTTTAAGGCTAGCCGATCCTGGGTGCGGGCGCAACGGGCGGGAGAGCGGGCCGGGGAGCGGCGCGGCGAACACGGCAGGCGAAAGCGCCTGCCACGCTCAGTGGGCTGCTTTGACGAATTTGCCGGTTGGGAATTTGGGGTTGAGTTTCACCTTTTTGATGGAGAGGCTCTCGGTTTCGCGGCCGTTCTGCATCCAGCTCAGCATGTGCGGCATGGTGACGCCGTCCTCGGTCTTGTACTTGCTGAGCCAGATCTGGGTGACGGTGTCGCCGGAGGTGTGGGCCATCATCATGGGCAAGTAAGTCTTGGCGTCGATGAAGAGGCGGATGGCGAAATCGCCGGGTCCCTTGCCTTCGAGCGCGTAGGCCATGCCGCCGTCCGGGGTGGGCGTTTGGTCGACCACGGCGAACTGGATGGGGAAGGTGGGGCGGTCGGCCAAGAGGAGGGCGAGAAGGTAACGGGCGAAGGTACCCTTGAGGTCCTGACGGCGGGCGGTGAGCATGGAACCGGCGGCGCGTTCGACCATGGAGCTGTCAATTTGCGAGTCGGCAGACATGCGGATGTCGGACCATTGCTCGTCGCCGTTGAGACAATCGACCACGGTGGGAGCGCCGACGGACGCGGCCGCCTCCGCGCTTAAGCCCACGCCCATGCCGGCGCCGAGCTGGACGGTTTGCTCGCGCAGGAATTTATCCGGAAGCTGGATGCTGAGAGTCAGGTCGCTGGCGATGGCGCCGTTGGTGGCGTCGCCCGAGACCGTGAGGCTCTGGACGGCGGCGAGACGGGCGCCGCCCATGGCTTGACGGGCCTGGCGGAGGATTTCGTCGGTGGAGGGTTGGGCGCTCGCCATGATGGTGAACGTCAGCAGGAAGAGGGCTTGGCGCATTAGTAATGGTTCCTTTTAGGACTGGATAGTTGTAGTATAGCTGCCGGCAGGTAGAAGGCCGGCAGAAGAGAAGAAGAAGAGAAGAAGACAGGCCAGGAGGCCCGTCCCACTTACCGGGTATACTGGAATTGCGAACACCCGTGCAAGACTCCATCCGGATTCGTGGCGCGCGAGTCCACAACCTCAAGAACATTTCGCTGGACATTCCACATAACCAGATGTCGGTGGTTACGGGGGTGTCGGGGTCGGGTAAATCGTCGCTGGCGTTCGATACGATTTACGCGGAAGGGCAGCGGCGGTATGTGGAATCGTTGTCGGCTTATGCGCGGCAGTTCCTGGAGCGCATGGAAAAGCCGGACGTGGATGAGATGGACGGGATCGCGCCGGCGGTGGCGATCCGGCAGAAGAATACCAGCCGGAATCCGCGTTCGACGGTGGCGACTTCCACGGAATGTTACGACTTTTTGCGGCTGCTCTACGCGCGCGTGGGCCGTACGTTTTGCCCGACGTGCGGGACGCAGGTGCGGCGGGATTCGGTGGACGAGGCGGCGGCGCGGCTGCTGACGCTGAAGGAAGGGTCGCGTTGGTACGCCTTGTTTCCGTGCGGGGAGCATGGCACGACGCAGGCGCTGCGCGACCATCTGTTCGAGCTGCGCAAGAAGGGCTTCAACAGGCTGGTGCAGGACGGGCGGCTGTTCGAGTTTTCCACGCCGGAATCGCTGCTGGACATCGATTTTTCGAAGCCCCTGTTCGTGCTGGTGGATCGCGTGGTTATCGGTCCCGGTCTGCATCAGAGGCTGGTGGATACGATTGAGATCTGCTACCGGGAAGCGGGCGAGGCGATCTTCGAGACGCCCAGCGCGCCGGTGGAGCGGATTCGCTTCAACGAGAAGTTTCAGTGCAAGACTTGCGGCACGGAGTTCAACCCGCCGGAGCCGATTCTGTTCAGCTTCAACTCGCCCTTCGGCGCGTGCCCGCGCTGCCAGGGTTTCGGGAACACCATCGATTTCGATATGGACCGCGTGATTCCGGACCAATCGTTATCGCTCGAGGAAGGCGCGGTGGACCCTTGGACGAAGCCCAAGTACCGCTCCTGGCTGGGCAATTTCAAGAAGGGCGTGCGGGCGTCGGTGCGGATGACGACGCCGTTTCGCGATCTCAAGGAGGACGAGCGCGAGGCGGTTTACGGCTTCATCCGGCGATTTTTCGACCACCTGGAGACTAAGAAGTACAAACTGCACGTGCGGGTTTTTTTGAGCCGGTACCGCGGTTATGCGCTGTGCCCGGAATGCAAGGGCGCGCGGTTGCGGAAGGAAGCGTTGTACGTGAAGGTGGGCGGCAAGAACCTGGCGGATGTGGCGCGGATGAACATCGCGGAGGCGGCGCAGTTTTTCGACTCGCTCGAATTGCCGCCGGAAGAAAATGCCATCGCGGATAGAATTTTGGTGGAGATTCGCCAGCGGTTGAAGTTCCTGAACGATGTTGGGTTGGAGTACCTGACGCTGGACCGGCTTTCGAGCACGCTTTCCGGCGGCGAGGCGCAGCGCATACAGCTTGCGACCAGCCTGGGGTCGCGGCTGGTGGGCGCTTGTTACGTGCTGGACGAACCCTCGATCGGGCTGCACAGCCGCGATACGGGACGGCTGATCCGAATCCTGGAAGAGCTGCGCGGGTTGGGAAATACCATCGTGGTGGTGGAGCACGACCCGGATATTATGCGCGCGGCGGATCACATTGTCGATTTGGGACCGGGGGCCGGCGAGCACGGCGGGAGCATCATTTTCGAAGGGCCGCTCGACCAGCTGATGCTGGACGGGAGCGGCTCGCTGACGGCCCGTTACCTGCGCGGCGAGCTGCGGGTTTCGGCGCCGCGCGCGCGCCGCGAACCGGACCCGAAGAAGACGCTGCGGTTTTTGGGAGCGCGCGTACACAACCTGAAGAACATCGACGTGGAGATTCCACTGGGAATGATGGTGGTGGTGACGGGGGTGTCTGGGTCGGGGAAATCGACGCTGGTACACGATGTGATCTACCGGTCACTAGAGGCCCTGCACAAGGAGCGGGAGACGGAACCGCGCGCGGCATTCGACGGGGCGGAGGATGCGATGCCGGAAGCGCCGCGCCTGGCGTGCGCGAAGGTGGAGGGCGCGGAGCGGATCGCGAACACGGTGATGATCGATCAATCGCCGATTGGCCGCACGCCGCGCTCGAACCCGGTGACGTATATGAAGGCCTTCGATGCGATTCGCTCGCTGTTTGCGTCGACGCGGGAGGCGGAACGGCGCGGGTACACGGCGGGACACTTTTCGTTCAACGTCCCGGGCGGGCGCTGCGAAACCTGCCAGGGCGATGGCACGGTGACGGTGGAGATGCAATTCCTGGCGGATGTGGAGCTGGTGTGCGAAGAGTGCAAGGGGATGCGCTACAAGAGCGGCATTCTGGAGATTCAGTACGGCGGGTACAACATCCACGAAGTTCTGCAATTGACGGTGCGCGAGGCGATGGACGTGTTTCACGCGACGCCGAGACTGGTGCAGAAACTGAAGGTGCTGGACGATGTTGGGTTGGGGTACCTGCGGCTGGGGCAATCGGCGACTACGCTTTCGGGCGGCGAAGCGCAGAGGGTGAAACTGGCGGCGCACCTGGCAATGGCAAGCTGCGCGCGGGCGCTGTTCATTTTCGACGAACCGACGACGGGTTTGCATTTCGACGATATTGCGAAGCTGCTGGCGTCGTTCCAGAGGCTGATCGATAACGGCGGGAGCTTGATTGTGATCGAGCACAATCTGGAGGTGATCAAGGCGGCCGACTGGGTGATCGATTTGGGACCGGAGGGCGGCGCGGCGGGCGGGGAAGTGGTGGCGTGCGGAACGCCGGAGGATGTGGCGAAGGTGAAACGGTCGTACACGGGGCAGTATCTGCGGAGGGCGATGCGATGAATGGCTCACTGCGCATGGCGGGCCTGGGGACCGTGTGCGCGGCGATGGCGATGGCATGGCAGGCGCCGGCGGGGGCGGGGCATTGGGAGGGCGTGATTAAAGGGGCGGGGAAGGATGTTGCGATCACGGTGGACCTGGCGGTGGATTCGAAGGGCGCCTGGGTTGGCGCGATGGGCATGCCGGCGCAAGGGGCCAAGGACATCCCGCTGAGCGGCATCGCAGTGCAGGGGGACGCGATTCACTTCCGCATGTTCGACGCGGCGGCAAGCCCGGTGTTCGATGGAAAACTGGCGGCGGGCGGGGCGGCGATTTCGGGGCAGGTTAGCGGGTCGGGCGAATCGACCGCGTTCGAGCTGAAGCGGACGGGAGAAGCTGCGATCGAGGCGCCGCGGGCCAGCACGCCGTTGTCGAACGACTTCTTGGGGACTTGGGAAGGGCTGTTGGGCGGCGGCGACGGGCAGCTTCATCTGGAGCTGAAACTGGTTGTGGGGGCGGATGGGAACGGCGCAGGCACGGTGGTGAGCGCGGGCAGCGCGAGCCCGGCGATTCCCATTACCACCGTCACGCAGAAGGGGAACGGGCTGGAGTTTGAGATCCGCGCGATTGGCGGACGGTATTCCGGCGTGCTCGCGGAGAGCCGCGCGGAGATCGCGGGGAACTGGATGCAGGGCGGGGTGACGACGCCTCTGACATTCGAGCGAGCCAAGAAGTAGCGATGGACCTGGCCCAATTCGACTACCATCTTCCCGACGAACTGATTGCGCAAGCGCCGCCGGAGGACCGCGCGGGGGCGCGCATGCTGGTGGTGGACCGCGCCGGGCAGCGATGGGAAGACCGGCGGTTCCGCGACTTGCCGGAGTACTTGCGGGTGGGCGATTGCCTGGTGTTGAACGATTCGCGAGTGTTTCCGGCGCGGCTGTATGGGCATCGGGCGGGGGTGCGGTCGCTGGCGGTGGGGAAGAATAATCCGAAGTTGCGCGAGCATTTGAGCGGGCGCGTGGAGGTGTTTCTGCTGCGACCGGTGAGCGGCGATGGGAGGGATTGGGAGGCGCTGGTGCGGCCGGGGCGCAAGATGCGGCTGAGGGAACGGATCGAATTCGAAGGCGGATTGCAAGGGGAGATTGTTGGCCGCGGCGAGTTTGGGGAGCGCACGATACGGTTCGAGGGATCGGGTGATTTGTTCGCCGAGTTCGAGAAGATTGGGCACGTGCCGCTGCCGCCCTACATTAAACGCGCCGATGAGGCGGCCGACCGCGAGCGTTATCAGACGGTGTATGCCAGAGAGAAGGGGTCGGTGGCGGCGCCGACGGCGGGGCTGCATTTTACGCCGGAAGTATTGAGCGAGTGCCGTGCGGCCGGGGCGGAGACGGCTTGCGTGACGCTGCATGTGGGGCTGGGAACGTTTCAGCCATTGCACGAGGAACAGGTGGAGCGGGCGCGGCTGCACGCGGAGCGGTACGCGATCACGGAAGAGAACGCGGCTAAGATGCGCGCGGCGAGCAGACTGGCGATGGTGGGGACTACCAGCGTGCGGACGGTGGAGAGCGCGATGCGTGAGGGAGAACTGCGGGCGGGGAGCGGAGAGACGGATATCTTCATTTACCCGGGATTCCGGTTTAGGGGTACGGGCGCTATGCTGACTAACTTCCATTTGCCGAAGACTAGTTTGCTGCTGCTGGTGTGCGCGTTCGCGGGGACGGAGCTGGCGCTGGCGGCTTACCGGCATGCGGTGGAAGAGAGATACAGGTTTTACTCGTATGGGGATTGCATGTTGATTGTGTAAGAGACCCCAGGCGGGCCGAGTATTGCATAATATAGGTAAATGGCGCTGTCCATCAACATGCCGGACGATGTGCGCAACGCACTGGAAGGGCGCTGGGGGGATCTGTCGCGGCGGCTCACCGAGAGCCTGGCGCTGGATGGCTATCGACAGGGGCTGCTGAGCGTCGCCCAAGTCCGGCGCCTGCTTGGGTTTGGGAGCCGGTGGGAGGCGCAGGAGTTTCTTGGTTCGCGCGGCGTTCCCGTGTTCGATTTCGACCCTGCCGAACTTGACCGAGAGGCTGCGCTCCAGGAGTCGGCGGGTGGGCGCTCCTTGCCTGAGCGCAGATGATCGTAGTCTCCGACACGACTCCCCTGCGGCATTTGATCGCGATCGGCGAGGCGGAGCTTTCGGGGGCGGCCGATCTCTGACTACAAGCCCTGAATTCCCTCAAAGAGGGTCAACGTGTCGCCGCATATCAGTTTTCGGACGGCCTCGACACTTGATCGATCACGAGAACATCGAGCGGAACGTGGGTGTGGCCTTCCAGGCTCAATCCGAGATCCTCTTTCAGGGCTTCGAAAATCGAACGGCCATCCGCTTCGTCAGGGGTCCCAGCCGATGGCACGCCAATGCTTCTGGGGGCGCCGTCGTCCCCGGTCCAGCGCAATTTCACATAATAATTCCCCTCGAGCATGGTCCGGTCGACGACTACGGCGTCCAGTATATGGGACACGGTCATTGCCAAGATCCCCATTGAGTACACGCCGCCCTTGGGCGCTCTGGTCTTTGGACGCGATTGGTCGTCCAGCGTCGCTTTCTCAAGCTTCGGCCCTTTCGGGGCTACCTTCAGTTCAAAGCCTGTCACTTGCCGTTTTTCCTGGTGCGCTTTGAGTTGAAACCGGTCCGCCAGGAGCGACCGGACAAAGGCCCTGGCCTGTTCCGGTGACATCCGGGGATTCGCAGGTACGGGGCCGTAAGCCTTCGCAGTGATATCGAAGGTGTCGGAGTTGGCCCACTTCGGTAAACCGGCAAGTTCCCCCGGGTGCAAATCGTATGCAAATTGGACGAGAAAGTAAACGGATATTCCCTCTGCTGTGAGCATCCCCGGGGTCATTGACATTCTGCTGCCTGGTCCATGATGAGGCTTGACGGACGCCAGAATAGACCCAGATGGCGCCGTGGCTTGCTGTGCGCGGACTGCAGAACACATGGCGAGCGCCACGCCGAGACTAATTGCTAGCCGTTGAACCGTCATTTCCTTTTCTCCCCCGGGTGGCCAACCTCTTTCTGGCTTCGTCGTCCAGGTTCAAGTGAGGTCGTGCGCCATCGCCAGGACCTCAGCGGCGGTTGACGCCCGCAGCAGGCCTTCCCATACCCCCTTAACAAACCCCGACCGGTCCAGTAAGATCAAGGTCGGCGTCCCTCTCAGAGTCCCCTTAATGTTCCTCCACTCGATCTGGTTGACTGGAGGCAAACCTAGGAAGGAGCCGTCGGCTCCGTAGGGCAGCGCGACGTAGAGCGGCACACCACGCTGCGCCAAGGCCCCCGCGAGCGCCTGGTGGAATGTCTTGCTGGCTTGGCAGAACCCACAATTCGGGGACGTAACCAGTATCATGGCACAGCAGGCCCTTCCGAAAAAGACGCCGTCGACATCCAGCTTCACGCCGCGGCGTACCGATGGAAAGCGCGAGGCGGTGGCTTCAAGACCGCCCCTTTGCTGGACGCGGCCCAACACATAGTTAAGCAGATAATACGACGCCGCGGTGAGGCATGCCAAAACCGCGATGCGACAGATGGCCGCAAGACTCCGACGCGACATGCTTGACTCCTTAATCTTAATGAGGTGTGGAGCTTATAAAGCCGAACACCTAATCGGGCCGGTGTTTGCTGTAGTAGTCATCACGCGCTGCGTCGTTCACGGTGGACGCATAACGTGACGGCGGAATCTCTAGATAACCGGGCGGCACGTAGAAGAGCGGATCGGCCGGCTCGGCTCCGCGCAGCTCGACGAGAGTTTTTATCGAGATCCGGCCGCCGCCCAGTGGCATTTCCTCCCCAATGACCGCGCAACCGTAGTCGAGAGCCCTCCAAGTTATCCAGCCCGAGCGTTCGTCCAAAACCCGGGCTGAGAGGTAGCCACCGAGGGCCCGCTTTTCCAGCAGCTTCTGCGGCCGCGCGGCTGCGGGAACCAGCCAGTCTAAGCAGGACTTTCGGGGGTCGTGGTAGTAGACAATCGGGTTGACCCTGGCCCTGTCCTGAATCGAGCTTCGGGTCCTTCTGGTGTCGTCAACGTCGATCTTAAGGCCGTTTGGAAACTCAAGGAGGCGCTTCGACTCCGGCGTCTTGACTCCGGCACCGTGGCGGTCCCACCCTAGTAGCCGGGCTCCGTCTGAGCGGACAGCAGTCGTGTATAGGATGCCGCTCGACTGCTCAAGAAGCGTCACGGTGTAAGGCGTCACCCTCCGCGTGAGGCCGTTGGCTTCCAGGTGCAGCCACGCGAGACGAATGAAGTTCACCGCTAACGCCAGTATGACGCACCAATAAACCGCGTGGACTGACAAGATTCTTCTGACAGGATTCCATGCGAGTGGCTTCATGTGAGTGCGCGCTCCTCTTGCGCCGATGCTCTTGCGGGCGCACCCGGTTTCGGGCCGGGCGCGCCCAAAGTCGAGCCGGTCGCTCCAACTGAGTAGGCTGCCGGATCAACGTCAGCGCCATGCCGCGAGCCTTGTGGAACGGCGCCCAGTTAGCGAGTCAGCAGCAGGTATAGATGACGTTATCTTGGCAGATGTCGTTGAACGTGTCGTCCTCGGGGTACCCGCAGCCATAAACGTGCGTTGTGCACATCGAAACCCAGCAGGTCGTAACACCATTGCAGGAGCGGGTGGCTTGACCTATTAGGCCGCCTTGGCCGCACATCTTTCCGCAGCCATCTTGGGCCAGGGCCGCGTTGCCTGCGGCTAACCCAAGGGCTAAGGCGGGAAGGAGAAGGGGTGTGATCTTCGTCGTCTGTGTTCCTTTCGTAACGGCGGTATGTAGCCGCCGCTTGTATTTTGAGAGGCCGCAATGATATGTAACATGTCGGATGTGAGCCGTCAATAGGGTAAATTCGGATCTTAAATATGCACCCTGCTCACCGGCCTGCCGAGAACACCCCGGGGATCAGAGGTGCGCCGCTTATGCGCTTTGGGGGGCCGGGCCAGGCTTCTGGACGGCCCGGACCTCTGGTTTTTGGCCTACGTTTTCGCCTTGCTAAGATAGAATCACCACACTTGGTATGACAACACCCGAAGAGCGCCTTAAGGCGCTTACAGAAGTTCTGGAACAGCGAATCCTCGTCCTCGACGGGGCCATGGGGACTATGCTGCAACAGCGCAACCTCACGGGGGATGATTTTGGCGGCGCGGCGCTG
The DNA here is from genome assembly GCA_964457555.1 of uncultured Solibacteraceae bacterium. Classification (GTDB taxonomy): domain Bacteria; phylum Acidobacteriota; class Terriglobia; order Bryobacterales; family Bryobacteraceae; genus BOG-224. The sequence continues at coordinate 9,092 of CAYWHA010000048.1, forward strand.
GAGGGGTGCAACGAGAACCTGGTGCGCACGCGGCCTGACATAGTGCTTGGAATTCACCGCGCGTATTTCGAGGCCGGGTCCGATGTTGTCGAGACGAATTCGTTTGGCGGCACGCCCATTGTGCTGGCGGAATACGGGCTGCAGAACGACGCGCGCGAGCTGAATTTCACGGCTGCGCGGTTGGCGCGTCAGGCGGCGGCGGAGTACTCCACTTCGGCGAAGCCACGGTTTGTCGCCGGGTCCATCGGTCCCACTACGAAGGCGATTACCGTTACGGGCGGCGTCACGTTTCCGCAGCTTGTGGAGAGCTTTTACACGCAGGCGAAGGCATTGGCGGAAGGCGGCGCGGACGTTCTGGTGGTGGAGACGGCGCAGGATACGCGCAATGTGAAGGCGGCGCTGCTGGCTATCGACCGCGTGCGGGAGGAGATTGGGTGGCGCATCCCGGCGATGGTCTCCGGGACCATTGAAAGCATCGGGACGATGCTGGCGGGGCAGACGGCGGACGCTTTTTGCGCGTCGATTGCGCACGCCGATTTGTTGTCTATCGGCTTGAACTGCGGCACCGGTCCGGAGTTCATGACGGACCACATACGCACCATCAGCGAGATGAGCCCGGTGCGGGTTTCGTGCTATCCGAACGCGGGGATGCCGGATTCGGAGGGCAAGTATTTGGAAACGCCGACGTCCATGGCGGCGCAGCTCGAACGGTTCGTCGAGAACGGGTGGCTGAACATTGTGGGCGGGTGTTGCGGCACTACGGACGCGCATATTCGGGCGATTGCGCAGATGGCCGAGGGAAAACGCGCGAGGGCGATTCCGGGACGGCCGCACCGTGCTTATTACTCGGGCATTGACCTGGTTGAGGCCGAAGAGACTACGCGTCCGCTGATTGTGGGCGAGCGCACCAACATTATCGGCTCGCGGCTGTTCAAAAACCTGGTGGCGGAAGAGAAGTGGGAGGAGGCGACGGAGATTGCGCGGCGGCAGGTTCGCAACGGCGCGCAGATTGTGGACGTGTGTTTGCAGAGCACGGATCGCGAGGAACTGGGAGACATCCCGCCGTTCTATGACAAGCTGATTCAGAAGATCAAGGCTCCGGTGATGATCGACACTACCGACGCGCGTGCGCTGGAGCTGTCACTGACTTACTGCCAGGGTAAGAGCATTATCAACTCCATCAACCTGGAGGACGGTGAGGAGAAATTCGAGCGAGTCTGTCCGATCGCCCGGCGCTATGGGGCGGCGCTGATTGTGGGTTCGATTGACGAGGACAAGCAGCAGGCTCAGGCATTCACACGGGAACGGAAGCTGGCGGTGGCGCGGCGGTCGTACGACTTACTAACTGGTAAGTACGGGATTGCGGCGGAAGACATCATCATCGATCCGCTGGTGTTTCCGTGCGCCACGGGGGATGCAAACTACATTGGCGCGGCGGTGGAGACGATCGAAGGCGTGCGGCTGGTGAAGGAGAGTCTGCCGTACGCGAAGACCGTGCTGGGGATTTCCAACGTGTCGTTCGGGCTGCCGGCGGCGGCGCGCGAGGTGGTCAACTCGGTTTTCCTTTATTACTGCACTAAGGCGGGGCTGGACCTGGCGATTGTGAACGCGGAGAAGCTGGAGCGGTTCGCGTCGATTCCGGAAGAGGAGCGGCGACTGGCGGAGAACCTGCTGTTTAACCGGCCGCCGGTGGATGCGGAGGAGGAACTGCGCAGGGCGCCGGAGGATTGGCGGGAGCAGACGGCGGAGCAGCGGGTGGCGATCAACCAGTATCACATTGCGGCCATCGCCGAGCATTTCCGCAAGGCCAGCGCGCGGGTGAAGGCGCGGCCGGAAGACTTGCCGCTCGATACGCGGCTGGCGAATTACATCATCGAAGGCACGAAGGACGGGCTGGTGGCGGACCTGGACCGCAAGCTGGCGGAGGGCGCGGCGCCGCTCGAGGTGGTGAACGGACCGCTGATGGCGGGGATGGCAGAGGTCGGGCGGCTGTTCAACAACAACGAGCTGATTGTGGCGGAAGTGCTGCAATCGGCGGAGGCGATGAAGGCGGCGGTGAACCACCTGGAACGGTTCATGGAGAAATCCGAATCGGCCACGCGCGGCAAGGTGATTTTGGCTACGGTGAAGGGCGACGTTCACGATATCGGCAAGAACCTGGTGGAGATTATTCTGTCGAATAATGGCTACCGGGTGATCAATCTGGGCATCAAGGTTCCATCCGATATCCTGATTCAGGCGTATCAGGAGCACAAGCCGGACGCGATCGGTCTTTCCGGCCTGCTGGTGAAGAGCGCGCAGCAGATGGTGACGGCGGCGGGCGATTTGAAGGCGGCGGGAATCGCGGTTCCGCTGCTGGTGGGCGGCGCGGCGCTCTCGCAGAAATTCACCACGGGCCGCATCGCGCCGGCTTACGGGCAGGCGGTTTGCTACGCCAAGGACGCGATGACTGGCTTGGCGCTGATGAATCGACTGATGGATCCGGCGGAGCGGGAAGCTACCTTGGCGTCGCATACCAGCGCGGGGGAGATTGCGGCGGATGTCTCGCCGCACTTGGAGGAAGCACCGCCGGCGAGACCGGCGGCGGTACGCAGCGCGAAAGTGCGCACGGACATTCCGATTCCCGCGGCGCCTTATCTGGAGCGCAAGGTGCGCGACGTACCGCATCTGGCGGAGGTGTGGAGTTACATCAATCCATTCATGCTGTACGGGAGACACTTAGGTTATAAGGGTAACTTCGAGAAGGCGCTGACTGAGCACGAACCGAAGGCTTTGGAGTTACTTAACAACGTGGAAGCGGTGAAGCAGGAAGCTACGCGGTTTATGAAAGTGCGGGCGGTCTGGCGGTTCTTCGAGGCCGAGCGCGACGGCAACGCGATCCACCTGTTCGCGCCGGGAGGCGAGGCGCCCATCCACACGTTTCAATTCGGACGGCAGCGGAGGGAAAACGGGCTGTGCCTGAGCGACTATATTCTCGATGCGGAGGATGGCCGCCGCGATCACCTGGCTCTGTTCGTAGTGACGGCGGGGGCGTGCGTCCGCGAGAGATCCGAGGCGTGGAAACAGGCGGGCGAGTTCTTCAAGGCGCACGCGATTCAGGCGCTGGGCATTGAGACGGCGGAGGGCGCGGCCGAGTGGCTGCACAGGCGCATCCGGGAGGATTGGGGCTTTCCCGATCCGCCGACGCTGACGATGCACGACCGCTTCACGTCGAAGTATCGCGGGAAGCGTTACAGCTTTGGATATCCGGCTTGTCCGAACCTGGACGATCAGCAAGGGCTGTTCGCGCTGCTCGGTCCGGAGGATATCGGCGTCGGCCTTACCGAAGGCATGATGATGGAGCCGGAGGCCAGCGTGAGCGCGCTGGTGTTCCATCATCCGGACTGCGCGTATTTCACGGCGGAAGAATGAGCAACCTTGGAAGGAGATTGTGATGAGTGCAAGCACAGCTACGGCAACCGCGTCCCCGAAGCCCGTAAAAGCCTGGGCGGCGCAAAGCGCTACGTCGCGGCTGGCGGCGTTCCCGATACGGCGGCGGGAACCTCAACCCCGCGACGTGGCGATCGAAATCCTCTATTGCGGCGTGTGCCACTCGGATCTGCACCAGGTGCGCGACGAGTGGCATAACACGATCTACCCATTGGTGCCGGGCCATGAGATTGTGGGCCGCGTGGTAAAGGTGGGACGCGGCGTGAAGAAGTTCAGGGAGGGCGACCTTGCCGGGGTGGGCTGCATGGTGGATTCCTGCCGGGTGTGTTCCAGTTGCAAGCGGGGACTGGAGCAGTACTGCGAGCAGTTCCCGACGCTGACCTATAACGGGGCGGACAAGCACCTTGGCGGAGTGACTTTCGGCGGTTACTCGGAGAGCGTCGTTGTGGACGAAGCATTCACGCTGAGGATTTCCGACAAGGTCAACCTTGCGGCGACGGCTCCGCTGCTGTGCGCCGGAATCACGACCTATTCACCGCTGCGGCATTGGAAAGTCGGGCCGGGGCAGAAGGCGGGCATTGTGGGCCTGGGCGGACTGGGCCACATGGGGGTCAAGTTTGCGCGGGCGTTCGGGGCGCACGTGGTTCTGTTCACCACATCGCCGGGAAAGGCGGCGGACGCGATACGGCTGGGGGCGCACGAGGTGGTGATCTCGAAGAACGCGAACGAGATGCAGAAGCACGCGAATAGCTTCGATTTCATCCTGGATACGGTGGCGGCCGATCACGACATCAATGCGTATCTCAACCTGCTCAAGCTGGATGGGACCCTGACGCAGGTGGGAGCGCCGGAATCGCCTGTGCCGGTAGTCGGGTTCAACCTGATCTTCAGGCGGCGGCAGTTCGCGGGTTCGCTGATCGGCGGCGTTGCCGAGACGCAGGAGATGCTCGATTTCTGCGCGGAGCGCGGGATTGCGAGCGACATCGAGACGATCGGCATCCAGCAGATCAACGAAGCTTACGAGCGCATGCTGAAGGGCGACGTGAAGTACCGTTTCACGATCGACATGGCATCGTTTAAGTCGTAAGGGGCTGACGGTCCTGGCGCCACACGCCGCTCGTGGAGTAAGCTCGAACCATGTCCCCTGTCGAACTAACGGAGACGCCTCCGCGCCCTTTGACCGTGCTGACGGAAGACGAAAGGCTCTTTCAGGCCTCCGTACGCCAGTTTGCGCGCGAGCGGATTCGCCCTCACGTGCGCGCCATGGATGAGGCCGGCGTTTTCCGCAAAGACATTATCGACCAGTTCTTTGCGATGGGCCTGATGGGCATCGAAATTCCCGAAGAGTATGGCGGCCAGGGCGGCAGCTTCTTCCAGGCGGTGCTGGCGGTGGAGGAACTCTCGGCCGTGGACCCTTCGGCCGGGGTGATTGTCGACGTACAGAACACCATTTGCAACAACGCCCTGCTGCGATGGGCCACGCCCGCGCAGAAGGCCATGTACCTGCCGCGCCTGGCGCAAAATACCGTCGCCTCCTACGCCCTTTCGGAAGCCGGCTCGGGGTCCGACGCATTCGCGATGGCTACCCGCGCTGAGGATTGCGGCGGCCACTTCCTGCTCAACGGCCGTAAATTGTGGATCACCAACGCGGCCGAGGCGGGTTTTTTCCTGCTGTTTGCCAACGCCAAACCGGATGCCGGCTATCGCGGCGTCACTGCTTTCCTTGTCGAGCGCGGTTTTCCGGGCTTCAGCGTCGGGAAGAAGGAGGATAAGCTCGGGCTTCGCGCTTCCTCGACCTGCGAGCTGATTCTGGACAATTGCCGGGTTCCGCGCGAAAACGTCATGGGCGAAGTGGGCCAGGGATACAAGGTGGCGATCGAGACGCTCAACGAAGGCCGCATCGCCATTGGGGCCCAGATGATCGGACTGGCGCGCGCCGCGCTGGATCATGCGACGGCCTACGCCCGGGAGCGCAAGCAGTTCGGCCGCGCCATCGGCGAGTTCCAGGGCGTGCAGTTCGAACTGGCGCGCATGGCCACGGAGGTGGAAGCGGCGCGCCTTCTTGTGTACAACGCCGCACGGCTGCGGGACGCCGGGATGCCGTTCGTTACGGAAGCCGCCATGGCAAAGTATTACAGCTCGGAAATCGCGGAGAAGGCGGCATCGAAGGCCATCGAGGTCCATGGCGGCGTGGGGATCACCAGGGATTATCCGGTGGAAAAGCTCTACCGCGACGCCAAGATTGGGCGCATCTACGAAGGAACCAGCAACATCCAACTGATGACGATCGCGAAGAAGCTTTTAGGGAAGTAGTATCGTAGGGAGTAGGAGGGTGTATGCGCGCAATCGTGATCTCCGCGGCGTTGGCGGCCGTCTGCCTGCCGGGTTGGGGCGCCGGTCCCCAAGCGCAGGCCCAGTCCGACAATGTGAATCCGGACGAGATCATCCGGAAGTTCGCCGCCAAGGAAGCCGAATTCGCCGCGGCGCGCGGCAACTATACCTACCGCCAGACGCTCAAAATGCAGATTCTGGACTTTGGCGGCAATCCCACACGTCAGCAATGGGATCTGGTGGAGGACATCATCTTCACGCCCGAGGGCAAGCGGATGGAGAAGGTTGTGTACGCGCCGGTGTCCACCATCACCGACATTATGGTGACGCCCGAGGACGAGAACGACCTGCGCAACGTGCAGCCCTTTGTGCTGACCACGGCCGAGGTCCCGAATTACCAACTGGACTACCTGGGGCGCGAGAAGATCGACGAGATCGGGACCTACCACTTTTCGGTAAAGCCGCTGCCCAAGAAAATGGTGGTCGGCAAGCGGTATTTCGAAGGCGAGATCTGGGTGGACGACCGCGATCTGCAAATTGTCAAGACGTTCGGCAAAGGGACCGGACTCAAGGCGGGCGACCAGCGATTCCCCAAATTCGAGACCTACCGCGAACAGATCGATGGCAAGTACTGGTTTCCCACGTATACGCACGCCGACGACACCCTGCACTTCAAGGACGGTCAGGACGTGCACATCGCCATGACGGTGAAGTATCAGGATTATAAGAGGTACGAAGGCAAGTCGACCATTCAGTATGGGGATGCGGTGGACCAGCCTAATTCGACGCCTGCTATTAAGAAGTAAGCCTATGCCATCCCGTATTACCGTGTCACACAACGGCCCTTTGCGAATTGAGGGCGATTTTGAGATTCTGGACCCGTCGGGCCAGGTTTTCGGCTTGGCAGGAAGAACCGCGATCTCGTTATGCCGCTGCGGGCATTCGGCCAATAAGCCGTTTTGCGACGGCAGCCATAGAAGGATGGAGTTTTCCGATGAGGTCGCGGCTAGGGATTTGCCGCCTCCGGCGGCGAAGGGCTGAAGCGGCGGGGTGGGCTTGGGGGCCTCAGCAGGGGCTAAGGCCATGATGATTAAAGGGTTATTGCGGCACGGCTGAAGCCGTGCCCTGATACACAGCGTAAGACGGCGGGGCAGGAGGAGGGCAGACCGGGAGGTCCGCCCCACTCATTTGAAGCTGTTGCGGCGGAGGACGTCTAGGGCGGCCCCCTCGTCTTTGGGCAGGACGTAAAAGAACGCTCCTACTTTCACCGTGCTGAAGATTACGCCGCCGCGGTAGTGGTCGGCCTCGACGCCATAATCCACGCCGGCCGAATCGAGAATCGCCTCCAGGCGCAGGGCTTCCTTGAGCTTCTTCGCAATGTAGATCAGGACGGGTTCGTGGTCATCGAAAAAAGACGCTTCGCGTTTCATAGGGCGCCCGCTTACAACCGCCTGGCAATCACCAGCGTGATATCGTCGGCCTGCGGCGCCTTGGCCGTGAACGCGGCCAGCGCGGTGCGCACCGCCTGCACGATGGTCTCAGCCGGCTCGCCGCGATGCTGCCTGAGCGCTTCAATCAGGCGTTCCTCGCCGAATTCTTCATCCGCCGTGTTGTTGGCTTCGGTCACGCCGTCGCTGTAGAGCGCCAGGATGTCGCCAGGCTCCAGGCGCGCGCGCATCTCGCGGTAGGGCGCCATGGGCAGAAGGCCCAGCACCGGGCCGCCGCCCTCCACCATCTCCGCCGAGCCGTTGGCGCGCATCAGCACGGGCGGATTGTGCCCGGCGTTGGCGTACGCCAATTCGCCCGTCGCGCCATCGAGCACGCAGAAAAAGAAGGTGATGAAGCGGTTGGCCGGGCAGTTGACGCAGGTGGCTTTATTGAGGCGCGTCATGAAGGCCGCCAGATCGCCCGGGTCCTCCGCCAGTACCTGTACCCTGGCGTGCAGGGCCATCATCATCAGCGAGGCAGGCATGCCTTTCCCGGAGACGTCGCCCAACGCCAAACCCGTGCGCCCGTCGGGGTAGACGAAGTAATCGTAGTAATCGCCGCCCACGGTGCGGCAGGCCGCGTTGAACCCGGCAACGTCCGCGCCGGCGGCCTGGGGCGCCTTGGAGGGCAGCACGCCGCGCTGGATTTCGGCGGCCTGCGAAAGGTCGCGTTGGATGCGGCGGTCGCCCTCTTCGATTTCAGCGAGGCGCGCGTTCTCAATGCGGATGGCGGCGGTGTTGGCCATCACAGTGAGCAGGCTCAAATCGTCCTTGGTAAATTCCCGCAAGACGAAGGGCGAATCCACATAGAGCAGGCCCATGATCCGTTCTTCGGTTTGGAGCGGCGCGGCCATCATGGTGTGGACCTTCTGCTCCACGATGCTCATGTGGTCCCGGAAGTTGGCGTCGAGCTGCGCGTCGCGCACCAGGATGGAGGCCTTTTCCTTGATCACTTTGTCGCGTACGTGGCTGCTGATTCGGAATCCTTCGCCCTTGTGGGCGCGGAGCGTCAGCTCATCGCCCTCGAGACTCATCAGCGCGCCGCGCTGCGCGCCCACGGCCTGAATGGCGAGGTCCAAAATCAGCGGGAACAGGTCGGCGAGCGGGCGGTTTTCGAGGAGCACCCGCCCCGCCTGGATCAACGCCTGCATGGCGGAAGCCTTCTCTCCGGCGCGGTGAACGTTGGCGCTATGCCCGAGGGCCTGGGCGCTTGCCGTCAGGGTGGTCATCACCGTGGAGGTGCTGGGCGAGGCCGCCAAATCGCCCTCGAATACCACCACCCGTTCGGAGGAACCGCGGTCCGCGCCAGGTGAGAACACGATGGCCAAATGACCCGCCGTCACGCGGTCGCCCGGTTTCAGGATCAGCCGGCCCTTGAGCGCGATTTCATTGACGTAGGTGCCGTTCTTGCTGCCGAGATCCTCGATGGTCCAGGCGTCGCCGTCGGGATCGAAGGCGAAATGGACGCGCGAGAGCCCGGTGTCCTCGGGGAAGCACAGGTCGGCCGCGTTCGAGCGCCCGACCGAGAGCCGGGCGCCGCCAAGGGGTACGTTCCTGGCGGGCTGGCCGGGACACTGGATGACGAGTTCGTTGGCCATTGCGTTATTGTACACTTCCCCCCTGGGGGCCTATTCAGAATCTTGTCGCCGGCCGATAAGGCGGTTGAGGTCCCGAAAATGCTCCTAATTCTTATTCTGGCGTCGCTTGCCGCCGTGTATCGCATCGCCCACCTGGCAGCACCCGTCGAAAAGCGCGAGATCCACCCACCTGAGGCGAAAGCCTCCGGCCTGGAGGCCAAGCCTGTCGCGGATGCCCTCCTCACGCCCGGACTCGCAGCTCTCGGACGCGCTCTGGACCAGTACACCCAGTACGGGCGTAGGACCCCTAAGAGTCACTGTTTCAGGGTATTAGAGTAAGTGTTTCAAGGTACAATACCATCATGTCCGATTCCCGTGGAGCAGCCGTGAGTGGGTTGGCTTCCAGTGGTTCTTCCGCTAAGGCGGCCACGGTTTGCGACCCGGAGAGCACCGTGAGATTTCGGGTGCTTCCGGAGGGAGAATTCCGGGAGGCGTCGGTTCTCGGCTGGAAAGGACACGTTCTGAAACTGGACCTTCAAGGTTGGGACAGTCCAACCCTGGGTGCGCCGCTTGAGATCGAATCGGGGTACATGTTGTACTTGGGCGAGCTTTGTCAAAGGGACGGTCCCGTCGGTTCCGTACGGGTCGAACATGCGCTCGATCGCGCCAGCTTAGCCGCCGATCGCGATCATTGGGGTTAGCGCCGGCGGTGCAGCCGGACAACTTGTATGGTCGAACTCCTATGGATGGCCGGTAAGGCTTTTTTCATCGCTCTAATCCTAACCCCAATCATCCGCGACATATCCCGTTCGTTCTACGTGGTGGACCGGCCCGGCCGGCGAAAAGTCCACGTTCATCCCGTGCCGCGCGTAGGCGGGATTGCCATCGCCTTATCCTATGGGCTTGCGCTGATCGCCATCGGTGGCCTGGACCGGCCGTGGTCGATCGGGTTGGCGCCATGGAAGGTGATTCCCGGAGCGGCGATCGCGTTTCTTGTGGGCCTTCTCGACGATTTCTTCTCGCTCAAGCCCATTTGGAAGCTTCTCGGACTCATTCTCGCCGCATGCGTGGCTTTCCAGTGCGGATTGCACGTAGGGGCGGTTTTCCACTACGAACTGCCCATTTGGATTGACTGGCCGCTGACCGTTTTCTGGCTGGTCCTCGCCAGCAATGCCCTCAACCTGATCGATGGGCTCGACGGTTTGTGCGCGGGAATGGGGCTGCTGGCCACCTTGACGCTCTTCACGGCGGCCCTGTTGCATCACGATCTTCCGCTGGCCTACGCGACCTTTCCCCTGGCCGGCGCGCTGCTTGGGTTTCTGTGCTATAACTTCAGCCCCGCCACGGTTTTCCTGGGGGACTCCGGGGCCCTGCTCATTGGATTCCTGCTGGGCAGTTACGGCATGTTCTGGACCCAGAAGACCTACACGCTGCTGAGCATGTTCGTGCCGCTGCTGGCGCTTTCGATCCCGCTGTTCGACGTTTCGCTTTCGGTTTTGCGGCGGCTCATCGGAAGAAAGCCGATTTTCCAGGGCGACCGCGGCCATATTCACCACCGTCTGCTCGACCGGGGACTTTCTCCGCGCCAGGCGGTTTGGGTGCTCTATTCGGTCGGCGCGCTGGCCGCTGCCTTCGCTTTGCTGGCGACTTCCAGGGTGGGAGGCGTGGGTCAGGGATCGATCGTCGTGGTGTTCTGCGGGGCGGCATGGTTGGGCATCCACAAACTGCGATATTCCGAGTTCGATCTTGGCCGGCGGCTGTTGCTCGACCCGGGCGTGAAGCGCGCGGCGGTTAGCAAGGCGCGGCTTCAGCGGGTCGCCGCGGCGCTCGAAACCGCAGCCGGCGAAGCCGACTGGTGGGACGGGTTGGTGCGTGAGGGGAAAAGCTTGGGTCTCACGCAACTCCGATGGTCCGGCGCCGACGGCGTCCGGGAGGAAGCGCTCCGCCCCGGCGCTCCGGCCGGCTGGTCGCTCAAGATTCCGCTTTCCGAAACGGAGTCGATTCATGTAGAGGGCGTATCGGGCGGCGCCGTGGATTCAGGAGATTTGGATCTCATCGGCTTGGCTGAAATCCTGAAGCGCACCTTTCCGGGAAGCGAAGGGCGTCAGACCGCGGCCCATGGCGCCGCCGCGGGAGTCGCATGAGCACGGGCATGGGCGGGCGCCTCCGCATCCTCCCCGCAGCCTTCAATCTGTTGGCCTGCCTGACCGCTTATTACGCGGTCTCGCGGCTCTTCGCGTCGCAGCGCACGGATTGGCTGGTGGCGGTTCCGGCATCGGCCCTCGCGTCGTGTCTTGCGGCTACTGTCTTGCAGGACCGGGAAGCCGGCCTGAGTTTGTGGATTGACCAGCTCTTTTACGCCGCCGGGCTGACCATGCTGTCACAGTACGGCCTGGCATACGTTTTCGGGTTCTGGCCCGCCCCGATACCGGCCCTGGCGGCGGGCGCGGTCTTGTCGGTCGCTCTCATGGCTCTTGGGCCGAAATGGGTTTACCCGGAAGCAGCCGCGGCTCTTCACGGCGTGCTGTTCCTGGGGTTCGACTCCGTGGCTGCCGCGTTGGCGCCCTCCTTCCGCGGGCGGATTGCCGGGGTGGTGGAAGACGACCCAGGGCAGGTTCCCGCGAATTTAATTTACCTGGGACCTCCCGGCAGCCTGGCGAAAATCGTGGCGGAGACGCGGCCTGGGCGCGTGGTGGTGGCCGCGAGCCATGCGTCGCCCGAGTTGCTGGCGGAGTTGCGAGATTCCGGCACGCCGGCGGTGGACGGCGCGGCTTTGCACGAAAGCGTCCTGGGGCGGCTTCGCTGGGATGCGCTGCGTCCCACGGACCTGCTGTTTTCGCGCTCGACCAACGCCGACCGGTTGGGAATGGCGATACAAGCCGTCTACACGAACGTGATCGGCCTGGCGTCGCTGGTGGTTTTGTCTCCCCTGCTGCTCCTGCCGGCCGCGGCCATTGCGGTGTTTGGGCGGGGAGGTCCGGTCCTGGAACGCACTGAGTGTCTGGGGTTCCAGATGATCCCCTTTCAACTGCTGCGATTCGGAACCCGTGGCCGGGATGGGCGTCCCCATGCGATCGGCAGGGCGCTTTTGGCCTTGCGGCTGGCGTACCTGCCGCGGCTGATCAACGTGGTGCGGGGCGAGATGGCCTTCTTCGGTCCGCCGCCGGTGCGGCTGGAATTCGGCCGGCGTTTGGGCGGGCTGGCGCCTGTCTATGCGCATCGATTCACGGTAAAGCCCGGCATCCTCGGCTGGTCGCAAATAAACCTGGGCGACGCAGGCGGCACGCCGGATGAAGCGCTTCGCCTGGAGTACGATTTATATTACGTGAAGCAGAGCAGCGTCTCGCTCGATCTCGAAGTGCTTCTGAGGACCCTGGTCCCGTCGCGATCCACTGAGCGCAGCGTGGCGCAGGGCGGGCAGGGTGAGAATCTCTGATGTGGGCGTACGCCGGGCTGGCGGTTGGCGCCGCGGCCGCGCTGTATACCATGGTGTTCTACCCCGCATTCCTGGCCCTCGCACGGCGCCGCACAGCTCCGCCGGTGCGCAAGGACATGGGATTCCGCGCCACCGTATCGACCGTGCTGGCGGTTCACGACGGCGAACGGTACATCGGCGCCAAGCTAGAATCTCTGCTGGCATTGCGGTATCCGGCGGAGCTGCTGGATATTACGGTGGTGTCGGATGGTTCGACGGATGGCACGGACGGCATCGTGGAGTCTTTCGCCAGCCGCGGCGTGCGCCTGCTGCGGGTTCCCCACGCAGGAAAACCCGCCGCGATCAACGCCGGCGTGCAGCAAGCCACCGGTGAGATTCTCTTCTTTACGGACGTCCGGCAACCGCTCGACGCGGATGCGCTGGCGCATCTGGTGGCGAATTTCGCGGACCCCAGCGTGGGAGCGGCGACGGGCGAGTTGCGAATCCTCGGCGCGGACGCCATCGGAGTGCAGCGCGACCTGGGAGTGTACTGGCGCTACGAGCTGTGGGCGCGCGAGAGGCATTCCGAGATCGACTCGGTGTTCAGCGTTACGGGGTGCATTTACGCGATGCGCCGCAGTTTGGCCAGCCCCCTCCCGACGGATGCTCTTACCGACGACGCCGTCATGTCGCAACGGGTGTTCTTTCGCGGGTACCGCGTCATCTTCGACCCGCAAGCCATCGCCTACGATTACCCGATGGCGGGGACGACGGAGTTCCGGCGAAGGCTGCGGACCCTGGCGGGGCTGTGGCAGGTATGCATTCGGATGCCGGAGTTGTTCACCGGCGCCAACCGAATGCGGCTCGATTTCCTTTCGCACAAATTCTCACGGCTGGCGCTCCCCTGGGCCGTTCTGTTAGCCGGGACGGCGACGCTGGCTTTGGACGCCTCGCCCCTCAAAGACCTTCTGGTGAACGGCGCGGCAATTCTGGCGATTCTCGCGCTGGTGGACAGATGGGTTCCCAGAAGGTACGCTCTGAAGCGCGTCACATCTCCGGCGCGGACCTTCCTGGCCATGAACGCGGCGGCGTTGCTGTCGGTGGTGGTGTTCTTCGTCCGGCCGTCGACGTTGTGGCGAACCACGCGCGTGAAGGTCGTGCGCTGAGCGCCGCATCCCACGCGCTTCGCCGCAGACGCACGGCCGCCGTCGTGCTGGCGGGATTCTGCGCGTTTCTGGCGCTCTATGCGCCTCAGCCACTGCTTCCGCTGCTGGCCGCCGTGTTTGGCAAATCGGCCGCGGCCATCAGTTTCACGGTGACGGTTTCGACGGTTGCGGTGGCCGTCGCGGCGCCGCTGGCGGGAGCGGCGGCCGACCGGTTCGGGCGGCGGAATGCGATTGTCTGGGCCGCTTTCCTGGTGGCCGCGCCCACGCTGCTGGCCGCCACGGCGCAGAACTTCGGACAGCTTCTGTTCTGGCGATGCATCCAGGGCCTATTCACGCCGGGGATCTTCGCCATCACGGTGGCGTATATCAACGAGGAGTGGGATGAAGGCGGCGGCGCGGCCATGGCGGCATACGTTACCGGCACGGTCCTGGGCGGGTTTTGCGGAAGAACCGCCTCGGCGCTGGTGGCGTCGCATGCGTCCTGGCGCTGGTCCTTCATTCTGCTCGGAATTCTCAACACTCTGGGGGCGGTTGCGATTTGGGCATGGCTGCCGCCCAGCCGGCGCATGGCCGCTGCGGCCAGCCGCGTACCGGCGGCGCGCGCGATGCTCCGGCATTTGCGCAATCCGCGCCTGGTGGCCACGTACGCGGTTGGTTTTTGCGTGTTCTTCACGCTGCTTACCACGTTCACGTACGTGAACTTCTACCTGGCCGCGCCTCCGTTCCGGCTCAGTACGGCGGCGTTGGGGTGGTTGTTCGTGGTGTACCTGGTTGGGGCGGCGATTACGCCGTTCGCGGGCCGCCTGATTGACCGGATGGGCCCCCGGTACACTCTGACGGCTGCATTTCTGGTGGGCGCCGCCGGCATCTCCGTGACGCTGGTTCGCAGCCTGCCGGTGGTGATGCTTGGTTTGGCGCTGTGCTGCACCGGCGTGTTCGTGGCGCAGGCGGCGGCATCGAGCTACATCGGGTCTGCCGCGAGCGAGGCGCGCGCGGCGGCGGTGGGGCTGTACGTGATGTTCTACTACTCGGGCGGAAGCGTGGGGGCAACCGTGGCAGGTCCGTTATGGAGCCGCGGCGGGTGGCCGGCGTGCGTGGCGCTGATCGCCTGCGCGCAGGCGCTGACCATCGCACTGGCGCTGCGCTTCTGGCCGCCGGGATCGCCGCCGAATCCAGCGGGTAACGCTCGCAGCGTGCTTTCGCCTACATAATCCCGAGGCCAAAGGCATGGCGCATACAGTGGCGCCGCGCCGGCACAAAATCCTATTAGCAAAGGCAAAAGGCTTGCGCCGTGCAGCGAGGGCGGTTGTCGAAGCCGGCAGGCTGGTTCAGGCGGCGATGCAGGCGCGGGGATTCCCGGTTGCAGGCGACTTCGAGAAAAGAGCCGCGGATCTGTCGGTGAATTATCCGACGTGGTGGAGCATTACCGCGCAGCGTACGCGATTGCGCTTCGCGATTCGCACCAGCCGGTGGATACGGAGGATCTTCGAACAGCCCTGAGGCATTACCGCACACTTTTCGAGGATTTAATTGAGCGGCGCGTGTCGGAGTTAACGAGGCGGCGATTCGCGGGGGGAGGCAACTACGCAGAAGGGGGGCAGCGCGGAAACCCGATGGCAGCAGGGTAATTAACGGCTTATTGCGGCACGGCTGAAGCCTTGCCCCGATTCAAAGCGTGAAGGCGAAGAAGGCGAAGAAGGCGAAGAAGGCGAAGAAGGCGAAGAAGGCAGACCAGGAGGTCCGCCCCACCTAAGAAGGCAGGCCTAGACTGGCTCCTGGTGGACTACTTTGCGGCTCCGGTTTGTTCGGCGAAATAGCCGCTGCGGGTGCGGACGATCGGTGGACCGGGCGCGTTGACGTCGATCTGGATCTTGCGGTACGTGCCGTCCATGGCGGTGTTGGAGGGGGTGTACTCGACGGTGTACTGGTTGCGGATATCGCGCGCTACCTGGTGGGCGATCTGGTCCACTTGGGAGACATCTTCAGGGAAGAAAGCTTCCCCGCCCGTGGCTGTCGCCAATTCCTGCAAGGCGCGCTTCGCCCGCATGGCGGAGAGCGGCTCTTCGTCGCCCAGCAAGCCGACGCAGTAGATGAGGACGTCGCTCTGCTGTGCGTTCTTGACGAGGTCCTCCATTTTGACGGAGCTGGCGTTATCCTCACCGTCGGTTACCAGGACCAGCACCTTCTTCTCGAGGCGCGCCTTGCCCCTGAGATGATCGACGGACATTTGGACGGCGTCCCGCATGGCGGTTTCGCCGCGAGAATCGGTGCGCTTAAGGGCTTCCTTCATCTCGCCGATGTCGCTGGTGAAATTCTTCTCATGGGGAAGGTCGAGGAAGGCCCGATCGGAGAAGTTGACGACGAAGACCTGGTCGTCGGGGTTGGAATCGGTCACCAGGTCGAGATCGGCGGCTTCCACCTTGGCCCGCTTGGTTGCCATGCTGCCGCTGTTATCGATAATCAGGCCCATGGCAACGGGAACGTCCTCGCGCTTGAAGACCGTGATCTCCTGCTTGACGCCGTTCTCGTAAACGGTGAAAGCGCGTTGGGGCAGATCGGTGATCAGGCGGCCGGTTTTGTCAGTGACGGTGGTGTGGCAGACCACCACGCGCGTCTCCGCGCGGAATACGAAGTCGCCCCCGGCCGGCGGCTCCTGCTGCTGGCCCCAGGCAATGGCCAAAAACGTCAAGGCAAGGATGGACCTGAGCATCACTGTTTGAACGATTCGCCGCCAGGCGGCGCGCCGCCGGCACGCCGTTCGGGAGTGGCGTAATAGCCGCTGCGGGTGCGCACGGTGGGATGCCCGGCAGCATTGACATTGACCTTGATGGCGCGGTAACTGCCATCGAGCGCCGAGTTCGAGGGGGTGTACTGGATGCTGTACTGGCTTCGGATATCGCGCGCCACCTGGTGCGCGATGCGTTCCACCTCGGAAACTTCCTTGGGGAAATAGGCCTCGCCGCCCGTGGCCACGGCCAGGGCTTTCAGCGCCTTTTCCGCGCTTCTAGCTTCGCCGTGTTCTTCATCCGACAGGAGGCCCACGGCATAGATGAGCACTTCGCTCTGCTGCGCCATCTTTACAAGCTGTTCAAGGGTGATGTTGCTGGAGTTATCGTTTCCATCGGTGACCACGACGAGCACTTTCTTATCGCGGCGCCCCTTCTCCTTCACGTGGTTGATGGACATGCGGATGGCGTCGAACAGAGCCGTTCCGCCGCGCGAATCGACGCGGGTCAAAGCCTCCTTCATCTCCTTAATGTCGTTGGTGAAGAACTTGCCGGGCGGAAGATCGAGGAACGCTTCGTCGTTGAAATTGACGATGAAGACCTCGTCGTCACGGTTGGAATCGTTCACCAGCGCCAAGTCAGCGGCCTCGACGCCGGCCCTCTTCGTGCGCATGCTGCCGCTGTTATCGACGATCAGGCCCATGGAGACCGGGACGTCCTCACGCATGAACTTCCGGATCTCCTGCTTCACGCCATTCTCATATACGGTGAAGGCGCTTTGCGGCAGGTTGGTGACCAGGTGGCCGCTTTTATCGATGACGGTAGTGTGAAGGTCGACCAGGCGCACGTCGGCGCGGATCACCGTGCCGGTGTCGTACTGCGGGGAGTTCGCGGATTTCGCCTCCTGGCCGGGGAGGTTTGCCGCCAATGGCAGGACCACCATGATGGCGGCGAGGGACCGCGGCCTATTGGAGTGGCGCATAATAGCCCAATCTCCAGGATGCCCGGAGAGGAGGCAGACCGTGCGGCGGCACCAGTCTCACCTGGACCCGCCGGTATTTCCCGTCGTGCTCCCGATTTTGAGGCGCATAACCAAGTATGTACTGATTTCTTAGCTCCAAGCCGATTTTTGCGGCGATATCCGGCAACTCATCCACGCTTTCCGCCGGGTACTGGCGCCCTCCGGTCATCTCGGTGATTTCCGAGAGGAGAACGGGGCCGGCGAGCTCCTCGGGCGTGCGAGCACGCACGGCGGCCGGTTCGAAAATTCCGATCGCATAGATTTGGACGTCCGATTCCTTCACCAGGTTCTTAATTTCCGCCTCAGAGTAGCGGCTATTGTTGTCACCGCCGTCGGAGAGGATCAGCAAGGCCTTGCGCGAATTGACGGCCTTCTTCATTTGATGGAGGGCGAGGTAGACGGCGTCGAACAGGGCGGTCTGTCCCCCGGACCTGGTAAATGTCAGGTGATTCTGGATTTCCTCCAGATCGCGGGTGAACGGCTGGATGAGCCTGGCGCCGTTGTTGAACTGGACGAGGAAAAACTCGTCCTCAGGGTTGGCGTCCCGGAAGAACTGGGCGACGGCCATACGCGATTTTTCGAGCTTGCCGCCCATGCTGCCGCTGCAATCGAAAATCACGCCGACCGAAATGGGAAGATCTTCGTTGGAAAACTGGGTAATCTTTTGGTCGGCGCCGTCCTCGACCACGCGGAAATTCTCCTTCTCAAGGCCGGTAACGAGGCGATTAGTGAAATCGGTGACGGTCACGGGAATGAGTACGAGGGTGCTATCGACGCGGATGGTGGCTCTGGGGCCGGCGTCCCGCGGGGGCTGAGCGTGGGGTATTACGGCAACGGTGTCGCGGGCGGGGGAATCCTGAGCGAATCCGCAGACGGATAGCGCCAGGAGAACGATGGTCGCGTTCCGTACGAAAGCGAGCTGGCGGGGGGGCAGCATCGGCGGCTCGCCAAGCCTTTCTAAGCCAAGTCTAGCACAGGGGTTTTGTGTTATCATCTCGTGTGCCGCGTAAAATTCTGGGCGTGATCCCCGCCCGATTCGCTTCTTCCCGTTTTCCCGGTAAAGCCCTCGCCTGCATCGCCTCCAAAACCATGCTGCAGCACGTCTGGGAGCGAGCGTCCCAAGCTCGATACCTTACGAGCACGGTTATTGCCACAGATGATGAACGGATCATGGCGGTCGCAAGAAGTTTTGGAGCTCGGGTGAGGATGACGCGCACCGACCATCTTTCGGGGACGGACCGGGTGGCCGAGGCGGCGTCGGCGGAGGAGGCGCACCTGGTGGTGAATATACAGGGCGACGAACCGCTGATCGATCCCGCGGCCATCGATGCGGCGATCCTGCCGCTGGCGCACGATCCCGAGATTGTAATGGGCACGCTTAAGAAGAAGATCGAGGATCGCCGGGAGATCGGCGACCCGAACGTGGTGAAGGTGGTTACGGACCGCGACGGCGATGCTATATACTTTTCGCGGCTGCCGGTTCCTTTTTACCGGGGTGGAAGCGGAGAGGAGCAGGCGCCGGAATATTTCAAACACATTGGGTTGTACGTATACCAGCGCGATTTTCTGTTGGGGTATTCGGGGCTGCCGGTGGGGCCGCTCGAACGCGCGGAACGGCTGGAGCAACTGCGTGCGCTGGAGAACGGGTTTCGAATCCGGGTGGTGGAGACGGAGTACGAATCGGTGGGAGTGGATACGGAAGAGGACCTGGAGCGGGTGAGGCGACTGTTCGAGGTGACGGGACAGGGAGAAAAAGATTGACGCGGAGACGCGGAGACGCGGAGAAAGGCCCGATTATTGACGCTTTTCTCTGCGTCTCCGCGTCTCCGCGTCAAGGCTTTCATAGGGGGAACGGGCATGGCTAAATATATTTTCGTAACGGGTGGAGTGGTTTCGTCGCTGGGGAAAGGGATTGCGGCGGCTTCGATCGGGTGCTTGCTGGAGAGCCGCGGACTGACGGTGACGTGCCAGAAGTTCGACCCTTACCTGAACGTGGACCCGGGGACGTTGAGCCCGTTTCAGCACGGGGAGGTGTTCGTCACCGACGACGGGGCCGAGACGGACCTGGACCTGGGGCACTATGAACGCTTCACTCATGCCAAGCTGACGCAGAGCAACAACCTGACGTCCGGGCGGATTTACGAGCAGATCATCACGCGGGAGCGGCGGGGCGACTACCTGGGCAAGACGGTGCAGGTGATTCCGCACGTCACCAACGAAATCAAGGCGGCCATGAAGAAGGTGGCGGCCGAGGTGGACGTGGTGATCTGCGAAATCGGGGGCACGGTGGGCGACATCGAATCGCTGCCGTTTCTGGAGGCGATTCGTCAGATGCGCCACGAGCAGGGGCGCGAGAACTGCTTGTACGTGCATGTCACGCTGGTGCCTTGGATCGCCGCGGCGCAGGAACTGAAGACCAAGCCCACGCAGCACAGCGTCAAGGAACTGCGCGCGCTGGGCGTGCAGCCGGATATTCTGCTGTGCCGGTCGGAGCGGTTCATTCCGCAGGAGATGAAGGAGAAGATCGCGTTGTTCTGCGACGTGGACGTGAGGGCGGTGATCACGGCGCGCGACGTGGCGTCGGTGTACGAAGTGCCGGTGACGTTCGCGGCGGAGGGCGTGGATGAGATTGCGCTGCGGCTGCTGCGGCTGGACACCGGTCCGCGCGACCTGACGCGATGGACCGCCATGCTGGACCGGCTGGAACACCCGCATGACGAGGTATCGATCGGACTGGTGGGCAAGTACGTCGAATACGAGGATTCCTACAAGAGCCTGAAGGAAGCGCTGCTGCACGGCGGGCTGGCGCACGGCTTGAAGGTAAACATCAACTGGATTGAGGCCGAGGGCGTGCTTGGCGACGGATGGGAGCGGCAACTGGACGGCTACGACGGGATCCTGGTTCCGGGAGGCTTCGGAAAGCGCGGGATCGAAGGGATGATCAACGCGATACGCTACGCGCGCGAGCACAAGGTTCCCTACTTCGGCATTTGTCTGGGGATGCAGACGATGGTGATTGAGTACGCGCGCAACGTGTGCGGGCTGGAAGAAGCGGACTCGACGGAGTTCAACCCGGGAACGCCGCACCGCGTGATTTTCAAGCTGCGCGAGCTGAAGGGCGTGGACGAGCTTGGCGGGACCATGCGGCTGGGCGGGTGGCCGTGCCGGCTGGTGGAGGATAGCTTCGCGTGCCGGGCGTATGGGGCGCGCGAGATTTCCGAACGGCACCGGCACCGCTACGAATTCAACCGCGAATACGAGAAGACGCTGGTGGCGGCGGGGCTGCGGATTACGGGGGAGACGCCGGACCAGACGTACGTGGAGATCTGCGAGATCGCGGGGCATCCGTGGTACCTGGGATGCCAGTTCCACCCGGAGTTCAAGTCGAAGCCGATGCATCCGCACCCGCTGTTCACGGCGTTTATCGGGGCGGCGTATGAGTACCGGCTGCGGCGTTTGCAGGCGCAAGAGGAGCCGCTTTTCAGCCGTGCCGATTGATTACAGCGCGTTCGGGGCGGGGAAGCCCCTTGTGCTGATAGCGGGGCCGTGCGTGATCGAGAACGAGGAGCACGTGCACCGGATGGCGCGGGGGATACGGGCGGCGGTGGGCGAGTTCGTCTTCAAGGCGTCGTTCGATAAAGCCAACCGGTCGAGCGGGGGGACGTATCGCGGGCCGGGGATCAAGGAAGGGCTGCGGATTCTGGCGGGGGTGAAGGCCGAAGGGTTCCCGATTCTGACGGACATTCACGAAGCGTGGCAGGCGGACGCGGCGGCGGAGGTGGCGGACATTCTGCAAATCCCCGCTTTCTTGTGCCGGCAGACGGATCTGCTGCTGGCGGCGGGGCGGACGGGGCGGATTGTCAACATCAAGAAGGGGCAGTTCGTGGCGCCGCACGATATCCACCGGGCGGCGGAGAAGGTGGCGTCGACGGGGAACCGGCAGGTGGTGCTGACGGAGCGGGGGTCGTGCTTCGGGTACAACAACCTGGTGGTGGACATGCGCGGGCTGAAGATCATGCGGGACGCGGGATGGCCGGTGGTCTTCGACGCGACGCATAGCGTGCAGTTGCCGGGGGCGGGGGGAGAGGCGTCGGGCGGGAGTCCGGAGTTTATCGAGCCGCTGGCGCGGGCGGCGGTGGCGGTGGGGGTGAACGGCGTGTTCGTGGAAGTGCACGATGCGCCGGAGAGGGCGTTGTCGGATGGGGCGAATGCGCTGAGGCTGGAGTTACTGCGGGGGTTCTGGGAAAGGGTGAAGGCGGTGCATGCGGCGGTGGGGGGCTGATCCCGCTTGACCCGGACTGAGGCCGAGGTCAACCCCTTTTCACTGACCGTGGTTTGGGCTAGACTCGGGCCATGGCTAAAGATCGGTTCGCTAAGATTTGTCTGGTGGTGATTGTCATGCTGCTATCGGTCATCGCCCTCAATTCGATTGTGCGTCCACAGGCTTCCTACGCGGCGGCGAAGTACGACTACCAAGTCCGCACGGAGAATCCGCTCGTTGTCAACAGTACGCAAGGAACAATCAACAAAATGGCTGGGGATGGCTGGGAGTTGGTGGCTACTACCGCTTGGATGGGCAATACCGCAGAAATCACGCTGATCTTCCGTCGGCCGTTGTAATGGGATGAAAGGGAGGCCAAGGGAGGGGCGAATAGTCCCTAACGGCTTCTGGCTTCTTTTCGGCCTATGCCTTCGGCGATTAGCGCGGTGACCAGCGTGTTCAGGCTCACGCCTTCGCGTTCCGCGCGTGTGACCAGACGGGCGTGCAGACTCTTGGGGACGCGCTGCCGCCACTGGCCGCCTTGCGCCGAGGAATCCGGCGGGGGAATGCGCTTGCCGAATTCAGCCATGGTTGCCAGACAGGCCTCCAAGGCTTTGCGGCCGTTACGGATCGCGTCTTCGGGGGTCTTGCCATCGGCGATGCAGTGGTGAATGTCGGGATATTCGACCAGATATCCGCCACCTTCCTCGTCCGAGAGCTTCCGAGCGATGAAGGGATAGGCGTCCACTGGCTGCATTTCTTCTCCTTGCCCTGGTGAGGGGGCTTCGCTCCTATTATATGCTTCAATCTGGCCGCGGCTAATCGAGATCCAAGAGCTTGAGAAAATTCTTAACGTATACGGGTAAGATCGGGCTGGCGGTGGGAACCGGAGCGACGTTGCCGGGCAACTGGCGGGGTTTTGGGAGAGGGTTAGGGCGGCGTGCAACGTGCGGATTCCTACGGCGCCGACGAGAGCAACACCGGCAGGTTGAGCATGGTATCGCCGTTGTATTCCTGCGCCAGGACGATGCACGCTCCGCCCGGGGTCAGGCCTTGCATGCTCACAAGCAGGGTCCCGTGGAATATGCCATCGGACCCCGCCGGAAGCACGGTACTTGAGGGAAGCAAGCCCAGCGAATCTCCGGGAGACCTACCGATCACCAGATAGCCCGCCGCGCCGCCAGGGGATATCGCCGGGACCGGCGCCGTGGCGATCGTTTTAGCGTTCACATCCTGAATGGTCAGCGTTCCGCTAATCGGATAGGGGTTGTTCAGGTTCGACACCGAGATCGCGTCGAAAGGCTGGTTCACGGCGGCGCCGGTGTAGACGTAACGTCCCTCCGGCGTTGCTCCCAGATTGATGCCGGGGATGAAGGAATACGGCGAGTTGCTCTGTGTCGCGCTTTCCGTCTCCTCAAAGGTCACCCGGTTGCCGCTGAGAAACTGAATGGTTAGCATCGGGCTGGGCGTCAAGCTGAGGTCCGTGGAATTGGGGGACGATTGCGAGAACTGAATGCTGAACATGTTCGGCACCGCCCCGGCGGGTGCGGCACTGGTGCAAGTCGGGTCCCAACACACTTGGGTGATCAGGATCTGCACTTGCTGGCCTGGACCCACGGAGCCGGTTGAGTCTGGGCCCCCGGCAGCTATGTCCGAAAGCGTAAGGATCTGGCTCACGGATTGTCCGGGTACGTTGCCCATGATTCCGAAATATCCGGTGTAAGCGCTCCCGAGGCTGGAGCTGAGCGCCGTGACGGCGAAATTTACGGGAGCGCTCACGAAGGGCGGCACGTAGAAAGTCAAGAGACTGGCGGTACCCGTTCCCGCGGCGTCCCAACCCAGGGCCGTATACACCGTGCAATTGTTGCCTTGCACGATTTGCGGCGAGGGGCACGTCGGCGCCGCCATCGCCGGCAGCGCTGCGGCCAACACACTAACGGCGAACAGTGTTCCTTGCTTCATGGATTCGCTCCATCCCCTTTGCCGTGCTTTCTACGTTCAGATGCGTCGCGGATGGCGGAGGTTGCAAGAGAGTGGCTCGGCGGCTCCAGTGGGCGCGTGTCTCACAGTGGCAGGGTAGTTGCACAGAATTCATGCAGAGGTTGCTTATGAGGCTCCTTATGGCGATCTTACTTTGGTGCGCAGGTTCGCGCCGAAACCCTTGCCAAGTCCGCGCCTAAGGTTGCGCGGGTAGTGAACAATCTTGCAGGGTGCAGTGAGGATGTGAGGAATTACATGTTATGGACGATCTTTGTCGTATTGCTGATCCTGTGGCTATTGGGCGTTGTGACATCGTACACTCTTTACGGCTACATACACCTGCTTCTGGTAATTGCGCTGGTGGTCCTGGTGATTCGGCTGATTCAGGGCAGGAGGATACTTTGAGGATCAGGACTGGGGCAGACAACTGGAACGTTCGTTTCCTTTCGATCACGCTGGCACTCGGCTTGGCGGCGCTGGCTTCCGGATGCGCGGTTCACGCCGGAGTCGGCTACCGGGTCTATGACCCATACCGTGCGGATTACCACGTGTGGGACCAGGGAGAAATCGGATACTACAACCAGTGGGTCGGTGAAACACATCGTCCCCATGTGGATTACCGGAAGCTGAAGCGCAACGACCAGATTGAATACTGGAAGTGGCGGCACGGCCAGCCGGAGCGCCACTAACCCGCCCAAGAATGCCCGCAGGAATGCGGGCATGGCCGCCTGGAAAGGCTGCGTCACAATCAGACTTTCAGTTCCCAGCCTTTGCGGAGGTAGGGCTTGAGGTATTTGTTGGCCTCTTCGCTGTTGGAGAAGCGCATGTTTTTGGCGTCCCACATGAGCTTGCCGGGGACGCGGGAGGCGATGGCGCCGAGGATTAGCCACTCGATGTATTTGGTGGTCACGGCGAAATCGGATGCGCCCGGCGAGCCGCCTTTGCAAGCGCGAATCCAGTCCTGCTGATGGTTGACTCCGCGGGGCAGCACCTGGGTGGGGAGTTTGTAATCGGCCCAACGGGTAGCAGGAAGCAGCCAGACGCCCTCGCCGCGTTCGAAGGTGGCCATGTGGCCCTTGGAACCGACAAAGATGGAGCCGGTGCCGGGAACGCGCTGCGGGTTGCGCGGAACCGCCGCAACGGCGCCACGGCCCGGAACGGCGCCCCGACCGGCGCCGCGGCCAGCCGGAGGAGCGGCGGGGCGCGCGAGCGGGAGACCGTCGACGCCCAACTGGTCGGCAACCAGGAGCATGCCATCGCCGCCACCGATGTAATTGCGGCCCTTCTCGGCTAGATTGTTGGGGTGCGGGAAAAGCGGCTCGTTCTCAGCCATGCCAGGGGGATTCTGGAAGTCGCCGCGGACATTCTGGTATCCGTGGATGGTGACGGGGGGCATATTCGGGCGGGCAGGGAACTCGAATACGATATGGTCGCTCAGCGGCCACAGCCACTGGTTCTTGCCGTCCACGGTGACGGCTTCGACGCTGATGACGGAGACCTTGTCGAGCTGCAAGGCCAGGTGGACCGGACCGAGGCAGTGCACCAGCCAATCGCCGAGAGATCCGCCGGTGGAGAAATCCTGGAAGGCGCGCCACTGGTTGGTCATGAGATGGTTGAAGTCGCGCGGCGCGGCGGGGCCCAGCCAGAGGTCCCAATCGAGCGTGTCGGGAACCAGTTCCTTTTCGGGACCCGTGGGTGGCAGATTGGGCTGACCGCCGTAGATGGAGCCGGTCCAGGCATGCACCTCGCGAACCTCGCCGATGTCGCCGGACCAGAAGATCTCACAGGCGGTCTTGGTTCCTTCGTGGTTGAAACCCTGGTTGCCCATTTGGGTGGCGACCTTGTACTTGACGGCCGCGTCGGCGAGCAGTTGCGATTCCCAGACAGTGCGTGTGAGCGGTTTTTCGCAGTAGACGTGCTTGCCGTGCTGCATGGAGAGGAGAGCCGCGGGCGTGTGCATGTGGTCCGGGGTGGCGATCATCACGGCGTCGATATTCTTACCTTCCGTGTCGAGGATTTTCCGGAAATCTTTGTACTTCGTGGCTTTGGGATACATGGCGAAGACGCGCGCGGCGCGGACCTGGTCGACGTCGCAGACGGCCACGATGTTCTCGGTGACGGCAGCGCCGGGGAGGATTCCCTGGGCGCGCGTGCCGGCGCCGATGGAAGCGATGTTGAGCCTCTCGTTGATGGACTTGTAGCCCGCGGCGGTTAGCGAAGGCGTGCTGCCGAAGCCCCCCGCCGGAACGGCGCCGGCCAAGAGAGATCCATAAAAGAAATGGCGTCTGGAAAAGCGAGCGCGGCTCATTTGAAACCTCCGGGTAAAGCGAGTATTTGAACGAACATCATAGCTCCGCGCGGCGGAACGGGGTGCGCGAGGGTGGCCGGCGGCGTTCCGCGCGCGGACGGCGGTGAGGGTGGGTTGTGCGCGGGTGGCGGCGTTTCGCGCGCGCGGACGGCGGGATGGGGTACTCTCAGACGAATGGCGAATCGTTCGCATTTCAACGCCGGCCACCGTGGCATGAACAGTTTGAAGAAGGCGGGCAAGGCGCACAGTTCCATGCAGGCGCGCGGGGAGGCGGCGGAGCGGACCGTACACGCGGTCCTGAGGCGGGACTGTTGCGAGTTGTTGAGGGAACTGCCGGCGGAATCCGTGCAGCTCATTGTGTGCGACCCGCCATACAACATTCAGGCGGCGTCCTGGGACCGGTTTCAGAATTACCGCGAATGGGCGGCGGTGTGGCTGAAGGAAGTGGAGCGGGTGCTGGCGCCATCGGGGAACCTGGCGGTTTTCGGAGGTCTGCAATACCAGGCCGAAGCGGGCGGAGGCGACCTGCTGACCATTCTGGGGCACATGCGGGAACAGAGCGCGCTGCGGCTGGTGAACCTGATTGTGTGGACCTACGCCAACGGCATGAGCGCGCATCGATTTTTCGCCAACCGGCACGAGGAGATTGCATGGTTCGGCAAGACGGCCAAGTATTATTTCGATTTGGACGCGGTGCGCGAACCCTTTGACGACGCGACCAGGGTTGCCTATAAGAAGGACAAGCGACTGCGGCCGGAGAGCGTCGATAAAGGGAAGAACCCGACCAATGTGTGGAGGATCGGGCGGCTGAACGGGAACTCGCTGGAGCGGGTCGGGCATCCGACGCAGAAGCCGCACGGGGTGATCGAGCGGCTGGTGCGCGCGCTATCGTACCCCGGATCGACGGTGCTCGATTTCTTCGCGGGAAGCGGGATCACGACGCGCGTGGCCATTGAGGAAGGGCGGCACAGCATCGCTTCGGATATCGACCCGGCGCTGGAGGGGTATCTCAAAGCGCAGTTGGACGCGATGCCCGGGGACGGGGCGCCGGCGCATATATTTTTAAAAGAGTCCGATTTTCAGACACATCCGGTTTTCGGTTTGTGGGAACCCGTACAGCACAAAAGAATTTCTTGACATATTTTAGGTTGCGGGTGAATATGGAGGCGGGACGTTGTCATAGAAGTGGGGACATTGTCCTGAAAGGCGAGACGGGCCATGAAAAGAGGGATTCAAGGCCTGGAGGGACTTGCCTCGCAAGTCACCGTTCTCTTCGTGGCTGGAGAGGGAGCGGGCTACAGGTTACTCAAATTTATTTTCGATAATTCCACGTGGGATCTGTGTCCGAATTCGAAGTGGAAGCTTGAGACCAGATCGTCGGTTGAATCGGCTATGGACCTTCTGCGGAGGAGCCGAATTCCGGTGGTTCTATGCACGGACGAACCGATGCCGGGCAATTGGCGGGATCTGCTGGAACGGCTCGACGGGTTGGCGGAGCCACCGGCGCTGGTGGTGACGTCGCGGCTGGCGGACGATAGTCTCTGGGCCGAGGCGCTGAACCTTGGCGCCTATGACGTGCTGGCTGAACCGTTTGACCGTACGGAGGTGGTGCGGGTGTTGAGCCTGGCGTGGCTGAGCATGGAACAGCGTCCGCAAAGGGCCGCCGCACGGAGTCCTCTTAGGGCGATGTCGGCGAGCGCAGGCGCGGCGGGAGGCTCGCATGGGCTACGCCAAGCGGTCTGAAAGAATTATCGGCGATAGCACGGGGCAAGGCGGAGCCGTGGCGGAGTTGCCATTGCTGCCCGAGACCACGGTTCGCGAAGCCGGAACGGGGCCTGCCGTCAGTCTGGCGGAAGGTCCGGGCGCCCCGCTGGTATTCACGCTGGACGTGACGCGGGTGATTGAAGGGGAAAGCCTGGACGTCTCGGTTTGGGGGTCGCAGGACGGGGCGGACTGGGGCGCCAAACCCGTGGTGCAGTTCACGCGAAAGTTCAGTTGCGGCAGCCAGCAGATGGTGGTGGACCGCCTGGACGGGGCTGGGGTGAGATACCTGCGAGCCGAGTGGCAGGTGGACCGATGGGTTCAGGGCGCGCAGAGGCCCTTATTCACCGTGAACATACGGGTGTCGGAAGCGCAAAGAGGCGCGAGCGCGGCGGGGATGTAAATGCGCAGGGACAGACGGATCTGTCCACGCGGCGCAAAAACCGCGCCTTGGGACAGATTCGTCTGTCCCTGCTAGGCATCCAGCACGTCAAAATGGAAACGATCCGGCGGGAAGAGCGATCCTGCGTAGGGGCTGAGGCGCGACCACGTGCGATAGGCGCTGTTGGCCACCACGTTGTCCAGGTAGAAAAGGAACTGATTGGAAATACAATCGATGGGCGGCGGCTGGCGAAAGGCGAGGCGCAAGCCCACGGCGCGCTCGATGGTTACGCCGCGCGCGGGAACGCCTTTATCTTCGAGCAGGGTCACAAAACTGGCGCGGCTCGCGTGGGGCCAAACGTCGGGGTGCAGGAACTGGCGCAGCGTATCGACGTTTTCGAAAGTGATCTCGCATTGGCGGATCCAGTCGAGAACGGAATCTCCCCATAGCCAGTGGGAGACCAGCCCGCGGTAGCGCTCCTTGAGTTGCAGCGCCAAATCGAACTTGCGTCCTTCGATGGCCTCCGTCTCGGCCCGATCTCCGGACGGCTCGGACAGCATGTCTTCGGCCTCGACCAGAGCGGATGCCAGTTCGGAGGCGTCTTCACCCGGAGCGTGTTCCGCGGCGGAATGGACGAGCAGCGGCGGAAGTTCGTGGGTCCCGCTTCCCGGAATTTCGATGTATCTCCCATCCCTCATAAAGTAACCTCCTACCTACTAATATTGACGTAAGGCACGAGTATTCTTGTTTCAATTTGTAGCATGGCGGGGATGGCTTTCAAATTAAGAAGTTTCAATTGGCACGATAGGGATTGTGGATGGGAGTTCACGGAAGGCGGGCTGCCGGCGTCGTTGGGGTGCGCCAATCCACGTTGTTGCGGGCCGGACACAGTTACACATATACTGTGTAAATGAAGAATATTACCCTGAGCGTGGACGAGGACGTGCTGGCCGCGGTACGCCGCTATGCCGCCGAGCACGACTCCACCGTCAATGGGTTGGTCCGGGAATACCTGACGAACCTGGCGTCTCACGAGGGACGCGCAAATCGAGCTCGGGCGCGATTGCGGCAATTGAGCGCGCAGTCCAAGGGGCGGCTTGGCAAGAAGACGTGGTCCCGGGAAGAACTGCATGACCGCTAAGGTCTTCTTCGATACGAACGTGCTGGTGTATGCGGCTATGGGGACAGCCGGGGACGAACCCAAGCGGCGGCGCGCACTCGCTCTGATCGATTCGGAGGAATTTGGGACCTCGGCGCAGGTTCTCCAGGAATTTTATGCGACGGTAGTCAGGAAGGCGGCGGACCCGCTGCCGGCCGCACAGGCCTTGGAATGGATAGAGCAATGGGCGGCGTTTCCCTGCAAGAGCATCGACCATCAGTTGGTACGCATCGCGATCGAACACTCCGAGCGGTATGCGATTTCGTATTGGGACGCGGCTATTTTGGCGGCGGCGGAAGCTCTGGGATCTCACACGGTGTATTCCGAAGACCTGAATGACGGACAGCGATATGGGCGGGTACAAGTGATTAATCCCTTTCGTTGACCGGTTCTTCACGCGGGCAGGCGGAGGCGCGCGATGCAGCCGGGGCCGTCGCTGCGATTTTCGAGGGTGAGGGCGCCGGCGTGGCCTTCGGCGATCTGGCGGCTGAGCACGAGTCCGATGCCCGAGCCTCCAGGTTTGGTGGTGAAGAAGGGTACGAATAAGTTGGCAGTGCCGGAGAGGCCGGGGCCCGTATCGGTCACCCAGATTTCGACCATGGCGCCATCGCGGCGCCAACCGGCGCAAACCACGCCGCCGGTGGCGAGCGAGGCATCGGCCGCATTCCGGAACAGGTTGATCAAGGCTTGTTCGAGCTGGTCAGGGTCGCCCTGGACGGCGATGGCGGGACCCGGCTCGACGTGAACCGGGACGCGCGTCTCAAAACTGGCGGCGCGGCGGACGCACTCGGCGACGGCGAGGGGCTGGGGCTGGGGGCGCGGCAACTTGGCGAGGCGGGCGTAGGCGCCGATGAAGCGGCTGAGGCTTTCGGAGCGTGAGGTGATGACGTCGAGGCCGCGGCGCATGTCGTCCCGCCAGTCGCCGGGCAGGGGATCGCGCGCGAGGATGCTCTCCAGGCTGCCGGCGATGGATTTGATGGGGGTCAGCGAATTGTTGAGCTCGTGGCCCAACACGCGAACAAGACGCTGCCAGGCCTGTAATTCCTGCTCGCTGAGGGCCTGGGTCAGATCCGAAACCACCAACAATTCGAGGGGCAGGCCTTTTTCGCGGATGCGTGTGCGCCGCACTCCCCAGCGGCCGGCGCCGCCTGGGAATACGCCCTGGAAGGTGGAGTGCGGCGGACCTTCGAGGCAGCCGGCCAGGCGCAGGTCGGCGGCGGTTTGTCCAAGCAGGCGATCGGAGGGTGCGTCGAGGAGGCGCTCGCCGGCGCGGTTCACCAGGCGAAGGCGCTGGTGTTCATCGAAGGCCAGCACGGCCACGTCGATTTCCGCCATGACAGTGCGCAGCAGGGTGGTAGCTTCCATGGCGCCGAGGCGCTGCTCGCGCAAGGCGCTGCCGAGGGTGTTCACCTCACGCATGACCTCGCCGAGAGCGTCGTTCGGCCGGGGCGAACGGCCGCGCACGGAGAAATCGCCTTCGCGCAGCGCGGCCAGCAGGTTGGAGAGAGTTTGCAGCGGAAAGACGACGCGGTCGCGCGCGGCGGCGGCGAAGCCGATCCAGGCGCCGACGATGAGGATGGTGAGCGACCACCTGGTTTGGGAGGTGAAATCGCCGGCCCAGAGGATGGCCAGGGCGGTGGCGGAGCCAGGGAGACCGCAGAGAATGGCCAGAAGGACTACGCGGCCTTCGTGGCTGAGGCGGGCGGGCTTCATAAACAGGGGCCGGGGGCCGGGCGCCGGGGGCCAGGGGAGCGGTCGGCCTTCGGCCGGGGGCCGGGCAGGGGACGGTCCGGGCCCAGAGGGCACCCCCACGGGGTCTGCCCCACAAACCACGAAGAATGCCGGCGTGGACGCCGGCATCGCAGGCTGAAAGCCCACGCCACGGTGTGGATGGCGAGAACCTTTCTCATAGGCCGTACCTTTGCAGACGGCGGTAGAGGGCGCTACGGCTCAAGCCTAGGGCGTCGGCGGCGTGGCTTACGTTGCCGTTGAAACGCGCCAGGGCTTTCTTGATGAGCAAAGCCTCGACGTCTTCGAGGCTCATTTCTTCCAGGCGGCGCGGACCCTCGTGACCGGCCCGGAGTCCCAGGTCGGCGGCGCGGATTTTGTCGGCCTCCGCCATCAACGCGCCGCGCTCGACGGCGTGATCCAATTCGCGCACGTTGCCCGGCCAGGCGTGTTCGAGGAGAGCTTTCATGGCGCTCTCGTCAAAGCCGGAGATGGACTTGCGGTAACGTTCGGCGTGCTGGCTCAGGAAATGCGCTGCCAGGAGAGGGATATCCTCGCGGCGGTCGCGCAGAGGAGGCAGGCGAATCTCGATGGTGTTCAGGCGGAAGAGCAGGTCCTGGCGAAAGCGGCCCTCCGCGACCTCCGTGCGCAGGTCGGCATTGGTGGCGGAGAAGACGCGGACATCCACGCGGCGGGTTTTCGAGGAACCCACGCGTTCGAACTCGCCGGTCTCGATAGTTCGCAGCAGCTTGGCTTGCAGGGCTTGCGAGATGTTGGCGATCTCATCGAGAAACAGGGTGCCCCCATCGGCCATTTCGAAGCGGCCGACGCGGTCGGACTTGGCGTCCGTGAATGCTCCCTTGACGTGGCCGAAGAGTTCGCTTTCGAAGACGCCTTCGGCAAGGCCGCCGGTGTTCACGGTAACGAGCGGGCGGGCGGCGCGCAGGGAAACGGAGTGTAGGGTCTGCGCAACGAGTCCCTTGCCGGTTCCGTTTTCGCCGGTGAGGAGCACGTTGGCGTCGGAGGGGCCGACGCGGGAAATCACGTCGAGCACGGGGCGCATGGTGGCGGCGCGCGCAATCAGGCGGGGAAAGCGCTCGGCGCGCAGGGCGCGGTTCTCAGCCTCGAGGCGCTGGCCCTGGCGCAAGGCGCGGCCCAGCTCAATCTGGGTTTTGAGAATGGCGGAGAGGCGGGCGTTGTCCCAGGGCTTCTGAATGAAATCGCGTGCGCCGGCGCGCATGGCCTCGACGGCCAGCTCGACCGATCCCCAGGCGGTCATAACAACCACGGGCAGGGTGGAATCGAGCGCATGGATGCGGCTGAGCAAATCGAGACCTTCCTGGCCGGAGGTGGTGTCGCGGGCGTAGTTGAGGTCCATGAGGACGACGTCGAAATCGCGCGACTCCAGGGCGTCGATCACGGCCGCCGGGGAGGTGGCGGCTTCGGACCGGTAGCCCTCGCCCTTCACCAGAAAGCGGAGGGCTTCCAGGACGTCGGCCTGGTCGTCCGCAATCAGGATGGACGGCGTGCGCGGATCGGAGGATTTCATCAACCTCTATTGGTACCGCAAAACCAATTGGGAAGGGCACTCCGGGGGCCAAAGGCATCTATCGAAGGAATCGGGATTTAGCCGGCGGACGCAGGGGGGCGGAGTGTCCGTTTGCGGGATTGGCGGGACAGTCGGGCGGCGCGCTAATGCACGGAGTACTGCGGCTGGGGCGGGTTGAGGACGATTTCGACGGTTTTCTCTTCCTCTTTGATCTCGAGGACCTGGCCGTAGGTCTGGAATCCGTGGGCGCTTACGAGGAAGCGGATCTTGCCTTGCGGGATGGACGGGATCTTGGCCTGGCCTTCCTGGTTGGTGTGCAAGTCGTAGGAGGTGCGAACGTTCCTGCCAAGGTTGAGG
Organism: uncultured Solibacteraceae bacterium; assembly: GCA_964457555.1. Taxonomy (GTDB): domain Bacteria; phylum Acidobacteriota; class Terriglobia; order Bryobacterales; family Bryobacteraceae; genus BOG-224. The sequence continues at coordinate 41,729 of CAYWHA010000048.1, forward strand.
GCCGAACGTCCCTCGGTGAAGTTGACCACGACCTCGGCGCCTTCGATGGGGCGGCCGGACTGGCTTTTCACCTCAATCACGAGCTTCGTCAAGGGCGTATCGCCGTAAGCGGCCAGAGCGGCCAGGAGCAACGCCGGCATGAGAAGGCGGAACAGCTTCCCCGTTGTGGGCATAGTCCGATTATAGTCCCGGCGTGGTAGGATGGGTGTGGCTACCTACCAGTCGCTGCCGTGTGGGGGCGCAACGGATTCGACGGGATCGAATCGTGGTGGGGAGGCGTGCCGGGTT
>CAYWHA010000049.1:0-41808 GCA_964457555.1 uncultured Solibacteraceae bacterium
CCACGCCGGCGGACATGCCTTCTTCCTTGAACGTTCCGTTTTTCAGGTTGCGGTAAAGCTTGTTCGGCTGCGTGTCGTTGGCCACGAAAATGTCAGGCCAGCCGTCGCCGTTATAATCGAGCACCGTCACACCCAGCGACTTGCTGGTGGGGTCGCCCACGCCCGCGCGCTGCGCTACATCCTCGAAGTGGCCGTCACCCAGGTTGTGGTACAAGCGGCTGGGCGTCCCCTTGTAGGATTCCGGCGTGCAGTAGGATTTCGTCGCGCCATCGAGCGAGCACCACAGGTCGTTCTTCGGACTCCACTGGACGTAGTTGGCCACGAACAGGTCCAGCTTGCCGTCGCGGTCGTAATCGAGCCACGCCGCGCTGGTTCCGAAGCTGTCGTTCTTGATGCCGGAGTCCTTAGTGACGTCCTTGAACTTGCCGCCGCCTTCGTTGTGGAATAGATGGTCGCCGCCCAAAGCGGTGATGTAGACGTCGTCGCGGCCGTCGTTATCGTAATCGCCGATCGCCACGCCCATGCCGTACATTTCCACGTCCAGCCCGCTGCTGGCCGTAATATCGGTGAACGTGCCGTTGTGGTTGTTGCGGTACAACGCCGCGCGCGACCGCCGGCCCGTGGGCGTGAAATCCTTGCCATTGATCAGCAGGATATCCTGCCAGCCGTCGCCATCCGCATCGAAAAACGCGCACCCGGCCCCCAGCGTTTCGGGCAGCCACTTCTTCCCCGTGCGCCCGGCGTTGTGGACAAAATGGATGCCGGCCTTAGCCGTCACATCCGTGAAAACCACCGGCGATGTCTTAAGCGCCTGCCCCGCCAGGAGGCAGCCAGTCAATAGCGCGACCGGCCCCGCACCGCGCTTCACGGCCGCACCGCGCTTTCGTGATCGTGAATCGGTTGCCGCTCGTTGTTGTCTTCCGGGCTGATCGTGCGCCGCACCTCCGTAATCGCCTGCGACGCCTCATCCGCCTTGAATCTCCGGAAGAGCGTTTCCTCGCGCGCCGCGCCCTTCTCGTCCTCCAGGCCGCGATAACACAGCATCCGCGTGTAGTGCATCTGGACATCCTCCGGATCGACGCTCGCCACCTCCTTGAGCGCCGCCAAAGCCCGCACGTACTCCCGTTTCAGAAACAGGATGCGCGCAATCTGATTCAGCGCCACTCGGTCGCGCGGGTACTTCCCCCGCACCGTTTCCAGCGATTCCAGCGCTCCGTCATAATCTCCGTCCGCGCGTTGAATCTGGGCCTTGAAATACCAGGTTCGGGCCAGGCTGGAATCCAGTTTGAGGGCCGTCGCAATGTACGGCTTGGCGCGTTCGGTCTCGCCTTCCTGGATCAGTGCGCGCGCCACGTTCAGCCAGCCATCCGCATAGCCTGGTTCCGCTTCGGTCACTTTCTGAAATGCATATTCCGCGCCCTTGAGATCGCCTTGCAGCAGCAGACCGATGCCCCAATCGTTCCAGCGCTCGCGATCCTGTTTTCGCGCCGTCGCCGTCCACGCGGGCGTTCCCAATGGAACCGCCGCGTGCGCTGCCGCCAGCGTCACGATGGGCAGGTCGGGGATGCGGTCCTTGATCTTGCCGGAAACGTCCGCCGGAATCGACGCCGTCCGGAATTCATACTCGAGCCCGTTGTGATCCGCCGCAAGTAGGGCGGGGTCCTGGCCCGGCTTCCGCTGCCCCGCGTAAGAGAACTGCGTGTAATACCAGGAGAACTTCCGGTAGTTCAGCCTGGCCGTGAGACTGATGGGACCGCGCGCGTCCTTGGGGACGTTCACCAGGTAGTGCGCCACGTCCGCGGCCCCGGGTGGAATCAGACGCACGTAAAGCAAGCTCCGCGACTGCCACGCGTTGCGCTTATCGATGGGGTTGGATAGCGCGTCCAGTTGGTAGGACTTGTAAAAATGCGCGCCCGGTTCCACCGGCCCCTTGCCATTGTCTTCCACGCTGCCGCTCCAGAAAATCACGCGCCCGTCCGCGTCTTTGGCTTGCAGCTCAAGCCAGACGTCGAAAGCGTCCACCGTACCCGCCGGGAAAAAATGGCCGATCTTGCGCGTGCGCACCACCACGTCCACGCGCGCCGTGGCGCCCGGTTCAAGCGCCGCGCCGGCAGCATCGAGAGGCGCCTCAATTTTGCCCACCTCCCGCACCGTGGCAGGGCCGTTCGCCTCCGCCTCCTCGCCCGTCGCGAACATGGTGTTTGCCTGCACCGGGCCGCTCCGCCGCACCATTTCCACCTGGCCCCGTTCGCCCCCCGCCGGCGCCGCGGCGAAAATGTCCACCGTGATGAATCCCGATGTCAGGAACTTCTCGACGGTGTCCGTCTGCGCCTGGTCCTGGTTCACCGTGGCCAGCGCCATGTTGGCCGCCGGGAAGCGGTGCGAGTGTACCTTCCCGCCGTGATTGCCGGGGTCTTGCGACGCCACCAGCGGCATGTGGCAATCGGCGCAAACCTGCGGTTTCGGCGGGTAATAGAACGATCGCGCGCCTTCTCCCGAAATGCCGCTGGCCTGCCAGTTGTCGTAATCGTTAAATCCGCGAGCCCAGCGGTAGCCGTTGACCGGGACATCCAAATGGACCTTGTGGCACGCCGAGCAGAACTCCGCCTGCCGCATGAACGGCTTCAGAAACGTCTGGCGATGCGGTTCCGGGTTGAGATAGGTCAGAGCATAGTCGGCGGCGTGGATCAGCGGGTTGTGGCTGGAGGCCAGCTCGTGAAGCGGCGGATATTCCACCGTGAAATCCGCGTTGCCCATGGTGCTCCCCACGTGTACGATGGCGTGGCACGACATGCACCCCAGGCCCGCCTGCGCCTCCGGCATATCGATCTGCTCCTTGATGGGCCGGTCGAACCGCCCGTTGAAGAAGACCGCGTGGTCATGGCACCCGGCGCACCACTTGCTGGGGCGCGTGCCGATGGTGTCCTGCATGTACTCGATGGATTTCCGGTAGAACTGGTTGTTGAACGACGCGAAATGGTGCGCCGAGCTTTTCCACTGCTCGTAGATATCCTTGTGGCACTCGCCGCAAGCCCGGGAATCCATGAAGAAATTGGACGGGATGATCTTGCCGGTATTGGTCTGGGCCGAGGACGGCGCAAACGGCGATCGCGCGCCGGCGCCCTCCTGGTCCATGGATAGCGGAGGGTCGTCGGGGTTCACGATGCGGTCGTTGGGGTTCGGGCGCGCCGAGCGGTAGAGCCATGCGCCTGCCGGCAGCAGGACCAGCACGGCCGCCGCAGCCGCGAACCCGGCCTTCCACGAGCGCACGGACGGCGTTTGGAGCAGGCGCAGCCCGATCAGCAGAACCGCCGCCGCGGCCAACAGGATGTGCAGCCACAGGACCCACCGATGGGCCAGCGTATTGCCCCGCGCCGCCAGGAAAAGCGCCGGCAGACCGGCCGCGAGGAACGCGCCGCACTCGCGCGGATAGCGCTTGAAAAAGATGGCCGCGAGCGCCATCAATGCCAGCCCGAGAAGTAGGTGCAGGCCCACATTGGCCATGTAGAACACCGTGGGCGCCGGCAGCGCCGCGATGTATCCGCTATTGACCAGCAGCAGCAAAAAAGCGATGGCTCGCAGGTGGGCCAGGCGGGGCAGGCGATTCGCCTGCCTTCCGCTTCTTTCACGCGATATGTCCGGTTCCTCTGGCATGTCCTAGCTCCCCTCCGGCGCGTGCCGCCCCCATTCCGAACGCTCCGTCCCGCGCGCCCCGTTCCGCGCCTCCCGTTCCGCAAGCCCCCGTTCCGCATTCCCCTATTCCGAGCCGCGAACGTCAGAGAGCGGTCGCCGCCCCACCGCATTATCGTGAGCCGGCATATTACGTCCCGGTCTCCCCCACCAGCGGCCGTATCAGCCGCAGCGCCGGCCGCGTCAGATAATCGCGCTCGTATTGCTTATGCGCCGGGTCTTGCGGATACGCCTCCGTGGCCGGATACGGATACCTGCTCATCCCGTGGAATGGCAGCGGCAGCACGGATTGCGAAAACGCCGTGTTGGCGTCCGCGTCTTTGGCCCACCCATCCACCAACAGCAGGAAATCGCGCTTCCAGCCGGCCGGCAGCGCCGGAAGCCCTCCGGCGGCGAAGCGCATGGCAATTTCGTCGCCCGATCCCATGATCGTCATGCGGTCGTCCGGCTCGGCCAGCAGGCTCGCCACATCGCCGTAGCGCGTGTAGTTGCCGGGCGTCGGATTCCACATGGAAGTGAAGGTCACCGCCTGGTAGTCGAACCGTTCCGGCTGTTTGCGCTGCGGATCGATGGTCGGCTTGGAGAATCCGCGGTAGTGCAGGTCGGCCGCTTCCATGGCCACGGCGGTCATGCGGTTGGGCGGCGCGTCGCTCGATTCCAGCAGGTAAATTTCATCCCAATAAAGGCAGAGGTTGGTGACGATGCGCATCTCGCGCGAGGCCGAAAGGAACTTGCCGGTCAAGTCCACCGCCATGGTCTTGGGTTTGCCGGATGGCATCCCCATGTCCTCAATTACGGTCTTCCACTGGCCGGCGGCGTCCTTCACCTGAAGATAAGGAAACACCAGGTCCCGATGCGCCTCGGTTGCGGCCAGGAAGGTGCTGCCGTCCGCCCAATCCACCCATCCGCTCAGGACCAGGGCCGCGCGATTGCCGGGCGCGGCATGGCCGAAATCCAGGTCCAGATGGTGCAACTCAGCCACCCCGGCCGAGTCGCGCCGAAATGAATCCGGATAACGCAGATCGCGCTTGAGAACCGCCGGCAGCACATCCGCCCCTTGGGAATCGCGCGCGGCCACCGGGTAAACCTTGCGCTCCGCGCCGAACAGCCGGAACTCGGGAAACGGCGGCGACTTGAATTTCTCGTTGCTGACTACGTCAATTGCGGCCGGGTGATCGAGCGCCATCAGCTTGATCTGGTCGATGTAGGAAACCTCCCGCAACTCCTCCGTGAAATGCACTTCGTAATGCCCGTCGCGAGCCGCCAGCTTGTCGCCGTCAATCGAGACGTATTCCTGGTGATCCACCGGAAAATACTTCCCGTCTCCCGAGCTCGCGCCCAATGGCGCCACGCCCAACACGTCCGTGATGAACTCAAAAAACCGTCCGTTCCATGTGAAGATCATGGGGCACGACCCAGCCAGCCGTGGCGCCTCCTTCACCGCGATGGCGCGGTTTACCGGCTGGTTTACTTCGTTCTGGATCATGCTGTTCGGCCAGGTGATCCGCACCGTATCGACGCGCGTGTGCGCGCCCAGGCGGAACACCATCGGAATGCCCTGGTACGTGGCCTTCCGGTAGCTTGCGCCGGCCTTCACTTCCACCTTGGTTTCGAGAGGGATCTTGGGGTTCTTGACGCCCTCCAGGTTCACTTCCGTCCAGTTGCCGTAAGCTGGCGCCACATTCCGGTCCACGTTAAGCGAGCCGTCTTTGGCGATCCACGCCCGCGCCAACCGTCCATCCAGGTCGAAATCCGCTTCGACGTTGGGACCGCCCGCGAACGCTTGCGGCGCTGCGGCCACCTGCCATTGGCCCGGCCGGTTCAGCAATTGCAGGCCGGCCGCCGCCAGATCGGTGCGGCCGTCGCGATTCACGTCGGCAGCCGAAAGCCCAGTCGCTCCCGCCGGCAGCGCATCGAGCGAAACCGCCTTATAGGTTCCGCCGAGTTGATCGCGGTAGAGCACGCCAGCGCGGTCCTGGTAGGAAACCACCAGGTCGAAGCCCGGCGTGTCCGGTTCCAGGTCGAAAGGCACAGCGTCCAGCGCGTGGCCTGCCACAAAGGGAAAACGCTTGGATTCGTCGCTGAAGCCTGCGTCGCCGTTGTTGCGCATCAGGCGCGAATCGTCGCCCAGAAGGAACAGATCCTCGTCGTAGTCGTGGTCGAAATCGAGCCACACGGCCTTGCGGAACGCTCCGGTGGCCAGGTCGGCCTGCTTCTCGAAGCGGCCCTTCACATTGTGGTAGAGCGACGCGCCTTGCTTGGTGATGACGCACAGATCCGGCAGGCTGTCGTTATCGTAATCGCCTGGAGCGATAAAGATCACGTCGCGCAAGGCTTCCAGGCCCGAATCCGAAACCGGCGTCCGGCCGTTGCGAAACAGCGCCACGCGGCCCGCCGACCACGCAATCAGGCTCGGCCGCGCGCCATCCAGATCGAGAACCGTCAGCCCCGCCGAAGCCTGGTCGAATCCGCCGCCGATCTTCTCCGTGCGATAGACCGGCGCGGAAAGCGGCGGAGAAGGCGGCTCGTCGATGGGATCGTAGATTTCCGCGTACACGCTCCATTCCATGTCTTCCGGGACGGCCGCGCCTTCCTGCTCCTTCTTCAGTGCCTGAAAAGTGGCCAACTCCGCGACGCTCTCCGTCCGGCTGGCCTCGCGGTAGAGGCCGTAAAGCTGGAAGTGCGGCGCCGACAGCCGCGGGTTCAGGTCGCGCGCCTTCTCGAACTCACGAATGGCGGCATCCCTCTGGTCCTTGGATTTGTACAGCGCGCCGAGTTGATAGTGCGATGTCGCGTCGTCCGGCGCCAGCCGCACCATCTGCTCAAACTCAGCTTGCGCCTTGTCGAAATCCCCCAGCTTCTTGTAGGCGATGCCCAGGTTGAACCAGGTGTGCGGCAGCTTGGGATCCTGCTTCTGCACCCGCTCCAACTCAGCCATGCCATTCTTCATGTCGCCGGCGCGCAGCAGCGCCAGCCCGTAGTTCAACCGCTCGCGGGTCGAATTCGGCGCCAGCGCCAGCGCCAGCCGGAACTGTTCCACGGCCTGTTGCGCCATGGTGGGATTTTCGTAAAACGCCTTGCCCAGATTGCGGCGCTGCCACAGCAGTGCGCTATTGGCCGAGCCGTTTTGGGAGTACGCCAGCCACCCGCAGCCGAGCGCCGCCGCCAGCGTCGGCGCCGCGTACCGCGCAAAGCGCCTCATATCCTCGCCCGATTCAATGGATTCGTCGTCACAACCGGAATCATACAACGGCAGGCCGTGGCCGCGCTCCCAGAAAGTGTGACCGCTCCCCACCGGGGGGAGCGGTCAAATGGGTTGGGAAAGGATTAGCACGTGAAAGTAGAATACTATTGCGCAGCGGGCGCGCCAATAATAGAAAGAGATTAGATGGAAGACCGCCGCTCCCCTACAATCCGATTGCTGGCAGGCCTGGTGGTCACGCTGTCGGCGGTCGCCGTCTATTCCGCCTTCACCTTCGTGCAGCTTCGCGGCCTGGAGGAGCTGCAAACCACTGCCATCGACCGCAACCGCCTGGATTCGCTCCTGCTGCTGCGCATCCAGGGCAATCTGAACCAGATCGCCCTGACCATGCGCGACATGCTCGATGGCAGCGAACCCTATCCCCTGACCGCCTGGCAAGGCCCGTTCACGCGCATCCGGACCGATCTGGCGGATGCCCTGGAGCAGGAGGCCCGCTACTCGCCGGTAGGGACGGCCGGCAAGCCCGCCGACCTGGACCAGAGGAAGCAGATCGCCTCCAACGTCTCGCAGTTCTGGGACGCCCTGGAGCGGGTGTTCGCACTGGCCGGCGCGGGCCAGCAGGCCAAGGCGCGCGATTTCATCCGGCTCTCTCTGCAGGCGCGGCAGGAGACGCTCTCCGCGGCCGTGGCGCGCCTGCTGGTGGCCAATAACGAGGCCGAGCAGGAGGCCAGCGCGCGCGTCACCGGCATCTACGCCCGTGTGAGGCGCAACGCCTACGGGTTTCTGGCGGCCATGCTGGTGGCCATCGTCTTCACCAGCCTCTACCTGGTGCAATACATCCGCCGCCTGTTTGAGCGGGTGGCGGCTCTTTCGGAACGGCGCAGCGAGCTGGCGCAGCAACTCATTTCCATGCAGGAGAACACCTTCCGCTCCATCTCCCGCGAGCTGCACGACGAGTTCGGCCAGATTCTCACGGCCATTGGCGCAATGCTGCAGCGCACCGCCCGCCGCGATTATGCGGAGGACGACCGCGGGCGCGCCGAGCTCCGCGAAATCCAGGAAACCGTGCAGGCGACGCTCGAAAAAGTCCGCACGCTTTCGCAGGCGCTGCACCCGGTGGCGCTCGACGAAGCCGGTTTCGAGAGCGCCCTCGACGCCTACCTGCCCCGCTTCGAAAAACAGACCGGCATTGTCACCCGTTGCGTGAAGGACGGCGTCAGCCGGGAAGTGGACCGGGGCCTGGCCATCCACCTCTACCGCGTGATGCAGGAGGCCTTAAACAACGTGGCGCGGCACTCGAAATCGTCCACGGCCGCCGTGCGCCTGCGCTTCCTCACGGATTCGGTAGTGCTGGAGGTGGAAGACCGCGGCGTCGGCTTCGGCAACCGCAACCGCGAGCGCCAGGGCATGGGCCTGGTCTCGATGCGCGAGCGCGCCGAGATGGTCAACGGCCGCGTGGAATTCCTGGATCGCGAAGGCGGCGGCGCGCTGGTGCGTCTGACCGCACCGACAGGAGCGGAAGAGAACCACGGCTGACGCACAGTGCGCCGTTCCGCACCGACCGGAACGACATGCCTGTCCGAGCCGCGAACGTGAGAGAGCGGCCGCGGGCATTTGATTCTGTAGCATACTGTTTATAGGCCGGTTGCCATGGAGACCATGCCCGAAAAACAACACGCGCACCAGCTCATTGAGCAACTTCCAGACTCACAGATCGAGACCGCTGTCCGATTCTTGGAATTCATGTTGCTCGACCCGGTCGCTCGTGCCGCGGCCACGGCACAGCCCGACGACGAACCGGTGACCGAAGAGGACGTCCGGCGTTTTCATGAAGGCCAAGCCTGGTTTCGGAAGCGTGGCGGCAAGGGGATTCCGATGGAGGATGTTCTCGCCGAGTTCGGCCTTAAAGCGGAAGATTTTCCCCGATCCCCGGAAGACACCCAGTAATCATGCTGCCCTACCGGGTCGAGTGGCTCGATGAAGCCAGGGCGGACGTCCGCAAGCTGGACCGCGCGACGGCCATGCGGCTCTTCGAAGGAGTCCTCCATTTTGCGCGCACTGGTTCTGGCGGCGTGAAGGCGCTTCAGAGCAACATGGCTGGCGTGTTGCGCTTGCGGGTCGGCGACTACCGTGTGTTCTTCACTCTTGAAGATGGCGCTATGCGCATCTTTGGCGTGCGCCACCGATCCGAAGCCTACCGCTGAGGCGCCCGCGAGAGGCTTCCCTCAATCCCCGGAAGAAGCCCAGTGAAATGCCGGCACGGCCGGGGCGCGGTCGATCTGCTCCTCCGGTTTTACCCAGTTGCGGCGTCCGATGATGGTCTGGGGCTCGTAGCTGCGGCCGGCGGCCAGGCGCTTCTCTTCGCGGAGACTGGTCCACCATAGGATGGGGCCGAAGAGACGGGCGGCGGCGATCGCTACCATTCCGAACTCCCGCTCGAGTTCGAGGCGGAGCGCGCGAACCTGCAAGGCCACCGGAGCGTTGTCCTTCCGGATGCGGCGCTCAATAGCCCATAGGATGGCGGGGTACCCATGCCGCAGTAGCTGGCCCTCGCGCTGGAAGCGTTCGCGTACGCGCGGGTCGGCGTCGTTCCTGTGGCGCTTCCAACCCTCGAATGTGGTCCGGCAGACGCGGAAAAGGCTCGGTCCATTGCGTTCGAAGTCGCGCCGGAAAGCCCAGTTGAGCCAGTGGCTCGATTCCTCGCGCGTGATGGCGGCGTGCCGGAAGTTGAAAGCGTCCTGTCCGTGGATATCGGCCAGATTCACGTCGAGCAGCCGGCCCTGCTCGGCCATGTCGGCGTAGAGCGGCGTTCCCGGCACGGGGGTGTAGAGCATGAACTGGTGCAGGTCGGTCTCATGCGCGACCGCGAATTCGATCTCCTCCGCGATGTTCTCGGGCGTGTGATGCTCCAGGCCAATGATGGTGGACCCCAGCAGCACGATGCCATGCTCCCGCAGCTCGCGGCTCATCCGCTGCGTATCGGCGCCGTCCAGCTTGGCGTACCCGGAGCGCGGCGATTCCAGGCCGAGCCAGATGGAGGAAATGCCCAGTTCCACCAACTCCTCGTAACTGTACTTCCGTATGGCGTTGGCGGAGGAGAAGATGTGGAACGACCAGCTTTTTCCGGCCGCCTTCATCAAAGCCAGCAGTTCCATCGCACGCCGCTTCTGCAGCAGGAAATTCTCGTCCATGATGAAGAACGATTGCACGCGGCGCGACCGTTCCGCCTCTTCCATCAGGCGGAATAATTCCTCGCCGGTGGAGTAGAGGTTCAGGATCTTCCCCTTGCCCCCGAAAAACGCCGACGTGGTGCAGAAGTTGCAGCCCAGCGGACACCCCATGGAGGCGATGATGGTCGCGGATGCGTCCAAAACAGTGGGAATCCCGATGCCCATCACGCGGAAGCCGAATCCCGAAGAGAGCGCCGGGTGGCGGATCGGCGCAGTCGCATCCTCGCCCAGGTACTCGCGCATCCAGGCGATGCCATCGCCCTTCACAATGTGGTCCGCGTCGAGAATGCGCTCCACGCCGGGAATGGCCGCCACGTGGCCGCCCACTACGATGGTGGAGCGGGGCGAAAGCTCCCGGACCATGCGGCACATCTCACGCGCTTTCCCGACGTTCACGATGATGGAGGAGATGCCGACGATATCGTAATCGTTGGCTTGGAGCTCGCGGGCAAAGGCCTCGCGAGTGGGGAAATCAAGGACCGCGCACGGCGCCGAGATGTTCTCCTGGATCATGAGGATGCCCCACGACCGGTGAAAGCGGCGGAGCGAAAACGAGCCCTGCGCCTTGGTCACCTGGTTGTGATATAGCTCCATCGGGTTGATGGAGCGGCTGCCGAATTCGTCGTCCTGGGCATAGGGGCCGAACACGGAGGAGAGCAGAATGCGAGCGTTGGACCCTTTGGGATGGAGATTGTTCATTGGGTAGAAGACTGAAGAAAACAAGCCTTTAATCCGAAGGCTAACAGGGTTTAGTCAAAACAAGACCCTATATTCCGTAATAGTTGTGTAATAAGCTACGGCCGGCCCAGGCGAAAGCCCGGAGGCAAGGAGCCGGAACCGGAACTGCCGTTGGTTTGCATCCCGGCGGGCGTGTTGGAGGTTCCACCGGCGGCATTATTCCCTTGTGCGCCGGCCCCCACTCCCCCGATCTGTCCGAATCCCCCGGTTTGGCCCGTCCCGCCGATTTGGCCGAATCCCGCGGATTGTCCCATCCCGCCCGTCTGCCCCATTCCGCCCGTCTGCCCTATTCCCGCGGATTGTCCGATTCCCCCAGTCTGTCCGATTGCCCCGAACATTCCCCCGCTGCCGCCGGACGTTTGCGTCTGTTGAGAACCCATCTGGCTCACGGGGGTGGATCCGGTGAGACCGCCGCCGGGGCCTTGGATGACAGGCACCTTTGTGGGATCGAAAACGAACTCCCACTTCTTGTACTGGGTTTGGGTGTTGTAGACCATGATGCCTTCCGTCTCTGCCTTGCTGGCCACGCCCGCCAGGCCGCCGCCCATCTGCTGCGCGCCCGCTACGCCACCGCCCAAAATCCCCCCTTGCTGCCCCTGCTGGACAATCTGCGCCGCCTGCGGGTTGGGATTCGTGAGGATCTGGTTGATCATGCTCAGCGCGGGATTTCCGGCCTGTCCGGGCAAACCCGGCATGCCGGGTGCGCCTTGGCCCATTCCGTTCTGACCGGGCACTTGATTTGGAAATCCCGCCATTCCAGGCACGCCCTGCATCCCCGGCGCGCCCTGCATTCCCGGCGCGCCCGGCGTTCCAGGGACGCCCGCCTGCGCGCCCAGCGCAGGGTTGCCCGCCCCGGGGTTCGCGGACTGGTCCGGAGCGGTTCCCGGCATGGGCGGCTGCCCGGACTGATCTGGCGCCGTTCCCGGCAAGGGCGCCTGCCCGGACTGATCCGGTCCTTGGCCAGTCATGCCCGGCATCAGGTCTCCCGCGCCCCCGGCCCCGCCCCCTTCGCTCGGGCGGCGGCGGTCCTGCGGCCGCTGCGTTTGGTCGCCGGTCAGGGTATCGCCAAGGCCGGCGTACGTGCTGATGAAAGTGTTCGTAGAGGAAGCGGCCTGCTTGTTGGCGTTTGGATTTTGCGCGAGCAACGAATCGGTGAGCACCATGCCGTTGGTATGGATCAGGCGCCAGTCGTCCTTCCCCGTCATGGGATCGATGTACTTGTGGCGCAGGAAATGGCGCGACTGGTAGGTTACGATGGCGTCGACGTCTTTCGGCCAACCTTTGGTGGCTTGCTGGTATACCTGTATGGCGCGCATGTACTGCTGGCCGCGCTCCATCAGCAACTGTTCCTTGTGCCGCTGGGACTGGAAGGCCACGCGCGGAATCTCACTGTACAGCGAGATGGCGATCACCGCCGCCATCAGGAACACCAGGAGCAGGGCGTAGCCGGATTCCGGGGTGTGTTGGGGCGCCCCGGTCCGTCCCACAAATCTAGCCATTGGGTTCGCTCGCCAGCGGAACGGATTGTTCGCGCTTCATCTGGGTATCTTCCAAGACCACCGAGTTGACGCCGATTCTCACCACCCGGTAGCGCTTCTGAACCATCTCGCCCTCGCTGGCCATGAAGATGGCTTCGCCGTCCATGAAAAAGGCGACCTTCTTGCCGTTGGCGCGCGCCGTCGAAAGTCCGTAGTACTTGAGCGGGATGGGCGGCGGGGGCGGCGGCGGCGGTGGCCCGGCAGGCGCCACGACTTGCGGCTGTGGCGTGATCACGGGCTCGGGATGATTCAATTTGGCGACCTGCTCCGGGGTGGGCGGCGGTACGGGCGGCTGGCCAAATTGGAACAGATTGCGCCCGCCCGCGCCCCCGGACGCTTCCTGCAGTTTCTTCAGCAGTTCCAGGTGGAGCGTGGGGTCTACCTTCATGGGATCGATGCGATCTTCCGGATGCCTGGAACGGAGCACGGGATGGAATTCCTCGCCACCGGAGCGCGACGCTTGAGGGCGCGGGGACCCGGTCTGGGAGTCGGGCGTCGCAATCGAGGCGGATGGATCGCCGGCGGCCGCGGGAGCAGCGGTCCGAGGCGCGTCCGAAGACGCCGACGGCCCCGATAACACGTTGCTATACACAAAGTAAACCAGTACCAGGAGCAATCCGCCCAGCGCTGCGGTCGCTTTCTTGTTTTCCGTCCCCAGCTTCATGGCGTCGCCCCCTGCGTCTCCCGGACGAAGGTGTCCAGCTTCAAGGCCACGTTCACATTCTGAGTCGGATTCTGGCCCTTCTGTTGCAGTTGTTGCGGCGAGACGACCGTCATGTTTTCGATAATCAGGAACCGCGGGGACTTATCCACCATCTCCACAAACTTCTTCAAGCTCTCGTAGGGGCCCTCATAGCCCACCGTCATGCTGGCCATCTCCAGCGTGTCGCTGCCCTCGATGGGGTCCAGTTGGAGTTGCCCCGGTAATGCGCGCACACCGGCGTCCTTCGCCATGCGGTTCAGCTCTTCGGCGAGGGCCGACGACATGGTCCGCCGCTCCACCACGTATTTCGCCAGAAACCCATCGCCTTCGCGGCGCGCCTTCTCCACCTTGTCCACCATGAGCCTGGCGGCGGCGGCGCTCTTCTCCAACCCGGCGATCTGAGTGCCCAGTGCGGTCTGTTCCAGGCGCAGGTCTGCGGCCGAACCGCCGAACGGCTTGAAGGCAAGCACCGCCGCCGCCACATTCGCCGCCAGCAACACGGCGATGACGGCGCGCATGGCCACGCGCGGGTCCTTGATGGACGCGCCCGTCAGCTTCATTTGGCCGAGGTTAAAGTTTCTGGCCATAATGCACCGTAAGGCGGCAGCGATAAAGGGGATCCGCCTGCGTTGGGGGCTGGTTCTGCGGCACCAGCACGTCACCGAATAGCGGAGAGCTCTCAAGCGCCATCAGCAGTTGGATCTCCGGCTCGGGGGTTTCCGCCGCCACCGTCATATCGAGCGCCACCTGATTGTTCGAGTCCAGAGTGGGGCGGATCTGCACGATCTTCACGTTGTACGGGACGACCTTTTCCAGGTCCGAGAAAATGCGCGTCCAACTGATTCCTTTGCGGTAGAGCAGCGTATTGATGAAGACGCTGCGTTCCAGCACCTGGGCGTTCTCCGGCCTCTTGAGCACGGCGGCGAGCCTGGCCTGTTCGCCCTGCGCCTGGCGCAGTTGCCCGTTGAGCCGGGCAATGTCCTGGCGCACGCCGGCCACCTGGGCGCGGTCCGTCAGGATCAGCGAAACCAGCGCTCCCAGCGTGGCCAGCAGCAGCAGGCTTACCGCCAGGGACGCCAGCAGCATGGCGCGCACCCGCTGGAACGGCTGGCTGGCGAGATTGATCGGGATCTTCATTAATTATTCCTGGCGATGGAGCGCAGGTAGCCCAACAGCCCGGCGTTGTCCTCTCCCGGCGTTCCGAGCGGCGACCGCAACGGATCCGTCTCCACACACAATTCTTCTTCGAAGCGCCGCCCGGCCTCCTCCGTCCGCGCGCCGAAACCGCACAGGGCGAGCTTCTCGGGCCGCCCGCCCAGATTGTCCTCCACGTAAACGAAGGTGGGGACCAGAACGGCGTAAACGTCTTCCAATTCGGCGGACGGCATTTCCAGGCAGCGCGCCAGTTTGAGCACGCTTTTGCTGCGCACCAGCACGGAGAGCACGCGCCCGGTGATCTTGACGAACACCGTGATGCCGCCCTCGGGGGCGAGTTCCAGAGCAGCCAGCGCGGACGTGGTCACCAATCCCGGTAGCATGCCGGCGGCGCGAAACGGCGCTTCGTACCGGGAGACGATTTCGAGCGGCGCCACCACGGCCACCACGTCGGTTCTCTTGTTCACGGCCGGCTGCGCCCAGTAGCTTACCGCGGCCGAATCCACGTCGAAGGGCACGCTGCGCTTCAGGCGGAAACGGACCAGCGCGACCTGCTCCTTCGGGTCGGAGGGAAAGGCGTCGAAATCGAGCACCACGATGCGCGCGCAGTTGTCCGGCAGAATGAGGGCGACGTCGCGGCGTTTGCGGGAAGACTGTGCGCCCGCCAGCGAACGCACGACGAGCGCGAACTCGTCCGCATCGGCGATATTCTCCTTCACCGGAGAAATGGTGAGCGTGCCGGGTTTGAGCGGCCGGAACTCCAGTTCGACGCGCGATTCGATGCGCGCCGCGGCAATGCCCGCCCCGGAAATCTCAAAGGCCATAGCCGGCGGCGGGTCCAGCAGGAGAGCTTTGAGGCTGTCTAGGAACATGGGGAGAAACCTTTGACGCGGAGACGCGGAGACGCAGAGAAAATCAAAAATTCACTGCTAAGGCGCCGGCGCGCAGAGAGCAACCCCATGTTCATTTGAGGGGTTCTTTCTCCGCGTCGGGGCGCCCGCCGCCCTTGCGGGCCCGTCTCCGCGTCAAAATTGATTCTAGCCTTCAATGAACGTCACCTTATTGATCTCCCGCAGGGTCGTCACGCCGGCGCGCATCTTTTCCACGGCGGATTCTCTGAGGAAGGTCATACCCTCCTCGCGCGCGACGCGGCGAATCTCGGAACTAGGCCTGCGGTTCAGGATCATCTCGCGGATGCGGTCGTTCAGATCGAGCAGCTCATGGATGGCCGACCGTCCGCGAAAGCCCGTGCCGCCGCACTCGAAACATCCCGCGCCTTCGCTAAACTCGAACTCGCGCCATTGGTCGGGATTGAGGCCGCTCTCCACCAGGAAGCTATCCGGGTAGCGCACCTTCCGCACGCAGCGGTCGCAGATGACGCGCACCAGGCGCTGCGCCAGGATGCAATTGAGCGACGAAACGAAATTGTAAGGCTCGACGCCCATATTCAAGAAGCGGCCCAGCACGTCGAGCACATTGTTGGCGTGCACGGTGGTGAACACCAGGTGGCCGGTCAGGGCGGAATTGATGGCGATCTGCGCGGTTTCCTGATCGCGGATTTCGCCCACCATGATTTTGTCCGGGTCGTGGCGCAGAATGGACCGCAGCCCGCGCGCGAAGGTCAGCCCCTTCTTCTCATTCACGGGAATCTGCGTGATGCCCTTAATCTGATACTCCACCGGATCTTCGATGGTGACGATTTTATCCTCGTCATTCTTGATTTCGCTCAACGCGGCATAGAGCGTGGTAGTCTTGCCCGACCCGGTGGGGCCGGTCACCAGCACCATGCCGTATGGCTCGGTGATGTAGCGGCGGAACTTGGTCAGGTCGGCGACCGAAAAACCCACCACGTCGAGCGATAGTTTGGCGAACTTCTCGCTCATCGACTCTTTGTCGAGCACCCTGAGCACGGCGTCCTCGCCGTGGATGGTGGGCATGATGGAAACGCGGAAATCGATCAGCCGGTTCTTGTAGCGCACGCGGAAGCGGCCGTCCTGCGGCACGCGCTTCTCGGCGATATCCAGTTCGCTCATCACCTTGATGCGCGAAATGATGGTGGATTGCCAGTCCTTGGCGATGGGCGGCATGGCGTAGTGCAGCACGCCATCGATGCGGTACTTGATGGCCACTTCCTGGTCGCGCGATTCGATGTGAATATCGCTGGCGCGCCGCTCCAGGGCGTTGAATATGGTGGTGTCCACCAGCTTGATGACCGGGGCGATGTCGCTGTCGGTGGCCGTGAGCTTGTCGATGGAGAGCGTCTCGTCGGAATCGCCATCCTCCACCACCACGTCGAGCGCGAAGCCCTCGGTGACTTCCTCCAGCACGCGCTGCGATTGTTCGGTCTTCTTCAGCAGCTCGGCAATCTGCGTGAGGGTGGCCACCTTGATGAGCAGCTTGCGGTTGAGCAGCAGGGTCAGCTCATCGATGAGGTTGAGGTTCCGCGGATCGGCCAGCGCGATCTCCAGCGTGCCGTTGCGGGATTGCATAGGCACGAAGTTGTAGCGGAACATCAGGTCCACCGGGATGGAGCGGAACAAATCGTGATCGATGGCGGCTTCCCGCAGATCCACGTATTCGCAGCGGTAGCGCTCCGCCATGGCGCGCGATTGCTGCGCTTCCGCGGCGGGGTCGACAAGCTTCAGTCTTTCAGTAGTCGCCATGCTCACCGGATGGTATCGGCCAGGGAAAAGATCGGCAGATACAGGGAAATCAGTACAAAAGCCACGAACATGCCCATGAAGATCATAATGGCCGGCTCCACCAGCGAGAGGGTAGCCGCCATGCGCGTGTTCACGTCGTCCTCGAAGAACTCCGCCACGCTGTTCAGCATGGCAGGCAGAGCGCCGGTGGATTCGCCCACCTCGATCATGTCAATGGCCAGGCCGGGAAACAGTTTCGAGGCTTTCAGGGAGGTGGATAAGGACTGGCCTTCGCGCACGCTCTTCCCGGCGCGCTCGATGGCCCCCCGCAGCAGCGGCGTGCCGAGCGAATCGGCGGCCGTCTCCATGGCCTGAACCAGCGGGATGCCGCCCGTCAGCAGGGTGCTCAAAATGCGCGACAATTGGGCCACCTGGTACTTGAGCCAGATCTCGCCGGCTACGGGAATCCGCATCCTGACGCGATCGATCGCGCCGCGCGAGGATTCTTTCCGCGACCACCAGCGGAAGAACAGGATGCCCGTCACCAGCATGATGGCGAACGTCACGATGTAGGCGCGCGCGGTGGTCCCGATGGCGATCAGAGCCACGGTCATGGCGGGCAGCTTGGCCTGCATGCTGTTGTAAAGGGTGGCGAAAGTCGGCACCACGTAGGTGACCAGGAACACCATCAGGATAGTCACCAGCACCAGCAGCACGCACGGGTACATCAGCGATACCATGACCTTCTTCCTCACGGCCAGCGAGGTCTTCTGGTAGCCGATGTACCGGTCGAGCACCTCCGTCAGGCTGCCGCTTTTCTCGCCCGCCAGCACGGAGGTGGCGTAAATCCTGGGAAACACGCCCTGCTGGCGGAACGCGTCGGATAGCAGGGCGCCATTGCGGACCTCGTCCCGGACCGCCTGGATGTGGGGTCCCAGCTTAGGATCGGTAAGCCGGTCGGCCAGCAGGTCGAGCGACTTCAGGATGGGCAGGCCGGCGCGGATCAGGGTCACGAACTGCTGGTTGAAGATCAGGAACTTCTCGAGGTTGACCTTTTTGCGGCGAGGACCCGAGCCCACCAACGCGGCTACGCGGGGGTTGACGGAGTAAATCAGGAAGCCCTGCTGCGTGAACCGGTCGCGCACCTCCCTTTCAGAACCCGCGGAGGCCACCTGCTGGTGGATCTGCCCGCGGCCGTCGGCGTACTTGAGGACGAACTCGGCCATCTCTTACTGATCCCCCTGCACCACTTCGGCGCCAGGCGGCGCTTTGAACATGAAGAGCTTGCCGTCGAGCGGAGGGTCGAGTTTCTCGCGGTCGAAATGGAAGTCGAGAATGGAGTTATCGAACCCGGTCACTTTCACTTCCGTGATCTGGGAATCCGGCGACACCACGAACTCCACCGCCGTGTAGGGCAGGTTGTCGGTCTTGGGCTGGGCGGTGATCCGCGTCGCGGCGCCGTCCGGACGCGCCTGCAAGTTCTGGAAATCCTTACTGAAGTTCAAGCGGCCCAGCAGGAATGCCAGCGGCGCGTGCATATCCTCGCTCTCCTGGAGCTTCATTTGTTCGGCCCGGTTATCGGACGGGGTGTAGAGCCAGAGAGATTTGCCGTCGGAGACGAACAGCTTGCCCTTGGGCTGGGAGTATTCCCAGCGCATACGCCCCGGCTTGCGGAGCAGAAGTGTCCCGCTTTCCGAGCGAGGGGGCTTTCCCTGCGGCGTATACGATTCATTAAAAAGGACTTGGAGGGTCTTGGACTGGTTGTAGCGATTTTCGACGCTTTTGAGCAGCTTATCCAAGCCCGGATCGGCGGCGAAGGCCGACACAGCGAGCAGACCAATCCATAGCCGAAGTGGGCTCACAGATAGTTTGACGCACCGGGAGGAAAAAACGTGGAGCCGTATTGGTTCGTTCCTGCATTGTGCAGGGACTCGGGAAATTGGTGCGGCGCCGGGAAAGAACAGCCGGCAAAGACCGCGTGGCGCAAGCCGCCAGGCTTGCCGAGTCGGCTGTCGAGCCGACTTGCGGTTTGGTTTCAGCCAGGACATCTCGCCGCCCGGTGGAAGCTATTTAGTTTCAGGTAGATAACTCGTGCAACTGGTCTAGGCAGCCTCGCCGCCGGTGTATCCTGTTGTGGTGGGGCTTCGGGTTGGCGTGATTTGCAAAGACTGCGGGAGGAAAATCGAGGTCGAGGACTTGTACCTTCGCGGCGTACGAGCGGCAGAAATGGCCGCCGCCTTATATAAGCCGACCGTAGGGAATTCCCCTGATCTGGTGAATGCGGCTTGGCAAGGAACATTGACCTGCGGAAATCCGGACTGCGAGAAAACGCACCAATACAGCGGCGGCGATCTGTTGCTTTACGAAGATTAGGCCGATCTATTGGGGGAAGGCGGAAGGCGGGGCGATTTGCCGCCAGCCTTCGCCGCTGAGCGCGGACAGAAAATCGAGCAGGTCCCGCTTGGTTTCCTCATCCATGTAAAAGGCGGTGATGCGAGTGTCCAGGTGGGGGTTGGGCAAGCCTCCCTTGGCGTAGAAATCCAGAACTTCGCCCAGCGTCTTATAGCGGCCGTCGTGCATATAGGGCGCGCGATCCGCGATCTCCCGCAGCGTCGGCACTTTGAATTTCCCGAAGTCGCCGCGCTTCTTCGTGACCGTCTCGCGCCCCGGATCGGGGTTGGCGGCATCCATCCCGATTCCCAAGTTGACGAATTTCTCCGTGGTGAGGTCCGGTCCGGAGTGGCATTCGGCGCATTCGCCCTTCTTGTTGAAGAAATCCAGACCGTCCTTCTGCCGCTTGGTCAGGGCGGACTTGTCGCCGGCAAGGTAGCGGTCATAAGGAGAATTGCCGGAGACGATGGTGCGCTCGAAGGTCGCCAGGGCTTGCGCAATGCGTTCGAAGGAGATGGCCCCGTCTCCAAAGGCGGCGGCGAAAAGCGGCGCGTAGCCTTTGATGGCTTGGAGTTTTTGAACCACCGCGTCCGGCGTCATCCCCATTTCGTCGGGATTCGTCACCGGGCCGAGAACCTGCGCTTCCAGTGTGGCCGCCCGCCCATCCCAGAACTCCGATTTGCCCCAGGCGCGATCGATCAGCGTCGGCGCGTGGCGAACTCCCGGCTTGCCGTTCACGCCCGTCGAGAATAGCCTGGCGTCCGAAAATGCATGCTTCGGATCGTGACAGGAGGCGCACGACACCGCGCCGTTCGAAGAAAGCCGGCCATCGAAAAAGAGAATCCTGCCCAGCTCGGCGCGCGCCTGTGAATAAGGGTTATCGGCTGGCCAGGGAACGGGCGGGAGACCTAAAGGAATCGGAGGATCCGCCGATCTAGTTTGTGGCGTTTGCGCGAGACCGTAGGCGGAAAGGAGGATCGTCGGCAGGAGCGCGGCGGTCCCGGCGAAACCCGATGACGGCTTCAAGCACCCTCCACACCTGCCGTCTTCGGTTTCATGGCGCGGGGCAGATGCGGCGTGCCGAACCGAAAACGCCGCCCAATGATCATCTTGACCAGCAGATGATCCGTGCTGCGCGTGACGCCCACGCCCACGCCGAAGTTGAACTCCCAGTTCGGGCCGAAATCGTAGTCGATTGCGGGCAGAATGTCTTCCTGGTGCAAATACAGCGGGTCGAAACCCGTAATGGGTCCCTCTGACCCGTAGTATTCCAGGCCCGCGCTCAGTTTGCGCGTCAGGGAATAGGCCACCTTCAGGTTCGGAGAAAACGTGACGCCTTGGGAAACGCCTGGCCCGTGAAATGCCCTTTCGAGAGCAGGATTGAAGCCTACATACCAGGACGTCCACTGCTTGTCCACGATGGGGCGGATTTCCCAGGTCCAGGTGTCCGCCGAAAAGATGGGTCGCTCGTAGCCGATTTCGGTTGAAAGGCTCACGCCGACCGGCCAACCCCAGCTCTCCGGGACGCGAATTCGCGGGCGAATGTGATCGCCTACCCATTTTTCGCCCTGATTCGGGCCGGCGCTCGTGAAAATATAGAAGCCTGTCTCAAAGCAATCCGTCCAGCCTTGCGTGATCTCGACCGTTTCGTGAAGCTGATGTTGATCGGGAAGGACGCCCTGTTCGGTGGTCTTGGAGCCTTCGAAGGTAAAGTTGCTATGCAACTCGACCATGGTGCGGTTCGGCGCCACCGTGTCGGCGCCATACACCTGAATCTCGTAGTTGTTTTGCGCCTGGACTGGAAGAGCGGCTAGGAAAAGGGCGAATGGGAGGCTTCTCGCAAGGGTTAAATTCATCCGTCTACTCGGTGAATGGCGATGACATTCGCTATGATATCGTACTCCGAACGCTACACTGAAAATAGATGGCCAACCAGACGATCGGCCTGATGGTGGAGGCCGCGGACAAGACCGGCCTGCTGCATCTGCTCACGGGGGTGATTGCCCGGCGAGGCGGCGATATCGTGTCGGTCGAGATTCTGGAGAACCGCCCCACCGACGCCCGCACGTATTTCGAGATCGCCCTCCCGGGAAGTTCCGATGAGTTGGTGGAGGATCTGCGCGGCCTGCCTACGGTGCGCCGCGTGGAGGTGGTCAAGACGCTCGCCACGATCTACGGTAAGCGCATGATTATCATAGGCGGCGGCGCGCAAGTGGGGCAGGTGGCCATCGGCGCCGTCTCCGAGGCGGATCGGCACAACATCCGCGGCGAGCACATCTCGGTCGACACCATTCCCCTGGTGGGCGAGCAGAAACTGGCCGACGCCGTGCGCGCCGTGGCCCGTCTGCCGCGCGCCAAAGCCATTGTGCTGGCGGGATCGCTGATGGGCGGCGAAATCGAAGCCGCGGTGCGGGAGGTGCGCCAGGCCGGCCTCCTGGTGATCAGCCTGAATATGGCCGGCAGCGTTCCGGACGCCGCCGATCTGGTAGTCACGGACCCCGTTCAGGCCGGCGTCATGTGCGTGATGGCAATCGCCGACACCGCCAAGTTCGACCTGGAGCGCTTGAAGCGCAGAGTGTTCTAGTCTCCCGATGCCCAAGTTTCTTTGACGCGGAGCAACCCTGCAAGGGAACGTATCTCCGCTGCGCGAACTTCGGAAAGGGGCCAGACCCGATCGGCACGCCGGACCCTTAAACGGTCTTCTCAGCGTCTCCGCGTCCCCGCGTCAAGAGTTTTTCCGAGCGAACTTCCAGGCGTGCTCCACGATGGTCCGCAGGCCCGTGTATTCCGGCTTCCAGCCCAGCGTTGCGCGCAGTTTGTCCGGCGCCGCGACCAGGCTCGGCGGATCCCCCGCGCGCCGCTCCCCCATGACATACGGAACCTTTTGGCCGGTGACCTTCTCCACCGCGGCAATCACTTCCAACACTGTCTGTCCCGATCCCGTCCCCACGTTGAAACGGTCCGACGCGCCGCCCCCGCACAGGTGCTCCACGGCCAAAATATGCGCCTGCGCCAGGTCGTTCACGTGAATGTAGTCGCGGATGCAGGAGCCGTCCGGCGTGTCGTAGTCGTTGCCGAATACCGTGACCGGCTTGCCCGTGATTACCGCCCGCAGCACCAATGGTATCAGGTGCGATTCCGGGTCGTGCTCCTCGCCCAACCGCCCCTCCGGATCCGCGCCGGCGGCGTTGAAGTAGCGCAGGGTAACGCTCGTCAGCCGGTGGATCTCATCGAACCACCTCAGCATTTTCTCCACCATGGACTTGGATTCGCCGTACGGGTTGACGGGCTGGATGGGGAAATCCTCGCGAATCGGCGTGCCTTGCGGCGTGCCATAGACGGCCGCCGTGGACGAAAAGACGATGTGCTTCACGCCCGTCTCCAACATGGCCCCAAGCAGCGAAAGCGAGCCGCCCACATTGTTCCTGAAGTAGCGCTCCGGCTCGCGCATCGACTCGCCCACTTCCGCCAGCGCGGCGAAATGGATCACTGCGTCGAAACGCTCCTGGCGCATCAGCCCCGCCAGGGCCGCGCCATCCAGAAGGTTCATCTCGTACAGTTTGCCGGCGGGGACATTGTGCCGGTGTCCCTTCGAAAGGTCGTCCACCACCGCGACATCGTAGCCCCGCTCTAGCAGCAGGAGCACCGTGTGGGAGCCGATGTAACCGGCCCCGCCGGTAACCAGAATTTTTCGTCGATTCACAAGCCCTCGAAAAATGATCGTAGCATGAGGCTCCCGCCGCCCCGCCGTTTTCGATAGAATTGTGAATAACCCGGTCGAGAAAGTGAATAACCACCAGCCGCGCCAGATCAGCCCTACCGTCGCCTTATACCCCGGGTCCTTCGACCCGATTACCAACGGCCATCTCGATCTGATCCAGCGCGGCGCGCGGCTCTTCGATAAACTCATCGTTTCCATTCTGCGAAACGAACGCAAGGAGCCGCTGTTTTCGGTGGAGGAACGCGCGGTCATGCTTCGCGAGGTGGTGGCCGATTACCCCAACGTGGAGGTCGGTTCTTTCGACGGTCTGCTCGTGGACTATGCCACCTCCCGTTCCGCCACTGTCGTGCTCCGCGGCATCCGCGCGATTTCCGATTACGAGTACGAATTGCAAATGGCCCTGATGAACCGGCGGCTTCGTCCTGAAGTCGAAACCGTATTCCTGATGGCCAACGAAGCGTATTCCTTCATCAGCTCCCGGCTGGTGAAGGAGGTTTTCAGTCTGGGGGGAAACATCGCCGGCCTGGCGCCGCCTTTGGTGGAGGCGCGCATGCGCGAGCGCATCGGAAGTTTCAGCAAGAAGTAATAGAGAGTTTGAGGGGACTCATGAGTGCTGCTGTAAACGGGATCGCGGAACGTATCTCATTCATCGGCGTGTCGTCCACCATGAAGGTGGCCGCGGACGCCGAGAATCTTCGCGCGAAGGGAGTGGACGTTGTCGATTTCGGGGCCGGCGAGCCGGATTTTCCGACCCCCGCCAACATCAAACGGGCCGCGATACTCGCGCTCGAAAATAATTTCACCAAGTACACCGCCGCCGCCGGAACCCTGGAGCTAAGGACCGCCATCTGCAGTGCGCACACCAGGGATTTCAGAACCGCCTATAAGCCTGAAGAATGCATTGTTACCGTTGGCGGCAAGCACGCCGTTTTCCAGCTCACCCAGGCGCTCATCGGCCCCGGCGATGAGGTGGTCATCCCCGCGCCTTATTGGGTGACGTACAAGGACGTTGTGAACTACGCCGGCGGCAAGTGCGTTTTCGTCGACACGCATGAGGCCGATGGCTTCGCGCTCACCGCCGCCATGATCGAGCCTTATCTCCACGGCCGCGCCAAAATGGTCATCGTCAATTCGCCGTCGAATCCCAGCGGCGCCGTGGTGGATCGCGCCGAGTTCGAAAAGATTGTCCGCCTCACCGCCGAGCGCGGCATCTACCTGATGACCGACGAGTGTTACTGCCATTTTCTCTACGACAGCGAGCCGTTTTCCGCAGCCTCGCTCCCTGGCGCCAAGGACACCGTGCTGGTGGCCGGATCCCTATCGAAGACCTATGCCATGACCGGTTGGCGGATCGGCTTCGGGCTGGCCCCCAAAGCCATCGTCACGGCCATGACCAAGCTCCAAAGCCACTCCACGTCCAACCCCACCTCCATTGCTCAGAAGGCCGCCGTGGAGGCGCTCAGCGGCCCGCAGGATTCCGTCGCGCTGATGCTCCGGGAATACCGCCGCCGCCGCGATTTTGTGGTCCAACGCCTGCGCGCCATCCCCGGCGTTACCTGCGCCGAACCGCGCGGCGCGTTCTACGCCTATCCTAACGTGGGCGTCGCGCTGGGGAAGAACAGCATCCAAAACACGCTCCAATTTGCCGGGCGGCTGCTTGAGGATGCGCACGTAGCCGCGGTTCCGGGCGAGGCCTTCGGCACGGACCGCCATATACGCATCAGCTACGCCACCTCCATGCCCGAACTGGAACGCGGGCTCGACCGGCTTCATCGGTTCATCGTCAGCCATTCCTAGGTACACTGGTGTAGTGCGCTGAACGCTCAGCAAAATCAAGCACTTCGAACCGAGCCGCGAACGTAAGAGAGCGGTTGCCCGACGCACGCCGCTAGGAGATTCATGCACGCTCCCATTCGCCTCACCCCCTCCTTTCGTCAGAAGGTGTGGGGCAAGACGCGCCTCGCCCCCTGGTTCCCGAATTCGGAAGATCCCATCGGCGAGGTCTGGTACCTGGGACCCGATGATCTTCCCATCCTGGTAAAGCTCCTCTTCACCAGCGAGCGCCTTTCCGTGCAAGTGCATCCCGCCGATGGCGAAGACGGGCCGCACGGAAAAACCGAGATGTGGCATATCCTGGAGGCCGATCCGGGCGCCGATATCGCCGTAGGCTTTCGCGAACCCATCACCCGCCAGCGGCTGGAGCAGTCCTCATTGACCGGAGAGATCGAGCGGCTCTTGAATTGGGTTCCGGTGAAACCCGGCGATACGCTATTTAACGCCGCGCACTCCGTCCATGCCATCGGCGCGGGACTCGTGCTTTATGAGATCCAGCAGAACTCCGACGTCACCTATCGCCTGTGGGATTACGGCCGCGCCCGAGAGATGCATTTGCAAAAAGCCGTGGCCATTGCCGATTTGGGCGTCCATCCCGGCCTTGTCGGGCCGCGGCCGCTATCCCCAGGCCGCGACGAGCTGGCGCGCTGCCCATACTTCGTAACCGAGTTGGTGCGGCTGAAATCCGGTGAGCGTTTCGTTCCCACGCCCGAGAAGTGCCAGATGTGGATTGCGATTGAGGGCCGCGGCCGGCTCGGCCCGGAAGCGTTCCACCCCGGCGAAGTCTGGCTGCTCCCTGAAACCGGCGAGCAGCCCGCCATCCAAGCCGATGGCGATGCGCGACTGCTGCGCACCTACCTGCCGGCGTAGGCAGGCGCGCTAGAGTTCCCTTCCCTTGCGCGCTTCGGCTTCCGCCAGCCACCCGCGCCGCAGCCGTTCCGGCGGAACGCTTGAGAGGTAGGGCTTGATGTCCAGAATCGGCGTACCCTCCAACATGTCGACGCCACGAACGTGGAGAACCGGCCCTTCGCGGTAGAGCAACTCCACCACGGTCAACCCAATCGGATTCGGACGCCGCGGCGAGCGCGTCGCAAACACGCCGTGCGGCCGGTCGTCGGTCGGCGGCCTTCCTACCAGATGGAATCCCTCGGCCCGGTCGAATGCCCAAATAACGAACAGGTGAGAAAAGCCTTCAATATCCGTCAGCCCAAGCTCAAATTCCGCCCGTATCTCAAGAATCCCCTCCGCTTCGTGCCTGGCGCCTAATCCCTTCGGAATCTCGCCGGTATCCCGATAAGGGCTTCTTACATATCCGATCGGCTCCATGGACACCATAGAGGACCCACCTCCATTCCCTTGCTGTTTGCCGTCCGCCGGCTCCCTGAAGCCGAGCCGCGAACGTAAGAGAGCGGTTCTTATTACCTCACAACCCGAACATGCCGTGATACTTCTCCGGCAACCGCGTCCTCTCCATCCGCTGGTTGACGAAAACGTGCCGCGTATGCCCCGTCGCCAGAACCTGCCCCGATTCCGCCAGCCTCATCTCATACGCGAACACCGCGATGCGCACGTTGGCCTCCTCCACCCAGGTCTTGACAATCACTTCGTCGTCGAAGCGCGCCGGCGCCCGGTACCGGCAATACGATTCGGCCACCGCCAGCAGAACGCCGTCCTGGTCTTCCATGTCCCGGTAGTTGAAGCCCATCGACTTGCAAAGCTCCACGCGCCCCACCTCCATCCACACCAGGTAATTGGCGTAATAGACCACGCCCATGCGGTCGGTCTCCGCGTAGCGCACGCGCAAATGGCTTTCGGCGGTGGGTTTCATGCGTAGAAGTATTGTAGCCCGCCGCAACGGAGGGGCGGCCCAACTCGTCTGTTAGACTGGTGCTACAGTCCGCCATGCGTGCGAAAGTCTTGTTTTTCGGCGTCTTGAAGGAATTGGTGGGACGGCCTTCGGAAGAGGCCGAGTTCCCCGCCGGAACCACCCTCGGGGCCGTGCTCGAAGGCTATGCCCGCCGGTTTCCGCGCTTGCGGGAGATGACCGGCAGCATCGCAGCCGCTCGGAACCGCCAACTTGAGGATCTCGCGGCGGAGGTGCGGGACGGCGACGAAGTAGCCTTCCTGCCCCCGGTGAGCGGCGGAACCGGCGCCGCCCCGCTCGTGATTTGCGACGGCGGCCACTACTTTGCGCTAACCCGTCGCTCAATCGATCCCCGCACCATTACCGCGCGCCTCGTCGCCGGTCCGGAGGGCGCGGTCGTGACCTTCGAGGGCACAGCCCGCAACAACACCAAGGGCCGCCGCACCCGCTTCCTGGAGTATGAGGGCTACGAACCCATGGCGCTCCAAACCATGGCGCGGATTGGGCGCGAAATCGCCGCCGCCCGCGATATCTGCCGCATCGCCATGGTGCACCGCCTCGGCCGTGTGTTGGTGGGCGAAACCAGCGTCGCGATCATGGTCACCGCCCCGCACCGCCGGCCGGCATTCGAGGCCGCGCTCGAAGCCATCGACCGGCTCAAACAGTCCGTCCCCATCTGGAAGAAGGAGTATTTCGAGGATGGCGAAGTCTGGGCCGAAGGAGAGGCGGCCCGCGATGCCAGGTAAGCAGGCCCCCGCCTTTTCCCCGGCCCCCGGCCTCCGGCCCCCGGCCCCTGTCTTCCGGTCCCCGGCCCCTATCTTCCGGCCCCAGGCCCCCGTCTTCCTCCCCCTCGTACTCCTGCTGGCCATCCCTGCCGTCGCCCAGCAGCCGGCGACCGTATTCAAAGCCAACGTCAATCTGGTCCACGTGGTGGCCACCGTCAGGAACCGGGCCGGCAATCTGGTCGGCGCCCTCCGCAAAGAGGACTTCGATGTCTTCGATAACGGCGTCCACCAGGATCTCGCCGTCTTCGAACGCCAGACCGACCAGCCCGTTTCCATCGTCCTCATGATCGATACCAGCGGCTCCACCGGCAAGGATCTGAAGTACGAAACCGATTCCGCCAGCCGTTTTCTCCGCGCGCTCTTCTCCGAAGGCAGCGCCCGCGACGCGGTAGCCCTCTACGGCGTCAATGCCGACGTCACCCAGATCCGCGACTTCACCCACGACTACGTATCCATCGAAGCGCGCTTCCACTACCTGGCGCCTCAAGGCGCCACCGCCCTCTTCGACGCCATCCTCCTCGGTTCCCACTCGCTCGAAAAGCGCGAAGGCCGCAAAGTCATCATCATCGTCACCGACGGCGATGACACCTACTCCAAGACCACTTCCCACCAGGCGCTCGAAGCCGCCCAACTGGCCGATGCCACCATCTACCCCTTGGTGGTCGTGCCGATTACCAACGACGCCGGCCGCAACATCGGCGGTGAGCACGTCCTCACCTTCATGGCCGAAGGCACCGGCGGCCGCACCTTCCTCCCCACGCTAGGGGCCGAACTCGATAACGCCTTCTCTGAAATTGTCACCGAGTTGCGGACCCAGTACATGCTGGGCTTCTATCCCCACGGCGTTCCGCCCACCGGCGACCGTTTTCACAAGCTCGAAGTACGCGTCAAGAGCCCCGAATTGCGGGTATCGGCTCGTAACGGCTATTATGGTGAAGTCGAGGCTGCGGCCGGTCCCTCGGATGCCAGCTCATTGGTGTCCTCCGAAACCACCAGGAAAGCGCCCGACAAGACCAAGAAGCAGTAGGAAAGGTCATCACGTTGTTGCAACAGGCTGGAAAGTCCGCCCGGGCGCCGGAACAAACCTTCGAAGAGGCCAAGTACCTCAAGCAGCTCATCGCCAACGCCACCCCCGTTCGCGTGAAACTGCTGGGCGGAGAAGAAGTCACCGGAACCATTGAGTATTACGACCAGTCCTTTATTCGCCTCACCCGCAAGGGCGAACCGAACCTGTTCGTCTTCAAGCACGATATCCAATACCTTCAGGAAGATAACTAGCGGTGGCCGGTTATCTGGAAACCGCCGTCGAGATCGCCCGCGAAACCGGCGCGTTGCTCGCGAATTACTTCGAGCGCCGCGTGCGCTTTGAGCTTAAGGGCGAGTTCGACCTGGTGACCGAAGCCGACCGCGCCTCCGAAAAGCTGGTGGTGGAGCGCCTGCGGACGCACTTCCCCTCGCATGCCATCGTGGCGGAGGAAGGCGGCGGCCACGAATCTTCCTCCGAATATTGCTGGTACCTGGACCCGCTCGACGGCACCACCAATTTTGCGCACGGCTTCCCCATGTTCAACGTCTCGTTGGGGCTTCAGCGGGCCGGCGAGTCCGTCGCCGCCGTGGTCTACGACCCCATCCGCCAGGAGATGTTCTCAGCCGAACGCGGCTCCGGCGCCTACCTGAACGGCAAGCGCATCCGCGTCTCCGGCGTCCAAACCCTGGGCGAGAGCCTTTCCTCCACCGGCTTTCCCAGCCGCAAGCGCAGCCACGACGTCAATATCCACTTTTATTACCAGGTGGCCATGGCCTCGCACGGAGTCCGCCGCACCGGTTCGGCCGCTATCGATTTGGCCTGGGTGGCCTCCGGCCGGCTCGATTTTTTCTGGGAGTTCGGCCTGATGCCCTGGGATATGGCCGCGGGAGTGCTCCTGGTGCAGGAAGCCGGCGGCCGCGTTTCCGACATGCTCGGCGCGCCGCACGACATCCGTTCCTCGCCGCATGTGCTGGCCGATAACGGCTCCCTTCACGATCCCCTCCTGGCCTTCCTGGCCGAGGTCTTCCAAGGTAAATCCCACATGCCGATGCCGGCAATGGACTAGGTTCTTTTGTGGGGCAGCTTGCCAAGCTGCGCGGGGCCCAGAGGGCGCCCCGCCAATCGGCGCTTCCTTTCCCCCTTGCGCTCCGCCACCCGTTGGAAGACAATGAAACCTGTCTATCGTCAATATCGGAGGTAAGTGAATGCGTGTGCGCTCTGCCACCATTACCCTGGCGCTGACGAGCCTGTTACCCCTTGCCAGTTCCTTCGCGGCCGACACTAAGCTCGTGAAAGCCGTTTCAGACCACTTCGAACTCTACACCACGGACAACGAAGCCGCGGCCACGGCGGCTCTCAATCACTTTGAGACGGTGCGCGGCTATCTTGTCGGCGTCACCGGCGGCCACGATCCATTTACCGCGCCCGTGAGGATCGTCGGGTTCAAAACCCCTGGGGAGTTCAGCTCCCACCAGCCGGCGGGCGTTTCGGCCGGCAAGGCGTTCTCCGAAGCGAACGCCGAGCGCGTCACCATCGCCCTTGCCGGTCTCAAGCCGGAGATGTACCAGTACGGAGAGCGCGAGTATGTCAAGCTGTTGCTCGACCGCACGAATCCGAAGATGGCCTACTGGCTCAGGCTGGGGCTCACCGAACTCTACTGCACCCTGCGTCTGGCGGATAGCGGACACCTGGTCATTGGGATAGCCCCCACCCGCGAGTTCCACGTGACCACCATGCCGGAATTAGACCTGCGGACCTTCTTCGCGCTCAAGGAAGGAGGCGTCACCGACAAGGGTGCGGAGGATTTCTACGCCCAGGCGCCGAATTCCGCGCTCAAAGGCAAGGACAGCCTGGGCAGCATTGAGGCCAACCTGACGACGGATTACCAGGGCATTGCCTGGCAATTGACCCACATGCTGATGTTCCAGGACGAGTACCGTCCGAAGTTCGGAGCCTTTGTCGGAGCCATTGCGGGCGGCGAGAACACGGACGCGGTCGTGCAACGCATCTACGGCAAGTCGGTGTCAGGCCTGACAGGGGACCTGGCGATTTACTACAAGATGCCCACCCACAAATCGGGGGGGGTCAACTTCCAGTTGCCCAAGCCGGTGACGCCGCAAATCGGCGAGCTCTCCGCCGCCGATTCGGCGGTCATCCTCGCTCAGCTCAAATCCGGGAAGTAGTGCCTTGGGGCGGGCCCGCTACGCCTGTGACGCCGCGATGGCCTGCCCCAAGTCCCAGATTATATCTTCCACGTCTTCGATGCCCACCGAAATCCGAACCAGGTCCTTGCTCACGCCGGCTTCCAGTTGCTGCTCGTCGTTCAATTGCTGATGCGTGGTTGAAGCCGGATGAATGATCAGGCTCTTGGCGTCGCCCAGGTTGGCCAGGTGCGAGAAGAGTTGCACGGAGTCGATCAGCTTGCGGCCGGCCTGCACGCCGCCCTTGATGCCGAAGGTCACAATCGAGCCGCAGCCTTGCGGCAGATACTTCCGCGCTAGCTTGCGATACGGGCTCCCTGCCAGACCGGGGTACTTCACCCACGAAACCGCCGTCTGCTTCTCAAGCCACTCGGCCACCTGCTGCGCGTTGCGGCTGTGCTGCTCCATGCGGAACTTCAAGGTCTCGATCCCTTGCAGGAACAGGAATGAGTTGAATGGGCTGATGCACGGGCCGAAATCGCGCAGGCCCTCCACTCTCGCCTTGATGATGTAAGCCAGCCCACCGAACGTCTCCGTGAACTTCATGCCGTGGTACCCCGGACTGGGTTCCGTGAGCTGCGGAAACTTCTCGTTCCAAGGGAACTTACCGCTGTCCACAATAATTCCGCCGATCGACGTGCCATGTCCCCCCAGAAACTTGGTCGCCGAGTGGACCACGATATCCGCCCCGTGCTCCATCGGACGGCAGAGATAGGGCGACGCCATCGTGTTATCGATCACCAGCGGCACTCCGGCTTCGTGCGCAACCGCCGCTACGCGCTCGATGTCGAGCACGTTCATCCGCGGATTGGCGATGGTCTCGCCGTACACCGCCCGCGTCTTCGGGGTGATGGCTTTGCGGAAGTTCTCCGGGTCGTCCGGCTCCACGAACTTCACGTCGATTCCGAGCCGCCGAAAGCTGACGTCGAACTGCGTGTACGTTCCGCCGTACAACGTGCTCGAGGCCACCAGTTCGTCGCCCGCGCCCATCAGGCTGGCGACGGCCAGGAACTGGGCCGCCTGCCCGCTCGAAGTGGCCAGCGCGCCGATCCCGCCTTCGAGCGCCGCGACGCGTTCCTCGAAGACTCCCGTGGTCGGGTTCATGATGCGCGTGTAAATGTTGCCGAACTTCTGCAGCGCGAACAAATCGGCCGCGTGCGCCGAATCCTCAAACACGTAGGATGTGGTCTGGTAGATGGGAACCGCGCGCGCCAGGCTCGCCTTATCGGGAGTCTGCCCGGCGTGCAGCGACCGCGTGGAAAAGCCCATTTGACGGGCGGGAGCATTAGCGTCTGCCATAAGGATTACAGGATATCAAACCGACCGTGAAGCGCACGCCCGATCCGAGCCGCGAACGTGAGAGAGCGGTTCTTGCTCGCCCCCGTCACCGTTCAGGCGGCTTCGAGATCGACGCGTACCCGGCAGCCCAGGGCCGTCGCGATGTTGACCAGTGCGTCGAGCGAGAAACGCGAGACCCTGCCGCGGAGCAAATCGTTGATTCGTGGCTGCGTTACGCCACACCGTCGTGCCGCTTCAGCCTGCGTCCAGTCATTTTGTTTGAGGCGCGCCGCAATCTTCCGCATCAACTCGGCCCGCGCCCTCAGATTCGCAGCCTGCTCCGTGGTGTCCGCGACCGCATCCCAAATACTCGCGTAACTCTCTGGTCTACTCATATCGTGCCTCTTAACAATTGCCCAAATCGTCTCTTCGCGATTTCAAGATCCCTCTTCGGCGTCCGTTGTGTCTTTTTGTGAAAAGCATGCAGAACGTACACGGCATCCGCTCGTCTGGCGAGGTAATCACACGATACGCGCCACTCGAGTCCAAAACGCGAATCTCTTCGACGCCCTTGCCGACGGAAGGCATCGGCTTGAAGTCGTCCGGCTGCTCGCCTCGCTGAACCTTATCGAGTTGGTAGCCGGCATCATGCCGCGCGGCCTCTGGAAAGTCTCGCAAGCACTTGAGCGAATCGCCTACGAAGCGCACCGGCCGCATGTGCAATTATATCCAATTGGACATAAACTTGGGTCCAAGGGCGGGCCGGCCGGCCGCAGCCCCCTAATACCCGTTGCCCTTATTCACCAGCGCCAGGAACTCGTCGCGCGTGTCTTTACGGTCGCGAAATGCCCCTAGCATGGCGCTCGTCATCGCGCCCGAGTGCTGCTTTTCCACGCCCCGCATCATCATGCAGAAATGGCGCGCCTCGCAGATCACCCCCACCCCCAGCGGGTTCACCACCTCCTGGATGGTCTGCGCCACCTCTTGCGTCAGCCGCTCCTGGATCTGCAGCCGCCGCGCAAATACATCCACGATGCGCGGAAGCTTGC
The DNA here is from genome assembly GCA_964457555.1 of uncultured Solibacteraceae bacterium. Taxonomy (GTDB): domain Bacteria; phylum Acidobacteriota; class Terriglobia; order Bryobacterales; family Bryobacteraceae; genus BOG-224. Next base: position 33,048 of record CAYWHA010000049.1, read on the forward strand.
TCAACCCGATCACCTTATTGCGCGGCAGATACGCCACGTGAATCTTGCCGAAGAACGGCAGCAGGTGATGCTCGCACAAACTGAAGAACTCAATGTCCTTCACCACCACCATCTCGTCGTACTTCACCTCGTACAACGCGCCGTTCAGAACCTTGCGAATGTCCGCGTGGTATCCGCTGGTCAGAAATTTCAGCGCCTGATCCACGCGCTCCGGCGTGCGCTGAAGCCCCTCGCGCGTCGAATCGTCCACAAGCCGGGCCAGCATCTCCCTCACCTGCGGAACGATGCTCCGCTCCTCCCGCTTCGGGGATATTACTTTCACGGTCGCTCGATTAGATTTCATCCGCTGTAATCTCAAAAACGTTCCTCGGAGTCTCGGCGATGCGCACCCGGTCGAGCTTCGGCCATTCGCCCGGAAAAGCGTCGCGCCACCCTCCCTTCAGCCGCCGGCAAATCTCCACGGCCAGGTTTTCCGACGTCGGAACCGAAAACAAAAAGGCCACTACGTCCTCATTCAGATTGCGCCGGTCGAAAGCCTCAATCACGCGTTCCATCACCAAATCGTCAAGCGCCTCCGGGTCCACCGCGCGCCCCGTCCTAGGGTCCAGCGGACCCCGCGCACTTACCTCCAGCACGTAGTTATGGCCGTGCCCGTATGGGTTGTTGCACTTGCCGTACACCCGCCGGTTTTCCTCATCGCTCAATTGCGGATTGTGAAGCCGGTGCGCCGCCGAGAACTGGAACCGCCGCGTTACGTGGAACACGGAGTCTCCCCGAAGTAGTCCACGAACCCATCCGGGGTCTCGTACACCCGCACCGCGTGCAACTTGCGGTTCGCGGCGCCCACGTTGGCCTCGATCCGCGTCCAGATGTCCCGCGCGATGTTCTCCGCCGTCGGGATCACATGGTCGAATGGCGGCGTCTCGTAGTTCAGAAACCGGTGGTCGTAAGGTCCTACCACCTCCCGATCCAGAATCTCCTTCAGGTCCTTCAAGTCCATCACAATGCCCGTGACCGCGTCGGGCTCGCCCGAGACGCTCACTTCCACCACATAATTGTGTCCGTGTCCGGTGGGGTTGGACTCGGCCCCGAACAGGTCCCGGTTGTCCCGGTCCGATATTTTGGGGTTGCGGCAGATGTGGCTCGCCGAAAACTCCACTTTGCGGGTGATTGTCATTCCCTCTCTTGTTCGACTCCGCCAGCCGCGCCCGAGATACAATTAGATTATAGTTTTCCCCCATGCATAGCGTCAAAACCATCGATTGGATCATGCGCGCAGCCCTTGCCGTTCTGCTGGTTGCGTTTCTCTTTGTGGTCGCCTCGGCCGTGTACGTTCGGCCAATCCACGTGGTGGTGGCAGGTGAGCAGGCGCCACCGTTCACCGTCACGGCCGACACTGGCCAGCGCGTCTCAACGCCCGGCTTCGGCGGCAAGCTGCTCGTGCTCAACTTCTGGGCCACCTGGTGCCCCCCGTGCGTCGAGGAGACGCCCTCCATGAGCCAGTTCGCCAAGGATTATGCCGCTCGCGGAGTCGTGGTCCTGGCCGTCAGCGTAGACACCAGCGAGTCCGCCTACCGTGCGTTTCTCGCCAAGTACAAGCCGGAGTTCCTGACGGCGCGCGAGTCGCTCATCCATCGCGACTACGGCACTTTCATGTACCCGGAGACTTACATCATCGATTCGACCGGCAAAGTCGCGCAGAAGATCGCCGAAGGCGCCGACTGGTCGAATCCCAACTTGCGGGCGTACATCGACTCGCTCCTATAGCCGCCGCCATGATTCCTTTTATTCTCCTCTATGCGTCGCTCGTGAACGACGTTCGCGGCCTGATCGCCCAGCAGAATCAAGCCGCCGCCGTGCAGGCCGTTCGGACTTACCAGGCCAAGTCCGGAACCACCCCCGAGTTGGCCGCCGCTATCTCCTGGCTCGCTCGCGACGCACTGGCTGCCAAGCGTTTCGACCAGGCCGAATCCTACGCCGCCGAAAGCCGCAAGATGGCCCTTCAGCTCATGGGATCCCGCCCCCTCGATAGCGACGCCAATCTCCCTACCGCTCTCGGCGCCTCCATAGAAGTTCACGCCCAGGCGCTCGCCGCCCAGGGTGGCCGGGCCGACGCGGTAGGATTTCTCCTAGAGCAGCTTCAGGATTTCGCTAATACTTCCATAGGAGAACGCATCCACAAGAACCTCAATCTCCTCAGTTTGGAAGGAAAGCCGGCCCCTCCGGTCGATACCGCCGAATGGCTCGGACCGCAGCCCCAGCCGTTGGCCGCCTTGCGCGGACATCCCGTTTTGCTGTTTTTCTGGGCGCACTGGTGCCCCGACTGCAAAGCGATGGTCCCGGCACTTGCAAGAATCCAAAGTATTTATGGTCCGAAAGGGCTAATTCTGGTCGGGCCTACCAAGCGTTATGGGTATGCGGCCGGCGGCGCGCCGGCAACCCCGGAGGCCGAGAAACAGTACATTGAGAAGGTTCGCCAACAGTACTATTCGAGCCTCGCCGCCATGCCAGTACCGGTGAGCAACGCCGCCTTCGCGGCTTACGGCGCTAGTACCACGCCAACCGTCGTGCTGATCGACGGCCAAGGCACGGTGCGCCTCTATCACCCCGGCGCGCTCACGGAAACGGAACTGGATGCTGCGATCCTAGCTCTTACCACTAAGTGATTAAGATTCAGGCGGTTAGTAGCTTCCGCTCGTACACTCTTTTCTCGCGGAACCGGTCGTAGTCTTCCAACGACTCAATCAACGCGTCAATCGCCGAGCGGCGGGCGTAGAGCTTCGTCAATTCGACCTGCTCAACTTTGGACAACCAGGCGGTCCTGATGTCCACCGGAACCTTCATAGCGGTCATAGGTTGAAAGTACCGCCTGTCTCAGGGAAAATCAAGAGGAAAGATAGGGGTAGTGGTGGTATTAGTTAGCATTATCCTACCCACGTTTAGGGGTACTACCCCAAAATCTCCGTAATCCGGCCTTCGTCGTTCGGCGCCACCACCGGCCGGTTACCGAAATTCGGCTGGATCCTGCCGCCGCCCGGCGATTCCAGGTCCCCCGTGTGGTAGTGATAAATGTAATCCGGGTCCTTCAACACGTTGCCCGTCAAGACGGCGACCACGTCCGCATCCCCCCGTATCGCGCCGGCCGCCGTCAGCTTGCGGATTCCCGCCAGCGTCGCCGCCGATGCCGGTTCGCATCCAATGCCGCAACGGCCCACCATCGCCTTCGCGTCCGCAATCTCCTGTTCGTTGACCCTTTCCACCAAGCCCGCCGAAGCTTCCACCTCCCGCAACGCCTTCGGCCAGGAAACCGGGTCGCCAATCTTGATGGCCGTGGCCAGCGTCTCCGGATGCGTCACCGCGTTCAAATGGGAGCGGTCCTTGGCGCGCCATAGATCGTAGAATGGCGCCGCCCCCTCCGCCTGCACCACGGCCAGGCGCGGCAGCCGGTCGATCAAGCCCGCCGCCTTCATCTCGCGGAGCGCCTTCCCGAACGCCGAAGTGTTGCCCAGGTTCCCGCCCGGCAATACCACCCATTCCGGCGGCCGCCAGTCCCGCTGCTCCATCATTTCCACCATGATGGTCTTCTGTCCCTCAATGCGAAAGGGATTCATGGAATTCAGCAGGTAGATGTCCAGCCGCTCCGCCAGCCGCCGCACCAGCGCCAGAATCTCGTCGAAATTCGCTTCCACTTGCAGCGTCCGCGCGCCATACTCCAGCGCCTGCGCCAGCTTCCCGTAGGCGATGTTCCCGTGGGGAATGAAGATGATCGGCTCCAGCCCCGCCGCGCTAGCGTACGCCGCCATCGAAGCCGACGTGTTCCCCGTCGAAACGCACGCCACCCGCCGCTTGCCCAGCCGTATCGCCTGAGCCACGCCGCACGTCATGCCATTGTCTTTGAACGATCCCGTGGGGTTGTAGCCCTGGTGCTTGAAGCACAGCCGGTCCAGACCGCCGTATCGCGCCGCCTGGGGCGCGTCGAGCAGCGGCGTATTGCCTTCCCGCAGCGTCACCACCGCGCTGTAGTCCGGCAGGAACGGCAAAAACTCGCGAAATCGCCACACGCCGCTCTGGTCAAGCGCCGCATTGGACGTCCGCCGTCCCATCCACAGCGCGCGCAACTCCGCCGCCGGCGCCGGCCGGTCCGTATAGACCGCGTCCAACAACCCCCCGCATCGCGGACAGTTGTAAATGACATCGACGATCGGGAAGCGCGCCCCGCAGCGCTCCTCCATACACGCGAGTTCCGCTGGCATGAGCCTTTATTATAAGGGGCTGGAGCGTGGGACAATCGAGGAAGGAGACGCCGCCTCCGATGAACATCGACGATCGCCTGGAAGCGCTAGCACAAACCGTCGAGCTTATCTACGCCATGCAGCGCGACAACGAGAAACGGTTCAAAGAGAACGAAGCCCGGTTCGCCCAGGTCACCCACAATTTCGAAATCGTGCTGGATTCCATCAAGCGCCTCGAGAACATCGCCGTAGCGCACGAACAGCGCCTCGACGATATTCAGGGCCATTAGCTGCCGCCAACCCCATGCTGGCCGTCCACCTCGAAAACGGCGGGGTCGCCCTTCGCGATGTCCCCCTCCCGCACCGTCCCCCGGGTTTCGCTTTGCTGAGGCTTCTGCTGGGCGGCATCTGCAATACCGATCTCGAACTCCGCCGCGGCTATTATGCCTTCGCCGGCTCTCCCGGGCACGAATTCGTGGCTGAAGTCGTCGCCGCCGATACGCCCGCCCTCCAAGGCAAGCGCGTGGTGGGCGAAATCAATCTGGCTTGCGCCCATTGCGACTGGTGCCGCAAGGGTCTCGCCCGCCACTGCCCTAGCCGCACGGTCTTGGGAATTGTGAACCATCCCGGCGCGTTCGCCGAGTTCTTCACGCTCCCGGAGCGGAACCTCCACACTCTCCCCGACGCCATCCCCAATGAGCGCGCCGTCTTCACCGAGCCGCTGGCGGCCGCCTGCGAGATCCTCGACCAGGTTGCCATTCCCTGCGGCGAAACCATTGCCGTGCTGGGCGACGGAAAACTCGGCCTCCTCGTCGCTCTGGTCCTCAATGCCCACGGCTACCCCGTCCGCCTCTACGGCCGTCACCCGGAAAAACTGCAAATCGCCGCCCGCGTGGGGGTCGAAACGGCCGTCTCCACGCCGCCCGCGGCGGAGTACGCCTGGGTGGTCGAAGCTACCGGCAATCCCGAAGGCCTGCGCGCCGCGGTCCGCATGACCAAGCCTCGCGGAACAGTCGTCCTCAAGTCCACCGTGCACGGCATGGCTGGAATCGATACCGCGCCCATCGTGGTCGACGAAATGACCCTGATCGGCTCCCGCTGCGGCCGCTTTGAATCCGCGCTGCCGCTCCTCGATCGTGACCTGATCCCGGTCGAAGAGATGATCTCCGCGCGGTTCCCGCTCAGCCAGGCCCCGGCCGCGTTCGACCGCGCCGCCGAACCCGGAACCCTCAAGGTTCTGCTCGCCGCCTCAGTCGATCGCGCGGCTTAGTATCCCTCCGTAAGCGTCGATCCGCCGGTCCCGCAGGAACGGCCAATCGCGCCGCGTCTCTTCGATGCGGCGCGGGTCGCACTCCACAATCAACGTCTCTTCCCCGTCGTGCCCCGCCTCCGCAAGCACCCGCCCGAACGGGTCCGCCACGAACGATCCTCCCCAAAAATCCAGCCCCGCATCCGGCGGCCCTTCAAACCCCACGCGGTTCACCGCCGCTACATAAACCCCGTTGGCGATCGCATGGGCCCGCTGAATCGTCCGCCAGGCATCGTGCTGCGCAGCCCCTACCACCGCTTTTTCCGAGGGATGCCAGCCGATCGCCGTCGAATAGCACACCAGTTGCGCGCCGTCGAGCGCCGCCAGCCGCGCCGCTTCGGGATACCACTGGTCCCAGCACACCAGCGGCGCCACGCGCGCATACCGCGTGTCGAACGCGCGAAATCCCAAATCTCCGGGCGTGAAGTAATACTTCTCGTAGTACAGCGGATCGTCCGGAATGTGCATCTTGCGGTAAGTTCCCACCAGCGTGCCATCCGCATCGGCCACCACCGCCGTATTGTGGTACAAACCCGCCGTACGCCGCTCGAACACAGACCCGATCACGACTACCGCAAGTTCCCGCGACAGGCGCGTCAGGCTGGCCGTGGTCGGTCCCGGAACGGGCTCGGCCAGGTCGAACCACGCGGAGTTCTCCTCCCGGCAGAAGTATTGGCTGCGGAACAACTCCTGCAGGCAGATAATCTGCGCCCCGTTTCCCGCCGCCTCCCGGATCCGCCACTCCGCCTTGGCCAGGTTCTCATTGGGGTCCTTCGAGCACGCCATCTGGATCAAGCCGACGCGGAATTTCGAAAGCTGCACAGAACTATTGTAAACGGGTGTACAATCGGCCTGATATGACACCTGAGAGCGCGGAGGCCGTCGAGCCTGAATCAGCGGGAATGGGTGAATTCTCGCGCCTGTCCGGCGTCTTCTTCGAGCCCGGCAAAGCCTTCGCCGATATCGCCGAGCGGCCCCGCTGGCTAGTGCCGTTACTGCTCATCATCGCGGCCACCGTGGCCTTCTACGTTACCTATGGCCAGCACGTGGGCTGGCAGGCCTACGTGCAGGACCAGATGGACAACAACGCTCGCATGCAACAGCAGTTTCAGAATATGTCGCCCGAGCAGCGCGCCCAGTCCCTCGCCCTGCAACAGAAGCTCATGCCCGTCATCTTCTACGTGGGACCGGTGCTCGGCATGCCTCTTCTGTACCTGTTCGTATCGGTGATCGTGCTGGGGATCGCCAGCGGATTGATGTCCGCCGGCGTGAGGTTCAAGCAGATCTTCGCCATCGAATGTTACGCCGGGCTCGTCACCATCGTCTTCCACGCGCTCGGGATCGTGGTCATGTTTCTCAAAAGCCCCGATCAGTTCAACCTGATGAACCCGCTGGCGTTCAATCCCGGGGCTTTCATGGACCAGAAGACGGCCTCCAAGTTCACTTACACGCTGGCGTCCGGCCTCGATCTGCTCGCGATCTGGGCAATAATCCTTACGGTGGTCGGCCTGAAAGCCGCCGCTGGAAAGAGGCTATCCACCGCCGGCGCCGTCACCGCGGTCTTTTTGCCGTACGTTGTTCTGCTGCTGGTGGGCGCGGCCGTCGCCGGAGCCTTCTCTTAGGTGGGGCGGGCCTCCTGGCCTGCCTTCTTCTGGCCCGTTGAGCCGCTAACTCCACGGCGAACCCAGCCACCGCACCGGCGCCCGCGCGGCCAGGGCGTTCGCCAGCCGTTCGTCGGCCGTGATCAGCGGCAAGCGCGAAGCCACCGCCAGCGCGACATACACCGCATCGTAAACCGTCCGGTCGAAAGCCGTCGCGATGGCGAACGCCTCGTCCAGCAGCGGCCGGGAGGGCAACGTGGGGAAGTTCCGCTGCTCCGTCTCCCGAAGCGCATCCCCTGCCGACTTCAGTGACATGCGTCCCCGCCGGACCGCCGTCCGGAGTAGATTGCCGATCTCAAGCCAGAACAAATCCGGGACCACAACCTGCAGCTCGCCATCGCCGTAGTCTTGGAGCAACCGATGCGCCTCGGCGACCAGCGTCTCATCGGCCGGCGGCAGAATCCACTTAGCCGCTACGCTTGCGTCCAGCACGCAAGCCGTCACCGCTCACGGTCCTCGCGCAGCATCTCCTCGCTGCTGGGGTGGGGACCCGGCACGGGCGATTCTCTGGCGGCGATTTCCGTAAGACGCGCCATGAATTCCTTCCGCCGCTCCAATTCCTTGGCCGTAGGCACATTCGCTTCGAGCAGTCCCAGCACTTCCGCCGCAATCGACGTTCTTCGCTTCTTGGCCCGCTCCCGCAAAGCCTCATACAGATCGTCCGGGACGTTCTCCACGTAGAGAGTTGGCATTGGGTTACCCTATGCCCAATCTAGCACACGCCTAGGCCAACGCCGGCGCCAGCTTCCTTAGCCCAGGTATGTAGGAAAGCTCCAGGCTGTGCGCCTTGACTAGGTCGTCTTGCCCGCCATCCACCTTCACTTCTGCTCCCACGTGTTCGTAAATGAAGGGCGGAACGAACAACGGCACATGCGGCACGGCATCGCCCGCGGCCACCACGCGGTAGCAAATCGGAATTAAAGCGTTGAAGAAGCGGTGAAATCCCAACAATCCCGCGCGCGGCCCCCCGAAGGTCAGCAGCGTGGGAATCTTCTTCGCCGCCGTATTCACGGCCAGGTCCGGACCCGAAAGCACAGCCAGCGCCCCGCCCAAACTGTGGCCCGTCACGAATACCCGCTCGCAATCCCCCAGCGCTTCCTGCAATCCCGTCAGCACGCTGTCCCGCAGCGTCTTATAGACCGACTGGAACCCCAGGTGCACGTTGTCGCCGCCCGCCACAAACCCGTAAGGCTCGAAAAAGGCGTCCAGGTCGTGCTCCCAGTCAATCTCCGTCTGCGTGCCGCGAAAGCTCACGAAAGCAATCCTCTCGGCCGCGTTCTTTCCGATCAGTCCAAAAATGTCCGGCTCCATGGACATGCGTTGATGGAACGTGCCGGGCCGTTGCGCCAACTTCGCCAGCTCGCCGGCGCCCGCTTTGATGAGCGCCGTCATCTGGTACCCGCCCGGCAACGCCAACTGGCCGCCAGGATTGTCCGTAACCGCGTAAGCGGCCAAGGCCAGCGGTACAGCCACCTCCAGCGCAAACTCGCGGTCGAAGCGCTCAAAACCGGGGACATCCATGATAAGGGCTTGTCAAGGGAAAACAGAACTCCCCCTGC
>CAYWHA010000050.1:0-41676 GCA_964457555.1 uncultured Solibacteraceae bacterium
TTCATTTGACCCAACCGAGACCGGTTTGGGTTACATCGCTAAATGAGTTGACAGGGCGCGATGAGGCTATTGCCGCTGCGCCGCCAACGGCTTCATATTGCCGGCGATGGCAGCCGCGAATTCACTGGTTTTCAGTTTGACCGCGCCTTCCATCTGGCGATGCAGATCGTAGGTGACGCGCTTTTGCCGGATGGTTTCGGTAAGGCCCTGTTCAATCAGCCCCGAAACCTCCTTCCAGCCCATGTAGTGGAACATCATGGAGCCGGCAAGGATGACGCTCGAAGGATTGATTACATCCTTGTCGGCGTATTTGGGGGCGGTGCCGTGGGTGGCCTCGAAGACCGCATACTCATCCCCGATATTGCCGCCCGGCGCCATCCCCAGTCCGCCCACCTGGGCCGCGCAGGCGTCCGACAGGTAGTCGCCGTTGAGGTTGGGCGTCGCCAGCACGTCGTATTCGCCGGGCCGCAGCAGCACCTGCTGGAATATGGAGTCGGCGATGCGGTCGTTGACCAGGATTTTACCAGGCGGGACGCCGGCGGCCGCTTCGTCCTCGGTGACGCAGACATCCGCGAACTCCTCTTTGACCAGCTCATAACCCCAGTCGCGGAAGGCGCCCTCGGTGTACTTCATGATGTTCCCTTTGTGAACCAGGGTCACGCTGCGCCGCCCGTTCTCGATGGCGTATTGAATGGCGCGACGGATCAGCCTTTTGGAAGCGGTCACGCTCATCGGCTTGATCCCGATGCCCGAATCCAGGCGGATCTTCTTGCCCATCTCGCGGTTCAAAAACTCGATGACCTTGTGGGCCTCGGACGTTCCCTCACGAAACTCGATGCCGGCATAGACGTCCTCGGTGTTTTCGCGGAAGATCACCACGTCCAGCAATTCCGGATGCTTCACCGGCGAAGGAACACCGGGGAAATAGCGAACCGGACGCAGGCAAACGTAAAGATCGAGCAATTGCCGCAGGGTGACGTTCAGGCTGCGAATGCCGCCTCCCACTGGGGTGGTGAGGGGGCCTTTGATCGCGATATGAAACCGCCGAATGGCGTCGAGCGTGCCGTGGGGCAGCCAGTCGTTAAACTGGCGGTAGGCCTTCTCGCCGGCAAACACTTCGTACCAGACCACCCGGCGCCGACCGCCGTAGGCCGCCTCCACCGCCGCCTCGAACACCGTGCGGGATGCCTTCCAGATATCGCGTCCGGTGCCGTCGCCCTCAATAAACGGGATGATCGGGCGATCGGGAATGCTTAGCTTGTTATCTCGAACCTGGATGGCCTCTCCATCCACGGGGACGGGGACCTCGTTGTAGCTCTCCATTTTGCCTCCGGAGCCCTGCATTCGCGGCAGCGCCGCGCCGGGCCGCGCCATCGCCCATCGGACTCCAATGTGTAAGTTGGCCTCAACTATAACAACTCGCGTACGTCCTCGGCAATAATGGTTCATGACCTCCGGCGCTCGCCACAAGCCGCCCGCCATTCGAGCACTCTTCCTCGCGGCGCTGGTGTTTGCCCTGGTCCGAACCGGGACTGCGGCAGACCCGGCGTCGTTTCGCTTCGCAATCCTCGGCGACCGGACCGGCGAGGCGCAGCCCGGTGTTTTTGAACAGGCGTGGCGGGAAATCGCGGCCGAAAGCCCGGCGTTCGTGGTGGCCACCGGGGACATGATTGAAGGCATGCATGACGACACCGCGCCTGCCGAGTGGCGGGAACTAGAACGCATCCTCCAACCCTTCAGCCGCTTTCCGCTCTATGCGGCTCCGGGAAACCACGATATCTGGTCGGAGGCGTCGGAAACGCTCTACCGGCGGCATACGGACCGGCCGCCGCACTATAGCTTCGATTATGGGAACGCGCACGTGACGGTTCTGGACAACAGCCGCACCGATGAGCTGCCGGCCGGGGAATTGCAATTCCTGGAGAGCGACTTGAAAGCCCATGCGGCCCAACCGTTGAAGTTTGTTTTCATGCACCGCCCCTTCTGGCTGATCGATGTGGCGGTGCGGAATCCGAACTTCGCGCTGCACCGGATCGCCCGCCAATACGGAGTGCGTTATGTGATCGCGGGCCACCTTCACCAACTGTTGCATCTGGAGCTCGAAGGCGTGACGTACATTTCGATGATGAGCTCCGGAGGCCATCTGCGGGCTTCCGAGGAATACAAGGATGGCTGGTTCTTCGGTCATGCCGTGGTCGAGGTGAACGCGGCGCAGGTCGACTTCAAGATCGAGGAACTGAGGCCGCCGCGCGGACAGGGCAGGGTTACTCCCCTGACCGACTGGGGCATGTTAGGCCTGACGCCGGCGAGCCAACGAAATCCGGCGCGATCCCGGTAAATAGGCTTAACAGGGTGCGGAACGACACATCACAGGCCGCGGATGAGGTATATAATCTCTAGGGGCTAAAGCGCCAGAGCGGGAGAAGTAGCGGATATGCCAGTGAGTTATCGCATCGACCGGGACAATGGAACGATTCACACCAGGTGCCTCGGGAGAGTGACCTTTGACGAAGTGGCCGGTCACCTTCGCGCGCTGACGCAAGACCCCGACTGCCCGAATCGCCTGGACGTACTTCTGGATGTGACACAGGCCTCTTCGGCGCCTACCAGCGAGCAGCTTCGCGCTTTCAGCAACCTGATCGCCGGAATCCGAGACACAGTTCGTTTCGACGGCTGCGCCATCGCCGCGTGCACGGACGTCCTTTTCGGGATGTCGCGAATGTTTGAGGTTCTCGCGCAGGAGTGCTTTCAGGAAACGCACGTTTTCCGGTCTGTCGATAAAGCGGAAGAATGGCTGGTTGCCCGACGGCAGCCTGCGAAATGCATGACCGCCGGCGCAGGATTCCCATAGCTGCTCCACCACTGGCGCGCTCGTTGTAGAATGCGGGTATGAGGTCAGTTCGCCTCATCCCGCCCTCTTCAGCACGGCCCGGCCTCTTCGGCTGCGACTGATTTCCTCTTCCCGCTCTTCCGTGGAACGCGCGTCGATTCGCGCTTTGAATCAGGCAGCTTCAGGGAGGGTCTAAGATGAGCAAAAACACGTGTCCCCGCGGCAGTTGCCAAGTCTCGTAACGCCGCTGCCGGGACCGATTTCCGCGCGGATTATCGAACGGGATCGGGCGGTTCTCTCGCCAGCGTCTACGCGGGCTTATCCGTTGGTGGTGAAAGAGGCGAGCGGCGCCATCGTCGAGGACCCCGACGGCAACCGGTTCCTGGACTTCACCGCGGGCATTGCCGTCGTGGCCACCGGCCATTGCCACCCGCGCATCCAAGGAGCAATTCGGGAACAGGCCGGCCGGCTCATCCACATGTCCGGCGCCGATTTCTACTATGAGAACATGGTGGAACTGGCGGAGAAACTGGCGAAGCTCACTCCAGCAGGCCGCGAAGAACCGCAGCGCGTCTACTTTGGGAACTCCGGGGCTGAAGCGGTGGAAGCCGCCATGAAAATCGCCCGTCATCATACCGGGCGCCGGAGTTTCATCGCCTTTTTTGGAGCATTCCACGGCCGCACGCTCGGGGCTCTCTCGCTGACGGCTTCCAAATCCGTTCAGAGGAAGGGTTTTGGTCCACTGATTCCAGGCGTCGCGCATGTTCCCTATGCCGATTGCTACCGCTGCGCTTACGGCAAGCAGCCAGACACGTGCGCTGTCGAATGCGTACAAGCCATCGAGGAGCGCCTGTTCAGGCATACCCTGCCGGCGGAGGAAGTGGCCGCCGTATTTGTCGAGCCGGTGCAGGGCGAAGGCGGGTACATTGTTCCGCCCAGGAAGTTTTTCGATGAGTTGCAGGGCCTCTGCCGGCGGCACGGCATCCTGCTGGTGGCGGATGAAGTGCAGTCCGGCATGGGCCGCACCGGACGAATGTTCGCCAGCGAACACTTCGAGTTGGTCTCGGACATTCTGCTTTTGGCCAAGGGCATCGCGAGCGGTCTGCCCCTCTCGGCGATGGTGGCGCGGGGTTCCATAATGAACTGGGGGCCGGGAGCACACGCGTCCACCTTTGGAGGGAACCCCGTGGCTGTAGCCGCGGCGCTCGAGACCATCAAGCTCCTCGAAGAGAGCCTGCTCGACAATGCGCGGATCTTGGGAGACCGTCTCATGGCGCGCATGGCGGATTGGCCCGCGAGGTTCCGGCGCGTCGGGCAAGTGCGCGGCCTGGGCCTCATGATCGGTTTTGAGCTGGTACGCGACGGCCTGACCAAGGAGCCGGCCCCGGAAATCCGCGACCGCATTGTGGCGCTCGCCTTCGAGCGCGGCCTGCTGGTGCTCGGCGCCGGGGGGAGCGCGATACGGCTATGCCCGCCCCTGGTCATCACGTGGGAACAGGCCGACTGCGCCCTCGACACTCTCGAAGAGTGCCTGCGCCTGGCGGAAGGGTGACGCGAATGAGGTGGGGCACTAACGGGCGCCGATCAGCGTCCGTGCCGCCTGCAGGCCGCCGGCGCGCTCAATGCCGGGCACGAAGAACTCCTTGATGTAATCCTCATCGGTTCCCGTGAAAGCGCCCAGGCCGGCATCGAGGTCTACCGGTTCAGGCGCGACCGCCGCGGCGAACGTACACCAGACGGCGGCTTTGCCCAGTCCGACCAAGCGGGTGTGCGGAGTATTCAGCCATGCCAGCGCGGTGAGGATGTCCTGCACGCGGTTGGCGTCGTCGGATTTGTTGAACGTGAGAAACATGCTTACGGAACGGTCGCGGGGGGCTACGGCGGCGCCGGTCTGGAAGGCGTCAATCATCAGGACCGCGCGGCCGGAGGCCAGAAGGCGCGCCACTTCCGGAGTGCGGCGCGCCGCCTCCGCGCCCTCCGGGTGAACCACAAGAACGGGCGGGTTCGTGCCCTTGAGCCAGATGCCGGGGATGCGATCGCCCTTGCCGGGACGGCCGAGCAGAATGCGATCGACATCGATTTGGTCCACGACTCGCGCGGGCCACTCGGCCGCCAGGGCGTAATTCAGGCGCTCGCGCGCGTCGGCGCTCTGCTCCCTGGCAAGGCGCATCCAGAGATCGAAGATCCCCTGGAAAGTGAGCGCGCCGGCGGGCAGCGTGCGGTTGTGCAACACTAGCAGGTCCTGCAATTTCTCCACGGTGAAGGACCTTTCCTTGAGCCGCGCCGAGTCCGTCTCGCCGAGGACGTGCTTGCCGAAGAAGGCGTACATGGCTTCGCGGTTCGCCTGGTTGTAGTTGTGGGGAGCGTCCAACAACTTGGCTTCCACGTTCTCGCCTTTGCCGTAAAGATCGTAGATAGCGCGAACCGCGGGGTACTCCTCGGTGAGCACGTTGCGCGTCCAATCGCCAGTCGCGGCGGCCATGAACATGGGCCGCGGCGCCATCATTGCGGCGAACTCCACGTTGGTGGTATCCAGGCGCAGGTTGGGCGCGTTCTCGCAAAGCGATCCGCCCTGCATGATGAACGACACCATGTTGGCCGGCGCGGAAAACTTTATGCGGTCGTCCACCGCCGCAAGAAGCAGCGTCTGCGTAGCGCCGCCCGAAGCCCCGGTGACCCCGATCCGGTTCGGGTCGATGCCTGGGAGGGATTGCAGGAAATCGACGGAACGGATCGAATTCCACAACTGCAAGCCGAGCGGGCCGAAGTCCCAGAGCTGTTCCACCGGCTTATCGCCGAAGTCGTGCGGGGTCTGTATGGTGTCGTTGTAACCGACCATGTCGTAGGTGAAGACGACGTATCCCTGGCGCGCAAGCGTGATGGCGCGCGCTGGCACGGAGGCGATGGCGGTGTTCTCCAGCCGGCCGTAAGCCCAATGGCCGTGCGGCGAAAGCACGCCGGGGAAGCCGTTCGGCGGCGCCGGTCTCCGAGGCCGGTAGAGGTTACCGCCGAGATAGTAGCCGGGGAGAGTTTCCAGCAGCACCTTCTCCACGGAATAGTCGGGATGCTCGATCCGCCCGAAGATCTGCGGATGCAGATCATTCTTTGGAAACAGCGGCATCAGGCCGGCGGCGGAAAGAATCTGCTTGCGCAGAAACTCCTTGCGCGCCTGCCATTCGGCCAGACTCGCGTAGGTCTTGGGTGCGAAGTGCGTGTCTGTGTTGGGAGGGTTGACGTTGCGCGCGTCTTGCGCGGGAATTTGGGCCTGCGCGGCGAAACAGGCGGCGATAACCGCAACCAGGAGACGCATAATGTTGAGCCTCTACTTCAGCCTCCCCGCCGACCACTGGATCGCGTTTTGAACCAGCTTCTGGTAGCCGGGGTGATTATGGGTGTAAGAACTGTGGCCAAGCTGGACATACACCACGTTGGGATGCGGGCCGAGGTAGACCACCGGGACATCGTTGTTTTCGTTCTCCGTCTCCATCAGGACCTTGATGTCCGGTGAGTGCCACATGCCCTTATAACACTCGTCCACCGTTACCAGATCGCCCAACCCGCGCATGATCGGGTGATTTTCCATGCCCTTCGCGGGCCGCACCACCATGGGCAGTCCCTCTTTGTAGTGCGAAGCGGGATGATCGCCAAGCGGCGTCTCGAAATACTTCCCGCCAATCACTTCCTGCCACCACCAGGGCCAGTTTGTGTAATCGACGATGGAGTGGTGCAGGGCAACCACACCCTTGCCGGCTTCCACGAAATCGCGCAGGTTCTTCTGCTCCGCCGCGCCGATCTCGTTGTACATGTCGTAGAGCACCACCACGTCGAACCGGTCGCGCATGTCGCTCCCAAACGCCTCGTGCTGTGAGAAGGCGTGCGTCCAGCGGATGCCCGGCGCATTGGCGAACACGTTATAGAACGACGGGTCGTAGGGGTGGCCGCCAGTGACCACCAGCACGCGCACGGCGTCCTTCAGGTTCTGGTTCGGGTCGAAATGCGGAGGCAGCGTCACCTCGGCGGTGGCGGCCCACTCTGTGGCGCGCGCCAGCAAAGCCATGACGGAAGGCTCGTAAAGCGCATTGGTATCGTGGCCGAGGGTCGTGTAAAAAATCCGGCCCTGGCCGTAAGAAACGGTCCACGCGATGGGTTCGTCCTTGCCGGTGCCGCCGCGCGCCGCGTCGTCGAAGGCTGTCGCGTCCACGTGATTGCCGGGCCGCTGCGTCAAGCGGTGATACAGCTCGTCGTTCACCGTGAAGGAGGAATCCATGCCGCGCGTGACCGGGTCGTCGCCCGTAAGCTTGACGGTGAAGTCATGCCGTACCGCGTGGCCGATGGCTTCCGGGGCCCAGGTGACCCCCAGCATCTCGCTATAGGCGGTCCAGCCTGGAATCAGGTCCCACCCGCCGCCCGGACGCAGGGTGGTTCCCATCAGCGGGCCGTAGGTGACGCCGTGCAGCGATACCATCCCTTTGCCGGAGCGCACGAACTCTTCGAGCGCCGCTTCCGCCCGCGCGCCCCAGCGCGGGCCGTTATAATTCAGCAGCACGGCATCGAATTGCGCCAGCGCGTCGCGCCCGATGCCGCGCGGCTCTTCGATGACGCGCACCTCGAAGCGCCCCGTGTCCGCCAGCAGCTTCTCCAGAAACGGCGTGGTGGACCGCCAGTCGTGATACGGATAATCGCTCTGGCCGGTCACGATGAGGATGCGAGCCGGCTGCGCGGCCCGCATGGCCACTGACGCTGCCAGCGCAGCCAATGCGAGAACGATCGGAGCGCGTCGCATGGCCGTCCTACAAAAGCTTCGTCTCACCCGGAGTGAAAACCGGGTAAATGCCATTGGCGCCGGCCTGCACTGGCGGCGTCATATCGGCGCGGACCTCTTCCGGCTTGGGCGGGTAGAAGAAATCGGAGTTCATCGCCTGATCCCAGGCGACCGCCTTGCCGGTGTAGGAGCTGAGCTGGCCTATGATGCCCATCATCGTACTGCCGACCATGTAGCTTCCGCTGTTGATGGGCTGGCCGGAACGGATGGCCTTGAACAGCTCATTGTGCTCGATCTGGTATGGGTTGTCCGTGGCGCCGGCGGCGTACATTCCGGGGCCCGCATAGCGCCAGGCGGTCTCGCCCTCGATGCGCGTCTGGGTGACGAAGGCGCGGCCCTTGGTCCCCAGAATCACGCTCGAGTTTTCCTCGTAGCAATTGGGGATGGTGCGACAGTACGCATACAGCCGTATGCCGCTCGCGAATTCGTAGACCACGGCGTTGTGATCGAAGACGCTGCCGTAGATCTCGCCGTGGAGGGTCGAGCGGCCGCCCATGCCGTAGCAGCGAACGGGAGTCTGCTCTTTCATGGCCCATTTGGCGCGGTCGAAATTGTGGATCAGCGTCTGCGGCACATCGTCGCCGGAAAGCCAATGAAAATGGTACTGGTTGCTGGCCTGGTATTCGACTTCGGTCAGCCCGGGCGTGCGAGGATACAACACGTACGGCGCGCGCAGCCAGGTCTCCTGGATGGCGATAATCTCGCCGATGGCGCCGTTGTGAACGCGGTCGATGGTCTCGCGGTAACCCGGCGAAAAGCGGCTCTGCAGGCCGGAAAGCAGACAGAGATTCTTCTGTTTCGCCAGCTCAGCCGCGGCCTGGATTACCTTGATGCCCGCGGGGTCGATGGCGTGCGGCTTCTCCAGGAAAACGTGCTTGCCCGCCTGAAGGGCCGCCATCGCATGCATGGGGTGGAACTTCGCGGCGTTGGCGATTAGTACAACGTCGGAGGACTCAATCACGTGTTTGTACGCGTCGAAGCCCGCAAAGCAATGGTTGTCGTCTACCACCACTTGCTCCGGGTACTTGGCCTTGAGATCCTTGCGCTTCTCCTGCAGGCGGCTCATCACGATGTCGCCCATGGCTACCAGCCTTACGCCCGCGTCGGCGGTCATCGCTTGGGTGGCTGCCTCCGTGCACCGTCCGCCGCAGCCGATCATGCCGACCCGTATGACGTCGGTTCCGGCGGCATACCCCACGCCGCTCACGGCCAGCGCCGCAGGCACGGCTCCCGCCGAAACACGCAAAAACTCGCGCCGCGAAGTCTCCGGCGATTGAATCTCTCTCATGCCGTCGCGCCTCCTATGCCCGCCGCAAGCAGTCCCCGGACCCACGCGAGACTGCGATCGATCATCGGGCCGCCCTGCCCCTCGCACTCCAGGCTCAGCACGCCGTCATACCCGGACGAGGCCAGGAGATCGACCGAGCGCCTGATATTCTCCGCATTGACTCCCTCGCCGATCGCGCAGTGGCTGACGGCGATCCCCGTCAGTTCGCCGCGGGCCGATGCCGCCAGACTGGGACTGACGTCCTTGATGTGCACATGGTCGATGCGGCTCCTGAACCTCTTCAGGAACTCCACTGGGTCCTGCCCGGCGATGAAGGTGTTGCCCGTGTCCATGTTCATCCCGAGGTAGGGCGAGTCCACGAATGCCAACATCTCCTCCATGAACTCCGGCTTGGTGGTGAAGTAGCCGTGCGGCTCGATGTTGATGACAATCTTATAAAGCTCCGCGTATCCGACGACATGGCGGTAGATCTTGCGCATCTGTTCCATGCATTCCCGTTCCGTCATGCCGCTGGGAGGGAACCGGTCGTCCGTGGTGTCGAGCCGGGGGCAACCGGCCAGGTGCGCCCATTTCAGCGTGTGGAGAATGTACTCGACGCCCAGGGCGGGACCTTCGGGCCGGGAGAGCGGGAATGCGGCATCCAGTTGCGAGAACCGGACGCCCAGGCGGTCCATCTTCAGCCGCATTTGCAGGGGGTCTTCCCATAACGCGATGTGCGGCTGGTAACCCAGCCCGTGGATCCAGGAGACGCCGTCGATGGCCCCGCACTCAATGAACCGAACCCCCCGCTGGTGGGCCCATTCGAGGCACTGGTCGAAGTTCCAGTAGGAACTGTTAAACGCGTCGGTATGAAACCCGAGCTCCATATTCGGATGCGTCGGCCTTTTGTCAAATCATGACAGAAACTGTCGATAAGAGCAAAGGCAACAGGTCTGCGACGCTGCGGCCGAAGGAGGCCAATGGGATCGAGTCGCCTAGGCCGGCGGGCTGGAAACCCAGGGCCGGAATCGCTGGCGCGGCAGGCCGGCGCCGACGGGGCTGAATTCGCCCGTCATGCCGCCATCGGGCGGATCGAAGTAGTTCTGCGCCAGCTCCGGCTTCTCGCGGATGGCCCGCCGCCAGCAGGAGCGCGCCTCGTCTTCCTGGCCCATGGCCAGCAACGCATGACCCAGGTTGAGCAAAGCATCGGCGAACTGCGGATCCTCGGACAGCGCCTGCCGATAGAACGGCACGGCGTCTTCGGCCCGTCCGCGCTTCTGGCAGATTAGCCCCGCGTTGTAATATAGTTCGGCGCTGTATTCGCCCAGTTCAATCAGGCGCTTGTGCAGATCCAAAGCCTCGCTGTAATCCTGCCGCTCCAGGGCCAGGGAAGCCAGTCCGCGCAGCGCATGGGTCGAATCCCGCTGCTGCGCGAGCACCCCCTGAAAGCAGCGCCGCGCCTGGACGGGTTGGCCGGCCTGGGCGTAGGCGATGCCGGCATTCAGGTATGCCTCGGGCCAATGAGGCCGCTTCCGCAGGCAGGCCTCGAAGGCGCCGGCGCTGGCGGCGAAATCGCCGCGCTTCAGCCGCAGGTAGCCCAGGCGGAAGGATGCGTCGCACCAATCCTCGCTGTCTTCGCGCGTCTCCGCGTACAACTCCGCAGCCTTGTCATTCTCCCCCAGCCGCTCGAGCACGAGCGCTAAATTCCACCGAACTCCGGGCTGTTGCGGATCGACCTTCAGGGCCTTCTCATAAGCCGCGCGCGCCCCCGTCACGTCGTCCAATGCGTGCCTCACCAAACCCAGGTTGAGATAAGCTTGCGCGGAGTCGCGCTTGAGCGTCAACGCCCGCGTGTAGGCCTGAGCGGCCGCTTCGAAACTACCTGTTTTGTGATGGGCCACGCCCAGGTTAAACCAATTCTCGAACCGGTCCGGAGCCATCTCCGTCAGGTTCTGGCAATAGCGCGCGGCCGAGACGTATTCTCCCTCGGCGAAAGAGATAGCGGCCAGCGTCTCCGGGGCCGCGGTGGACTCCGGTTTCAGCTCGGCGAGCACCGTCGCGAAGCGGCGCGCCGTCGCGTAGTCCTTGGCTTCCAGGAACATGGCCATCAGATTAGACAGAGCCTCTTCACATTTCGGATTGCGGCCGAGCACCCTTCGGTAGATCTGGGCAGCCTCCGCCTGGCGGCCGGACTGCTGAAGAACGACGGCCTTGCAGAACAGCGCGTGCTCGTCTTCCGGGAAGAACTCCAAGTAGCGGTTCAGCGCGTCCAACGCCTCCCGCGGCTCTCCCGCGCGCATCAGGCAAGTACCTAACGCCAGCAGAGCGTCGCCACCCGCGGGCCCCGCGCCGACGGCGTGGCGGAATGAGTCGGCAGCGCGGCCCCATTCCCCCAGTTTGCCGCGGCACAATCCCAGGTTGAAATGCGCCGTGAGACGCCACGGCTCGAGTTGCGCAACCCTTGCATAAGCGTCCGCGGCCGACGCGTAGTCCTTCGTCTCGTAATGAATGCGGCCGAGCGCCGAGTAGAGAGCGGCGTTTTCTTCGGATTCCGCCATCCGGCTCAATAGCTTGGCCGCGTCTTCCAGCTTTCCATCCAGGCGCAGGGATTCGGCGTCGGACAATACGCGGCTCACCCGCTTCTGGCGTTTTGAATCGTGGCTCGGCGGTGCGCCGGGCGCCCTCGAGCCGCCGGTCACGACTCCCATGGGCGGCTACCTTTGTCCGGCAAGGCTCGCGCGCGCGCGGACGCCCGCCACGGGTACTCAGCCTGCCGCTTGTCCCAAATCGCCGCCTGGACCGCCAGCCGGGGACTCCGCGGAGCTTGCGCGGGCGAGGGACCGCCCGGCAGCCAGGCCGATTCGCTCGATGCCCCTGCGCCGGCGATAAACCCGCAAACCCGCCCCCACCAGTCGTCGTTCTTATCGATCCTCACCCAGTAGAGACGGGCGCGTTCGCTGACCTCGCTAAAGAAACCGACGCCGCCCGAGGAGGGCGCATCGTCGGTCCACGAGTCCACCTCCTCGCCCTCGATCGAGACCACGAACCGGTTTCCCTTCACCGCCACTTCCACGTGATAAGCAGTGTTGGCGTGCACCATCACCGTTATGGGCGTTTCCACCTTGACTCCCGAACGGCCTTCGCGCACCGGGTAATGCACCATGGAAATCACTGGCTGGGGCCCTGGCGCTATCACCTTAAACTTCATGGCGACGTAATTCCGAGCGTCATGCGCGCGTACCACCCAGCTCATTCCCTTGCTTTCGATCTGCCCCAGGAACTCCATGCGGTAGTCGGTGAAATCGAGCGAGGGACGGAACAGCTCCAGATATCCCGGGCGCACGAAGCCGCCCGGCTGGCGAGACCAGCCCAGACCCTCGCCTCTGGGCTTTCCGCCCCATGCCCTCATGTCTCCCTGGAAGGTGTCCGTCAGTTCCACTGCGGCGCGTTTCGCCAGCGCCTGCTTCACCCAGGACACCGGGCCGGAGGCGGGCTGGAGGGCGCCGGTCCCGCCGGTGGGCGGAGAAGAAGAACGCGGCGCGTCTTCGACAACCGCAAAAGGCGTGGCAGCGTTCCCCAGGGGCGTCCAGACCTTTCCGATGCCGCCGAGCCACACGCCGACCCCGATCAGCAGCGAGGCCGCCATGGCCACGCCCGTGCCCCGCGGCAATGTGCGCCTCTGTGACGGCTTCTCGCGCATCGGAAAGATATTGGCGACGCGCGGCGCAGCGGGATGGTTTTGGAGAACCGGGGCCTTTTCGGGCCGGTCGGCCAATGCCTGCGCGCTCAAGTCCGGTATCACGATTTCGATCGGCCGCACCACCGGCGCCACTGTCTGGCGGATCTTTCTTGGGCCGCTCTGGCAATAGTACTCTTCCGGAATCCATTCGCTTTGGGGCAGCGCCGGTCTGACTCCAATGGCGAGTCGCGGAACCGAGAACGGCACCGGCGGAAGAGCTTCAAGGGTCCCTGGGCCGGCTGGCGAAATCGCAGCCAGTTCCGGCTTTTCGGAAATGGCGCGGAGCCAATAGGAGCGAGCTTCGTCCATCCGTCCCAGCGCGAACAACGCGTGACCAACGTAAACGAGCGCATCGGCGAACTGGGGGTCCAGGGTTTTGCCGGGCAGCGCCTGTTCGCGCTCCGGGAAAAACTCCAGGTACCGCTTCAGGGCGTCCGCAGCCTCTTGCGGTTGTCCCGCGTGCACCAGGCAGGTTCCCAATCCGAACAGAGCGCCGGCGTGCATGGGCTCCGCTTCCACCCCGCGGCGGAATGCTTCGGCGGCTGGGCCCCATTCCCTCAGGTTGACCCGGCACACCCCGAGGTTGAAATGCCCCGTGAAACCGGACGGGTCTAGTTGCGAGAGTTGCGAATAGACTGCCGCGGCCGAGGCGAAGTCCTTCCGCTCGTAATGGATGCGGCCAAGCGCCAAGTACAGTGCGGCATCGCCTTCCCCGGATTCTATGGCGCGACTCAAAACGCTGGCTGCGTCTTCCGGACGGCCTTCCAGGTGCAACGACGCGGCTTCCGATAGGACCAGAACCACCCGTTTCTGGGACTTCGGGCCGGTGCTCGCCGTCGCGCCAGTTAAGGTATCCATGGGCGCCTCCCCCTGCTCGGCGAGACGTTCGTGAGGCCCCAGCCCCGCGGTTCGGCGATATTCCTACCGAAAAATATTTTCATTAATGAAATCTGATTTATGCTAGCCACCGCAAGGGACGCGGGCAAGATCGACTTTAGGTAACAGTCACCTGCTAACCTCGATTGCGTGACGCACTACCACTGGGCGCCAGCGCTTTGGAGTTGGGGTTTGCGGGAGATTCGAGTTAGGATCGACATGGAGAGATACATGACGAAACTCATGATACGCGCCGCGGTAACGGCCGCCGTGGCTGCCGCCGCGTGGGGGCAAGCGCCGCCGCAGGCGGGTCCTCCACTGGCCGCCGCGGAGAACCGGCAGGCGAACGACTGGGCTTCGCTGGCTCGTTATCGCGACGCCAACGCCAAGCTCGGTGCACCGGCGAACGCCGATAACCGTGTTGTATTCATGGGAGACTCCATCACGGACGCCTGGGCGCAAGATCCGGAGCAGTTCTTCCCTGGAAAGCCCTACATCGGCCGTGGGATCAGCGGGCAGACTACTCCACAGATGCTGGTGCGATTTCAACAGGACGTCGTTGCGCTGCAGCCGAAAGTGGTTGTCATCAACGCCGGAACCAATGACATCGCGGGCAACACAGGCCCTTCGACGCTGGAGATGATCGAGGACAACCTGAAGTCAATGGCGCAGATCGCCATGGCGAACGGGATCAAGGTCGTCCTCGCATCGGTCACGCCGGCCTACGATTATCCTTGGAAGCGCGGCATGGAGCCCGCCGAGAAGATCGTCGCGCTCAATGCCTGGATGAAGGCGTGGTGCGCCCAGCATGGTTGCGTCTATTGCGACTACTTCACCGCGCTCGCCGATGAGAAGCACGCGATGAAGGAGGGATTGAGTTCCGACGGCGTGCACCCCAACAAGGCGGGGTACGCAATCATGCAACCGCTCGCCGAGCAGGCGATCGCGCAGGCTTTGGCAAAGTAGCCGCGGCGCCCTCAGGCGTATCCTGACTTAGAAGACTGACGCCGGAGCCGCTGTCTCAAAATATCGGGACGGGCGGGATAACGCAGCAGTCAACGTAGGACCTCGCGCCGCGGAAGGCAGTTGGCCGAGGGAAGGCTGCCGGAGGACCGCCACAAAACCGCACCATGCTCTTGCTGTACCATAGATCCAAGCCCATGCGGTGGTGGCTGCAGGTCGTCGCGTTCAGTTGCCTGTCGGCGGCTCCCCTAACCGCGCAACCGGCGAACTGGGAGCGACTTTCCGCCTCTGTGAAGCAGCTCTCGCAGCAGGGGAAATGGGCGGATGCGCTTCCCTTGGCGCAACAGGCGCTTCGTCTGGCCGCGGCATTCGGCCCCGAGAGCGGCCAGATGGCAACCTCGCTGGTGGATCTCGCCGCGATCGAGGAAGCGCAGGGCCGCAGCGTGGAGGCGATTCAAGCCTACACAAACGCGTTCCAGATCTACTACAAGACCGCCGGGCCGGACGATCTGAGCACGGCGCGCGTGGGTATGCGAGCCGGCGCGTTGATGATCGATGGTGGCAATCTGCGCGATGGCTGCCCCACGGTGAAGACCGGCGAACAGATCCTCGAAAAGAAGCTGGGGCCTGACGATCGTGAAGTGGCTGGCGCGTTGGTACAGGTGGGCGGTTGTTTGCACTACGACCGCAAGAACGACGAAGCGGAAGCGGCGTTTCGGCGCGCTCTCGCCATCGATGAGAAGGCCTTCGGCCCCAACGACCACGCCCTCGCCTCGCCGCTGACTGCTCTTGCAGCGCTTTACCATGACCAGGGGAAGTTCGCGGATGCGGATCCGTTCTACCGGCGCGCACTGGCGGTCGAAGAGCGGACTCTCGGGCCGGACAACCCGGACACAAGCGAGGTGGCGCTCGGCTTGGCTGTCAACGATTACGCATGGGGCAAGCCGGAACTCGCCGAGCCGCTCTACGACCTGCGCATGAAGGTCTTCGCGCGCGAGTTCGCTTCCGGTTCCGGCTACATGAGCGAGCGCGACCGGCTGGCATTCCTGCACAGCGCGCCCGGAGTCTATCCTCTGTACTTCAGCTTCGTCTATGCCAACCCTTCGCGGCCGGGACTCGCGGGCAAGATGTACGATCTACTGATCGGCGAGCGCGGCATCACCGCGGGACTTTCGGCCGATCTACGCGCCAGGCTCTTTTCCACCGGCGACCGGCAGGCGCTCGCGCTCTTCGACCAGTTGCGGCAGGAGAAGACCGAACTGGCGACGATCACGGCTTCGCCCGCCGACGATGCCAAGCGCCGGCGCCTCGCGCAACTCGATCAGGAAATCAACGACGTGGAAGAGAACCTGGCGCGGCGCGCCGCAGCCCTGGCGCAGGGACGCGCGATGACGGCGCCGGGGTGGCGCGATGTGCAACGCGCCCTGCATCCCGGCGAAGCGGCGGTGGAATACGTGCGTTTCCACTTTCACGATGGGCGCACTTTCACCAACACCTGGGACTACGCCGCTCTGGTGTTGACGCAGGACGCCGAACCGAAGCTGATTCCCTTGGGCGATGCAGTCGCGGCCGAGAAAACGGTGCGCGATCTGTTCGCCACGCAGATGAGCCCGACGCGCGGGATATTGGTGGCCGCCGCGCCCGTGGCCACGGTGGGTCCGGAATGTTACAACGCGTTTTGGAAGCCGCTCGAGCCCGCGCTGGGCGGCGCGAAGCGCGTGTATTTGGCGAGCGACGGCATCCTGAACCAGTTCCCAATAGGGCTCTTCACCGACTCTTCCGGCAAGATGCTGATGGAAAGCTACAACCTGTGGCAGCTCAACAGTACGCGCGATCTGCTGCGGCAGCCCGTGCGCGCCACGGCGAAGACAGCGCTGTTGTTGGGCAATCCGTCGTTCGATTTGACGGAGGCGCAGCAACGCACGGCGGTATCGCAACTGGGCGCGCCCGGCGCCGCGCGCTCGTCGGGCGCGACCGTGAATCCCGATGGCAAGCTGGCCGCGCTGCCGGCGACGCAAGAGGAGGTCGATCAACTCTCGAAGACCTTCCAATCGGCGGGCTGGCAAGTGCGGGAGCTGACCGGAGACATGGCTCTCAAGGAGGCGGTCCTGCGGCAGCAGGCGCCGCGCGTGCTTCATTTGGCGACGCATGGCTTCTTCATCCTTTCCAATTCGAACATCGCGCTCGACCCTTTACTTCGTTCCGGGATCTTCCTGGCGGGCGCGGGGCGCACGCTGGCCGGCTCGCCGCCCCCGGCGGGTTTGGAAAACGGCGTCCTTACTTCTTATGAGGCGGCGCAGCTCAATCTGCAGGGCTCGGAATTGGTGGTGCTGAGCGCGTGCGAGACGGGGCGCGGCGATCAGGTGGACGGCGAAGGCGTCTTCGGTTTGCGGCGCGCGCTGGAGGAAGCTGGAGCGCAAGCAGTGGTGATGAGCAGTTGGAGCGTCCCCGACCGCGAGACGCAGGAACTGATGGCGCTGTTCTACAAGAAGTGGCTGGCGGGCGCGGATAAACACGACGCGCTACGGGAGGCGCAACTGGAGGAGCGAGTCGCAGTGCGCCAGCGGTATGGGAAAGACCTGCCGTTCTACTGGGGTGCTTTTGTGATGGTGGGGCGGTGAGGACGTAGCAGCGGGGCGGCCCGTGCCATGATGTTGAGGCCAGGCGCCACCGTGAGGCTCGGCGATGTTGCTATCCTACATCGTTGAACAAATGACAAACGAAAATCAGCTCCGCGAAAAGCTGCGCAAGATCACCGCATTATTCGAGGGCGCCGCGACCACGGGCGAACGCCAGGCTGCGGCGGCCGCGATACAGCGGATCCGCGACGCGCTCAACGCGGCGGTCCACACGCAACCTTTGCCCGAGACGAAGATCTCCATGGCGGATCTATGGCAGAGGCGCCTCTTTTCGGCGCTTTGCCGGCGATACGGGATCGAACCGTACCGCTATAAGGGTCAGCGTTACACCACCGTGACGGTGCGCGCGCCGCGTTCCTTTTTCAACAACACACTGTGGCCGGAGTACCTTGAACTGCAGGCGGCCCTGGACTCTTACCTCAACCAAGCCACGGAACGAATTATCCGGGAAGAGGTCTATCGGGACACAGACGAGGCGAAAGAACGGGCGGGATGACGCCGGGCTCAGCATAGGGACCTGCGCGATCTCGCCGACCCTCTCAACGGAAGGCCCTTGGCCCGGCGGAGGCGGCGGGAACGCGGCCGCCCGCGGGGAGGGCGCCGCTCTGAGCGCCCGGCTCGCGGTGTTTGCGGCAGGCGCGGCGCGATACACTTCGTCGGTCGGCCGCCTTCGGCGGGCTTGCATGCGCGGCTGCACCTGAAATTGTGCGGTTGCTCAAGAACGCGGCCACCCCGATTCATCGCGTCGTCGATGTAGGCTGTGGCGCGGGAGTATTGACATGCGCCTTGGTCGAGGCCGGATTCGACGTGACGGGCATCGACTACTCTGGCGACCTGTTGGCCATCGCCGCTGCAAGCGTTGCCTGCGCCCGCTTTGTGAACGCATCCATTTACGACTACGCGATCTCCGGTTGTGAGGCGATCATCGCGATTGGCGATCTGCAGCGAGCATCTCTCTAACAATCAGCCCGAGGTTCATGAATTCGGCATAGACAGATGGCTTCTTGAAATACGCCACTCCGGCGAAATGTTCGACTGTCGCCCGGT
This sequence comes from uncultured Solibacteraceae bacterium, assembly GCA_964457555.1. Lineage (GTDB taxonomy): Bacteria > Acidobacteriota > Terriglobia > Bryobacterales > Bryobacteraceae > BOG-224. The sequence continues at coordinate 18,184 of CAYWHA010000050.1, forward strand.
CGGACGGCGCATCGGCCGACGACACGATAAGGACCTTGGCAGATTTGCAACGCGGGCTAGCCCGCAGGCATTTCAGCACTTCATAGCCGCTTGCCTTCGGCAGATTCAAATCCAGCAGAATCAGATCCGGATAAGGCGCCTTTTCGTCGGCATCGGCTGCCTCAAAATATTTTATGGCGTCATGCCCGTCACGTGACACATCGATATCGGCAACGATTCCGAACCGGTCTACTGCTTCCCGAATCAAGAACATGTCTGTCTTGCTATCCTCAACGATCAGAATCCGGGGCTTTGCGATTGGCTCCTCAAACTGGGAGCGTGAAGTTGAAGGTCGATCCTCTCCCGGGTTGGGATTCGACCCAAATGCGCCCATTGTTGCGTTCCACGATTCGTTGACAGATGGTCAATCCAATGCCGGTACCTGAGTACTCATCGCCGGAGTGCAGACGTTTAAATAAGCCAAAGATTCTCTCCTTATATTCCGGCTCGATACCGATGCCGTTGTCGGCTACAGAGAAGACCCAGGTTCCGCTTTCTCTGCGCGCGGCGGTATGCACAATCGGTGGCACGCCGGGACGGTGATATTTCAGAGCATTTCCAATTAGATTTTGAAACAACTGTTGCAGTTGCGTTGGATGGACCCGCACGAAGGGCAAACGGTCACTATCGACGGCTGCTCGCGTTTCAGCGATGCCGCCCGCAAGATTACCGAGGGCAGCCTGGAACGCCGCGTTCGAGTCGACGGCTTCCGACGGCTTCACGGCTTCCGTCGCCCGAGTGTATATAAGCAGATCGCGAAGTAACATCTCCATGCGACCGGCGCCGTCTTGCACATGTTGGAGAAACTCAAGTTCCCGGCCGACGAGCTTCTGCTTGCAACGCTCAGACAGAAGCTCACTGAAAATCCTGATGCTTCTGAGAGGCTCCTGCAAGTCGTGGCTAGCGGAGTACGCGAACTGCTCGAGATCCTGGTTCGCGCGCCGTAACTCCAGTTGGAGGAGCTTGCTTTCATGAATATCCGTCGACGTTCCGAACCATCGTCGAATCCGGCCTTGCTCGTCCCGGACAGGAATGCTGCGCATCATAAACCAGCGGAATTCGCCCCCCTTACTCCGGAGGCGCGCCTCCAACTCGAAAATCGTTCCGCTTTCCACCGACTTTCGCCAGCGTCCCAGCACATCATCTTCCGGGTGCAGACGCGACCGGACCTGATCAAGCCTCTTCATGTCCTGGAAGTCCAGACCGGAATACTCAACCCAACGGCGATTGACGAATTCGAGTTCACCTTGCGGACCGCTGATCCATACAATCTGCGGTCCGACTTCCGCGAGCTGACGAAAGCGCTCTTCGCTTTCCCGAACAGCCGCCTCGGCGCTTTTCAGGTCGGTAATATCCGATGCGGCTCCGAACCATTCGACTATTTCCCCTGCGTCGTTCAGAATCGGTACCGCCCGCGAATACGTCCAGCCAAGCGTTCCGTTGGCTCGGATCACTCGATGTTCCAGCGCAAATACAGACTTGTTTCGAATGGCTTCCTGAATCGCGTGATTGATGCGGGGGCGATCATCCGCATGAATATATTTGTCCAGCCAAACCCCACTGGGCTCAAGCATATCCGCGACGAAGTCCTTGCCAACGAGACGGCGCATGTGCGTCCAGTCCCCGTTCATCTGGTACACGACATCGGAACTTGCCATCACGAGAGCGCGGAAACGTTCCTCGCTCTTACGCAGCCGCGCCTCAACTTGCTTCCGTCCGGTAATATCCCGCGCGATCTTCGATGCGCCGATAATGAGGCCACGATCGTCTTTGACCGGCGATATTGTCAGGGAAATATCAAGGAGCGCTCCGTCCTTACGGCGGCGGACAGTCTCGAAATGGTCGACACGCTCGCCTCGCGCCAGCCGCGCAAGTATGTCAGGTTCTTCATCTTGCCTGTCTTCTGGAATCAACAGTTCGGCGACTGTCTTTCCAACGGCTTCTTCCGCCGTATAGCCGAAGAGACGCTCCGCGCCCCTGTTCCAGCTCGTAATAACACCATCCGGACGCTTGCTGATAATGGCATCGTCGGAAGAATCGACGATTGCGCTCAACAATAACGATGTTCGGGCGGCTTCGATGCGATCCGTGATGTCGAGGGAGATGCCGATAAACCGCTCAGACTCCTTGTGCGGGTTGGCGATATAGCGCCCGAATTCCGCGATCCATCGAACCTCGCCACTACCGGCTCGCAGGATTCGGTGCTCAGAGACATACCTTTCGCCCTTCACCCTGGATCTTTGAAGCGCCTGGTGAACCCTCTCGCGATCCTCGGGATGAATCAGCGATTGCCACATTTCCAGGCTAGCGCGGCGATTCGGGTCGGCTTTATAGCCCAAGATTTCGAAATGCCGCTGAGACCACCGGGCGGTTCCTGTTTGCACATCGACATCCCAGGTCCCCATCCCGGCAGCCTCGATCGCAAGGTTCAAGCGCTCTTCGCCTGCCCTGAGAATCTCGGCGTTCAGGAAGCTTTCAATCAGGTCAGAGGTTTGCCGAGCCAAGACGTCTACCAACTGAAGCTCTCGCTCGGCGGGGCATGCGGGCACACGATAGTGCGTCGACAACACTCCGACCACTTTCCCGGAGCGTGTGACAAGGGGAGTCGACTGTACGGCTCGCACCCCGGCTCCCAGCATGACCTCGCGCGATGCGGAGTCAAATGCCGGACTGCTTGCCACATCGTCGATAACCATCCGCTGCCTTGCCTGAATGGCGGGGCCAGATGCCGCAGTCCCGGTATGAGTGGCATTGAAGAAAGCCAGAAAAGAGCGCTCGAAACCGCGTTGTGCAGCAATTCTGAGATCGCCTGTGGCGGCGTCCAGCAACTGAACATCGCCCATGTCTGCATTGGTGATCTCGATGGCCGCGTCGAGAAACTCGCCAAGCAGGGTTGTGAGATCGCTTTCGCCGATTAACCGGGTACTCACATCCTGTAGCTTACGCAGCATCGCCACAGTCTCTTGCCGCAGTTCGGCCAGCTTGAGATGAGTGGTCACTCGCGCCAGCAGTTCCGGGGCGCTGAACGGCTTAACGAGATAATCGTCGGCCCCGGCGCTCACGCCATCGACCCGCGATTCTTTTCCCGCGCGGGCGGATAGGAGGATGACTGGGATGTGACTCAGATCAGGATTTCGCCGCACCTCACGCAAGAGACCAAAACCGTCAAGCACGGGCATCATGATGTCGCTCAAGATCAAATCCGGTGGTTCCTTGAGCGCGCTCGCAAGAGCTTCCTTCCCGTTGTTTACCGCCGTTACACGCATGCGTCCACCGAGAAGGCGGACGACGTAGTCCCGCATATCGGCGTTATCTTCGGCCAAGAGCACACGGGGCGTAGGCACGTCTTTCGAAGGAGTTCCCGCGCGCTTCCGTGAGATGGTTCCGTCCGCGGCAGGGCCCGGACTTGCGGACGAGATCCCACCGGTTCCAGGCAACCAGCGGAGGGCCTCTTCGACGTAACCCTCTGCGCGGGGGGAGCTCGGAGCGCCGCTCTCCACGCTTCTCACACGATCCGGAGGCAGGTGTTCACGGCCGCGGGGCATCTCCACATAAAACGTAGTTCCTTTACCGGCTTCGCTCTTGACCGTTACTCTCCCGCCGTGTAGCCTGACGAGTTCCTGCACAAGGGCCAGGCCGATACCAGTACCTTCATAGGAGCGGCCTTTTGCACCGTCGATGCGGTGGAAACGTTCGAATACGTGCGGAAGTTCGTCGTCCGGAATACCAATACCAGTATCTTCAACGCTCAGGACCACGCATTCACGAACTTCTGCCAGCGTCACCGTAATCGCGCCATCGAACGTGAACTTGAACGCATTCGACAGGAGATTCAGGACAATCTTCTCCCACATCTCAATGTCCACGTAGATTGGCTCGCGCAATGGACCGCAGTTGACGACAAGCTCCAAACCGCCGGCCTCCGCGACGGACCGGAAATTCGAAGCGAGGTCGCGGGTTATCGCTGCGAGATCGACAGGCGTATAGGAAGCCTTGAGGCGGCCCGCCTCGATGCGGGAGAAGTCAAGTAGTGAATTGACGAGCTTGAGGAGCCGCAAACTGTTCCGGTGGGCCAATTCGGCGCTCTCGCGAATCCTTGGCGCGAGTTGGTCCCCTTTGAGTATTTGCTCTAAAGGGCCAAGCATCAGGGTTAGCGGAGTCCGAAACTCATGGCTGACATTGGAAAAGAACGCAGTCTTCGCACGGTCACTTTCGGCCAGCGCCTCAGCGCGCTTGCGCTCCTCCTCATACGCCTGAGCCGTTGAAATTGCCGTAGCAATTTGCGATGTCACGAGACTCAGGAAGTCCGTATACGAGTCATCGAGCTTTAACCTGGAACTCAGGCCAGCGATAAGGAATCCGGCGAATCCGCGCGCCAAGTGGGAGCGGATAGGAAGAACCGCAGCTCGATTCGGCGGATCGGGCCACGGACCGCAGGGGATAGCGGTAAACGTGGATGACAAATTGACAAGCTGCATCCCCCCTGTTATCGGCGTCTGGTGAAGCGGCCAGACACTGGAGGAGTCATCGATCCCTATGGTCGCCGGCGCGATGCCTTCAGCGCCTTCGATGCCCGACGCCGCGGCCAGGGTGGCCTTGCCACCGCCGCCGGCGAGGTAGATGAGGGCGAATGGAACGTCCTTTGTATGCGGGGCGAGCTTGGCTGCTGCGTTGAGGCAAGCTTCTCTTGCAGTCTTCGCTTCGACCGCCGAGGCGAGATCGCGCAACACGATTCCGCGGCGCTGGCCCACAATTTCCGCTGATATCTCGTGGACTGTCGCCAGCACGCCTCCGATGCAGCGCATCGCAGTTTCGTCAGGCAGAGGGCTGTAGGCGACGGTGAAGTGTGTTTCCTCCATGAACCCGGCCCGGTTGATGTGAAGCTCAATATCGTCGCTCCACGTTGCCGGTCCGCCATAGAAGGGGGTATCGATGAGTGGCTTTAGAATGTCCCAGATTTCCGACCAGCACTCACTGACGGGTTTGCCCAAGCCCCATGGATGTTTTTGTCCCAGAACCGGAATATATGCATCGTTGTAAATGGAAACGTAGTCCGGACCCCACCAAAGCAGCATTGGGAAACGATTCGCCAGAAGAATTCGAACCGTGGTTCTCAGCGCCTGTGACCAGTTCTCGCGGGGCCCAATCGAGGTCCTGGACCAGTCCAGAGACTGGATGCGCCGTTCCATCTCCCCTTGAGCAGGGGAGGTTCTCAATTCAGGACTGTCCGCGGCAGCTAGAGATCTCAATCGGTATCCTTCCTTCGACGCGAATCCGACATCTTGCCGCGGATACTGGGGACTCGTATGGCAGCTTGCTCCATACACTCATTTCTAAATCAACACTACCCCAAGAATCATAACCGACATCCGCGGCCTGCGCCACGGTCAGTCTTGGATGATGTGAGCAAGCTTACTTTCCGGCGCCGCGGCACGAGTCGCTTCCGCTTCAGCCGTCATGGCGACAGGCAGTTCCGGGCTGTAAGATCCGATACACCCGTTGCGGGTTCCGTTTTCTCAGCAGCCATGCTTTCACTGCCCCCCATGCCGCCGTGCTTGCGCCCCAGGTGTGGGCAGTCGCCTCGCGGATTCCGCAGCGTCCGCGAGGACGGACGCCACAATGGCGCCTAGCTGCGTGAATTCAGCGAGTCTGGAGGGCTTTCTAAAGTAAAACAAGGCGTACTTCTCAGCCTTCCGCCGGTCGGTTGGAGAATCCGAGCCACTCATCACGATCACTGGCGTTTGGGCATTGCGTTCCGTGGACCGAAGCCGTTTCACAATCTCTTCGCCGTCGCGGCTAGGGAGGTGCAAGTCGAGAAGGATCAGATCGAGGCGCGGCTTCTTCGGGTCGACATCAATGCCATCGATGAAAGCGATCGCCTGAGCGCCGTCGTTAACGACATGCAGAACGCAATTGACCCGATGCTCCTTCAGAGCCTCTCGAACGAGCGCCACGTCCGCCGGATTATCTTCGGCGACCAAGATAACGAAGTCCGATGTTTCCGTGCTCATTCGTAATGCCGATTACAGTGCGGGCAGCGTCTTGGCCTTGAGTTTGCGCAGGCGATTATGCAGCGTGCGCAGACTAATGCCCAGGATCTCCGCGGCTCGCGTGCGGTTGTTCCCCGTGTGCTGGAGAACCAGATTGATGTACATTTCCTCGAACTCGTGCACCCGCGGACCCACCCGCAGGACAATTGCGTCGCAGTCTTCGACTGTGACGGCCGTGGCGCTCGACGCAACCGACTGTTCCTCCGCTGGCAGATGCCGCGACAAGATCGGCCCTTCACCAGCGACGATCACCGAACGCTCCAACACATTGCGAAGTTGACGGATATTCCCCGGCCACGGCGACCGCTGGAATCGGGCCATTACCTCTGCGTCCAAACCAGCCACACGCGTCTCGTGTTTGCGATTCAAACTGACCAGCAAGGCGTCGCAGATCGCCGGTATGTCTTCTTTGCGGTCGCGCAGGGGCGGTAAGGCGATATGAAAAACGCTTAAGCGGTAATACAGGTCCTCGCGCAGGTGTTTGTCGACGATCGCCTGATCGGGCGCGCGATTGGTGGCGGCGATGATTCGTACATCCACCGCGATTTCGTTCTTTCCGCCCAATCGCCGGACGGTGCGATCTTCCAGAACGCGCAACAACTTCGCCTGCGTACCAATCGGCATGTCGGCGATCTCATCGAGAAGAACGGTGCCGGCCTGAGCTTGTTCAAAGCAGCCGGCATGACGCGCCACGGCTCCAGTGAAGGCGCCCTTTTCGTGACCGAAGAGTTCGCTTTCGATAAGGCTCTCCGGCAGCGCCGCACAATTGAGAGCGATGAACGGGCCGTCCGAGCGCGCGCTCATGCGATGGATCGCGCGAGCTACCAGTTCCTTCCCCGTGCCACTCTCACCGGTTACGAACACCGACGCCGAGGTTGGCGCCACCTGGCTGATTAACGAATAGACCTGACGCATCGCCGGAGACCCACCCACGAGGTCCCCCATCACTCCCTGATTGCTCAACTGCCGCTGCAGAAGGCTGGTTTCAGTCAAGAGGCGCTTTTGGTTGGCGGCGCGCTCCACCAGGACGTACAAGCTGCTCGGCTGTACCGGCTTTTCGAGAAACCAGAACGCTTTGAGATCGTGGACGATGGAGATGGCCTTTTCGATGCTGCCGAAGCCTGTCAGGACGATCGTCGGAGTAGTGTCACCTATTCCCTGGAGGGCTTTTAAGAGTCCGAAACCATCCATTTGGGGCATCATGAGGTCGGTGACGATGACGTCGGCTGAGCACTTGGCTTGCGACTCCAAAGCTTCCTGCCCGTTGCAAGCAACCTCTACCACGAATCCAAGGGCTGCGACGCTTTCCGCCAATAATTGCCGCTCTCGATCTTCGTCGTCTACCACCAATACGCGGATTGGCGAACTCGACATAATGATTAAGCATACCGGAGTTGGGCTGTGCGCTAACGCATGTCGTGTACCGGTTCAAACGATTGATCTCGAAGGTGGCATAACGTGAGATATCTCACGTTTCTCCGGCGGGCAGTGAGCGTAGGTCACCTGACCAGCGGGTCCTGGGCATCCGGGACGGCGCCTGAAGGTGAGTCAGTCGATTAGTGGTATTCTTACTTTAGTTAAGTCGGTTTGCGACCGTTAGGGAGCGGTCTTCGACGAGTACGCCTTCGTGTTTCCGGAGAGGAGTACTAAGTCAGATGGCGTCCGCACAACCCACCCAACCATGTGTGCCGCAAAGCGATGCTGAGCTCGGCGACTTCCTGCTGCGCGCCTGCCATGAATTGCGCGGACCGCTACGCGCGATACTTGCCCATTCGGAACTGTTGGCCCAGGGAGGCGAGAAGGAGCAAAGCGCCTCTCTCGGCTTTGTGATTAACGGCGCGGTCCAGGCAGGTCTGTCGATCGATGGCGTCACCGAATACTGTCTCGCCCTGCAGATCGACCGCGGGACGTTTCAACCCGTGCCGATGGATCTGACGCTGCGGGCTGCATTGGCGAAGCTCGCCGCCGGTCTGCGCGAGATCGGTGGCGAGGTGAGATACGACACGCTGCCAAAGGTATGGGGCAATTTGGACCGCCTCATTCAACTGTTCGAGTACCTGGTGGACTACGGCATCCGCAATCGCGGCGCGGAAGCCCTGCGCATCCACGTAACCGCGGAATGTCGGCCGAATGACTGGTTGTTCCAGGTGCGAGACAACGGCCGCGGCCTGCAAGGCCGGTCTCTGGAGAGAGCCTTCCGGCCGTTTGAGCGCTTGTTCGACAGGCAACGGCCCGGACCCGGCCTTGCGACGTGCCGCGTGATTGTCGAGCGCCACGGTGGAAGCATGTGGGCGGAATCGCCGGCAGGTGGCGGAACTACGTTCTTTTTCACCTTGCCACTGGAAGAGTAGATCACCGTTCGCTTGTCGCTCGACCTGCTGCCCGCAGCCGACTCCCGAGATTCCGCCGCCGGTATCATGGCTGTGCAACTTTAACCGGCAAATAGTGCGCGATTAAGCGCCTCCTTACCACGTTCTGTCCGGATCGGCGCCGAAATCGCCGGCAAGCCACAAGGGGACCTGCGCGACGGGGAACCAACGGGGCCGATAGGCAAGAAAACTGCAGGACACCATTTCCAAGGAGAGCTTTATGCAGACCGGTAATATCAAGAAGAACGATCCGGACCGCAAGTTCCGACGTGTTCTTGCAGCCAGCACGTTGACGGGGGATAACGTCCGCAACGCAGCGGGAGAGGATCTCGGAAAGATCGACGAAATCATGATCGACATCCCTTCGGGCCGCGTGGCATACGCAGTCTTGTCCTTCGGCGGTTTTCTGGGAATGGGCGATAAGCTGTTTGCCGTCCCGTGGACCGCGCTGAAGGTGGACGAAGACGAAAAATGTTTCATCCTCGATGTGGATAAGCAAACGATCGAGCAGGCCCCCGGTTTTGACAAGGACAACTGGCCGGACATGAGCGACGCCTCGTGGGGAACGCAACTGTCCAGCTACTATAGGGTCAGACCGTACTGGGAAGACACTGAAAGGACGATGACGCGCGGTGGGGGCTTGTAAGAGCCGCTGAATCTTAGACCCAGGGCAATGACCGACGTGCGGGAAGAGAAGACCCGCGCGAGGGCAGGCGATCCCGGTCGGCCTGTCGAGTGCGCGCCGGGCGGGAGTGCAGATTTCCACCCCGCCCCGGCGCCAAGCAAGCAATCGGAAAAGACACCGTGTACCGGAGAGCGTCCGATTATCGGTCTCTGGCCGCCGGGAAGCGAACCTTTACACTACGAACATGGCGATGGCGGCCAGCGTCATCACGATGGTGGTGAACCAACCGAGCGCGCGAAGCAGGGGCGAAACCGTGTCGCCGCCCATGACGACGGGGTCCGATGCCATTCGGACAACGAGAAAGAGCAGAGGCGGCGCCAGAAGGCCGTTGAGGATGGCAGACCAGAAGAGCATGTCAATGGCGCCGACTCCGGCGAAGTTGAGGGCGAGTCCGATCGCGAAGGCCGCGGCAAGAACGCGGTAGAACTGGGGAGCGCGGTGCGGCGGACAACGGAGCGAAACCCGCCATTTCGCCGCTTCGGCAATGGCGTAGGCCGTGGAGCCGGCAAGAACGGGTACGCACAACATTCCAGTGCCGACAATGCCGAGCGTGAATAGCAAATACGCTGTGCGGCCGGCGAACGGGCGCAGCGCCTCGGCGGCCTGTTCGGTAGTACCGATATGAATCTCGCCATGCGCGTGCAGTGTTGCACCGGCGGTGAGGATGATGAAATACATGACGAGGTTGGAGAAGACAGCGCCGGTTACAACGTCGGTGCGGGAGTCGCGCTTCTCCTGGCCGGTAGCCCCTCGGCGCTGGGCTAGCGTGATTTTGCCATGCTCCACCTCCTCCTCGATCTCCTGGTTGGCCTGCCAGAAGAAGAGATATGGAGAGATCGTAGTCCCAAGTATGGCCACAAATGCCGCCAGATATGACGCGCTCCATTCGACGTGCGGAATGAACGTGGCGCGCAATACGCGGTCCCAGGCCGGGTGAGCGAGAAGCGCGGCGATGACGTAGGCGAACAACACCAGCGTCATCCATTTGAAGATTCTTGCGATGGCATGGTAAGAGGTCCAGATCATGAGCGCAAGCAGCGCCGCCGTATAGAGCGGCGTGAAGCAGTAAGCCGGCACTCTGAAGATCATCGCGGTCGAAGCGGCCATCGCGCCAAGGTCAGCAGCGATGTTCGCCACGTTGGCGACTGTCAGGAAGACACAGGCGGGCCATAGGATCCACAGTCCAAAGCGCTCGCGGATGAGACTGGCGAGACCGCGGCCAGTGATCAATGCGAGGCGGCTGCAAAGAACCTGCGCCGATGCCATTAGTGGCGCGGAGAACCAAGCTGTCCAGAGAACGCCGAACCCGAATTGGGCTCCGGCGATGGAGTAGGTCCCGATCCCGGATGGATCGTCATCGGCGGCGCCGGTGACGAGGCCGGGGCCGAGAATGCGGAAGAAACGGGCCAGGGCGGAGGCGGCGATGGTCAGCCGTGTGTCCGCCCCGTGCGCCGCGTCCTGCGTCACACCCTTCTACCCAAGTGCATCACGAGGCTTACCAGGAAGAGGATCACGAACAGAAAGAACAATATTTTCGCGACGCCGGCGAAGGCCACTGCGATACCGCCGAAACCCATCAGCGCGGCTAAGACCGCGATGATGAAGAACACCATTGCGAAGTACAACATAGGCGCCTCCGTGTGCGGTAGTTGCAGGCGGCGGGCCAAATCGCGCCAATATTGCACAGGGCATGTGAACACTGCTGCTGTGAACCCGAAGAAAACGCGGTTGTCTTTCCGCTCGACAAAGAGTGCCGGCTTCGGTCGCGAAAAACAGTGTTTGAAAATACTATCGACCATGGGTGCAAGCCTCGTTGTTTGAATTGCAGCGCTCCTCGCAAACGCCGGTAGCCTTAGGGTGGAGGAAAAAAGTGCGCAGGCGTGCAGCTCTTGCATATGACGCAGGGTCCATCGCGTACGCCCCAGAGACTGCAACCGGTATCATCGGGTATGCCAACGGAGGCACAATGTAGAGGTGCATACCGGAATTGCAGTCTTATTGGCCACGGCTGTGGCCCTTGCGCAGCAGGCGCCGATCTTCAGCGTTCCGCCGGCGGATGCGCCGCAACTCGCGGCACGCGGCAAATGGGCCGTCGGCGTGCGCACCATCGAACTCGTCCACACGGCGCAGCCTGATATTCTCCGGTTTGACGCGGCCACGGGCCGGGCGCCACTGACCGATCGCGCGCTGACGATTGAGATTTGGTATCCGGCTACAATACCGGCGGGCAAAGAAGAACGGGTGGTGTATGAGAGCGCGATGCCGGGCGCACCCTCGCCCGACACGCCGAAGAGATTCTCGATTTACGGACGGGCCCTACGCGATGCCCCCGCTGCATCGGGGCCCGACGCTCCATTTCCCCTGGTTGTGGTGTCCCACGGGTATCCCGGCGCGCGCACATTTATGACGTGGTTGACCGAGAACCTCGCTTCCAAGGGATATGTGGTGGCGGCAATCGATCACACTGACTCCGTATTCGGCGCTCAGCGGGGGTTCCCGAGCACCTTGTTGAATCGCGCGGCTGACCAAGTTTTTACGATCGATTCACTGACGGCCCGGTCGCGGGATCAGGCCGACTTTCTGCACGGGTTGGTGGACCCTGACCGCGTGGCTGTGGTCGGGTACTCAATGGGTGGCTATGGAGCGCTGGCGACCGCGGGAGCTGGATACAGCAGGACGGGCGGCGCGGCGCGGGCGATTGGAGGAGGCTATCTTGACTCGTGGCTGGCGGACGATCCGAGGTTCCAAACGTGGCGGCGTCCCGCGGTCAAGGCGCTGGTGGCGATAGCGCCGTGGGGAGCGCAGCCGCCACAGAATAACTGGGACGCCGCGGGGCTGGCGGGCATCCGCGTGCCATCGCTGTTCATCGTGGGCGACCACGACGATGTGGCGGGATACGAGCAGGGAGTCCGCAAGGTGTTCGATGGCGCCGTTAATTCGGAGCGTTATATGCTCGTCTATGAAAATGGGCGGCACAACGTGGGCGGGAATCCGCCTCCCGCAGAGGCCACGGGAAGCTTCGCGACGCAGGAGTTTTTCGACGAGCCGGTGTGGCGAAAGGACCGGATCGCTGCAATCAACCAGCACTTCATCACGGCCTTCCTCGATCTCTACGTCAAGGACGATACGACCCGGCGCAAGTATCTGGAACTGCCGACGAAATCTGAGGATCGGCCGGCGTGGCAGGGATTCCAGCCGCGGTGGGCGCTGGGGCTGCAGTGGTACCAGCGTCCGGCGGCTCAGCCGCCCCGATGACCTTCGACGGACCTAATTTGCACCCGGCGCCCGCCCGAGGGTCGCTATGATCGAGGGGCGGGTCGGGGCTGGGCCTGCGATTCCGCATCGGCATTCGGCGGTATCGATAAGGTTGATGCCCTCAGCGGCCGCCTGGTCGAGGATGAAGAAGCGCCGCAACGCTGACGGTCGGCGCCGCGGAAAGTAGCTGGCCGGACGAACGCGGCGCCGAGGCGACAGACCCTAGCGCGGGAGACCTTCGACCTTGCGGCTGTCCCTGAGATCCACGCGGCTTCCATCGGCGATTTTGAGGTTCACGCCGGTGAAGGTCCAGTCGTCCGCGCCCGCGATCGATCCCGCGCTCTTCGTTTCGATATCGATGTTCTGAAACCGAAAACGCAGCAGCGGGGACTCCGGAGGCGAAGCCACCTGGAAGGCACGCTGCGCGCCCGTAGACTTGATCCCGGAGATCGAGACGTCGCGGAAGTGCGGCATGCCTTTCTCGGGCGGCACAAGAGCGGTGAGCACCTTCCAGTAGTCGGGATAACCCGTCATGCCATCGGGTATCTTCGCGTAGCTGTACGCCGGGTTCCAGTTGAGGGTCACGCTCACGGGCGTCGCGACGCCGGTCATTTCCACATTCCGGATGGTGATGTTCTCGATTACGCCGCCACGCGTGCTCGCGCTCTTGAAGAGGATGCCGGCAGGCGCGCCCGCTTGCACCTTCAGTCCGTCCACGACGATGTCGCGAATGCCGCCCGAGGTCTCGCTCCCGATGGTCACGCCAGCGGCGCCGGCTACCACGGTGTTGTCGCGGATGGTGATGTTGAGGGTGGGGCGGTTCACGCGCAGACCGTCGGCATCGCGCCCGGCCTTGAGACAAATCGCATCGTCGTTGCATTCCACCGAGCAGTGCGTGACGGCGATATCGGAGGAGGAGTCGATATCGATGCCGTCGGTGCTGGGACCGCGGCCGTCGGTGTTGTTGCGAATATCAAGGCCATCCACGGTCACGTGGCGCGAGTAGCAGAGGTGGACCGTCCAGAAGCCGGGACGGCGAAGGCTCAGCCCCTGCAGGGTGACATCGTCGGAGTTGTAGATCTGGATCAGCCGCGGGCGGCGGCAATCGTAATCCACAGCCCAGCGTATGCCCTTCGGCTCATAATCCTCGCGCCGCATCTTCCAATAGAGGTCGTACCACTTCTTGCCGTCGCCATCGACCGTGCCCTGGCCGGTGATTTTGACATTCGACTGCTCGTAGACGTTGACCAGCGCCGAGGGCCAGGTCATCTCGATGCCGGCCACGCGGGTAGGCATCATCGGGTAGTCCGCAATGTCCTGCGAGCCGAGCAGGGTGGCGCCCTTGTCCACGCGAAATTCGATACCACTCTTGAGAAAGATCGCGCCGGTGCGATACGTGCCGGTTGGGACCACCACCGTGCCGTGCGCCTTCGCTGCGGCGTCGATGGCCTTCTGGATGGCGGAGGTGTCGAGCGTGCTGCCGTCGCCCTTCGCGCCGTAACTCTTGACATCGAAAGTGGCTCCCGCAACGGACGCGGAGACAGCAAGGATGAGGGCCGCGAGTTTCATTTCCCTCATGAATAACACACCACGGCAAAGACCTGTTCGACGAAGGTCCTGCGTGCGTTTGCATTTCCCGTTGGACCCAGACGCCCGCAACCCCTCCGCCGTTCCACAGGGCTGCGGCGCGCTCGGCGGGGTTATTGGAGTAAACGGAGTAGCGGTTGAAAACTCGGCGCCGAGTAAACCCAAGAAAACGTGGAGCGGGAGACGGGAATCGGACCCGCGACCAACAGCTTGGAAGGCTGTGACTCTACCACTGAGTTACTCCCGCTAATCTGGTTTTTCAACAACTTACAATGTGTCCTAATGGACACATTATGTGCAAATGGAGCCGAATGGAGGCACTTGGGCTTCACCTTACCTTTCTTCGGTTCCACCAACTCATCTAAATTTACCACGGCTTTCCATGTCTCGGGAGCGACCGTCTGCATGTAGATGTTCCGGGTGGTCTCCACCTTTGAATGCCGCAGTTGGCCGTGGATGGGCTTTGTTTGCGGCCAGAGGCCTACGGCCGACCGTCTGCAGATGCTCCGTTTCTCTATGCGTGACTGATTCAAGACTGCTTCTTGTAAAAAACGCAGAGGAATACTGCCACACTCAGGCTTGCCAGCAAATGGATCCCCGATCTGACCATTGCGATCGCCGCAACCGCACCGCGCACAAACCCCAATACGTCGCGGATGAAGCCCGCCGCCAGCAAAACCGTCAACAGAATCATCCCGATCAATGCGAAGAGGGCCGCGTTCCTGAGCGTCATTGGTACATTATGGCGCAGTATCGGCCTTAGCGCCGATCCCTGTTTCCGTCAAATTCCCTTTCCCTTGGGATACACTGGCTGAGTGCGCCTACGTCCACCCGATCCCGAGTACCTAAGACTCCTCCTGCCTTACCCTGAGGCGATTCAAAAGCTCGCACTGGCCGCGCGAAACCTGGTTCTCGAGGAGGCTCCGGAAGCCAACGAGTTCGTTTACGAGGTCTACACCATCGCCGATCACTTCACGTTCACCGACCGGCCCAGCGGCGCCTTCGTCTTCACCACCACGCACGCCAATTGGGTGAACCTCGGCTTTAACTTCGGCTCGCAACTGCTCGACCCGGACGCCCTGCTCCGTGGCGACGGCAAATGGATTCGTCACATCCGGATCGCACAGCCGGCCGATTTGGCCGCTCCCGGTGTCCGACAGTTGGTGAGAGCCGCCGTCGCGCAAGCCGAGCGTCCCGAAGGCAAAGTAGCTAAACCTCGCGCCGTCGTGCACAGGGATCAATCCGCCAGAAGGCGCTCAGCCCAGAGATCCAGACGAACCTGATACCGCCGCGCAGTTAGCCCCAGGTGGGGCAGGCGCTTTCGCCTGACTCAGGGCAGCGCGTCGAGCATGCGGTCGATTTCGACGGGGGCGATATAAAAGTGCGGCGACGTACGCACCCACCCGGCGCGTGGGGCGGTGGCGATTCCGTGCGAGCGCAAGATGCGGACTACCTCCTCGGGGGCGATTCCGGGCTTCTGGAAGCTCACGATTCCAGATGAGTTTTCCGGGGTCCGGTCCCCTTGCACCCGGTAGCCCCTGGACTCCACACCCGCCGCAATGCGGTCGGCCAAATTGCGGATAACAGGAGCGATTTTACCGACCCCTACCTCAAGTAAAAACTCAATTGATGCCCGTAAACCAAAACATCCTATGGTATTTAATGTTCCGCATTCGTATCGACCCGCGTCCTGCCTCAGGGTCATGTCGCGCGAGGCGTAGTCGTTGTATTTTGCTACGTTCGTCCAGCCGAATTCCACCGGTTCCACGCGGTCTTGAAGCTCCCGATTTATGTATAAGATGCCGCAGCCTTCCGGACCCAACAGCCACTTGTGTCCGTCAGCCGCCAGGGCGTCGATTCGGGAGGCCCGCACGTCGAGCGGAAAGGCGCCGAGTCCCTGGATCGCATCTACTAGGAAAATGCATCGATTACGATGACAAATCTCACCTATTTCCTGAATGGGAGCCCGATATCCGCTCAAGAATTGCACAAAGCTGATGGCCAGCAGTTTGGCGCCGCGGCAGGCGTCGTCAATGCGGTCGAGAGGGTCGCCAACGGACAGCCATCGGACCTCAACTCCTTTCTCTTCCAAGCGTTTCCAAGGGAAGTAGTTGGCCGGGAACTCCTCGCGGAATCCCACCATGCGGTCTCCCGGCTTCCAGTCCAAGCCGAGGGCTACGGTGGCGATGCCCTCGGAAGTGTTTTTCACGAGGGCAATCTCGGAAGGATCCGCGCCGGTCAGCCTTGCGGCGGCGATGCGCAGTCCGCTGTACGTCGCCAGCCATTCCCCATAGTGCAGGCTGCCGAAATTCAGGCAGTCGTCCGCCAGGCGTTTCATGGCGTCGGCGGCTGGCTTGCACAACGGCGCCACGGCCGCGTGGTTCAGGTATACCTGGCGCTGACGGACCGGGAACTGGTGTGCGTAAACTTCCCATAGCGGAGGCGCGTCTACACTCGTAGCGTCCAATTCTGTGCTCATCTCATCTACAATACGGTATCGAGGGCACTCATGAGGCGTTCATCCGCAATCCTATGCGTGGTATTGCTGGCCACCGCATATGGCGCGGAAGAGAACGACAAGAAGGGCGATCCCAGCCAGATCGGCAACCGCGACGTTGGCAAGGGCGTAAACTTCTACTCCCTGGAGAAAGAGATCGCGCTTGGCCGGCAGTTAGCCCAGGAAGTTCAGCGCCAAGCCAAGATGGTGGACGATCCGCTGATCGCGGAGTTCGTGAACCGCCTGGGACAGAATCTGGCGCGGAACTCGGACGCCAAGGTTCCGTTCACTTTTTATGTGGTGGACGACCCCGCTCTGAACGCTTTCGCGCTTCCGGGCGGCTATGTTTTTGTGAACGCCGGGCTGATTGAAATTGCGGAGGACGAAGACGAACTGGCCGGCGCGATGGCTCACGAGATTGCGCACGTGGCGGCGCGCCACATGACGCGGCAGGCCACGAAGTTGCAAATCGCCAAGCTAGCCGCCGCGCCCATGGGGGCCGCGCTGGGCGGCTGGACCGGGTATGCCGCCAGCGCGGGTGCGAGCGTGGGGATTCCCATGACGTTCCTGAGCTTCGGCCGGAAAGACGAAGCCGAAGCCGATTATTTGGGCGTCCAGTACGCTTACGCGGCGGGATACGATCCGACCGGAGTCATCTCGATCTTCGAGAAGCTGGAATCGCTTGAGCGAAAGCAGCCCGGCGCCGTCAGCAGGGCGTTCGCGAGCCATCCGCAGGACGCGGACCGCATCAGCCGGACGCAGCGTGAGATCCAGGAAATCCTGCCGGCTAAGGCGGATTACGTGGTGACTACTTCGGAGTACCGGGATCTTCGCAAGCGGCTGATCGAGCTTCGGGCTGCGCGGGAGAACATTGGCGGAAGCGGCCAGCCACTTCCGCGGGCGGTTCCGGAAGGTGAAACTCCCAGGCGGCCGGGCGATTCTGAAGACGGCCCCGTTTTGAAGCGCCGCGACCTGCTGGAGTAATCACTCACCCAGGTTCGGGAAGAGCGCAGGGTCCAGAATCAGCCGCGTGAGTTGCTCGACGGTGAGGTACTGCTCTCCGTACTTGTAGAGCATCTTGTCGCCTGGAAGCGCCCCCACATGAATCTGCAGCGGCTCCCCGCCGTTCTCGACGCGGAAGCCAGGCAGCGCGGGGACGGCTTGGACGAGGGCCCGGGCGCACTCCTGCCATTGGCCGGCGCACTCTGTGCGCACGATCACCTGGGTGTCCCCTTCATGGCGTTGGATTTCCGCCGATTCCGGTCCGAAAGCCGCCCGATAGGCTTCGACGCACTCCTGCAAGTGTTCGTACACCTCGTCGAGCGCGCGCGGGAACCGATCCCGGAGCATCGCCTCGCGTTGCCGGCGCGCCATCTCCTCCGTGATCCGCATGTCGAGCCACTGATAACTCATGCCTATCGCTCTTATGTTATATCAGCCCGCAAGAAAAGGGCGGGCGAACCGCGGGTACGGGTATAATGGTGACACCGAAGTCAGAACTCCCATGCCGAAAAAGCCAGCCGCACCCAAAGAAGGCGAGAAGGATAGCACCCCGGCCGCAGCGCCCAAAGCAGCCGCGCCGGTTGCGCCGCCTGAACCGAAGCCCCAGACGAAGTCGAAGAAGGTGGGCAAACTGCCCAAGAAGGACAAACACCGCCTGCCGAGGCGTCAGAAGAAAGCCCAACAGAAGGCGCTGGGCAAGAAGGCCTAGGGGCCGGCGAATGAGTAGAAGGTCGGGCGTGCCGCCGTTTTTTGCGGCTTGCCAGCCTGCACACCAGGACACGTGACGGATTCGCGCACGGAAGGCAAGGCGGCGCCGGCCACCGACGACCATCGGGCCGCGGTGCTGGCGGGCTTTCTCGGCTGGACCCTCGACGCCTTCGATTTCTTCCTGCTGGTGATGTGCCTCACCGCCATCGGACGCGAGTTCCACAAGTCCGATGCGCAAATGGCCGTGACTTTGGGCGTCACACTGGCCTTTCGTCCTGCAGGCGCGTTTGTGTTCGGACTGCTGGCGGACCGCTACGGGCGGCGCCTGCCGTTCATGCTCGTTCTGGTGTTCTACTCCGTAATGGAGGTTCTCTCCGGGCTGGCCCCCAACTACGCGACGTTCCTGGTCCTGCGCGCGTTGTTCGGCGTCGGCATGGGCGGCGAGTGGGGCGTGGGCGCGTCGCTGGCCATGGAGAAAGTTCCGCCCCGGCTGCGCGGCCTGCTCTCCGGCGTGCTGCAACAAGGCTACGCGGCGGGCTATCTGCTGGCGGCGGTATGCTACTACTTTTTGTTCGGGCGGTTGGGGTGGCGTCCACTGTTCTTCCTGGGCGGATTGCCGGCGCTGCTGTCTGTTTTCGTTGCTTTTCGCGTGAAGGAATCCGAAGTCTGGCGCAAGACGCGCCACCAGAACTGGCGCGACCTGTGCCGTTCCGCCCTCTCGCATTGGAAGCTCTTCCTTTATATCGCCGCGCTGATGACGGGCATGAACCTGGCCTCGCACGGCACGCAAGACATGTTTCCGACCCTGCTGGAGCGGAAATGGCATTTCGGCCCCGAGCAGCGGTCCGCCCTGACCGCGTTCTCCATGGTAGGGGCGATTTTTGGCGGCACGCTCTTCGGGCTGCTGTCGGATTGGTGGGGCCGGCGACGCGCCATGGTTACGGCTTTGCTCGCGGCCGTGCTGGTGGTTCCCTTGTGGGCGTTCGCGCCGTCGGTGGCGTGGCTGTGGGTGGGCGCGTTCCTGATTCAGTTCCTGGTGCAAGGCGCATGGGGCGTGACGCCGGCGCACTTGGCCGAGCTATCGCCGGATTCGGTGCGCGGTTTCCTGCCTGGCTTCGGGTATCAATGCGGGGTAGCGGTGGCGTCCACGGCATCGTACGCGGAAGCGGTGATGGCGCGCCGCATTGGCTACGCTGCGGCGATGGCTGGCGTGGCAGCTTCGGTATTCCTTCTGGCGGCGGTGCTGACAGCGGTGGGGAGGGAGCGGCGGGCGGTGACGTTCGGGGAATAAGGGGTCGGCCGAAAAACGGTTGATGCTACGCGAGTCGCCCACCGCAAAGACATCTATGAATGACGGCTTCCGTCTGCGCTGTAGCAGCGCCTAAGCATCGGCCGCCGCCTCCCTGACTCGTTCCTCCAGTTCTTCCAACCCGCCGGCGAAGAAGTGGTCGGCGGCTTCGATCCAAATCAATTCTTTGGGCTCCGGGAGTTTCGCATAGATGGGTTCCAGTTCCGCGCGCGGGCCGTACTGGTCATGGGTGCTTTGGATGAAAATCTTGCGCACGGGACAGGTTTCGAGATAATCGACCGGGCCGAAGCGCGTGGGGAAACCGGCCGCCATCAGCCAGCGAGCGCCTTCCGCTTCGCAGCCGAGGCGCGTGATGGCGCGCGCGCCGAAAGAGAATCCGGCCAGCGCGAAAGGAAGGGCGGGATAGCGTTCACGGAGCCACGCCAGGGCGGCGCGCGTGTCCTCGATTTCGCCGGTAAGGTGGCCATGTTGGCCTTCGCTCAGTCCCACGCCGCGGAAGTTGAAGCGCAACGCCGCCACACCTGCGCGGCGCAATCCGCGCGCCATCCTGTAGACCACTTTGTTGTGCATGGTCCCGCCGTAGAGCGGATGCGGATGGCAGACCACGGCCGCCAGGCGCAATGGAGCGGCCTCCGGCTCCTCTAACAGGGCTTCCAGGCGGCCGGCCGGCCCCGCGATCCAGTGCGACTCGATGCGGCGCGGCAAGTTAGTTCGTGCGGTAGTTGGTGAACTGCATGTCGATGCCGAAATCGGCGTCGCGCAGCAGCTTGATGGCGGCTTGGAGAACGTCCCGGTCGCGGCCCGATACGCGCACGAAATCGCCCTGAATCGAAGCCTGCACCTTGAGCTTGGCATCCTTGATCTTCTTGACGATCTCGCGGGCCTTCTCAATCTCGATGCCTTGCTGCAGCGTGATTTCCTGCTTTACCGTCGACCCCGCGGCCGGAATGATCTCGCCGTAGGTCAGCCCCTTGAGCGGGACGTGGCGCTTGACCAGCTTGGTCTCGAGGATATCCACCACCGCCTTCAGCTTGAACTCATCCTGACTGGCCAGGACGATCTTATTGTCCTTCGCGTTCAGCTCGATATTCGAATGCGAGTCCTTCAGGTCGTACCGCTGAATGACTTCCTTCATGGCCTGCTGGATGGCATTCAGCACTTCCGGCAGTTCGATTTTCGAGACCACGTCAAAACTGTTGTCGGGCATTTTACTCCAAGGAGCCGGGATCTTCCGGCTCGGGCGAGAAAGTGTCCAGCCCCAGGATGGAGCCGGAGCGATGCCGCAAGGACGTCACGCGGCGGACGCCTTCGGCCCGCGGGGGAGCGGCGGGCTGTGGCAATTCGGGTACGGGATCCGGCGCTGGTTGCTCCGCCGCGGACGCGGCCGCCCGTGTAACGGGTTCGGCAGCGAGCTTTGGCTGGAGCGCCGCGAACACCCGGCCGGTAATTTCGCTAACCATGTTTTCCATGGCTGCGTCGAGTGCCACCGTAACCGCTGCGCGGACCTGCTCGGAATCCACCACGGCGACAAAAGGAGGCGCCGGCGCTTGTCCATGCCAGGTCGAAACGGCGGACGGCCCGGCCAGCCCCGGCTGGGACCGTTCGCGTGCGGCTGCCTCCGCCAGAGGCTTGACCAGCGCCAGCAGGATGCTTGCCTCGAAGGGCTTCTTCAATATGCCATCGGCTTCGACCAGCGTCACGCGGGCGTCGTCGAAAGGCTCCTGGGCGCCGGCGGTGAGGATCACGCGCACGCGGCGGTGGCGCGGGCTCATCTTGACGTACTGGCAGATTTCGTAGCCCCCGCGGCCGGGCATGACTACATCCGCCAGGATGACGTCGGGGTCCACATCCTCCATGCGGATCAACGCCGAATCGGCGTTGCTAACGGCGACGACTTCGTATCCTTCCTCGCTGAGGATACGCTCGCCCATACGCTGGGCGTGCGGGCTGTCATCCACCAGGAGAATACGGTTCATTGTTTCGTCGGCGCGGTGGGATTGGCCGCAGGCGCCGGCGTGACCGGCGCGCTCGAACCGGGCGCTTGCGCCGGCGCGGCCGGCGGCTTGGCAGCCTTCTTGGGCGTCTTAGGCTTGGACACCTTCACCGGCTTGGCCTTCGGCGGGCCTTTCGTTCCCGCCTTCTGCGCCGTCTTGTTCAACGCGTCTTTCTGGGCCGCGGACGGCGTGGTCGCCGTGACGGCGCCTTGCGCGGGGCTTGCGTCCGTCGCCGCGGCAGTTCCCGGAGCGGTGCGCGCATCGGGTTTCGTATCCAAGGCGGACGCATCCGTCGCCACGGATGCCGTAATATCGCCGCTGGTACCGAGCACACCCGCCGCGCGCGGAGGCACATTGGCCGGAATCGAAGGATGCATGTTCTGCATCTGCGGAGCTCCAGCCTTCGCCGCAAGGGCCAGGTTCGGGCGCGCAGCGAACATCCCGAAGAACTTGGAGGCAGTCCCGATCTTGCCCTGGTGCTCCAACTCGTACTTCATGCGGTCATACGCCACCGGGTCGGCTTCCGGGACGGGCGCCTTCAGCTCCTGGAGCCGCGCCTTGGCGTCGTCGGCGTGGGCGCTCAGCGGGTACTCGTGGACCAGCTTGTTGAGATTCGTGACCTCCTGCTTCTCAAATCTGTCGCCCAGACGTTGATAGTCCTGAGACGCCAGCCACAGGGCGTCGTCCGCCTGGCTGAAGAGCGGAAAATTGTCCACCAAGGTCTGGTGCCGGTTCGCGGCCGCGAAAAAATCGCCCTTGTTCTGATAGAACTTGCCGACTCTGTACTCGGCGTCCGCCAGATTCTCCTGGATGTTGCGCAGCTTTTGTTCCACTTCGGGCGCGGCTTTGCTGTTGGGGTACTGCACCAATACGGTGCGGCATTCCTCTTCGGCCCGTCTGGCTTCCATGGGATCGCGGTCGGCCTTCTCCATCTGACCGTAGTGGATGTCGCACACCTTGGTCTGCGCCTCGGCCGCCTCTTCCATGGCGGGGTAGAACAAAATGAAATCCTTGTATTCGGCTTCGGCGTTCGCCATGGCGTGCGCGTCGCCTTCCTGATACCAGCCATCGGCCAGCGCCAACTTCGCCTTGGCGAGGTATTCGCTGTCCGGGTACGTGTTGATCAGGGTGGTCAGATCCATGCGCGAGATCTCGAATCGATTGTGCGAGAGATCGTCGATGGCCTTGTCGAACAGGACCTTGTCGGGCTGATCGGTCTGCTTGGCGATCGGATTGGCGTACCGGTGTGCACACGAGCTAAGCAGAATAGCGGCCACGGCCAGCGCCGCGGCATAACGAATTGCGTTACGTACCATCATGACTTCACTTACCCCAGGAAGCTTCAACAGCGGACCGCGTTGGCGCCGGCCGCAATTTCGCGAAATTCACGCACCACAGCGCCAGGATCGGGGCTGTGAAACACAGCCGACCCTGTGACGATCCAGTCACACCCGGCGCGGACCACGTCCGCCAGATTGTCCCGGTGGACGCCGCCATCGATTTCAATCGGCAGCGCCAACCGCTTCTCTCTCCGCAGCATAGCCAGCTTGCGGACTTTCTCGAGCACGTACGGAATCAACTTCTGTCCGCCGAATCCGGGATTGACGCTCATGAGCAGCACGTAGTCGGCCACCCCTGCAACGTCCTCCAGGACCGAAACGGGAGTCGCCGGGTTCAGCACCACGCCCGCCATTGCGCCCGCGCCGCGAATCATACCCAGCACCCCGTCCAGGTGGCGGCAGGCCTCGTAGTGCACCGACACGGAGTTGGCCCCCGCGTGGACAAACTGCTCCACCCAGCGCTCCGGGTCCTCGATCATGAGGTGAACGTCCAAATGCAGGCGGGTGGCCTTGCGGATGGATTCCACCACCGGGGGACCGATCGTGATGTTGGGGACGAAGTGGCCATCCATGACATCCAGGTGGAGCATGGAGGCCCCGCCCCGTTCGACCGACGCGATTTCCCCGGCCAGCCGGGCAAAGTCCGCCGATAGGATTG
>CAYWHA010000051.1:0-40075 GCA_964457555.1 uncultured Solibacteraceae bacterium
CAGCAGGTCAAAAACTACCTCCTGGCCGAAGGATTCCGCCGCAGCGTCGGCGCCTGCAACGTCATCCACCTGTGCATGCGCTACAACGCCCAAGCTGAGCGCCTCTACCGCCGCGCCGTCCAGGATTTCGAGCGAATTAAGTCCCTCCCCAGCAGTGGCGCAGGCCCTTTGGGCTGCGTTCTTAACCCCTCCGAAACCCTCCCACCCCAAACGAACCCAATTCCCCCCGAACCCCAACAAACCGAACCGCTTACCGCCTCCCAATCCCCCTCAGAACCCACCCCCGAAACCGCCTCCGAACCCTCCGAAACCCCCGCCGCCGCCCCCCGCAACCCCTGGGGACCTCCCAACGCCGACAACGCCCACCACTTCAACGGCTGCAACTGCGATATTTGCCTTGCCGGTCCGTCGCGTCTCGCTGAAAAGGAGCCGAAACAAGGCTGACCAAGCTGAAACGTCCCTCGCCCGCAGCCACTCTTCCCCTCAACATGCGAAAATTGTATCGAGTGCCCAAGAAAGAAATGAAATTCCGGGTCGCCAAGGGCGCAAGGCTGACGCGTTTCTTCCTCGGGCCGGTCGGTCGCATCCTGCTTGTCGCGTTTGCTCTGTGCACTGTCCTCGCAGTCGGCGCGTTCACTTACTATTACGCGCATTACGCCCGCCTCATCGATCAGAAATTGCGCGTGGGACCCTTCGCCAATACCGCCAAGATCTTCGCCGCCGCCGAAACCGTCTCCGTGGGCGATGTCTCCTCCCCCGCCGATATCGCCTCCGAACTGCGCCGCGGCGGCTATACCGATTCGAACCATAACCCGGTTGGCTACTATCAGATACATCCCAGGTCCATTGAGATCTTCCCGGGCGTCGATTCCTATTTCGAACAGGAGGCCGGGGTCATCTCCTTCGCCGGCGGCAAGATCTCGCAAATCGTCTCCCTGCGCGACAATACCGCGCGCGTCCAGTACCAACTGGAGCCGCAGCTCATCACCAACGTATCCGGCCCCAGCCGCGAAAAGCGCCGCATCGTCAAGTTCGCCGACATCCCCAGGGTGATGGTCGACGCCCTCACCTCGGCCGAGGACAAACGCTTCTTCCAGCACTCCGGCTTCGACCCCATTCGCATCGTCAAGGCCGCCTACGTCGATCTCAAGGAAGGCCGCAAAGAACAGGGCGCCTCCACCCTCAGCCAGCAGCTTGCCCGCATGTTCTGGCTCGATACCGGCCTTGATTCGCCCGACAAGCGTTGGGGCCGCAAGCTCGCCGAGGTGGTCATCACCCTCGAGCTCGAGCAGCGCCTCTCCAAGGAACAGATCTTCGAAGATTACGCCAATCAAATCTACCTCGGCTCGCGCGGCACCTTCCGCATTCACGGCTTCGGAGAGGCCGCCGAAGCGTTCCTCGGTAAGGACCTCAGCCAAATCACCGTCCCCGAGGCCGCCGAGCTCGCCAGCCTGCCTCGCTGGCCCGCCTACTTCGACCCCTTCCGCCATCCCGATCACCTCCGCGACCGCCGCAACGTCGTGCTCGGGTTGATGCGGCAGAACGGCTTCATTAACGATCGCGACTACGCCATCGCCGTCGATTCGCCCCTCACCGTGGCCAAGGGCGCAGCCCAATCCGCCGAAGCCCCCTACTTCGTCGACATGATCGACGATGAGATGCAGAGCAAATTCCAGGACGCCGACCTCCAGTCCAACGCCTTTCGCATCTACACCACCATCGACTTGCGCCTCCAGCGCGAGGCCGCTGAGGCCGTCCGCCTGGGCATGATCGAAGTCGACGCCCAGATCAAGCGCCAGCGCCGCTTCCACGGTCAGACTCCTCCTGAAGCGCAGGTCGGCCTCGTCGCCATCGATCCGCACACGGGCGAGGTCAAGGCTCTCGTCGGCGGCCGCAATTACGGCGTCTCCCAGCTCAATCACATCCTCGCCAAGCGCCAGCCCGGTTCCGTCTTTAAGCCCTTCGTCTACGCCGCGGCCATCGATACCGGAGTCAACGGCGCCTCTCGCGTGCTCACCGCCAGCACCCAGGTGGTCGACGAACCCACTACGTTTTATTTCGATGGCAAGTCCTATAGCCCCGATAATTTCGAGGGCAATTTCATGGGTACCGTCACCCTCCGAGAAGCTCTGGCGCACTCGCTCAACGTGGCCACCGTCAAAGTCGCGGAGACCGTCGGTTATCCCGCCGTAGTCGCCATGGCCCGCCGCGCCGGCATGACCGATGACATTCAGCCCACCCCGGCCGTGGCCCTCGGCACCTACGAAATCACCCCGCTCGAAGCCGTGGGAGCCTACACCCTCTTCGCCAACCATGGCGAGTGGATCAAGCCCAGCTTTATCGATACGGTCCGCGATGACAAGGGCAAATCGGTCTACAAGAATAAAATCGAAAGCAAGCAGCAGCTCGATCCGCGCGTGGCCTACATCATGACCGACCTCTTGCAGGAGGTCATCCGCACCGGCACGGCCGCCGGCGTGGCCGCGCGCTACAACCTGAACTTCCCCGTGGCCGGGAAGACCGGAACTTCCCACGATGGCTGGTTCGCGGGCTACACTTCCGAACTCCTCTGTGTGGTGTGGGTGGGATTCGATAACGATCTGAACCTGGACCTCGAAGGCGCGCATTCCGCCGCGCCCGTTTGGGCCGAGTTCATGAAACGCGCCCTCCAGTTTCGCGAATACCGCGATACCAAGCCGTTTGAAAGCCCCGGCGGCGTCGTTTCTATCATGATCGATCCGGAATCCGGCATGCCCGCCACTTCCAGTTGCCCTAAGGTCCGTCGCGAGGTCTATATCGCCGGCACCGAGCCGGTGGGCACGTGTCCGCTGCACCGCGGCCGGGGCGTTACCAACGTGTCCGGTTGGGATACCTCCTCCATTAGCCCCGCGCCGGCAGTCGCCGCGCCGGCCGACGCGCGCCCGCCGGTCACCGATAGCGATGGCGAGACGCCGCCTTCCGCGCCGCGCCGTCCCGCGGTCCGTCCGGTGCGCCCCGCCACCCAGACCACGCCGCCTCCGCCCGATCCTCCCAAGAAGCAGGAGCAACCGGGCATCTTGCGGCGTCTAATGGGTGTGTTTAAATAAAGCGAAGGAGGCGCGTATGGTTTCTTTCAGGTTCGCCATCGCGCTAGTGGCGGGTCTCGGCTGTCTCATGGCTCAGGGAGAGTCCGGTCCGGCGCCCGCGAAATCCCTCACCCCCGAGCAGCGTGGCGATCTTTTCATGGTTCACAAGCAGTACCGTGAGGCCATTGAAGCCTATGGCCAGGCCCCCAGGGACAATGCGGTCATCTGGAACAAAACCGGGATCGCCTGGCACCAGCTCGGCCAGCTCGATAAGGCCAAGGCGGATTATGAGCGTTCCGTCAAGCTCAATCCCGATTACCCCGCCGCCCACAACAACCTGGGCGCCGTCTATTACGCCCGCAAGAGTTACCGGCGCGCGATAACCGCCTACAAGAAGGCCATCGAACTCATGCCCAATGCGGCTTCTTTCCACAAGAACCTCGGCACCGCCTACTTCGCCCGCAAACAGGATGTCCTGTCGATGCAGGAATACCAGGAAGCCTTTCGGCTCGATCCGGATGTCTTCGAGAACCGCTCGCCCTTTGGCACCGCGCTCGAAGACAGCACCGTGGCCGACCGCGCCCGCTACCACTACGATCTCGCCAAGATCTACGCCAAGGCCGCCAAGACCGATCTGGCCATCCAGTACCTGAAGAAAGCCCTCGAAGAGGGCTTCCACGACAAAAAGAAGTTGGAGCAAGACCCCGAATTCCAAGCCATGCGCGACCTCCCGGAGTTCAAGGCCCTACTAACCTCGGAGCCGCGTGTACTCTAAGCGCCTTCTCCCCGGCCCCCGGCCCCCGGCCCCTTTCTTCCTGGCTCCCGGCCCCCGGCCCCCGGCCCTCGGCCCCCTTCTGATGGTCCTGCTGCTCCTGACCCTCCCCTCCTGCGCCCGCCGGCCCGCGCCCGAATTCCAGCGCATCGCCATCCTCCGCTTCGAAAACCTCGGCTCCGACCCTTCCGCCGATTGGATGGGCCGCGCCTTCTCCGAAATCGTCACCTCCGAACTCGCCGGAGCCCCTGCCATGTACGCCATCCCCTCCACGCGGATTCACAACTTCGAGCGCGTCATGGGGGCCCGGCCCGTATCCGCGCCGGGAATTTCCGCTGAACGGGGATTGGCGATGGTCGCCGGCGCCAACCGCCTGGGCTATGGCGACTACTTCGTCTCCGGTGGCCGGCTAAACGCCCGGCTCGTAATTGAAAATCTCCAGACCGGGAAAATGACCACGGCGGTCACTGCATCGGCCCCTGCAAACGATGTCATCGCGGCGGCTTATGCCCTGGCCCGGCAGCTTTGGGACGGCGCCCCGCCGTACCGTTCCTCGCACGCTCCGGCTCTGAAGTACTACATGGCCGCGCTCGAAGGCAGCGATCCGGCGGAGGTCGTACGCAACCTGGAACAGGCCATCGCCGCCAGCCCGGATTTCGCGGCGGCCTACCGTCTCCTCGCGCAACTGAAAGCCCAGAACCGGGATGCCGCCGGCGCCATGGCCGTGATCGGTCAGGCCCTCAACACCGATCTGCGGCCCTTGGAACGCGCGCGCCTCGAGGTCGCGGACGCCGAACTGCGCGGCGACCCGGCCGCCCGGCTACGCGCCTTGGATGTGGTCTCCAAGCTGACGCCATCCGACCCCACCGTGTGGCAGGCGCTGGCCGAAGCCCGGTCGAATGCCCACTTGTATTCCCAGGCCGTCGGCGATTATGGAAAGGCCCTTGCCATCGAGCCGCAGGATGTCAACTCGCTGAACCAGTTGGGCTATGCCTGCGCCCACGCCGGCGACCTTCCCGCCGCCATGGCGGCCCTCCGCCGATACCAGGCGCTTCGCCCCGCCGATGCCAACCCTTTGGATTCCATGGGCGACGTGAATCTGCTCCTCGGGCATCTCCGTGAAGCCGAGAGCTTCTATCTCCAGGCCGCCCGGAAGACCCCGCACTTCGAGTCGGACGGCTCCCTTTTCAAAGCCGCCATGGCCCGCCTGATGACGGGCGATATCGCCGGCGCCGACGGATTGGCGCGCCAGTACCTGGATGCCCGTGCCGCCGAGCACGACCCATCGCTCGATTACCGAAAGGCCGAGTGGCTATGGGCGAGCGGGCGGCGCAAAGAGGCCGCTGCGCAATTGGAGGCCTCCGCGCGCGCCGCTCAAAACGGCCCCTCGCGCGAAATGGCCGCCCGGGCCTATGCCACGCTGGCTCTCTGGAAGCTGGTGCTGGGAGACCGCGCCGAGGCCGCGCGAATCGCCGGCCAGGCGGCCGCCGGCGTTGACCCCTCCACCGCGGAACTTGTGGCGCTCACCCGCTTCCTCACGTCCCCGCCCGCGTCTCCGGCGGAATGGACCGCGCGCGCCGCGCAGAGTTTCTCCGGGACCCCGCGCGATCCCGACAAGGACATGGCCCTCGCGTATGCCTTGCTTGTCGCCAAAGAGTTCGGACCCGCATCGCAAGTCCTGAAGCGGATCTACGACAACGCCGACCAGGCGGATCCGCAAGACTCCCTGCCCATCCTGCTCGCGTGGACCTATCTCGAAACCGGCCGCGGCCAGGAAGCCGCGCCCCTTCTCCGGTTGAATCCGATTCCCGCCGCGGGAAGCGCGCCAATCCTCTCGTTTTGCTTCCCGCGCATTTTCTATCTGCGAGGTTTGGAAGCCGCGCGCGAAGGCAAGGGTTCCGAGGCCGCCGCCAATTACGAGCTTTTCCGGAAACTCTCCGGCCCCGATCCTCTGCTCTGGGACGGGACCCTAACGCAATGACGCGGCCACACGGACGCCGTATTCCGCGGCCTTCTGTAAGATCTGGTCTTGATTCAACGTGAGAATCTTCGCGTCGCGCACCACGGGCCGGCCGTTCACCATCACGTCGCGCACGTCGGCGGCTTTGAGGGCATAGACCATCTGCGAAACCGCATCGTAGACCGGCTGGGCGTTGGGACGGTCCAGACGCACGGAAATCAAATCGGCCCGCTTGCCGGCTTCAAGCGAGCCGATCTCCTTTTCCATGCCCAGCGCGCGCGCGCCGCCGATGGTCGCCATCTCGAGGGCCGTGGCGGCGGAAAGCGCCTGGGGGTTTAGCGCCGTCACCTTTTGCAGCTTCGCGGCGAGGTCCATTTCCTCGAAGACGTCGAAATCGTTGTTGCTGCCGGCCGGGCCGTCCGGTCCGAGACCGACGGCGATCCCCAGGGCGAGCATCTTCGGAACCGGCGCCACGCCGCTGCCGAGCATCGCGTTGCTCGACGGGCAGTGCGCCACGCCCACGCCGCGCAGCTTGAGAATCCGTAGATCGGCGTCGCTCATCCACACGCAATGCGCAGCCACGGTCCGGCCGTTGAATACGCCCAGCGCGTCGAGCGTCTGGGTGGGGCTGCGGCGCCGCTTGGCCTGTTCGTCGTCGTTTTCTTTTTTGGTTTCGGAAAGGTGGATCAACAGCGGCGCATGGTACTTGTTGGCGAGCGCGCGCGCGGCTTGCAGGGTGGCGTCGGAATTGGTGTAGAGCGCGTGCGGGGCCACGGCCGGAACCACCAGCGGATCGTTGCGGAACCTTTGCAGGAATCGCTCGGCGTATTTCAGGGCGTCGGCGGGCGTCTTGGCGTCGGCCACCGGGAAGCCGATGACGGTCTCGCCCAGCACGCCGCGCATCCCGGCTTCCTGGGCCACTTCCGCCGCCACGTCCTCGAAGTAGTACATGTCGGTGAAGGTGGTGGTTCCACCGAGCAGCATTTCCAGGCAGCCCAGGCGCGCGCCCCAGCGCACGAAATCGGGCGTTACGTTCTTGGCCTCGGCGGGGAAGATGAACTTGTTCAGCCAGTCCTGCAAATTCCGGTCGTTGGCGATGCCGCGGAACAGCGACATGGCGGCGTGCGTGTGGGTATCGATCAGGCCGGGGGCCAGGATGGCGTCGGGGCGGTCGATGCGCTGCTTCGCCTGGAAGCGCGCGTCGATGGCGGATTTGGTCCCGACGGCCACGATGCGCTCGCCGCGAATGGCGACGGCGCCGTTCGGGATGACGCGGTGTTGCGCGTCCTCTGTGATGAGGTAGCGGCCGCTCCAGATCCAATCGACCGGCTCTGCCGCAAGCGCGCAAACGAAGAGGAAGAAGCTACAGATACGAAACATCGAAAGGCTTCGGGAAGAGTTCCTTCAAATGCCAGGTTTCGGTTTTGCCTTGCGGGTTCGCCAGGACGATTTCGATATCGCCGCAAAATTCCCAGAGGATCTGCCGGCAGGCGCCGCAAGGCGGCGTGAGCGCATCGGCGCCGGCGGCGACCGCGATGCGGCGGAACCGGCGGACGCCCTCGGAGATGGCCTTGTAGAGCGCCACGCGCTCGGCGCACACGGTGAGGCCGTAGGTGGCGTTCTCGACGTTGCAGCCGGTGTGAATGCGTCCCTCCGCGTCTTCGATGGCGGCGCCGACTTTGAATTTGGAAAACGGCGCGAAGGCGTTCTCGCGGGCGGCCAGCGCGGCGGAGACCAGCGCGCCGGTCATTCCTCCGCCCCGGCCAGTTCCGGCAGCAGGGCCTTGAGAAACTTCAACAGCGTATCGCGCACGATGGCGCCGGTTTCGAGGACTTCCTCGTGGTCGATTTTTTGCTGGAGGATGCCGGCGGCCATGTTGGTGACACAGGAGATGGCGAGTACCCGCATGCCCATGTGATTGGCGACGATGGCCTCCGCCGCGGTGGACATGCCCACGATATCCGCGCCAATGGTCCGCAGGAAACGGATTTCCGCGGGCGTTTCATAGTTCGGCCCGAGCATGGCCGCATACACGCCTTCCGAGAGGGGAACGCAGTTTTCCGCCGCCACCAGCTTGGCCCTCTCGCGGAATCGCCGCGAATAGGCGTCGGTCATATCGGGAAAGCGCGGTCCCAGAGCATCGTCGTTGGGTCCGGCGAGGGGGTTCGATCCCTGCAAATTGATGTGGTCGGAGATCAGCACGAGGCCGCCGCGTTCGAGCGACTTATCGATGCCGCCGGCGGCGTTGGTGAGGACCAGGGAACGCACGCCCAGGAGCCCGAGCACGCGCACGCCGAAGGTCACCTGGGCAGGCGTATAGCCCTCATAGAGATGGGCGCGGCCGGCCATGACGGCCACTTCCAGCTCGCCGAGACGGCCGAGGACCAGCTTGCCGGCATGTCCCACGGCCGTGGAGCAGGGCCAGCCGGGAATCTCGGAGTAGGGTATCTCCACACGGTCCGCGAGTACATCGGCGAAAGCGCCGAGGCCGCTCCCCAATACCAAAGCGATGGAGGGTCGGTGGGTGGTACGGCCTTCGATGAAGGCTTTGGCTTGGTCGAAGAGGGCTGGCGGAAGCGCCTGCCCCACTAGATTGGCTCGATCGGTCATAACAACATCCCCGCAATGCAGGCCGACATGAAATTAGCCATGGATCCGGCGGCCACGGCGCGCAGGCCCAAACGCGCCAGGTCCGACTTGCGCGTGGGGGCCAGGGCGCCGATGCCGCCGATTTGAATGGCGATGGAACTGAAATTCGCGAAGCCGCACAGCGCATAGGTGGCGATGACGAAAGACCGCGGTTCGAGCGTCGCCTTCATGGGACCGAGGGCGAGAAAGGCCACGAACTCATTCGTCACCACGCGCGTGCCGAGCAGGTTGCCGATGGCGGAAGCGTCCTTCCACGGCACACCCATGACCCAGGCCACCGGCGCGAGAACGACTCCGAAGATCTGCTGGAGCGAGGGAGGCAGCCACGCCATCAACGGCAGCGCATGGACCCAGCCGAGGATGCCGTTCAACATGGCGATCAGCGCCAGGAACGCGATCAACATGCCGCCGACGTTGAGCGCCAGGTGCAGACCGTCGCCCGCTCCCTGGGCCGCCGCATCGATCACGTTGACGGCGGTCTTCTCCACCTTGATATCGACGCGGCCAGCCGTGACGGGCTTTTCCGTTTCGGGGACAAAGATTTTGGCGAGCATGATGGTGGCCGGGGCGGTCATGATCACGGCGGTGAGCAGGTGCGTGATGGAAACGCCGGCGACCTTCACGTAGGCAGCCATGGTAGAGCCGGAGACGTGCGCCATGCCGGCGGTCATGATGACGAACAGCTCGGATTCGGTGAGGCCGGCGAGGAACGGCTTGATGGTGAGGGGCGCTTCCGTCTGGCCCATGAAAATGCTGGCGGCGACGTTGAGCGATTCGGCGCCGCTCACGCCCATGACTTTTTGCATGCCGACGGCCATGGCGCGCACCATCCACTGCATGATGCCGAGGTAGTAGAGGATGGAAAAGAAGGAAGCGATGAAGATGATGATGGGCAGAACCTGGAAGGCGAAGATGACGCCATAGGGACCGCCCTTCGTGCCCAATTGCGTACCGAAGAGAAAACTGGTTCCGGCCTCGGAAAAATCGAGCATGGCGTTGACGCCCCTGCCGATGGCTTGAAAGATTTTCCCGAAATCGGTCTTCAATACGAGCAGGGCGAAACAGAACTGGAGACCGAGGCCCCAGGCGATCAGCCGCGGTTTAATGGCCCGCTTGTTGTTGGAGCACAGCCAAGCGACCGCCAAAATGACGAGGAGGCCCAGGAAGCCCGTGAAGCGGCCCATTCTACCCCACGACTTCGAGGATCAATTCGCGCTCGTCAGGTTTTTGGCCGGAGATGCGGAAGGCGTCCTCCACCATTTCGGCGGCCATATCGACGCGCTCTTCGCCGGTGTAATAGAGGCGGCAGAGCACGGAGCCGGCATCCACCTTCTCGCCGGCTTTGACCTCGAGAATGATGCCCACGGCGGGGTCGATGGCGTCGTCCCGCTTTTCGCGTCCGGCGCCGATCAGGTTGGAAGCGGCGCCGATATCCTCCGCATCGATGGATGTGACGTAGCCGCCGCGCGGCGAGACCACTTCGCGCATGCCGGTGGCGTTGGGCAGCAGCTCAAACTTGTCGAGCGCCTGCGGGTTGCCGCCTTGCGCCGCGACGGCCTGTTTGAATTTCTTGAAGCCCGAGCCATCGACCAGGTGCTGCTCGGCGATGCGGCGGGCTTCATCGAGAGTGGCGGACTGCCTGCCGAGATGGATCATGCGCGCGGCGAGTTCGAGCGAGAGCTTGGTGAGATCGTGCGGCCCGGCGTTCTGAAGGGTTTGGGAAGCCTCCATGACTTCCAGCGCGTTGCCCACGGCGAAGCCCAGGGGCTGGCTCATATCGGTGATGAGAGCCTGGACCTTCTTGTCCATGCGGCGGCCAATGCCCACCATCATCTGGGCGAGGCGGCGGGCATCCACCTGCTTCTTCATGAAGGCGCCGGCGCCGACTTTCACGTCGAGCACGAGCGCGTCCACGCCTTCGGCCAGCTTCTTCGACATGATGGAAGACGAGATGAGGGGGATGGATTCGACGGTTGCGGTGACGTCGCGCAAGGCGTAGAGCTTGAGATCCGCGGGGACGAGTTGGTTGGTCTGGCCGATGAAGCACAGGCCAATTTCGGCGAGCTGCTTCTGGACTTCCTCGGGCGAGAGATTGGTGCGGAAACCGGGGATGGATTCGAGCTTATCGAGGGTTCCCCCGGTGTGGCCGAGGGCGCGGCCGGACATCATGGGGACGATGACGCCCGCGGCGGCAGCGAGGGGGGCGACAATCAAGCTGGTCTTATCGCCGACTCCGCCGGTGGAGTGCTTATCGACCTTCACGCCGGGCACCGCGGAAAGATCGACGCTTTCGCCGGAACGCAGCATGCATTCGGTGAGGCTGCTGACTTCGCGGTCGGTCATGCCCGAGAAGTAGACGGCCATGAGGAAGGCCGACATCTGGTAATCGGGGATGTCGCCGGTGGTATAGCCTCCCACCAGGTATTCAATCTCTTCGGGAGTGAGCTCGCCGCCGTCCCGTTTCCGCTGGATAAGGTCAACTGTACGCATTATCAGACACTTAGGCTAACACTTGAAGAGGTGGAAAGTAAAGGGAGATTTGGGGCGGGGAAGGGGCAGCGCGAACCGCGGAGAGGATAGTGGCATGAAGATTCCTCGCGACGTCTCCCCCATGGTTGCCACGAATAGGATCACGCCGGCAACCGCTCTCTTACGTTCGCGGCTCGGTTCGAAGTGCAACCGTCAGTGCACAATATCGCCAGCCCAGCGGTCGCGGTGGGCCCAGTATGGGCACCGCGGACACACCTGCCCATCCGGATAATCGACCCCCTCTTCGTGTGGGCAGCCGACGATGCCGTCGGTCATGACAACCGACCTGGCTCCGTGAACGCTCAGAAATTGGAGGATCTCGCCTGCGACGACAGGATCTGTCCGAGCGTCGCCGTCCTCGGCGAACCAACGTTCCATAGCGATCGGATCGGCGTCCTGCGCGGTCACAACCCCAACCGCGACTTTGCTGGCGCGTTTGTCGTCCGGTCCGTAAAACGCGACTGTCGCGACCGGATAGCCCCGAAAGCCGCGATGGGCCTTTCTCTTAAGGGGTGACTCGGCGTGGCGTTTGAATCTCACGCAACACCAGTCTCCTCCAAACACACAGCCCTTGCAACTGACCGCCCGCCGCCTGGGCTGGGGTTGGCAGGCGGAAGCGCCTGCTCCACTCAGCCTGCGCGGTAGGCTTCCAACAGCGCTCCCTCAGCGGGGCTTCTGAGGGGCGGGCCGCAGCGGTTTCCGGCTTCCAATTCCACCAGCAGGCGGAAGCGTTCGAGCAGGGTCCGGCTCTGGAAGGCTCCGCCGATGGTTGCGACTTCGACGGTCTCGCCGGGCTGCCAGAGTTGGCCGCGTACGGCGGCGGCGATCAGCGCCAGTTCCTGGGCCGCACGGCTGAGGATCTCGATCGCGACGGCATCGCCCTCGAGCGCGGCGGCATCGAGTAGCGGCGCCAGGGCGGCCACCCGGTCGCGCGGCCATTCGTCGCCGTAGAACCGGTGCAACATCTCGTCCGCGTCGCGTGAAGCGGTGGCGGCGAGGAGGGCGGCTAGCAGACTTGTGGGCGGGCCCCAGCCTTCCTCCATGCGGAGGGCGGCTCGCAGAGCGCGGCGGACCGTGTCGAAGCCGCTGCCCTCATCGCCAAAGATGTGGCCCCAGCCGCCGGCGCGAGCCGCGCGG
This sequence comes from uncultured Solibacteraceae bacterium, assembly GCA_964457555.1. Classification (GTDB taxonomy): domain Bacteria; phylum Acidobacteriota; class Terriglobia; order Bryobacterales; family Bryobacteraceae; genus BOG-224. The sequence continues at coordinate 12,113 of CAYWHA010000051.1, forward strand.
CCCTGGGTGTTGCGGCCGAAAGCGATAGACCCGGTGCCCGCGATTACCGCGATGCCTACGCCCGCCGAGGTGGCGCCCGCGAGCGCGATGACGGCGTCGGTGGTGACGATGAGGCGGCGGGTGCGCAGGATCCGCGATAGGATTGCCTCTTTGTCTTCCGGACCGCCGCTCATACCGAAGCACGCCGCCTCGAAACAAACGGAGGCCGCGTCAAGGCCTGCATCGGCGCAGGCGGCTTCCAGGCTCTCCGTCACGCCGCGTTCCATGCGCGCCCGCCCTTCGCCCGCCGCCGCGTGGTTACAGGGTCCGCCGGCGCCCGAGCCGAGAATGCGCCGGGATTCGTCACCGATGACCGCCTTGGTGTTGGATTGGCCGCCGTCTACTCCTAGATAGAGGCGCATGGCAGTGGGGCGAAAGAGGACAGCACCAGTCGATTGTAGCGCCCGATGAAAGGACATGGACGGCCGCGCCACGCGGCCCAGCCGTCCGGATTGGCGGGATTCACTGAGGCTAGGCCTTTTCCCTGGCCGGCGGGTATCCGACTGCGAGGTTATTGACTACGGGTCCGAAACTCATTCCTAAGTTGGAAGCGCGCACTCAAGCGACGTTCTCTTGTAACTCGCCGCTCAGGCTCACTTCCCTCCTGCTGGGTTAGAGGGATGAAGAGACGAACGGGTTACATCGCCGACTAACAAGAACGTAAGTAAGCGCAGTAATCAGCGGCGGCGCCGCTTAGTTGGTGCTGTCGCGCACTATTCGCCCCAACGGAACGGCGAAGCGGGCAGCCCGTCCTTGTTATACAAGTTGCATTCGGGATTGTCCGCCCAGGCATAACGGACATAGAGCGGCTGCGCAACCGATGCGTTCGAGATGAGCACGGAAGATCCGTCGATCACGGCGCCGGCGGTGACAAACTTACGGTCGGCGCCGGCGATCTGGAAGCCTTTCAACGCGCCGCCTCTGGCTTCGAGACCGCTCGCTGCGTGGTCGAACCAGATGCGGATGGCGCCGGCTTCTGGCGACGCGGCGCGCGGGAGTGGACCCGAGTATTCGATCTTCTCGCCATAGGCCACGGCGCGGGCGGCCAGCGCCAAGCGCTTGCCCACATCCTGCTTGTTCGTGGGATGGATGTTATCCGGGTTGCCGATATCGATGGTGACCGCCATTCCGGTCTTGGCCACGCTGAGCGTTTGAAGTTGCGCCTCGCGGAGTTCGGGCCACTTGGAGGTGGCTCCGGTTTTATAATTGGCGAGTTGTACGAACAGGAAGGGGAAGTCACCCACGTTCCATGCGGCCCGCCAGTCTCGGATCATGGCTTCGAACATGGCCGCGTAAGTGGGAGCGCGGGCGGCCGTGGCGTTACTTTCTCCCTGATACCAGATGACGCCGCCGATGGGGTAGGCAGTTAGTGGCGCGATCATGAAGTTATAGAGACCGGCGGGCATCCACGAGTTATCGAGGGCGCTATCGCCGGGCGGCGCGGGTGGGCGCGGCTGGCCATCGGCCTGGGCGCGGGCAACGGCGGCCTGCCAGTCTTTCATGCGCTTGTCGCGGAGTTCCGCACGGACCGAGTAGTTGTCGATCATGTCCGACCACTGCGCGAAAGCCGGCATGAACTGGGCGCTGGAGGAAAGAGCGCGCAAGCTCATCCAGGCCTCGACGGGCGTGCCGCCCCAGTAGGAATCGATGAGGCCGATGGCCACGCCGAGCTTCGCTTCGAGTTCGCGCGCGAAGAAATAAGCCACCGCCGAGAAGGCTCCGGCCGTTTGCGGCGTGCAGACGCTCCAGGCCGGTCCGCCGGCGTCGGCCTGCGGAAACGGCGAGGCTCCGCGGGTGACGTGGAACTGGCGAATGCGGGGGTGGTTGGCGGCGGCCACCTCATCGGCGGCGTTCATGGCGGTGCGCAGGGCGAATTCCATGTTGGACTGGCCGGAATCGACCCACACTTCGCCTACCATCACGTCGGTTAGCGTGACGGCATTGTTGCCTTTGACGGTCAATTCAAACGGGCCGCCGGCATCCGAAGGCGGCAGATAGACGGACCAGCGCCCGATTTCATCCGCCGTGGCAGTCCGCGTATTGCCGCGGAAGGCAACGGACACCGTTTCGTCCGGCGCGGCCTTTCCCCAGATGTGCACCGGCAATCCGCGCTGGAGGACCATGTGATCTGAGATCAGCGGGGGCAGGGTAACTTCGGCGCAGGCGCAGACTAGGGGAAGGAGGGCGAGCGCGGCGGCGCGGGGAAAGCGGTGCGGGAGTGACATGGATTTATTCTACGCCAGCGTGCCCACAGAAACGGCGTCGGGGGATGGCAGGCGGAAGCGCCTGCCCCACGTCACATGACTACCAGGGGGTGGTAGACGTTCGGCAGGACGGCTTCTCCGATGGCCACCAGCGCGCCTTCGCGCGTCACCGCCTTCACGTATCTTGAGGCGGGCTGGGCGCGGAAGGGCGATGCGGGGAAGTTGCGGCCGTTGCGGATCTGCGCCACCGTGGCGTCGTCCACCAGCACGCAGGGGAACTCCGGCAGCATGTTGGCGGCGGGCACAATGGCCTCAGACAGGCGATCTTCGGCGGCCAGCGCCTGGAGTTGCGGAATGGTGAGCGCCTGGGCGATTTCGAACTCGCCGCTCGCGGTGCGCCGCAATTCCAATAGATGCGCGCCGCAGCCCATTGCCTGCCCGAGGTCGTGCGCGATGGAGCGCACATACGTGCCACCCGAGCAATGTACCCTGAGGCGCACGTCCGAGCCGTTGACTTCGAGGAGGGTCAAGGAAAGAACCTGCACGCGAACGGGTTCCAGTTCTACCGGCAGCGACTTGCGCGCGAGATCGTAGGCGCGGTGGCCGCCCACTTTCTTGGCAGAGACGGGCGGCGGAGTCTGCCAAAACTCGCCGCGGAACCGCTCGAGGAAGCGGTCCACTTCGGCGGCGTTGGGCGCAACCGCGGTCTTCTCGCTGGTCGCCTGGCCGGCGCGGTCATAGCTGTCCGTCGACCATCCGAGCCGCACGATCCCTTCGTAGACCTTGTCGCTGCGCGTGTAGAATTGCGCCAGCCGCGTGGCGCGATCCACCACCAGCGGCAGCACGCCGGTGGCGATGGGGTCGAGCGTGCCGAGGTGCCCGACGCGCTTTGTCTTGACGATGCCGCGAGCCTTGGCCACGACGTCGTGCGACGTCCAGCCTTCGGGTTTGTCGATTACGATGACTCCGTCCAAGTGCCTATGCTAACAGTCCGGGCGTTCGACAGCCGCGTGTTACAGTCGAATTCTGTGTTCCAAAGGGTAATCTGGATTGTCCTGGACAGCGTGGGGATCGGCGCCATGCCCGATGCCGCTGCTTTCCACGATCCCCCCGGCGCCGACACGTTGGGAAATATCGCACGCCTGAGAGGGCTGGCTCTGCCGAACCTGGCGCGCCTGGGGATCGGCAACATCAAGCCGCTCGCCGGCATCGCCCCGGCCGCGTGTCCGCTGGGCGCGTACGGCCGCTGCACGCTGGCGTCGCCGGGCAAGGACACAGCCACGGGCCATTGGGAGATGGCGGGCATCCACCTGGACCGGCCGTTTCCACTGTATCCGAACGGCTTCCCGCGTGAAGTGATCGACGAATTCGAGGGGCGCACGGGGCGGCGCGCGCTTGGCAACAGGGCCGCTTCGGGAACCGAGATCATCCAGGAGCTTGGGGCCGAGCACATGCGCACCGGCTCGCTCATCGTCTACACGTCGGCCGACAGCGTGTTCCAGGTGGCGGCTCACGAAGAGGTGATCCCGCTTTGGGAGCAGTACAAGATTTGCGAGACGGCGCGCGAGATTCTTCGCGGCCCGCATGAAGTGGGGCGCGTGATCGCGCGGCCGTTCGTGGGCTCGCCCGGCGCCTTCACGCGCACGACCAACCGGCACGATTACGCCGTGCCGCCGCCGCGCGGGATGCTGCTCGATAAGCTGGCGGAGCGGGGCGTGGGCGTCGAAGCCGTGGGCAAGATCTTCGATATCTTTCTAGGCCGCGGCATTCGCGGTTACGAGAGAACGCGGTCGAACGCGGAGGGCATGGCGAAGACGCTTGAAGCGATGGGCGCGGTGGATACCGGCCTGATCTTCGTCAACCTGGTGGACTTCGACCAGCTTTATGGGCATCGCAACGATGTGGAAGGCTATGGCGCGGCGCTTGAGCGCTTCGACGCATGGCTGCCGGATTTTGAACGCGCGCTGCGTCCGGACGACCTTGCGATTTTCACGGCCGATCACGGCTGCGACCCGACCGTCCCCGGCACCGATCACACGCGCGAGTACGTTCCCCTGCTGGCGTTCGGGCCGAAGGCGCGTGACGGCGCGGCGCTCGGGCTGCGCGCGTCGCTCTCCGATATCGGCCAGACCGTGGCCGCAAATTTTGACGTAAGCATCGATAACGGCGAAAGCTTTTTGAGACAAATACTATGAGCAAAAAACCTGTCATGGCGGGCAATTGGAAGATGTACAAGACGCCCGCGGAAACCACTGCATTTTTCGAGAAATTCCGGCCGCTGGTGGAGAAAGCCGACCACTGCGAGACCGTCATCTGTCCTTCGTTTACGTGCCTGGCGGCGGCCGTGGAAGCCGCGCGCGGGTCGCGCGTGCAAATCGGCGCGCAGAATATCGCATGGGCCAAAGAAGGCGCTTTCACCGGAGAGATTTCCGGACCCATGATTCAAGCGGTGGGCGCCACCCACGTTATCGTAGGACACAGCGAGCGCCGGCAGTATTTCGGCGAGACTGACGAGACGGTGCTGCAACGGACGCTGGCGGCTCTCGAATACGGCCTGACGCCCATCGTGTGCGTGGGCGAGCGCCTGGAAGATCGTGAAGCCGACAAGACGAAGACGATCCTGGTATCGCAGTTCCAGAAGGGCATCTCGAAGCTGACGCCGGAGCAGTTCGCGAAGATCCTGATTGCGTATGAGCCGGTTTGGGCTATTGGAACGGGCAAAACCGCGACGCCCGAGATCGCCGCGGAGGCGCACCGCATGATCCGCGGCCAGGTTTGGGCGCATTTCGGCGGCGCGGCCGTCGGAGCCACGCGCATTCTGTACGGCGGCAGCGTCAAGCCGGATAACGTGAAGGCGCTGATGGCGCAAACCGAGATCGATGGCGTGCTGGTGGGCGGTGCGAGCCTGGATCCGGTGGGATTCGCGTCTATCGTGAACTTCTGAATTGGGCGGGGCGGAACGGCCTGCTCTGCCTTCTTAGCTCGCGCGCGCAACAATTAAGAAGGCAAAAAAGGCAGACCAGGAGGTCCGCCCCACCTTGCACCGGCGCGTGAATCACGGTCCAGAGATCGCGGTTAGCCGGAGGCGCGCGACAATAAAGAAGGCAGACCAGGAGGTCCGCCCCACGTTACACCGGGACGTGGATTAGCGTTAGGAGATCGGCTGGGCTGGTGTTTTGTGGGGAGTTTAGGTATACCTCGAAGCATGGCGCGTCGCGGAGTTCGCGTCCGCTTTGTGGCAGCCAGGCGCCTAACAGCGTCTGGTAGGCGCGGCCAAGGGCTTCGTATGGGCCTTTGTGCAGCAGCGTGGCGTAGTCGCCGCCCGCGATTTCCATGACGCCGAATTCGCCTTCGGGCTGCACCGGCTGGCTTACCGCGATGGCGGCGTCGTAGCGCAGTTTCTCCGGCGGCGTGATCTGCGGATCGTCGTAAGAGACGCCGATGAAGCGCGTCGCGGGACCGAACAGGCCGCGCGGACCGGCCCACGCGGCAAGCTTTGCCCACGTGGCGCCCACCTGGCGGTACGGCCCCGTGTGGCGCAGGAAGACGACGCGCTGCGGCGGCAGTGTCTTGATCTCCACGGGCGGCGGCGCGCCGTAGTCGGGCGGATGGTAACCGGAAGCGTCGTCATAGTGGACGCCCGATGGCGAATCTGGCGCGCCATGATGCGCGGCGCGGAATTGAGAAGGAGACATGCCAAACATAGCGTGAAAGGCGCGAGTGAAAGCCTCGTGCGACTCGTAGCCGGCGTCCAGCGCCACGGCGGTTACGGCCTCGTCCTGGAGCTTCAAACGGAGCGCGGCGCGTTCCAGACGCAGGCGGCGAACGTGCTCCTGTACCGGTTCGCCCACCAGGCCGCGGAAAACCCGGTGAAAATGGTATGGCGAAAAGCAGGCGACGCGCGCCAGGCCATCGAGATCCAGCGGGTCGTCCAGGTGCGCCTGAATATGCGCGAGCGTGCGCAGGATGCGCTCGTGGTAATCGGCGGCGGTCGAAGTTTTCATATGGATTGCGGGCGCCTGAAGGCCGTCCGGACGCTGAGGATGAGGAACGCCGGATAGATCAGGTAGGCCGCTCCAATTTCGGAGTAGTAGTGCGCCGCGGTCATCTTCATGGGGCCGTAGGCGAACATGGGATAGTCCATCGCCAGGTTGATTGCGAGCCACAGGAATCCAAGTAATGCTGCCTCGCCGGCGCGCGGCGCGCCATGATCGCGAAAGTAGCGGTCGCGCAACGGGGCCGCTACCAGCATCAGGACCAGGAACATCAGCGTGGCGAACAACGGTGCGTTGGCCTTCTTCAACGGAAAGGCGAGGAAGGAGAAAAGGAAAGGCAGGAGCCAGCTTAGGAAGCCCAGGGACAGCGCCCGTTTCCAATGCGTGAGAGACATAGGCAAAACAGATCGTAGCCTATGGCAGAGCGGATTGCTTGACGATTTTTGCGGATAATTTCGGCGGACAACCAGGCGGGCGGGAGGGTTAAGGGCAGACCGGAAGGTAACCGGTCCACCCACCCCAACTCAGCATCTCCGAGGCAGGCTCAACCCAGCGCTTTCCAAACTAAAAACAGCATCCCGGCGGCCAATCCCAAACCGGCATTGTACTCTTGGTTCTTTAGATAGAAAGCCACGCGGAAAGGATTCGGGCTTTTTGCGGCGGGCGTCAGGCGCGGCCAGAGAGCCGGAACGCGCGCGGCGTAATCGGCGTACTCAGGGAAGAGTCGGCGCAGGTGTTGCTCCTCGTTTTGAATTACAGGCAGATAGACGAGGGCGAAGACCGCGGCGAACAGCGCGCCCAGCAATATGTTGCGGGACGCGGCCACCAGGCCGACCGCCACTACCAGCGTGCCCACGTAGAGCGGGTTGCGTGTGTAGGCGTAGGGTCCGCCAGTGGCGAGTGTGCGGTCCTTGGCCAGGCACCCGGCCGCCCAGGCGCGCAGGGCAAGGCCGAACAGGGCGACGGGCGCACCCACCAGAAGGGAAGCGGGGGTGGGGTGCGAGAACCACGCGAACGCGGCCACGATCAGAAAGCCGCTTGGGACGCGCAGTTTGGCGACAACGTCGGCGTATGGTTTGGGAAACGGCATCAGACCGTGCGCTCCCGTGGGGAAAGGCGCGGCTCGGCGAGGGCGAATCGGAGCGCCTCGAAAACCTCGTCGGGTGAGATCCGCATCATGCTCGGGTCGATGGCGTCGCCGCGCTTGTAGGAAGTGACGGCTGACGGGCTGCGGAGAACGCGCAAAGATCCGCCGTATGGGCCGTTGCGGGCGGGGTCGGTGGGGCCGAAAATGGCGACGCCAGGGCGTCCTAAGGCGGCGGCAAGATGCATGGGGCCGCTATCCACTCCGACCACTGCAGCGGCCCGCCGGGTGGCGTGGAGCAGTCCGGGCAGGCCCGAAACGTGGGGCACGGCTCCCTCAACCTGCAGGCTCGCCGCGGCCGGCAGATTCATCACCAGGGGGATTTGGAGCTCGCGGTGCAGTCGCTCCGCGAGGCTTGCGTAGTGCCCGGCCGGCCATTGCTTGGACCGCCAACCCGCTAGCGGAGAGGCCAGCACGAAATCGCCTGAAGGAAGGTTGCCTTCGGGAGCGCCGGCGGGCAGCGGGAATGCGTGCGAGACGATGCTTGCGCCGGCGGCGGCGGCCAGTTCCAGGTTCCGGTCCACCACGTGCGCCGCGGTGGCCATGGTCTTCACCGAATAAAATATAGCCGCCGGCGGCTCGCGAACCTGCGAAGCATCGAAGCCGAAAATACGCTGGGGGCGGGCGCACGCCGCGGTCAATGCGGATTTCCATAGACCCTGGAAATCCACCGCGAAATCGTATTCCTCGGATCGCAATTCGCGCCAGCTTTCGAGAAGTCCGCGCGCGGTCTTGCGGCGCAGCAAAACCACGCGGTCCACGAAGGGGTTTGCTTCAAGCAAGGGAGCCCAGCGCGGTTCCACCACCCAGGTGAGGCGCGCGCCAGGGAAGCTTGTTTTGAGCGAAGCGACCGCCGGCAAGGCGTGGACGATGTCGCCCATGGCGCCGAGCCGCACCGCCAGAATGCGCATGCCGTTAGAGGATTTGGCGTCGCTGGACATGGTGGGTCAATTCCCGCGCGCGGCGCGCGTCCGCCGCTTCCAGACGCGCCAGTCGAACGGGTTTGAGCGAATCGATCAGCGCGTCCGCGTCGCCACGATTCGCGGCAACCACGTAGTCTACCATGCGTAAACCAGCGACCAGCTCGGCGCGGGCGCGCTGCTGCAGCAGCTCTTCGTCGAGCGGCAGCACCACCACCAACAGCGCGTCGCCGCCGCGAAGGTCGCGCAACTCCCGTACATGTTCCGCCCGCAGGACGTCGAAATAGCCGGTCGCGATGGCCACCGGTGGAGCAATCTGCCGCGCGGCGGCGGCGGTCAGGATCTTGGTTCGTGTGTCCACGCCGGGGCGGGCTCCTCAAGCAATGCGAGCGCGGTTTCGGTGACCCGTGCGGCGCTCACGCGCGTCATGCAGCGGTGGTCGATGGGGCACTCGCGCAACATGCACGGCGCGCATTCGGCGTGCTCGCGGACCACACGCGCGAGCGTTCCGGTGGGGCCGGTCCCGGCATCGTCCGTGGCGCCGAAGACCGCGACTGTGGGTACGCCCAGCGCGGAGGCAATGTGCATGGCACCCGAATCGTTGGTCAGGTATACCCGGCACGCGGCGGCCAGGTGGATGAATTCTCCGAGCGTAGTTTCGCCGGCCAGGTTGCGAACGGCGGCGCACGATGCGCGGAGCGGCTCCGCCACCGCTTCGCACAACTCACGCTCCGTCGCGGACCCGAAGATGAGGACCGAAGCCCCGAGCGTCGAAGCAAGCTGCGCGCCCGCGGCGGCGAACCGTTCCGGCAGCCAGCGCTTGGCGTTTCCGTAAGCCGCGCCGGGGCTGATGCCAATTACCGGACCAGGCACGCCCAGGGCCGCCAGCCGCCGCACGCCAGCCTCGCGCGCCCGATCCGGACTTGCGAGGCGAATGGCTTCGACATCCGGCCAATGCTCGATCAGACCGGCGCGGCGCAGCAGTTCCAGGTAATAGAAGCGCTCATGCCGCGGGATCTCGCCGGGCTCGGGAACCGCAACGCCGTGCGTGAGCAGCAGACTCCGGCCGTCGCGTTTGTAACCGATGCGCACGGGGATCCGCGCCATCCAGGCCATCAACGCGGCGTCGAAGGAGTTCGGCAGAAGGATGGCGCCGTCGAACCGCTCCGGGCGCAGGCTCGCCGAGAAAGCCCGCCTCTCGCCGAGGCTTTTCGGTTTGGGGCAGGGGATTACGCGGTCGACGCAGTCCTCGCGCGCGTAGAAATCGGCCAAGCCCGGGCGAGCGGCCACGGCGATGTGGGCCTCCGGCAGGGCTTCCCGTATGGCGCGCAGCGCCGGCAGCGACATCACCACGTCGCCCAGCCAATTGGTGGCGCGCACTAAGACCCTGGTCAGCGGTGGCAGTTTGGAGTCCACTGTTTTCAGGATAACAAGGGGGCCACGCGGGAGATCCATAGCTTACACTCAAACTACATGCTCAACCGGGGCTATGCCTACACCACAATCATCAACAGCAAATACCAAGGACAAACCCTGCTCTCCCACTTGGCAAGCCTTTACCCCCACTCAACCCCACAAGCCTGGCAACAAAAACTGAACAACGGCGAAGTCACCCTCAACGGCGTCACCGCCACCGGAAGCGAATCGGTCACTTTAGGCCAAACCCTTGTCTGGAACCGTCCACCCTGGATCGAACCAGACTCCCCTCAGCACTTCGAAGTCCTGTTTGAAGACCCCCATCTGTTGGCCGTCAACAAACCCAGCGGGCTGCCCACCCTCCCCGGCGGCGGCTTCATGGAAAACACCCTCCTGCGCTTGGTGCAAAAGCAATTCCCCAACGCAAACCCTGTCCACCGGTTGGGCCGAGGCACCAGCGGCATCGTTCTCTTCGCCAAAACACCGCAGGCGGCCTCGAATCTAACCGCAAACTGGAACACACCCAAAATTCAAAAAATCTACCGGGCGCTGGCGCAAAGCGTTGCCGAGCACGACGCCTACGAAATCCTCACCCCCATCGGCCTCGTACCGCACCCGCGCCTCGGTTCCGTGTGGGCCGCCAACCCAAGTGGCAAACCGTCAAAGTCATTGGCAAAGGTGATCTCACGCACCACAAGCACCACAACATTTGAGGTAAGCCTAAATTCGGGCCGCCCTCATCAGATCAGAATCCATCTGGCATCCATCGGCCATCCCCTGGTAGGCGATCCTCTGTACGGCGTAACCGGCCAGCCTCTTGAAAATCTCCCCGGCCTCCCCGGCGATGGAGGATATTTCCTGCACGCCCAATTTCTGAAATTCCATCACCCCATCACCGGAGAACAAATCAATCTTGAGGCAGCTTTGCCGTCCGGATTCTCATTGCATCGGTAGGTGCGGGGCGGGAATCAAATTGGAACCAATTCAATACCCGTAGGGCGCGCAGCGTGTTCCACCGGCTTGGATGTCCCTCGCCTTCGTCCATCTCGACGGGCATCGCGCCGGGATACCTGGTCTCCAGCGGCCAGGTCCCATCGGCGCCACGCTTCGATGCGACCAGTTCGATAGCCTCGGCCATCCGTTCGTCGTACGCAACGCCCGCGCTGCACAGGTAATCGAGTCCCCTGAGCACGTCGTAATGCCACCACGCCGGGAACGCGAAACGCGTCCACTGGTAGCCGCCCTTGCGATCTCGCTCGATTACCTCGCCGGTGGACCGGCGGAAGAGGCGGCGCTTGAGAAGGTACTCCTGCCCGCGGAGACGGGCTTCGATGATCTTCTGGCTGCCGCCGACGGCCTGTTCGTATGTGAGCAGGGCTTCGAGCACGCAGATCGTGGTGTTAAATGACGACCGCGTCGAGCCGTTGGCGGCTTCGCAATTCCAGCCGCCGTCGGGCAACTGTTCGGCGAGCAGCCGGGCGACAAGGCCGCTGACGTCCTGGCCGAAGTACGCGCCCACCGCCGCGACCTGTCCGTTAATGCAAGGCTCGACCTCGCCGTCAAAGAAGGCATTGGCCTCACATTCCCGCGGGCCACAGCCCTTCCACGTTACCCGGTCGCGGACAAGGTCCGTTGCGCGGCGTGCCCGATCGCTGGCTGGATCGATCCCCAGGTGGCGCAACAGCATGAGGACGTGCATGGTGGAATTCCACCCCCGGTTCCATGCGGCGCCGCCCCACCGCCCGTCGGCCGCCTGGAGACAAAGCAGCATTGCTCCAGCGCCTTCGGTAGCAACCCGTGCGCGCTCGGCCGCGACTTCCTCTGCCGGCGAACTCATCAGGTCCCGCATTACCTGCCAGCGGACGGAAGGGTCAGAATCGAGCAGCCAGTGTATGACCGGTCTCTCCTTCTCTGGAGCTTGCCGTTTCGGTGGACCGTTTGGCATCGCTTAGGGGCGGAAAGCCCTTACGCCCCGGCCGACGCCGCGTCGCCCGCCACCTGCATCGCGATGGTGAATTCCATTTTCGAACGCGCGGCGCCGCGGAACGATCCAGATAACGGGGCTGCCAGCCGCGGGTCGGCGGCGGCCGCTACCACCACGTGAGAATCCGCCACGGCCAGCCCTAGCGCCGGGTCGTAGCCGCGCCAGCCGCCGCCGGGCAGATAGACCTCAGCCCAGGCGTGCATGTAGGACTGCTCCTGTTCGGCGGCGCCGCGCTCGTAGCCGCTCACGAAACGCGCGGCGATGCCCATGGAACGGCAAGCGGCGCAGTAGAGCATGGCCAGGTCGCGGCACGACGCTTCCTTGCTGCGGATGGTCACTTCGGGAGGATGCGGAGGTCCATCGTCACGGACCACATGGCGGAACGTCTCAAATAGCGTCCGGTTCAGCGACGTCAGGAATACAAGGGTTTGCCAGCCGGTTGCGTTCACCACCGACAGGGCGAAATCGCGTACGGCGGTGGATTCCTGCGAGGCGTCGAGGCACGGCGCCAAGGCCGAACGCACCGGCTCCCGGTAGACGAACGGGAGGCTCGCCAGGCGCGCATCCGCCAGGATAAAGTCGAAAGGATTCTCGCGCAGGGTTTCCACTTCAAAGGAACTCTTCAGGCTCAGTTCTTCCACCGGCCGGTCGAACCATGCCTCCAGCGCCACGTTGCCATCCTGATCCAGGCACTCCGCCTTTCCGGCCGGCGCCGGCGAGATTTCCAGCGCGTAGTGCGAGAGACGCTGCGCTCCATCCTCGCGCGGCCGCATACGGAACGTCTGCGGTTCCAGGTAGACCGGCCCCTCGTATCGATAAACGGTGGAGTGCGTCAACGAGATTCGCATGAGCGAAACATCTCCTCAGAACGCCAGTTCGCCGTGCGTCAGCTTGGAGAAGGCCGCCTCGATCCATTCCGAGGGCAGGTCCTGGACGCTGCGCCGCATGCGGTCCTGCCACCAGTTGGAGATCTCGCGCAGGTCGTCGCGGTCGAAGCGCTGCTCCACCAATTGGAAGCTGCCGCGCGAATATAAGACGACATCCATCGGAAAATCCACATCGGCCGCGCATAATCGGGTGGCGTCGAACGCCAGCAGCCCCACCTTGAACGCGTACAACATGGAATCGGAGTGCTTGACCGACCGCTCCAGGATTGGTTTGCCGAAGCCCGACGCGCCGATAATCTGGTAGGGCGTATCCGGACCGATCTCCACCCAGTTTCCCTCCGGGTACACCATGAACAGCCGGTGCGTGGAGTCGCCCGCCATCTGTCCGCCGATGAGCGAATACGCGTTGAACTTCAGCTCCGCGCGGTGCAGAGCGGCCGAGTCTTCGTCGGCCACCCGCCGGACCTGCTGCGCGTAGAGATTGACCAGTTTGTACAGGCGCTCCCGCCCTTCGGAGTCGCGCGCGAAGGCTTCTTCGAAATGCAGCAGGATCTTGTCGCGCAGTGACCGCAGTCCGGAGTTCATCACGAAAAACGAAAACCCCGGTCCCTGATAGCTAGCGGTCTTTCTTGCTACCATGCACTCGTTGCCGGCCGTCACGCGGGTATCCGCGATGCCGATCAGGCCCTGCTCGACGGTCATTCCAAGACAGAATGTCATGTTCTCCCAGTCCGCTATCCGGCGGCGGCCGGGGTCAGGGCCGGCTGGGCAAAGAAATCGCCGCGGATGCACTCGTCAATTATATTCATTTTGGCCTCCAACGCGTCGAAAAACTCGTGCAGGCCGGCTTTGATGATGGCGTCCGCCTGCGCGTAATCGAGCTCCGAGCGAAGTAGCCCGGCGCGCCGCTCGGCGGCGCAGGAATACGTTCCCGGTCTGGTCCCCGTGATGGCGTGCAGGGATTGGTCCGCCAGCCCCACGCAGTGGCGCACGGCGCGCGGAAAATCGGCATCCAGCAAAAGGAACTCGACAATGCGCTCCGGCGCGATGCGCCCGTGCCGTTTGCGGTACATCTCGAAGCCGCTGACGGATTTCAGCACCGCCGCCCACTGAATGTCATCGTAGGGCGTGCCCACATCCGCCACCGAGGGCAGCAGGATGAAGTACTTCACGTCCAGGATTCGGGTGGTTTTGTCGGCCCTTTCGAGCATGGAGCCGAGCCGTATGAAGTTCCAGGCCTCGCCGTGGCTCAAGGTGACTTCCGTGATTCCCTGAAACAGGTGGCACGCCATGCGCACTTGATGGCAGAACTGCGGCAGTTGTTCCGGAACCAATTTCAGACTCTCCGCCGCCAGCAGGAGGTATAAGCTGTTGATCTGCTCCCACATTTCCGACGAGATGGTCTCCCGCACGGAGCGGGCATTTTCGCGCGCGGCCAGCACGCAGGAGCGGATGGAGTTCGGGTTCTCCGCGTCGAACGCCAGGAAATGGACCACGTTATCCTTCGTGCCCGTGCGGTAGTGGTCGAGGAACGCCGCGCGATCGCCCGTGGTATCGACGATGGGCTGCCACTGGTCCGAAAACCCGCCCGGCAGATCGAGCATCAGGTTTTGGTTGACGCCGATGAAGCGCGCCACATTTTCGGCCCGCTCGATGTACCGCGCCATCCAATAGACTGCGTCCGCAACCCGGCTGAGCAGGGGTTGGGACGCCGGCATCAGCGTCACTGTTGCTGTCCTCCTTGCGCCGGCGGATCGAGCACCCAGGTGTCCTTGCTGCCTCCGCCCTGCGACGAATTGACCACCAGCGAGCCTTTTTTCATGGCCACGCGCGTCAGCCCGCCGGGCGCGACGTAGATCTCCTTCCCGCACAGAACGTAGGGCCGCAAGTCCACGTGGCGGCCTTCGAAATGGTCGCCGACAATGGTGGGCACGCGCGAGAGGCCGAGCGTCGGCTGGGCGATGTAGTTGCGGGGATTGGCTTCGATCTTGACTGCGAACTCCTCCCGTTGCTCGCGTGTGGAATGCGGCCCCACCAACATCCCGTACCCGCCCGATTCGTTGGCCGACTTGACCACCAACTGCTCGAGGTGTTCCAGCACGTAGCTCCGGTCGCTGTCCTTCCAGCAAAGGTAGGTGGGAACGTTGGGCAGAATCGGGTCGGCGTCTTCGTAGTAGCGGATCATGTCCGGGACGTAGGCGTAAACCACCTTGTCGTCGGCCACGCCGTTGCCGGGGGCGTTGGCCAGCGCGACGCGCCCCGCCTGGTAGGCGGCCATCAGTCCGGAGACGCCCAGCATGGAGTCCTCCCGGAACGCCTGAGGGTCCAGAAAATCGTCGTCGATGCGCCGGTAAATCACGTCCACCCGCTCCAGTCCCTTGGTGGTGCGCATGAAAACGCCGCGGCCGTCCACCGTCAGGTCGCGCCCCTCCACCAGTTGCACTCCCATTTGCTGGGCCAGGTAGCTGTGTTCGAAGTACGCGGAATTGTGAATGCCGGGAGTGAGCAGGACCACGCGAGGATCGTGGTGCGGGCGGGGCGCGATGGATTCCAGCATCTCGAGCAGCCGGCTCGGGTACTCCTGGACCGGGCGCACCGAAAGGCCTTCGAACACCGCCGGGAAGATATGTTTCAGCACCTCGCGGTTTTCGAGCACATAGGAGACGCCGGACGGCACACGCAGGTTGTCTTCCAGCACGTAGTACTGGCCGTCGCGATCGCGCACCAGGTCGGTCCCGGTGACGTGACACCACACCCGCCACGGCGGATCGAGGCCCTGGCATTGCTTCCGGTAGGAGACCGCCGAAAGAATCACGTCGCTCGGGATCACGCGGTCTTTGAGGATTTTCTGCTCGTGGTAAATGTCGTCGATAAATGCATTCAGGGCGTGGACTCGCTGCTTGAGTCCGCGCTCGATGCGGTCCCACTCGCCGGAGGGCACGATCCGCGGGATCAGGTCGAACGGGAAGATGCGCTCCGTCCCGGCCGTGTCGCCATAGACGTTAAAGGTAATACCCATCTGGAGCAACATTCGCTCCGCCGCCTGCTTGTACCGCAGCAACTGCCCATCCGAGAGAGACTCGACGGTCTCCAGCAGGAGCCGGGCATGCGGCCTGGGACGGCCGTCCGACTCGAACATTTCGTCGTAGAAGGCTTGCGTATCGTATGAGGAAAACTGCATAGCCGGGCCGCTCACACACTCCCCCCTCTCATCGTCACGCTTTTCCGTGCGCCGGAGAACCAAATTTATCTGATGAGCCGCATTCGCTTTTTCAATCCGGCCAGCCGCCGTCCGTCCGATAATGTGGAGATGCAGCAGCGATTTCTCGGTGGAAGCGGCTTGAGCGTGTCGTCGCTCAGTCTGGGAACCCTGACGTTCGGAGGCAAGGGCCGGCACGCGGCCATGGGCGGGCTGGGCGTGGAAGAGGCGGGGCGCCTGGTGGATATCGCCATCGAGCACGGCGTCACCTTGTTTGACAGCGCCGACATTTATTCGGAAGGGCTGGCGGAAGAGGTGCTGGGCAACACCCTCAAAGGCCGGCGCCACACGGTCCAGATCGCCACGAAAGCCTTCTCGCGGATGGGGCCGGGGCCGAACGACGTGGGACTGTCGCGCCACCACTTGATCGAGGCCTGCGAGGCCAGCCTCCGCCGTCTGGGCACCGATTATATCGATTTGTACCAGGCGCATGGCATGGATTCCCTCACGCCCATGGAGGAGACGCTGGCGGCGTTCGATGCCCTGGTCCGCCAGGGCAAGGTCCGCTACACCGGCTGCTCCAATTTTTCCGCCTGGCAAACCATGAAGGCCGTCGCCATTTCCAGACGCAACGGCCTGGCGCGCTATATCAGCCAGCAGATCCAATACTCATTGCTGATCCGCGACGCGGAATACGAGCTGATTCCGATGGGCCTGGACCAAGGCGTCGGCGTGATGGCCTGGAGCCCGCTGATGTTCGGGCTGCTCTCCGGCAAGATCCGGCGAAGCGCGCCACAACCTACGGAAGGCCGTCTGGCCGCGCTCGGAGCGCCGATTGAGGTGGATTGGGAGCGGCTCTACCGCATCGTGGACGCGATGCTGGCGGTGGCCGGCGAGCGCGGCGTCACGCCGGCGCAGGTGGCCATCAACTGGGTGCACGGCAAGCCGGGCGTGGACACGGTGATTTTGGGCGCGCGCAACGAGGAGCAACTGCTGGACAATCTAGCCGCGGCCGGTTGGGAGCTGAGCGCCGAAGAAATGGCCAGGTTGGACGATGCCAGCGCCGTTCCGCAGCCTTACCCTTACTGGCACCAGCAGAAATGGGCCGGAGCAAGGAACCCGCGACTGCCGGCGATGCGGGCGTAGGGCGCGCCGCGCGGGCCGACCGAACGAAGGCCGAGACGACTCTCGGCCCAGCAGGCGTGGCCGCCCGCGCCACCCAGCGCCTGCCCCACATCAGGCGGCCTGCGAAGCGATCCGGTAGACAATTGCTTCGTGGCCCCTGCCGTCGCGTGTGGGACCCTCTCGCACTCCGCCAATCTTCTCGATGGCCTTCTGCGAACGCAAATTCTCTGGCCCCACCAGGAAAATTACGCTGTTCACAAATTGAAAGGCGTGCGCCAGCATGAGCCGCTTCATTTCGCCGTTGTAGACGCCGCCCCAGTGAGTCCTGGCCAGGAATGTCCAGCCGATTTCAATCTCGCTCCTGGCTTCGTCGAACGCGTGGAAGCGCGACGACCCGATTACCTGACCGCCGCGGCGATCGACGGCGATTAGCGCACCGCCGGATTCCAGGGACTCTTGAAACAGCCCCCGGAAAACTTCCTCCTTGTAACGGTCCCGAACCGGATGCTGCTCCCAGATCAGAGGGTCTGACGCGACCGCGTAAAGGGCGTCGAAGTCGTCCGCC
Organism: uncultured Solibacteraceae bacterium; assembly: GCA_964457555.1. Classification (GTDB taxonomy): domain Bacteria; phylum Acidobacteriota; class Terriglobia; order Bryobacterales; family Bryobacteraceae; genus BOG-224. Next base: position 29,591 of record CAYWHA010000051.1, read on the forward strand.
CGAAGCGGCCTGAGTTCCAGAAGATCGCCCTTCAAAATGGGCTGGAGATCGAAGGGCATGCTTCCATTGTGTCAGCCCATGTAGGGCATCGGCGGCACTTTTCCCAGCGCGCGCGAGTATACCGTCAACGCGCCGCGATGATGCGCCGTGTGTTCTACCATGGCCCATACGATGTCGCTGATGGGTTGTCCTCCCATCACCGGGCCCTGCGGAAGCGGAGCTGCCAGCTCCTCGGGCTTGGCGGAGCGCAGATAGCGGATCGCGTTGGCGTACGCCGCGTCCAGTTTCTTGCGTGCGTCGGTCAGCGAGGTCACGGCTTGCAGGTCTTGCGCTTGTTTCGCGAAATCGAGATCGAACCCTTCGGGCCGGGTGGCGCCCTCGATGAACCAGTTCAAGGTGTGGGCGGCGTGCGCCACCTGCTGGGCCACGGTCATCATATCCGTTTGGGGATGGAACCCCGAGTCGGCTTCCTCAAGGACGCGGGTGGAGCGCTCGAAGAATTCCTTGCTTGCAACGAGCTGGCTGGCATAGTCGTAAGGTTGCTGTTTTGGACTCATGGACCACATGATATCAGCGGCCCGTTGCTTCGAGTGCCCGCTTGTGCCCTGGCGGCCACAGTTCCGTACGCAATCGTCCTAAATCATACGGTCGGGACATGTGGCGCCAGAATTGCACGCTGTTTGAATTTCGGAGGACCCGCTATGCCGCTCATGAAGATCACCGGTCCGGGATTGGTTGCGATCGGGTGTTCGGTGGCCCTGTTGTGGGCCTGCATTTTGGGCGAGCGGATGACGATGCGCTGGGCATACTCCGAACGTGCGGCGGTCATGCGAAGCCTGGCGCGCGACCGGGCAATTCGCCATGCCGAGCCGGCTCTGGCGCCGCGGCCCCTGCCGGGGATCCGGCGGCATTATGGCGTAGGATAAGCCTAGCGTGGCGTTGCTGAAGAGAAGAAGGCAGGCGGGCCCACAAAGGCAGTGGGCACGCCGGTCCGCCCCACCGAAGTTGTACAATTGCAACGATGATCAGGCTCGTTGCGATGCTTCCCCTGCTGCTGTTCGCCGCTGGTTGCGGCCCCAGTCCTTCCGAGCGGTTCGCGCGTCTCTCGGATGAGTTCGTCTACACCACGCTTTCGTTTTCGCCGGCCGGGGCCACCGCCGCCGGCTTGCACAAATACAACAACCAGAACCTGGACGATCTGCTCGACGACGTCGGCCCGGCGAGCCTCGAAAGACATCGCCAGTTCTACCACGGCTTCCGCGACCGGCTGGCTACGCTGGACGCTGCCCGCCTGACGCCTCAGGACCGCGCCGACCTGCGCATCATCCAGGACCAGATTGCGCTGAACCTGCTCGATCTTGAGGAGATCCACAGCGCGCAGCACAACCCCGCCACCTACGTCGAAACGCTCGGGAATGCGTTGTTCAACCCCTTCGTGTTGGAGTTCGCTCCCCTTCCGGCGCGTATCGGACACATCATCGAGAGGCTTCGGCAGGTCCCGCGCTATCTGCAGCAGGCCACCGCCAACCTGACTGCGGCCCCCGAAATTTGGACGAAGGTGGCCATTGACGAGAATGCGGGCGATTCCAAACTGATTAGCGACACGATTCGGGATGCCGTGCCGGCCGACCTGCGCGCCTCCTACGACGCAGCGGCGGGGCCGGCGCTGGCCGCATTGGTTCAGTTCCAGACGTTTCTGGTGAACACGCTCGCCAACCGGACTGACTCCGACTGGCGCCTCGGCGCCGACCGTTACAGCCGTAAGTTCCGTTACGTGCTGGAAACCGGTATGGAACCATCCGAAACGCTGCGGCGGGCCGAGCAGGATTTGCACACCGTGCGCGCGCAGATGCTCGAAATTGCACTCCCGCTGCACCGGCTACTGTTCCCGGCCCACAAGGACCACGCGGAGCTTTCCGGGGACGTGCGAGAGAACCGCGTTGTTGGCGAAGTGCTGGACCACATCGCCCAGCGTCACTCTACGCCGCAGTCGTACATGGACGACGCGCGCCAGAGCCTTCAGGAGACCCGCGCTTTCGTCCAGCAGAAGCGCCTTCTCACGCTTCCGGCGAGCACGAATTTGCAGGTGATCCCCACGCCCGAGTTCATGCGCGGCACGTATTCCGTGGGCGGATTCGATCCCGCGCCGGCCCTGGAGCCTCAACTGGGGGCGTTTTACTGGGTCACGCCCATCCCGGCCGACTGGCCTAAGGCGCGCGTGGAATCCAAACTCCGCGAGTACAACTACTACGGCCTGCGGCTGCTCACCATCCATGAGGCCATGCCCGGCCATTACGTGCAGTTCGAATTCGCCAACGCCGTTCAGCCCACTACGCGGCGCGTGCTGCGGGCGGTGTACGGCAATGACCCGTACGTCGAAGGCTGGGCCGTCTACGCGACCCAAATGATGCTGGACCAGGGCTACCTGGACCACTCCCCCGAGATGGCGCTGACCTTCGGCAAGCAGGAGTTGCGCGTCCTCGCCAATACCATTCTGGATATCCGGCTGCAGAGCACGAATATGAGCGACGAGGAAGCGCTCGATTTGATGGAGAAGCAGACCTTCCAGGAAAAGGAGGAGGCCGAGGAAAAATTGCAGCGGGCCAAGCTCACCTCCTGCCAATTGCCGGTTTACTTCGTGGGCTGGCGCGGCTGGCAGGACATCCGCGACGCTTACCGGAAGTCGAAAGGCGGCGCGTTCAGCTTATCGGAATTCCACGACCGCGCGCTCAATCAAGGCGCTGTCCCGCTGCCGGTCCTGGGACCTCTGTTGCAGTGAAGTGCAGCGCGGTCCCGCGGGCATTCTCACCGGTTCTCAATCGTGAACTTGGCGTTCGCCTGCAGCGACTTCGCCTCGGCCGCGGTGATGGTCCACCCAGGCGCCCGTCTTTGCCCGGTAGGCGGTCTACCGATGCGTATATACGCCGTGTCCCCGGTTTTCAGCCCAAGCGATGAGTCGGCCAACCCGCACGCATCGCCATTCGCGATGCACACATGCGACAGTCCGCCGCCGATCGGAATCACGCTCGACACCTGGCCGCTCACAATGCGGCGGCTGTCCACATAATCGAACATCCTCATGCGGTTCAGATCGCCGCTGTTGGCGTAGAACTCGCGGGGGGCCGCGGCGCCGCCGGACGCGTTCGGTCCTCCCGTAACGTACACCGCGAACTGTCTTTCTCCGCCCACTCCCACGAACGTCAGGGCGTAAAATACCGCGCCCAGCAACGCCAGGAACGACGCCGCCGACGCGATTCCCGACCACCCCTTCACCTCGGTGAGCGTTCTGTTATCCGTCGCCCAGTCGCTGAAACGACGCCGTCTGCTGCCGGCCGACGCCTCTTCCCAAGCTGAGGCAAAATGGTCGAGGGCGAAAGTGGCCGCGAACACGGCCGCGAACAGGGCAAGACAAGCAAGCGACGCAAATAGGAATACCATAGCCGCTCCTCTCAAAATCCTGTTTTGAGATCTCGACTGGTAGTATGCGCCGTTTGGCCCTTCGCCGCAAGCCTCTATACGGCGATTCCGATATCGCCCTTCCAGGTGGCCTCGCGGCCGGTGTAGGCCGCCGTTCTTCCGAGAATCGCGATGCAGGTGCTCAGCGCCGACCGCTCCACCACGTTTTCCGGATTGTCATTCACAATCCGCGCCAGGAAGGCCTCGATGTGGTCCATGGTGATGTCGCGTTTGGTCGGCATGTCGAAGGGCTTCGCCGTGCCGTCGTAATGCGTCATGCGGGTGCGCGATACGAGGATGGTGCCCTTGGTTCCCGTGTACTCCTCGCCGATTTTGCTGTAGCCTTTCGGGGTCAACTGGTTGGCCTCGAAGTTGACCAGCATGTTGTTCGGCCACTCGTAAACCACCGAGATGTTGTCGAGAATCTCAAAGGTCTTGCGGACCTTGGCTGTGCCGCGGCCCACCGCGCGCAGCGGAAGCCCACCCAGAAACCAGTGCAGGGCGTCCAGGTTATGGCAATCCTGCTCGACGATGATGTCGCCGGAGTAGTCCTTGTAGCAGAACCAGTTCCGCAGTTTCTCGACCACCGGGTCCGCGTAGGGCCTGCGCGTGAACGGGTCGTTGGCGATCCAGGAGGCGCGCGCCGTACAGAGCTCGCCCAGGTCCCCGTTCTGAATCCGCTTGTAGGCTTCCAGGTATTCCGGTCCGCTGCGCTGCTGATAGCCGAAGGAAATGGTTTTGGTCTTGTCGGCCTTCTTCGACGCGTCGATAACCCGTTGGCAGCCCGGCACATCGACGCCCGCGGGCTTCTCGCAGTAGATGTGCTTTTTGGCCTGGATGGCCGCTTCGAGCATGCGCGGATGCTCGAACGGAGGCGGCGCGATGAACACCGCATCGATATCCGGCGACGCCAGCAACTGCTCGAAATCGGTATACGTCTTGACGTCGTCCACCTTGATGGTCTTCTTGGCCTGGTCGAACTGGTCCGGGAACCGGTCGCAGATCGCCGTCACGCGGGCGCGCGGGTCCGCGTGGACAATGCTGGCGTCGTAGGAGCCGCGGTTGCCGGCCCCGATCAGCCCCACCGATATCTGGGAATTGGCCGCCGATCCGCGGACCGACTGCGGCTTCACGATGGTAAATGCGGTGGCTGCCGCCGCGGCGCCGCCCTGCAGAAAATTCCGACGCGATGTCTGGTTTTTCATAAACCCGCCCGTATGAGAAATCAAGAACTCAATGTACATTATAAGCGCATCCCGCAACGGGCGTATGCTTATGCGGCGGCTGCTGGCCGGCAGCGCCTAGGGCCGGCCGTTCTCGACCGCGCGTGGAAGTTGCCGCAGCCACGACCCGGCGTGCGGCGTCGGCGACGGGCTAAGAAGGCAGGCCGTATGATTGAGGGATGCTGCGTTTCGTAGCTGCAATCCTGCTCGCGCCGGCGCTGTTCGCCTCTGCCCGCGACGTCGTAGTGATCGATACCGATTCGGGCCTTTTCGGAGACGATGGCGCCGCCCTTACCATGGTCCTGCGCAGTCCGGCGCTGGTGACCGTTGAGGGCATCGTCATCACGCCCGGCAACGTGTGGCCGGCGCAGGGCGTGGAATATACGTCTCACATCCTCGATTTGCTGCGGCAGCCGAACGTCCCCCTTTATACGGGGGCGCAATTGCCGCTGCTCAATAGTCCCGCCTTGAGCCGTGAGGCGGCGCGTCTCTGGGGTCCGTTGGACTACGCCGGCGCGTTCGCCGAAGACCCCGCTCGCACCGTAGCGGCCCCCGGCGCCGCGCTCACGGGACGCAAGCCCCGCCCCGGCGCGGTCGAGTTCCTGATCTCCGAAATCGAGCGCCAACCCGGCCAGGTCACCATCCTGGAACTCGCCCCCATGACTAGCCTTGCGCTTGCCTTGCGCCTGCGGCCCGACATCGAGACCCGCATCAAGCGCGTGGTCTTCATGGGCGGCGCCATCGCCGTGCCGGGTAACGCTACGGCCGCCGCCGAGTTTAACTTCTGGTTCGACCCGGAAGCCGCCCGCATTGTACTCCGCTCGCGCATTCCCGAAAAAGTCATGTTCGGCCTCGACATCTGCAACACCGCGCCCATCCGCAAGGCAGAGTTCGACCAGATCGCATCGGCCGGCACGGGCGTCGCGAAGCTCTTCCGCGAGGACCTGGGCAACCGCTATCCCGGCTTTCTCACGCACCCGGACGGCACGGCCTACATGTGGGACTCGCTGGCCGCGGCGTATCTTCTCGATCCCGGTTTCGTTACCAGGTCCGAGACCCGTTACCTGGACGTGCAAACCACTTGGGATAAGTCCTACGGCGCCACCATCCCTCTGGATCGCCGGTTGGCCCCGGACGCCACCCCCGTCAAGACGATGCTCGAACTCGATTTCCCGCGCGTCTTCAGCCTGTACCGCAGACTGTTGACCATGCCGTAACCGCACCCGCTGTACACTATAAGCCATGAGGGGGCTTCTCGCGTTGTTGTTTTTGGCGCGGCTCGCTTCGGCTGGAACCGCGGGCGACCTTGCGCGCGCCATCCGCGAAAGCAGCTTCGACAGCGCCGAATGCTACCGCGTTCGCGACCTCACCCTCGCCCAGGAAGACCTACACCTCTATTTCACGGACGGCCATCTGATCTTCGGTCAGCCCGTTGACGGGAAGCGCATTGCGGCGCTATTCACCGCCGATACCGAGGGCGGCGACGGCGAAGTCATGCTGCTGCCGCCCGACCGCGCCGAACGGCGGTCGCTCGACGGCTACATCGATTCGCCCAACCTGGACGAGCACTTCGAGTCCGCCCTCCTGCTGTTCACCGGCGATGCGTACGATCGCATCAAGGCGCAGCTCACCCCCGATTCCTCCAACCGGAAATCGCCCGAGGCCGCCGCCGCCCTGGAAGAGCGCTGGACGCCGCTGATGCGCAAGTTCGCCGCCACCTATCAGGCGCGCCTGGCGCTCGATTTGATCGGCCAGTCCGCGCGGCCCGCCGGCCTCTTCCTGGCGGCTTTGAGCAGCCCCAAGCGCGGCGCATTCGAAGTGGTTTTCGACCCCGAGCGGGAGGAGCAAATCCTGGCCGGCCAGTTTGTTCCCCGCGGCGAAAAGCTCTATTTCGATACCTGGACCAGCTTCACGGCCAGGTCCCTACGCAACGTCCCTCCCAAGCCGTTTGCCACCGTTGGCGATTACCGCATCGACGCTACCATCGGGGCCGATCTCCTCTTGACGGCCGTGACGCATGTCAAGGTGAAGCCGGCTCTGGACGGGCTGGCCGCGGTTCCGTTCAATCTGACGCCGGACATGCAAATCACATCGGCCGCCGTCGATGGGAGCCCCGCAGAGGTTCTCCAGCATGAGGCGCCGCAGGCCAACATGCGCGGCGGAAACGAGCTGATCGTAGTGGTCCCTGCCGAGCCGCTGCGCCTGGGACGCGAGTACGATTTCGAATTTCATCACTCCGGCAAGGTCATCCAGGATTCGGGCGACCACGTCCTCTATGTAGGCTCGCGCGGCAACTGGTATCCGTCGATGGGCGACCAGTTCGCCGTCTACGACCTCACATTTCGCTATCCGCGCGATCTTGACCTGGTTGCGCCCGGCGACGTGGTGGAAGACCGCCAGGAGGGATCTCAGCGCATGACGCGCCGCCGCACCGCCGCGCCCATCCGCGTGGCCGGCTTCAACCTGGGCAATTATGAGCACGCCGTAATGGCTCGCGGCGGATACCAGGTGGACGTGTGCGCCAACCGCACGCTGGAGACCGCTTTGCAGCCCAAGTCCGTGCCGCTGCTCGATCCGCGGGCGGCGGCCCTGGTGACGCGCGATCATCTCGATCCCCTGGCGGACCTTGCCCGCGCGACCGCGGACACCGCTCCCGGCCCGCTCGACAGGCTGCATCAGATGGCCGCGGACATGGCTTCGGCGCTCGACTTCATGGTTTTGAAATTCGGCCCGCCGGCCCTGCCACATCTCACCGTCTCTCCCATCCCCGGCGCGTTCGGCCAGGGACTTCCAGGGATCATTTACCTATCCACTCTGTCCTACCTGAAGACCGCGCCGGGTGAGCGCGCGACCAACGAAGCCGCCGGCCTGGTTCTCCGCAACGTGCTGCAGACCCACGAACTGGCGCACCAGTGGTGGGGAAATCGCGTCACCGTCGCCTCCGACCGCGACAACTGGCTCATGGAAGCGCTAGCCAACTACACCGCCCTGCTGTACCTCGAAAAGAGCAACGGCCGGCAGGCGCTGGAAACCATGCTCGATTCCTACCGGCGCGCGCTTCTTGAAAAGGGTGACAATGGGCAGACCGTGGAGTCTAGCGGCCCCATCGTATTGGGATCGCGCCTGCAAAACTCGGTCGAGCCGCGCGGCTGGAACGATATTATCTACGGCAAGGGTTCCTGGATCGTCCAGATGCTCCGCGCCCGCATGGGCGACCAGCCCTTCTTTGCCATGCTGGCCGAGCTGGCCCGCCGCTACGACCGCAAGGCGGTCACCACCGACCAGTTCCGGGAGCTGGCCGCGCAGTTCCTGCCGCCCCGCTCGGACGACCCTCATCTGGAGATGTTCTTCGACGAGTGGGTCTACGGAACCGGCATTCCCACGCTGGCCATGACCTGGTCCGTCAAAGGCAACGCGCTGACCGGAAAGGTAACGCAATCCGGAGTGGACCCGGATTTTGAGGTGGCCGTGCCCATTGAGATCCAGGTGACCCGTGACCGCGCCATCGTCAAATGGGTTCGCACGGAAAACGGCGTCGCCGCTTTTAGCGTCGCACTCAACCAGCCGCCGCTGAAGGTCACGTTAGACCCCCACTACGCGGTGCTCCGCAAGTGAAGTGACCCCTTTTGCTATAATCGTCCCAGAGGTACAAACTGGGATGCTGAAATTACTCTGTGGTAGCGCCGCGCTTACTCTGGCCGCTTCCATTTCCTTCGCCGCCGGTCTCCCCGGCCGCGCCATTGACGGCAATTACATCGAAGCCCGTACGGCTGACGTCTGGACCGGCCCCTGCTTCGCCAATGGCGAAGTCGAAATCAACGGCAAAGAAGCCATTCTCGGCTGGAAGATCAACCACGGCGGCTGGGATGGCGTCGACCTGGATGGCCTCGCGGTGGTCGGCGTGATTCGCACTGAGCACACCCTTGGCAATATCAGCGAGCCGGTCAACCGCTCGCGCGCGGTCCTCATCGTAGACAGCCGCGCCACCGATGGCCAGCGCCAAGCCCTCGAAGCTTTCGCCAAGTACATGGGCGGCGACCTGTTCAGCGACGTCGTCAAGGTGGCCTATATGCCGGTCGACCTGACCATCGAGAACGGCAATATCCACGGCGGCGCCGCCAGGCTTACCGCCGGTTCGCTCGCCGCCATCGAGACTCGCGCGTTGAACGGCGGCGACGTCCACTGCGGCAACGAAATGGTTTTCTATCCGCCGCTCAGCGCCAAGCTTGACCACGCCATGCCCGCCTTCGCCTCCACCGATTCCTACAAAGGCGACGGCCTCGGAGAAACCTGGAGCATCCCCGACCGGCGCAGCAGCTTCCTGGGCACGTTCAATTTGACGGATGCGCAAACGGAGTAGGCCTCACCGATAGTCGATCCGCGCTTTATCGCGCGCGTGCGCAAAAAGCTCGCGCTCGACCAGCGGCAGGCGGCCGCGATGTTCGGCGGTGGACCCAACGCTTTCTCGCGCTACGAAAACGGCAAGACCAAACCGCCGCTCGCGCTGGTGAAACTGCTGATGGTGCTCGACAGGCGCCCGAATCTGCTGAACGAACTTCGTGTCGGGCAATAGACTCGGCTGGAGAGTCCGCTCAGTATCGAATGCTACTTCACGTTGACGTCAAATTCAAAATAGCCTTGATGATTCTGAAAGGACGCGCCGCGGCGGTCATTGACCGCAAAATAGGTCCGGCCACCCGTCGTCTTGCTGACCAAGGCGCCAACTCCCGCGTTCGGCGCTACATATTCCGTTCCGGCGCGCGTGCCATCGCCGGAGGGTCCGTTGCAACTACTCGTGCTCCGCGATTCCGCATCGAGACATGCGGTTCCTACGGCTCCGCTTATCGTGGCAGTCGCCCCCGTGGGCGTCGGAACGCTAACTCCCCACTCCATCTGCGCCGGCAGGATAACGTGATATTCTCCGGGCCTTGTCTCTTTGACTATCGGCTGCCCCGGCGTGCACTGGCTTCGATCCGGCAGGCACGGCCATTCGGCGTAGGAAATTTGCGAATCCACGCTGAACAGGTTCGACGACACATCGGAGTACTCCATCGTGACGCGAACGGCAAACGAGCCTGCATTGTTGTTCCACTCGTAACCATCCATTACGCCGAGGAACAGCCTGGTCGCGTCTCTAGGGACCATGTACCTCCGGCTGACGCGAGATTTGGTAGCGCCCGCGCCGATGAAAAAGACCTGCTTGAGATCCGGCGATACGATTGGGCCGTCCCTGTCGGCGGAACGAAGGCGCAGGGGCTTTGGCGCGCGAGTCCGGTCGGGCCGGTCGTCTCCCAGGAACACCCCAACCAGCGAGTCGATCGGCGCCGATACGTTCGCAATCCCGTTCTCCGCGCCACCCTTATGGTCGTAGAACATTGAGCCATCGGGCGGATCGTATTGGGGCGGATCGAACCGATCGTGCTCAACCGCGCCGGAAGCGCTGAAACTCACAGCCACCGCGTTGACGAGAGTGAGTTCGACGAGTACGGGCGACTCCTCCGGAGCCGTGTCGCCGAACGTTGCTTTCGTACCCCGCGGCATGCCCGCCAGGTAAGGATTCGAAGTCGCCGGAACACCGACGGTTATCGTTGTGCCAGGGATCTGCCCATAAAGCGTGGGCACTGCCAGACTGCCTAGCCAAAGAACAGACGCCAGAAGTTCCGACTTCCGAACCAGCCTTTCCATCCTGGGCACCAGATCCCATACAGTATAATCCCAACTGCCCTTCGGAACCTCGCCCCGCTGCCCTCACTGTCAAGCCTCGTTTAAAATGTCCCCTGTCTTAACTCATTAGAAATGTCCCCTT
>CAYWHA010000052.1:0-38925 GCA_964457555.1 uncultured Solibacteraceae bacterium
GCGGCGCGCCTACCTGGCTATCTCGCGCCAATTTCTCTCCGACAGGCTCCTGAACCGCGTGAGTCTTCCACCAGCCCCAATGTTCGTGCCTCAGGCGGCGGGCTTGATTTCGACCTCACCTGCGAAGCTCGATGGGGGGGGGATGGACATGCCTTCCTCGCGCATGCCCTCAAGATGAAACTCGATAGCCTCCTGGATAAGGCGTTCCACTTCGTCTCGTGAATCGCCAACCGCGATAACGCCAGGAAGGTCGGGAACGTATGCCCCCCAAGAGGTTGGCCCTTTCTCGTAAATAACCGTGTACCTCATCAATCCTCCCCCTTTCCTGCCAGCCCGGCGCTACGCAGAATGGCTCTTAGCGTCCCCACCGGCACGTCCTTGCCGAGCTGACCGGGTACGGTCACGATCATCGCCTTTCCAGGATGCCGGAACTGGCGGTGGCTGCCTCGGGTTCTCCTCAGTCGCCACCCGGCAGATTCGAGCAGGTGGGTCAAATCCCTGACCTTCACCCTCCACATGATACCGCTGTGCATTGGGGCCCGCACGGGGACTGACGCGGGGACTTACACTGGGACTGACGGGACGCTGACCGCTGCGTCGTTTTAGATGGGAAGCGGCCGCCGCCGGGTCAACGGTAATTCGCTCGAAGCGCAAGATGAATGTACCCCCCAATCATACCAGCCGCACGACAAGTTTCACGCGCGCGACGAGTTTCTTCCAGTACCATAAGGTTATCCATGAGATTCCCGCTCGCGGTTTTGTTGCTGGCAGCTTCGGCGTTGCCGGCTGCTGAGATTCAGCTTTTCAGCGGCAAGGATCTTTCCGGTTGGGCGCGGATGCCCCGCCACGAAGGCCTGCCGGCAGATCGGCAACCCGGCTTCGCCGTTCAGGATGGATTGCTCGTGACAGTCCCGGCTTCGCCCGAGGACGACCTCTGGTACACCCGCGAGAAGATCGGCAATGCGACGCTGCGCGTGGTCTACAAGGTGTCCGACCCCTCGGCAAACTCGGGCGTGTTCATCCGCATACCCGTGGAGCCGAAATCCGAGGACGACGCGATCAATAAGGGCATCGAGGTGCAGATCCAGGACACGGGCGACGACTATCACTGCACCGGCGTACTCTATTCCATGACTCAAGCCAAGGCGCGGCCTTACAAACCGGCGGGCGAATGGAACACTCTGGAGATCGCACTAACGGGCCAGCGAACTGTTGTCAAACTGAACGGAGTCTTAGTCACCGACTATGACGGCGTCTCGCCGGTTCCGCCCAAGAACGGCCAGTACGAACCGGACCGCGGTCCCCGGCCCGACGCCGGGTATATCGCCATCCAGCACCACGGCGGCGGCCCCACCATCTGGTTCAAAGAGATTACTCTCATCACCGGGAAGTAAGTTCTAATCGAAGACCACGGTCTTGCCGGAGTACTGCAAAATCCGGTGATTCAGGTGCCAGCGCACGGCGGTGGAGAGGACCACGCGCTCCAGGTCGCGGCCTTTCTGGATCAGATCCTCCAGTTGATCGCGGTGCGACACGCGGACCACGCCCTGCTCGATGATCGGGCCGTCGTCAAGAATCGCCGTGACGTAGTGGCTCGTGGCGCCGATCAGCTTGACGCCCCGGTGGTAGGCCGCGTGGTACGGGCGCGCGCCGCTGAAGGCAGGCAGAAAAGAATGATGCACGTTGATGATGCGCCCCGGATGGCTTGCCACGAATTCCGGCGAGAGGATTTGCATGTAGCGCGCCAGCACCACCAGGTCGATCTTGTGACGTTCGAGCAGTTCCAGTTGAACCTTTTCGGATTCCGTCCGCCTGGCCGCGTCGGCGGGCGTGTAATGGAACGGAATGCCATGAAACGCGGCGAGGTCGCCGGCAGCCTCGTGGTTGCTGACAATCAGCGGAATCTCGCAGCGCAATTCCCCGATCCGGTGCCGGAATAGCAGGTCCATCAGACAGTGTTGCTGCTGCGAGACGAAGATAGCCACGGCGGGCCGCGCCGCTGAGTAGGCCAGTTGCCACTGCATATCGAACGACTCGGCCAACCGGCGAAATTCCGCGCGGAACGCCCCGTCGTCGAGGGCAAATTCCTTGAGGTCCCACTCGACGCGCATGAAGAAGAGGCCCGAATCGTTATCCTGGTGCTGATCCGCGTGCAGGATGTTGGCTCCGTGCCGGTGCAGAAACCCGGAGACGCCCGCCACAATGCCTTTGCGGTCGGGGCAGTGAATCAGAAGAATGGCGGAATCCGGCATGAAAATCACTCGTTCACGTGTACCACCTGCGCCGGGGCGAAGCCGTTGAACCATGTCGCCGAGGCGTTGCTGTAAGCGCCGATGTTTTCGGAATAGACCAGATCGTCGATTTCGAGCTTGGGCAATTCCTGAGACTGCGTGATGGCGTCCATGCCATCGCAAGTCTGTCCGAAGACCGTGCAGATCTCGGTCTCTCCCCGCTTAAAGGCCTTGACATTGTACTGACAGTGATCGAAGACGATACCGGAGTACGTATGATACACGCTGTCATCGATGTAGTAACACATCTTGCCGTCGCGGACCGCTTTGCCGATGACCCGCGCCACCGAGGTTGCGGCCGTCGCCACCAGATAGCGCCCCGGTTCCGCCAGGATCTCGATGTCCTTCGCGAATAGACGGCCGATTTCGGCGTTGATCTTGCGGGCGAGCGCCGCCAGCGGCTTGATGTGCGAGTCATAAGCTACCGGGAAGCCGCCGCCGATGTCCAGAATCTTGATCTCATGGCCGCGCGACCGGGCTTCCCCCATCACCGCCGCGGCGATGTTCAGAGCTTGCACGAAATTATCGAAGTTGGCGCACTGGCTGCCCACATGGAAGCTCAGGCCTTCCACCACCAGCCCGATCCCGAAGGCTTCGTCGATCAGGTCCACGGCCTCGCCCGGATCGCAGCCAAACTTGGAGGAAAGCTCCACCATCGATCCCGTATTAGGCACGCGCAGACGCAGCACCAACCCGGCGTGAGGCGCGTGACGCCTGATCTTGCGCAGTTCGTCGATGTTGTCGTAAACGATCAGCGGTTTGTACTGGTCGAGCGCCCGCAGCGTCTCCTTCGGTTTGATCGGGTTGGCGTAGATGATCTTATCCCAAATGAAATCCTGGCGTTCCTTAGCGGGCAGGCGCGCGATGTTTTCATGCACCTGCATGAACTCAGGCAACGAAGCGACGTCGAAGCTGGCCCCTGCCTTGTAAAGGGTCCGCACGATTTCCGCCGCCGGATTGGCTTTCACCGCATAGTAAGCCTGCACTTTGGGCAAGCGCCGCCGGAAACTGGCATAGTTACTACGGATCGCGTCGTGATCCACCACGACCACCGGCGTCCCGTGACGCCTGGCGATGGCCAGCAATTCTCTCTTAGTCATGGGTCAGTCGACCGCCGGCGCGGAGCCATCCACCATCTTGACTTTGTTATGCGCGAAGTACTCCTTAGTCAGCGCTTTCATCATCGCGCCGCGCTGGTCGTACAGCCGCCGCGGTTTCCGGGGCTTGCGGCGGGCGAGCGCATAGTGCGTCAGCAGCGGCATGGCGATGGTAGTGTCGGTGTAACAAACTACGGCGTCGGGCAGCCTGTCCGGGTCCACCTTCCCCCAACTCACAGCCTCGCTCGGCGTGGCGCCGCTCAGGCCGCCGGTATCGGGCCGCGCGTCGGTCACCTGGAGAAAGTAGTCCTGGCCAAATTCCTTGATGCGCAACACCTCCTGGATCTGCGGCTCGGTCTGCAGCATGAAGTTCTTGGGACTCCCGCCGCCCCATAACACCACCCCGCTCTTGCCGCCCGAACGCTTGGCAGCCAGCACGAAAGCCGTGGTCTCATTGACGTCAATGGACGGGTTGAGCCGCAGTTTGTTGCCGCGCAGTTCCACGCCGGCCACATTCATGCCGATGGTGGAATCGCCCGGCGAGGAGGTGTAACAAGGTACGCCGGCGCGATACGCGGCGGCCAGCACCGAGACATCCTTGAGCTTAGCCTTGCGCTCCCATTCGGCGGCGTACTTACCGATCAGATGGTGTAACTCGGCCGTGCCCATCTCTTTCTGAAACTCGGGCTGAATGAGAATCTCGCGCAGGATCTCATCGGTAGCCATTAGACAGTCGCTATAGCCCAGCAGCACGTCATAGACGCGCACGATGTCGTTATCCCTCAACTCGGTGTCATCCATCTTGAAGCTGCCCGTACGCACGGGGTAATTCAACGCGAAGTGCAGATCGTGGTAGAGGTTCGCGCCGGTGGCGACGATCCAGTCCACAAAACCGGCCTTGATGAGCGGAACGATGGAAGAGCATCCCAATCCCGCCGGCGTGAGCGCGCCGGAGAGCGTCATGCCCACCGTCACGTCCGGCTCCAGCATCTTTTCGGCGAAAAGCTGGCAGCCTTCCCGAAGGCGCGCGCCGTTATACGCCAGAAACGCGTTGTCGATGACGTCCGGGACCTTCTCCTTGCCGGTCAGGTTCTTAGGCAGGATGCGCTTGCCGGACATGTACTTGTCCCGGTTGGGGCATTTCTTCTTCTTCATCCAGTCCGGCATCTCGGACATGTCTTCGCGATAGCGTCGCGTCGTGTGAGGAGTTTTTGCCATGATGTTACGAAGTCTCTGTAAGTGGATTCTCGATTCGAGTCACGCGGCGGGCGTCAGCCCCAGGCCCGGCTCATCGGGGAGCGTCAGCTTTCCTTTTACGACCCGGACGCCGCGGTAAGGGTCGTTCGATATCAGCAGGTTTCCGTCCAGGTCGGCATAATCTACCAGGGGAGACAGGTGCGCCGCGGCCGTCACCGAGACCGAGCTCGATACCATGCAGCCGAGCATGGTGCGCATTCCCAACGCCTTAGCCATCTGAATCATGCGGAACGCCTGCAACACGCCGCCGCACTTATCGAGCTTGACGTTGACGCCATCGTAGGCGTCTTTGACCTTGACAATGTCGGCGGGCCGCTCGCAAGCTTCGTCGGCGATGATGGGCAAGTGCACGCGGCTGCGCACCCAGCGGGTCTCTTCGATCATCGCGGCGGGCATGGGCTGCTCGATGAACTCGACGCCCTGCGTCTCCAGCCAGTTGATCTTGCGGACGGCTTCTTCTTTATCCGTCCAGCCTTCATTGGCGTCCACCCGCAGGGGTTTCTTAGTGACGCTGCGCACCGCCTCGATGGTCGGTTCGTCGGTGGCAAGCCCGACCTTCACCTTGAGGATAGGGTAGTCGGCGGCTTCCAGCGTCTTCTGCCTGGTGATCTCGGGCGTGTCGATGCCAATCGAAAATGTCGTCACAGGCGCGTCGGCGGGGTCGAGTCCAAAATACTCGTAGAGCGGGATTCCAAGCTTCTGCGTCACCCAGTCCATGAGCGCGATATCGACGGACGCCTTGCCGGCCCACTCGCCGGGGATACGCTCGAAGACTTCGGCCAGCGTCTTTGAGAATCGCATGGGATTCGACGAGAGCAGCAACTCGCGCACCGACTCGACGGCTTTCCGGGCGGATTCGGCATCCTCCTTATAGCGCACGATGGGAGCGCCCTCGCCGTGGCCGGTGATGCCGTCGCGCGATAAGGCCACGTAGAGCGTATCGCGGTATTGGCTGGCTGACATGGTGGTGGTCCAGGTGTGCAGCAGGTTCAGACGGACGATTTTCGCGTCCAGTCCCGGCGCTGCCGCCGCGCGCGCTGCGCCGCCCGCCGCCATTCCGGCCACCGCACCCTGGAAGAAAGTCCGGCGGTTCACTTGGGCCTCCGCATGGCCACCAAGATGCGCGAAAAGTGCGGATCGTCCAGGCTATCGATTCGGATCGTGGGAGTCTGGTAAGTGGTCGCGCTGATGAACTTGCCGCCGCCCAGATACATGCCCGTATGCGTGATGTGTTTCGGCGAGCTGCCGAAATAGACCAGATCGCCCGGCCGCAGGTCGCTGCGCTCCACGGCGGACTGGCCATCCCAATCGGCTTGCGGCTGGGCGTCGCGCGGCATATTCACGCCGCGGTTTCGTTCCAGCATCTGCATAAACCCGGAACAATCGTACCCATAAGTGGAAGTTCCGCCCCAGGTGTAGGGCAGTCCCAGAAAGCGCTTGGCGAACTCCACCATCTCCGGCAGCGTCAGCGGCGGCGCGTGGAACGCTACGTCGCCCAGTTGCACCCATCCCTCCCGGCCGTCCGGCAGACTGACCTTGGCCCACGGAGAGGGACCGGCCGGCTCCGCGGAAACTTCCAGCCGCGTTTCGAACGGGACGGTCAACAGGGGCGCGTGCACCGTGGCGCTGGGGTCGCGGTAGATGTGCGCGAACATGCTGCGCACCTCCGCCACCCGCCCGTTCCCCGCGTACCGCGGGCCCGGGCGCAGCGAGGCGAGCGGCATCCACCCGGTGTAGTCGTCCGCGGTGCGCACCTGCGCCCAGTCGTCCTTCTGTTCGACGATCGATACGTTGGCGGCGAAGATCGCCTGCGACACAACCTCCGCATCGAGCGTCGGCTTCGAGTACATATTTGCAACAGGCTGCAACACGACGGCGTTGGGCAACGCGGCCGCGAATAGCGCCGCAACCAGAACTCCAGGCATAGCTCTTCTCTCAGAGTACCGCAGGCGGCCTCGAAGTCACCGCCCGAATCGCTCCGCGGCCCCCGGCCCGCCGTCTTCCATGCAATAATAATCCAAATCTCTTTCGAAAGGACCTCTATGAAGCTCTTGACCGCCGTGATTGTGCTAGCCGCCGTGGCGTCCGCCCAGCAGACGCCGGCGAACCCGCTCGTGACCGTTTCCAAGAACGTGTTTGCCATGACCGCCAAAGACGACGTCCTGCGTTCCGTCGACAAGATTCCCGACGCATTATGGTCCTTCCAGCCGGTCCCGACCGTCCGCACCGTCGCGCAGTTGTTCGCTCACATTGCCGATGCGCAGTATGAGTTCTGCGGCCTCGTCACCGAAGGAAAAAGCGTTTCGAAGAACATCGAGAACACCCGTAAGACCAAGGCCGAAATCGTCCCCGCGCTGAAGGAAGCCTTCGCGTACTGCGACGCCGCTTACGACAAGTTGACCGACGCCAACGCCGCCGAAATGGTCCCCTTCATGGGCATGCGCATCACCAAACTCGGCGCCATGGATTTCAATACCGCCCACACCATGGAGCACTACGGCAACCTGGTTACGTATATGCGGATCAAGGGCATAGTGCCTCCCTCGAGCGAGCAGGGTCCCGCGGCCGGCAAGAAGCAGTAGCGGACAGGCATCCTTCCATCTTGCCTTCTGGGCATCGAGGCGGTTGTGTAGAATATCCATTAGCTGGAGGGGCCAGTCCCAGGGTGCCTACCGCTACCCATGAGAGATTCAATGCCGTGCTGGAGGCGCTGATCGGCCAGATCGAACGGGACCGCTCCGTTCTGGCCGCGATCCTTTGCGGCAGCCTTTCGTACGACACCGTCTGGGACAAGTCCGATATCGACCTTGTCCTGGTGACCAGTGACGACAACAAACCCGCCTGCGAGGGTCTCTCACTCTACGCCGATGGGATCAACGTGCACGCCCTGGCGATGCCCCGCGCGGCTTTCCGCAAGATAGTGGAAGGTTCCATCCGCAACGGCTTTCAGCACTCTTTCCTCGCCAAAGGGCGGCTGCTCTACACCCATGACGAAACCATCGCCTCGCTGTGCGGACAATTGCAGGTAATCGGCGAGCGCGATATCCAGATCCAGCTCCTGAACGCCGCCGCCGCCGCGCTGCCGCCGGTCTACAAGGCGCATAAATGGCTGCGTACGCGCGGTGACCTGGAATACACGGCGCTCTGGATTTTGTACGCCGCCACTCCCCTGGCGAAGGTTGAGGCGCTGAGCGCGCGCCTGCTGGCCGATCGCGAAGTAATTCCCCAGGCGATGAAGCTGAACCCGGCCTTCTTCTCAATGATCTACACCGACCTCATGAACACGAAGAAGACAACCAAGAATGTGCAGGCGGCCCTCACCGCGATCGACGATTACCTGGCGGAGCGCGCGGTCAGGCTCTTCGCGCCGGTCATCGACTATCTCCGGGAAGTGGGCGAGGCGCGGTCGGCGACGGAAATCGACGACCACTTCGACCGCAACTTCGGCGTCGGAGGCGTAACCGGAGTTTGTGAGTACCTGGCTGACCAGGGCCTCATCGGCAAGGCGTCGCTGCCCGTACGGCTCACGAAGAAGAGCAACGTGGCCGTGGAGGAACTGGCGTTTTTCCACCTCGCAAAGGCGCCGGATGCCTGGTAGAGCCGCCGCCATCAAGTCCAAGCCCGCCGCGCGCACCACCATCGCGATTCAAGGAGCGCGAGTCCACAACCTGAAGAACATCTCGCTCGAATTGCCCAGGGACCGGCTCATCGTGCTCACGGGACTCTCCGGTTCGGGCAAATCGAGCCTGGCATTCGATACCATCTACGCCGAGGGGCAGCGGCGGTATCTGGAATCGCTCTCCAGCTACGCCAAGCGATTCATCGTGCAGGTGGCCAAGCCCGACGTGGATTTCGTCTTCGGACTTTCGCCCGTAATCTCCATCGAGCAGAAGACCGTCGGCAGCAATCCGCGCTCCACCATCGGCACGATGACCGACATTGCCAGCTACTTAAACCTCCTCTTCGCGACCATTGCCGAACCGCATTGCCCGCGGAGCGGCGAGCCAGTGCTCAGCAGAAGCGCCAGTCAGATCCTGGAGGCCATCCTGTCGCTGCCGGCCGGCGCGGAGATTGAGATGCGGGCGCCGGTCTTCAAGGTGTACGGCGAGGAGCTGGACTTCGTATTCACCGAGGTCCGCAAGAAGGGCTGCCGGCAGATGACGATCGACGGCAAGCGGGTGGACATTTCGGACGAGCTTTCGCTGGACGAAGACGACGTGCGCGACATGGACGCCGTGGTGGACCGCTTCATCGTCGGCCCGGCGCACGAAAAGGCCATCAAGGCAGGCATTGCCGCCACCCTTCTGGTTGGCGACGGTCTGATGCGCATCGAAGTGCTCAGAGGCGCCGGCAAGGCGGAGACGGAGCGTTTCTACAAAGGCCTGTGCAGCCCCACCCATCGCTTCGTATACGGCGGGATCGAGCCGGAGTATTTCATGTTCAACAACCCGGAGAGCGCCTGCCGGACCTGCGGCGGGTTGGGCGTCCACAAAATCACGCATCCCGAACTACTGGTACCTGACACGAAGCGCAGCATCCGCGGCGGATGTTTCGTCAAGGAGGCATACCGGTACAACCCGGACACCTGGGACGGCCGCATCTTTTACAGCCTGTCCAAGATGCTGGGATTCTCGCTCGATACGCCGTGGGAGAGCCTGCCGGAAGCCGTGCGCCACACCATTCTCTTCGGCCTTGACGGCAAGAAGCTCACCACCCTGCTGCCGCCCGACGCCAAGGTCAAGCACGACGAATTCCACGGCCAGGAAGTCGGCTTCCACGGGATCGCGCGCCGGATCGAGAGGCAATACCGGCGCTATCGCCAGCGCGGCGAGGCCAGCTCCGGAATGGAGGCGTGGCTCGACAAAGTGATGGTGGAGCGCACCTGCCCCGATTGCCACGGCGCGCGCCTGCGGGCCACGCGGCTGCTCTTCACCATCGCAGGCAAGACCATCCACGACGTCGGCAACCTGCACTTTGACGAGCTGCACGGTTTTCTCGGCGCCCTCAAACCTTCGGGCCGCGGCAGCGACGGCGGCCGGCAGGTGCTCAACGAAATCCGCGGGCGCCTGAAGCTCCTCTTGGGAATCGGCCTCGACTATTTGAATCTCAACCGCCGCTCCGGAACGCTCTCCGGCGGCGAATCGCAGCGCATCCGCCTCTCCACGCAGATCGGCTCGGGATTGATGGGCATGCTGTACGTGCTTGACGAGCCCAGCATCGGCCTTCACCCCAAGGACAACGTCAAGATGATCGCCACGCTCGAAAGCCTGCGCGACATCGGCAATACGGTCATCGTGGTGGAGCATGACGAAGACACCATCCGCTCCGCCGATCACATCGTCGAGATGGGTCCGGGGCCCGGCGTCCACGGCGGACAGGTTGTGGTGCAGGGGACGCTCGATGACGTGATGGCGTGCAAGGCGTCGCTCACCGGCCAGTTCTTCTCCGGCAAGCTTTGCATCCGCACGCCCGTCGAGCGCCGCAAGGGGAATGGCAATGCGCTCGTAGTGCGCGGCGCCAGAGAGAACAATTTGAAGGGGGTCGACGTTACCATTCCGCTCGGCAAGCTGGTTGCCGTTACGGGCGCATCCGGTTCGGGGAAGAGCAGCCTCATCAATGAGATTCTGTATAAAGCGCTGTGGAAGCGCCTGGTGGACACACGGACCTTGCCGGGCGAACACGACTCCATCGAGGGCATCGAACACGTCCACAAGGTGGTCAACATCGATCAATCGCCCATCGGCCGCAACAGCCGTTCGAACCCTGCCACGTACATCGGCTTCTACGACTCCATCCGCGAGATCTTTGCGCGCGCGCCGCTCTCCATCGAACGGGGTTACAAATCGGGACGCTTCAGCTTCAACGTCAAGGGCGGCCGCTGCGAAGAGTGCCAGGGCGAAGGCGTGATTACCACGCAGCTTTATTTCATGCCGGACGTGGAAGTCACCTGCGGAGTTTGCAAGGGCGCGCGTTTCGGCAGCGAAACGCTGGAGGTCGCGTTGCGCGGGAAGACCATCGCCGATGTGCTCAATATGTCCGTCGAGGAGGGCGTGACGTTCTTCGCCGGGGAGCCTGCGGTGAGCAGGAAGATCAAGATACTGAATGACCTCGGGCTCGGATACCTGACGCTTGGCCAGTCGGCCACCACGCTTTCCGGCGGCGAAGCGCAGCGCATCAAGATCGCCGCCGAGTTATCCACCCTGCAACGCTCCAGGCACACGCTGTACATTCTCGATGAGCCGACCACGGGATTGCACCTGGCCGATGTCGAGCGGCTTCTGGGCTGCCTGCAGCAGTTGGTGGATGCCGGCCATACCGTGCTGGTGATCGAACACCACCTCGACGTCATCAAGACCGCGGACCACGTGATCGATCTCGGCCCGGAAGGCGGACACGCCGGCGGCGAAGTTGTGGTGACGGGGACGCCGGAGCAGGTGGCCGCGTGCCGGGCATCGCATACCGGCCGGTTCCTGAAGGCGCGGCTGGCAGGCTGCTGAAAAAACGCAGGAACCGGCCGATTTGGGCATTCTGCCCAAAATCGAGGACCCCGCCATTTAGAATCAATGCGTTACGATTTCGGATTTGGGCATTTGCCCAAATCGCATCCGAATCCAGCGTTTTTCAGGAGCCTGCCAGGCTAGAATCCCGCCTCAATGCAGGCCCAGTTGGACCAGGTGCTGCAGCAGCGCGGCTGGGTCGTCGCTGATAATCCCGTCCACGCCGGCCGCGATCAGGCGATCCCATTCGGCGGGCGTGTTCGCGGTCCAGGGGACCACCTGCAATCCGGCCCGATGCGCGGCTTGCACCTGCCCGGGGGTTACGAGCGGCCACTCGGGGGAAACGGTACCGGCGCCGGCTTCCCGCGCAATCGCCACGAAATCGCGCGGCGGGCCGGAGTAGAGCGCCGCGAGGCGGATTTCCGGAGCAAGTTGCCGCATGGCGCGCAAGGGCCGGAAATCGAAGGACTGTACGACGGTTCGCCGTTCCAGGCTGCGCTGGCGCACGCTTGCCGATATGAGGCTCGCGAATTCCTCGGGCGGCGGCGTCAAATCGGGCCGGTCGGGAAAGCTCTTGATCTCGATGTTGAAGGTGAATTCGCCGCGGGGCGCCAGATCGAGAACCTCGTCGAGCGTCGGCATCCGCGTTCCTGGAACCGGCTCCTGGCGCGCGAATTCGGGATTCCGCACCGCACCGCAATCCCACTGCAGAACCTCCGTCAGCGTGAGTTGGCGAATGACGGCGCCCGGTTGCCCGCCCGTGCAGACCGGGGGTTGGAGAACCGGGTCGTGCGAGACGACAACCACGTTATCCCGCGTGACCGCCGTATCGAACTCCAACGCATCCACACCGGCGGTGATGGCGTATTCAAACGCCGGGACGGTGTTCTCGGGGCGCAAGGCGCGCGCTCCCCGATGACCGATTGCGAGAACCCGGCGGCCGGCGCGGCTCATCATGACCTACAGAATAGCCGAGAGAGCGGGTCTCTCCTCTTGCGTAACGTTTCGCACAGTTGCTTAAGTAATGACCCATCGGTTCGTGAGTAGTGTCCGGCATAGCAGCAACGCAGGCAACAACTTGAGCATCTCTAGTGGCGTGAGGGAAGCACTGGCGGCGCTTCTGAGGCTGGTCCGGGGCAAAGGTCCAGCGGCGAAGATCGGCGTGGCGCTGGGCGGAGGCTTTGCCCGCGGGATCGCACACGCGGGCGTGCTGGAGGTTCTTGAGCGCCACCGCATTCCCATCCATTGCGTCACCGGCACGAGCGCGGGGGCAATTGTGGCCGCGGCCTACGCCAGCGGGGTAAAGCCCTCCGAGATCGCCCGCGTGGGATGTTCCATGCGGTTCCAGGACGTGGCGCGTTGGAGCCTTGGCCGGATGGGCTTCGTGGCGAGCGAACGCATGCAGGGGTTTCTTGAGAAGCTGCTGCGAGTCTATCGCTTCGAGGAAATGCGCATCCCGCTGGGCGTTGTGGCCACGGACTTGGCAAGCGGCCGCCCGGTGGACTTCTGCGGACCGGGGGACGTGTTTCTGCCGATTCGCGCGAGTTGCTCCTACCCCGGACTGTTCCGGCCGGTGCGGCAAGAGGGACGCCTGCTGGTGGACGGAGCCATCGGCATGGAGGTGCCGGCCGCGCTGGCGCGCCGCTTGGGGGCGACCCACGTGATCTCCGTATACCTGCCCATGCTCGAATCGGACGTCTTCCCGCGCAACATGTTTCAGGTGGTGAACCGGTGCTTTCAGATTCTGCAAAGCCGCACGGAGAAGGACTGGCGGGCAGCCAGCGATCTGGTGATTGCGCCGGACGTGCGCGAAATGGCATGGGACGGGTTCGATCGCGGGATGGAGATGGTCAAAGCGGGCGAAGTGGCGGCTACCGTGGCGCTGGCCCGCCTCCCTGGCTCGCTGCTGGCAGAAAACCGCGAGCCGTCTGGCGGAATGCCAGCAACTGGGCGGCCTCCCAGGCCGAGTCCCGTCCCAATTCACGCGCCATCAGCGCAGCCACCCGCGGAGCCATCTCGATAGCGGCGCAGGCATTCAGGAAGAGGGCGCGGGTACGGCGCGCCAGCACGTCCTCCACGGTGCGTGCCATCTCCTCGCGCACGCCCCAAACCACTTCGGCGCCGGTGTAGGGCAAGGCGCCGTGCAGGGGTTCGGAAAGGGAAGGATCGGTTTCCATCAGCCGTCGCACGGCCGGAGCATCGGAGCCATACGCGGCAAGGCGCCCGAAGCCGCTGGCGCCGGTATGGAAACCGTGGATGTTGAGGCCGCCGGTCACCGGCGGGCGTTCCGGCAGGCGCGCCACTGCGGCGGCCTGGTTGACGCAGTCTTCCGCCATGCGGCGATAGGTGGTCCACTTGCCGCCGCAGATGGTAATCATGCCGGACCTTTCGATGCGAATGGTATGGCCGCGGGAAAGCGCCGCCGTGTTGGTGGAATTCCCGGCGCGCACCAGTGGACGGATGCCGGCGAAGACGCTGGTCACATCGCCGCGGCCAGGCTTCTTCGCCAGATAGAGCGAAGCGGTCCGAAGGACGAAATCGATTTCCTGTTCCTGCGCCACCGGTTCGAGCGCGGGTTCCTCAACGGGCGTTTCGGTGGCGCCGACCAGGGTGTGGCCGTGCCACGGAATCGCGAACATCACGCGGCCGTCGCTGGTGTGCGGGACCATGATGGCGCAATCGCCGGCCAGAAATGAGCCGTCCAACACCAGGTGGATGCCTTGACTGGGAGCGACCATCGGCTGGGCCGAAGGATCCGCCTGTCTGCGCAAGGCGTCGGTGAAAGGTCCGGTGGCATTGACGACGACTTTCGCCGCGGCTTCAAACTCCTGGCCGCTTTCGACGTCGCGAACCTTGACGCCATTGACGAAACCGCGGCCGTCCTTGGCGAGGCCGGTGACCTGCGCGTAGTTCAGAAGGACGGCGCCCTGCTCGCCGGCCGTGGCGACAAGGCCGATCAGCAGGCGTGCATCGTCGAACTGGCCGTCGTAATAGATAACGCCGCCGCGCAGGCCGTCCGCATTGACGTTGGGCAGACGCTCCAGGGTCTCCGCGCGTGAGAGGAACCGTGCGGCCCCCAGGCGGTACCTGCCCGCCAGCAAGTCATAAAGCTTCAGGCCAGTGCCGTAAAAAGGGCCTTCCCACCAGCGGTAGCTCGGCACGATGAAGCCCAGACTGTGAACCAGGTGCGGGGCATTTCGGAGGAGCAGACCGCGTTCCTTGAGCGCCTCCATTACCAGGTATATGTTGCCCTGCTCCAGGTAACGAACGCCGCCGTGGATCAGCTTGGTGCTGCGGCTGGAGGTTCCTTTGCCGAAATCGCTCTGCTCCAGCAGGAGCACGCGGTAGCCGCGGGAGGCGGCATCGATGGCCACGCCGGCCCCGGTGGCGCCTCCGCCCACCACGATCATGTCCCACGGGCCGCGATGCGCTTGCAGCCGGTTGTACATTTCGGCGCGGTTCATCGACATCCAATTGTACAGCCCGCTGGCGCGTGTGCTCCGGTCCCGGGACGCTACTCGAAATCGGCCGCCAGTTCGCCCAGTTCCGCCTCGGTGAGCGGGCGTTCGGCCTGGTAGTAGAGGTGATCGACTACGATCTTCGCTCCATGGCTCCACGTTTCGATCTGCGCCGGCGTCAGCCGGAATTTCACGTATTGCACGGCGCTGAGACGCAATCCACCGATCTGCCTGCCGTCAAACACGGCCGGCGCGCGCCGTCCTCCAGCCTCCAGCCAGATGTGACGGTCCAGGTCCAGCAGCCGGCGAAGTTCCACATCGCGCTCGCGCTGCGATTCGTACTCGATGAACAGCGAGGCGGAGAGCTCGCCCGCCGCGGGAATCAGCTCGTTGTAGGTCTTCACTTCGTGCGCGATGTCGGCCGGTTTGACCATCCGCTCGACGCGCATCATCTCCTGGATCTGGTAGCGGACCGTTTCGCGGTTCTCGAAAAGAAACGTCAGGCGCGGCCCGACGCCGATGCGCCGCCGGTTCTTGAGGGCTATCATGGCGGGGCGCAGCGATTCGCGCTCCGCCTCGTATTCAGCGATATTCCGGATCTCGGAAAGTTCGATGGGCCGCATGGGATTTCGCCTCAGCCGGGCGGCGGCAGCGCCTGCGGGAACCCATCCGGGCGGTACGCGCGCGCCAGAACCTGAATGGGATGAATCGGCCTGCGGCCCAGCGCCTGGTCGAAGTGCAGGGCGGCCATCGGGCAATCCGTAGCCATGATTTCCGCATCGGCGTCCTTCATTTCGTCGAACGCTTTCTTGCCGGACAGCATCGATAGGGGAAAGAATTCCTTCTTCATCGCCCATGTGCCGTCGTGCCCGCAGCATTGGTCCACCAGGCGTATGGACGCGCCGGGAATCAACCGCATCAGGTCGCGCGAACGATAGCCGATGTTTTGCGCCTTCAAGTGGCAGGGCAGGTGGTAGGCGATCTTGCCCGGCGTGGAACGGAAGTCGCGGTTGAAGGAGCCTTCCTGCTTGAGTTGAAACAGGAATTCGCAGAGGTCCATGGTCGCCGCCGCTACCTTGCGGGCGGCCTCGCTGCCGTCCAGCTCGCCGTATTCCTTGCGCAGCATATAGGAGCAGGTCGGATTGATCGCCACAATCTTCCTGCCCGCTTCCACGTGGGGCAGCAGAGTTTCGATATTCGATCGCGCCAGTTGCTTGGCCAGCGCCACATCGCCGGATTCGAGCGCCGGCATCCCGCAGCAATTCTGCTTCGGACAGGTGAGCGCAATTCCGTTTTTCGAAAACACCTCGACGGCGTCCTTCGCCACCTGCGGATTGTTGTGGTTCACGAAGCAGGTGGTGAACAGAACGGCTATCGAAGGATCGCCGGACGGCGCCGGACGGCGGCGAAACCACTCCTCGAAGGTCTCCGAGTAGAAATCGGGCAGGATCTTGTCGCGGTGGATGCCAATCGCCGCTTCCATGCCCCGGCGCAGCAAAGGCTGGCGGTTAGCCCAGTTGGCGAGCGGCGCCGTGGCTTGGCCGAGGCGGCCGATGGTTTCCGGGCGCGCCAGCAGGCGCTCGCGCAAACCGGCGCCTTTTTCCTTGCGGCGGATCGCGGCGAAGCGCCCCATCAACCGCGGAAAATCCAATTGGAACGCGTGATGGTCGTCGGGCGTGTACGGGCACTTCACGTAACACAGCTTGCATTGGTAGCAGGTATCGAGGACGCGCTCCCGCTCGGCTTCCGTTAAAGCGCGCACCCCGCCGTCGTGGCCGTCCACCGCCTGAAAAAGCTCCGGGAACGAAGGACACAGGTTGAAGCACAACCGGCAGCCGTGACAGATCTCAAAGACGCGCTCCAGCTCGCCGGCGAGCGCCGTTCGGTCCCAATACAAGGGATCGTTGGGATTGTAGGCGATCCCCGCCGTCGGGGCGCCTTTGATGACATCCATGGATGACACACGCGCCCCGGCGGCCCGCGTTTGCGCCGCGATAGGGCGTTCCGGCTACTCGACCGACTTCAGCCCCTGCGCGAACCGGCCGGCGTGGGATTTCTCCGCCTTGGCCAGCGTTTCAAACCAGTCGGCGATTTCGGCGAAGCCTTCCTCGCGCGCGGCCTTCGCCATGCCGGGGTACATGTCGGTATATTCGTGGGTCTCGCCGGCGATGGCGGCCTTCAGATTGTCAGTGGTGTCGCCGATCGGCAGATCCGTGGCGGGGTCGCCGACTTTCTTGAGGTAGTCGAGGTGTCCGTGAGCGTGCCCGGTTTCCCCGTCCGCCGTGTCGCGGAACAGCCCCGCGACATCCGGGTATCCTTCCACATCCGCCTGCTTGGCGAAATACAGGTACCGGCGGTTGGCCTGCGACTCGCCGGCGAAAGCGGACTTCAGATTTTCGTGTGTCTTACTGCCTTTTAGGGTGACCATTTTTTAGAGCTCCATGATGCTTCGAGATGAATTCAGACTGGCGGCAGCGTGAGCCGCGCCAAGTTCCAGGTTACAACCCGCGTGAGAGCGCGTCAAACCGGCTACAATTGGGATAGAGAAACAGGCAGCCATGACGATTCCGGCCACGTATGAGAACGGCGTCTTCAAGCCGCTGGAGAAGGTGCAACTCACCGAGGGCACGAGAGTCGAGGTCCATGTGCCCGCGGAAGAGGCGCCAAAGAAGCCCAAATCCGTCCGGGAATTTGCGGCGTTTGGGATGTGGGCCGACCGCGACGACATCCCCGATGGCGTAACGTACGAAGACCGCATCCGCCGGCCACGCTACTGAACCAGCAGGAGCGATGGCGTACCTAGTTGACACCAACATCATGGTGGACTTCACGCGCGGAAACGCCAAAGCCGCCGACTACCTGGACAGCCTCGGTGGTGCTTGCCTGCTCTCTTCCATCACCGCGCTTGAATTGATCGCCGGCGCTCGCCGCCAGCGCGAGGTCAAAGATCTCGATATCATAATCTCGGCGTTCGAGCGGGTCGAGCTAACTCCCGATATCGCCCGGCGCGCATACTACCTGATGAAAACGCATGCCAAATCCGCCGGATTGCAAACGCTCGACTCGTTGATTGCCGCCACGGCGCTCGAAGATGGCCTCACGCTAGCAACCAAGAATCGCAAGCACTTCCAGATGATCGGCGATCTGAAACTGGAGGTGCCCAGCTACTGAGTCCGCTGACCCCCGGTCCGCCGCGGGCACGCTGCCGACCGCAATCGCCCAGCATCCAGAGGCCGTCGAGGACGTGCTGCCAAAAGCCAAGCGCCGTCGGCGATGGAGGGGGCGGCCGGAAAACACTGGGCATACCTCCGGGCATCACCGCGCAAAATGCAGATTAGCGTTAGAGAAGATGCCGGTATCTACGCCGAAGCTCCGGCACACCAGCGGGGAATCACCGAGAGCCCTTCGCTGCCTGCTTTGAATTGATTGAAGGCACGAGCGGTGTTCGGCCCTTGGAGTCTTGCAACTCGCGTAGGATTTGCCGAAGGACGCTAGTCTCGTCTTGAATGCGCGCGTCCGTTGTTTGGCTCTGTTCGCGCGAGATTTCGCGCAGCACACGGATCTCCTCCTGGGTGCGGGCGTCTGCGGCCCTGCTCTGGTGGGAATTGTAGTAGAAGGTGGCGCTGGCAATAAGGATGGAGACGAGAATGCCAGCCGCAGCGAGCCGAGTGGCATTTCTTGCTTGTTGGCCTGACTTGACGGTCTCCGCTAGAGATAATCCCGACGTTTCCGTTAGCGACCGAGATAGCTCAGCTTGGCGTTGCGCAATGTCAACAAGATCCCGTGTGGTGCGTGATAGTTCGACGAGCTGGTTGTTAGTTTCGTAAACGGGGTTTGGCA
Organism: uncultured Solibacteraceae bacterium; assembly: GCA_964457555.1. Classification (GTDB taxonomy): domain Bacteria; phylum Acidobacteriota; class Terriglobia; order Bryobacterales; family Bryobacteraceae; genus BOG-224. The sequence continues at coordinate 18,441 of CAYWHA010000052.1, forward strand.
GCGGTCGAAGTTCGGGCACGGCGCTTAGGGCGTGTACCGCTGATAGTGCGTCGCCGAGTCCGGATGTAAGCGCCGTCGTCCGCCCGAAGGACCTCCTCAGTTCGTCGCTTACGTCTAGCCCGGCGAGTTCTCGGTTCAGACGCCCCCCGGCTATCTCGGCGTCCTTGAGAAACCCGGCGATGCCCGCACGTCCCGCGGTCTCGGCGTCCTTGAAAAAGTCGGCCGCGCTTCCGACACGTGCCGACTCAGCGCCTTTCAGGACGTTAGCGATCCCTCCGACGTGTGCTGTCTCGGCATCCTTGAGAAATCCGGCGATGCCCGTACGTGTTGTCCGTCCAGCGGCCTCAGATCCTCTAAGAATTTCCGCCACGCTTGAGGCGGCCATTCGGTTTGCGTCCTGTGCCGCGGCTCTTGCCATATCGAGCACGCTTGAGGCGGTCCTTCGCCTTGCGTCCTCAATGGCGCCTTTCACCACATCAACCACGCCCGGGCTGATCGTTTGTCTCGCGTCCTCGGCTGTTATCTGGATTTCAACCGGGCTGGCGGGACCGGCCAGCTCGTCTGCCCTCGTCGGCGCTGTCGGACCATTCTCAACAGGGCTTTGGTTACGCCGCTGCTCCGTGTCCTCTTTCAGGTCCTCGCTCTCAGGCATAAAAATCTCGTGTCTGTCAAAATGACTGTCAAGTCACGCCAAAATTCTGTGGCTCCAGGTCGAAGTCCCTTAGAATCTGGTGCGCCCGGAGGGACTCGAACCCCCGGCCTACTGGTTCGAAGTTCGTAGGATTTCGGTCCACGAAAAACGCATGCGTCTATTATCAACTACTTAGAAACGCGCTTGGACAACAGAGACGCCCCTGGACAGTGCTAGATGAACGTGGTTGCTACCAGGGCTGCTACCAAGTTCCGAGTGAAGCAAAAGAAAAAGCGCGGCCAGCACCGGCCTTCGGGTCCCGGCTTCCCGATCCTTCTATTCGTGGGCGCTGGGTCAGCGATTCCCGGGCTGTGTCGAGCCAACACCGCCATGAGCGGGGAGAATCGAGCTTTGCGCGTGGTCACCGTGATCACCCACGGGCTGTAACTCTATGAAAACATGGTAGCGCTAACGGGAATCGAACCCGTATTGGCGCTGTCCAGCACGGATCGACTGGTGCTAACTGGTTGTTTCTATTGAGTCGAATCGGGCCAGTTTGACGGCCTGTGCCATCGTGTACGGCTGGCGTGTTTGCACGATGCTTGCACGGGCGGGGCCTTCGCGGGGTCTGGCCACAGCGTTGCGGTCGTCTCCGATCAGGCCGGTTTCCTTGGCTGGAAGAAACCCCAGGTCGGAGGTTTTCCGGAAAGGTTTCCACCCTCCGTAAGAACCTCCAAGTCCAGAGTCTTGCTTACCTCAGCTTTCCTCAGCGACTCCCACCGCCGCTTCGTGGGCGCGATGATATGCACACGCCCTTCGGGGATCAGGCGGCGTTTCTTCTCGCCGGCCTTCGCAGGCTCTGGGGCACTGGCACCGCGGCCGCCCTAGCAAAGGTCTTGGCGTTCCGTGGCAGCGAACTGGCCGCCGCCTCATCCCGAGACCCGCCCCCCGAAATCATCTTGGCATCGTCGCCAGAAGCTGCAGTACTTCCGGCTGCACAGATTCGAACTCCGACTGGGCAAAAAGTGGCCGGCGCGGATCGCCAACTGCACGGCGGGGTACAACTTCTGCGTCTGCGCCACGCCGGACGGCTCGATGGTGAACTCCTGTTGCACCAACTCCGGCCTTTTGGTCTTGGTCAGCGTGTCCAGTCGGGCCTTGCCCGTGCCGCCAGGAAGCGGTGGGCGGCTGTGCGGAAGGACAAGGCAGGCGACGGCGACGGTAACGCCGGCGAAGCCCGCCGGGAGGAAGCGCCGCCTGATCCCCGAGGAGCGCGCGCGTCGTCGCGGCGACGAAAAAGCGTTGGGTATCCGCCCGGCGGGTCCGGTTTTCGAGATACCGTGTTTCAAACTCAACCGCCGCATCCGGCCACGATGTCGCTCATAGCGGAAACGAGAGCACCACGCAGATCCAGTCTTCCCAGGGGGGCGGAAGCTGAGCTTCACTACTTCCTGCTCAATGCGAAGTTGCACAGCGCCACCGCGGGACAGGCGCCGCACTCCGGCCCGTTGGTGTGACAGATCGTTTTCCCGTGCTGGCGCAGCAGCAGGTGCGCGCGCACCAGCGAAGCCGCACCGCGTGGCGTGAATCCCTGCAAATCGTCCTGGACCGATTGGTACGTCGCCCCGTAGCTCTTTTGCTCCCGGCCGAAGCCGGCGCGTGTCAGCACCCGCAGGCCGTTGGAGTCGAGCGGAACCTCCTCGCCCATGCCGCACATCAAGAGGATCTTCGACGCTCCGGGGTCGCCGATGGTCGGAAACAGCTTCAGCGCCTTCTTCGCCTTCGCGTACGGCCCCTGCAGTATGGCGTCCAGGTCGCCGCCGAACTGTTCCAGCGTGATGCGAGCAATCTCGCGCCAGCGGAACACGCGCGTCTCCGGGCGCATGCCGCCCCTCTTTGCGATCGGAAGCAGCGCAGCCGGATCGGCATGCCAGATGGCCGCCGGTCTCAGCCCGATCTCCTGGCGCAGCCGCGCGAACACCTCCGCGCGGCGCTCGTCCGGAAGCAGGTAGCAGGCGTTCTCCCACAGGACGAGCTCGAAGGGCCCGCGCGCGGGAGGAACCGCCGGCTCGCCGTGGAGGCGCGCCAGCGCCGAAATGAGCTTCTGGAAATCAGGCATCCGGACGCCCCTCGCGTCTCGAAGATTATATACCGGGGCGAATGGGAGAAAGAGGCCAATGCGGCCTGGGCGGGTTCCTGGGCCTGCCCCTGCCTCGCCAGTGGCGGTTCAGGCTGGAGCACATAATGCCGGCGGTGCTGAAACAGCCCTCGATGGACCTTGAATCGAGGCGGGAAACAGTGCAGAATCATCGAAGAGAATCCCAGGCGAAGGCCCTGGCGCGAACCTGGTGTTCGCTTGACGCACTGAGGGCGTGTACCAAGGAACGGAGAAGGAGGAGTATGAACGATCAATCTCTATCGCGTCGATTTTTCATGTCAGCCGCGGCGGCGGTTCCGGCGGCGCCCGTCCTGCTGGCCTCCGACAGAATTGCGATATTCGATCCGCCACCCGCCAGGGTGCGAATCGTGGCGGCCACGGCCGCAGCTGCGTTCGCGCCCGCCAGGTATACCGAAGCGGAGGTTAGACAGATCCAGGCCCAAGGCAAGGACGTGCAGATCGTCCTGCCGGCCAACACCGACGAATTCAACAAGGCGCTGCCCGAGGCCGACGTCGTTTTCGGTGCCCTCAACGCAGAGTGGCTGGCAAAGGCGAAGAGCCTGCGATGGTTGCAGACTACGGAGGCGGGAATGGAGAAACTGCTGTTTCCCGAGCTCACCAAGAGCCCCGTAGTGGTCACGAACATGGCGCGGGTATTCGCGCCGGCCATCTCGGAGACAGCCATCGCGATGCTGTTGAGCCTCACGCGCGGCCTCAACAGGTACTACTATCCGCAGTTTCAGAAACGGACATGGAACTCCCAGCGGAACCTGGTGGAAGTGGATGGCATGACCATGGGGATTGTCGGCATGGGCGGCATTGGGCAGGCTACGGCCATGCGCGCGCACTATGGCTTCAATATGCGGATTCTGGCCACGGATGCGAAACCCATGGCCAAGCCTATTTTCGTAGACACGCTCCGCGAGCCGGACTGGCTGATGGAGATGGTCCCGCAGGTTGACATCTTAGTAGGCGCCGCACCCTCGACCAAGGAAACTGAAGCGATGTTCAATGAAAAGGTGTTCCGGGCGATGAAGAAGACGGCCTACTTCATCCTCCTGTCGCGGGGAGCGCTGGTGGAGGAGAACTCGCTGGTCCGGGCGCTGAAGGAAGGATGGATCGCCGGGGCCGGGCTGGACCCGGCGCGCACCGAGCCGCTGCCCTCCACTCACCCGTTCTGGGATTGCCCCAACCTGGTCATCACTTGCCACAGCGCCGGATACGCGCCACAACGCCAGATCCGTCTCATCGGACTGCTGGCCGAAAACGTGCGGCGTTACACGAGCGGCTTGCCGCTGGTGAACGTAGTGGACAAGCAACGCGGTTACTGATGGGCGAGGAGATCGTCTCGAAAGGAGCGCACGCCAACCATGAGCTCGTCATCGAAGAGAAGGATCGTCAGTTCGCTGATGGCGGTTGCGCCGCTCGGCGTCCTGGCGGCGCAGCAGCCGGTTCAAGGACAGGACCCCATGAAGCCCAAGCTCTATAACACGGCCAAGCAGAAGATCCGGGAAGGCAAACAAGTGTTCAGCTTCACCCAGACGAAGTTCGACATTGCCGGCTACTGCGAGGCGGCCAAGCACTACGATTACATCTGGTTTGAAATGCAGCACAGCACGCTGGAGTTCAAGGACATCGAGGCTATGATCGCGGCGTGCCCGCGGGCACCCGCTACTCCCATGATCCGCCTGCCTGACGCCCAGGAATGGCATATCCAACATGCTACCGACATCGGCGCGCTGGGCATCATTGTCCCGACGGTCGACGATGTGGATAGGGCGCGGGAGGCGGTCAAATGGGCGCGCTATCCGCCGATCGGAAGGCGCAGCACCGGCCAAGGCCAGGCAGCCGGCATTTGGGGAATCAACGGCATCGACTACCATCAAACCATCGACGACAACATGCTGGTGGTGATCATGATCGAGACGCCGACCGGAGTCGCGAATTGCTTTGACATCGCGTCCGTGCCCGGCGTGGATGTGATTCTCGTCGGGAACAACGATCTGAGCCAGTTCTCGGGGTTCGCGCAGACGGACCCCCGGTACCAGGAGTTGATCACCAAGATTCACGACGACACGCTCAGGGCGGGGAAGATCTTCGGCCAGGCCAACGCGACCTATGCCACGGGGCATCCGCTCAGCAAGGACGCCAAGTTCTTCCAGAACGGCCCGTCGAATGATGGCTGGAAGCCGCCGGCCGCCGGCCGCGGAAACCCCAGCGCCCCGCCGCCTGGAGAACGCTAGTTACACCGCCGCCGCCGGCGCGTTCGTTGCCGGCAAACCTCGCGTGTGGATTGCTGCGTGGAGCCGGGCCAATGTTGAACGCGCTGATCGGATGCCCCTGACCGTCTTCAGTCCGCAAGGGAATATCCGCCCGCCGGGAGCGCATCGCGGCGCCCGTCACGGCCGCCGGCCAGCGCCTCGCTCCGCCGTCCGAAGCCTGGATCGCAGCGCACCCGTTCCGGGGCGGCGTGCGAGCGCTCATCCCGGGGCCGCCGGACTTCGAAAGGACGGTCGCGGTCGCGCGCGACGAAGCGCCCAAGCGCATTGCGCACCATGGCACGCGCCGGCGCATGGCCGCCGCGCAGAGGAAAGACTGGGCGGCTGCCCGAAAACAAAGGCGGCTGCCGGCGGTACCCGCGCCAGCGAAGGCCGCCCGGCAACGATGGTCGGCCGAGCGGGCCGATCCAGATTGTAAGCGGCGACCTCTTTGCCACGTTTCCGAGTTTGCCGCTGTTGGCGGCTCACAAAGGCTACCCCGCCAACACTTCTCGCACTTTGATGGCCAGCTGGTCGGGACTAAACGGCTTCTGGATGAATGCCGCACCCTGGTCCAAAACCCCGTGATCCAGAATGGTGCCGCCGGTGTGGCCCGACATGAACAGCACTTTGATACCGGGCCATCTTATCCGCAGCCGACCAGCCAGCTCCCCGCCGCTCACGTTGGGCATCACCACGTCGGTCAAGACCAAGTCGATGCGCTCGCGCTCCCGTTCGCAGAGCAGCAGGGCCTCGGCTGCGGTTTCCGCCTGGATCACTGTATAGCCGTAAGCTCCAAGCGCTGCGGCCGCATATTTCCTGACCTCCGCCTGGTCCTCAACCACCAACACCGTCGCTTTTCCCCCAATCGCCGGGACCTTTTCCGCCCCCTCCGTGTCAGCCAAGGCGTCCTTCACCATGGGCAAGTAGATCCTGAACGTGGTCCCGTGCGCCGGCGCACTTTGAACTTCGATGTAGCCGCCGCTCTGTTCCACGATGCCTTGCACCATCGACAGACCAAGCCCGGTCCCTTCGCCGACCGCCTTAGTTGTATAGAAGGGTTCAAAGATGTGCCGGCGCGTGCCCTCGTCCATACCCACGCCGTTGTCGCTCACTGCCAACATCGCGTAGGGGCCCTCACAACCGCCGGGATGCAAGCTTTCGCCCCTCTCCACCACGTCGGTCTCAATTAAGAACTTGCCGCCCCGCGGCATGGCGTCGTGGGAGTTTACCGCTAGATTCATCACCACCTGCGCCAATTGATGCGGGTCCGCACGGATGGTGGTGGCTTCCGCGTGCAGCACAACGCTCACCTCCACGTCTTCTCCCATCAGGCGCGCCAGCATTGGCCGCATCTCGCCCACGACGCGGTTCAAGTCGAGCACGCACTGTTGCAGCACCTGCTTGCGGCTGAAGGCCAAAAGCTGCTGAGTCAGTCGTGCGGCCCGCTCGCCGGCTTTGCGGATCTCTTCGAGGGTATCCCGCATCGGATCTTCGGGGTTCAGGTCGTCCAGCAGCATTCTGCTGTAGCCGTTGATTACCGTCAGCAGGTTGTTGAAGTCGTGCGCCACGCCTCCAGCCAGGCGGCCAATGGACTCCATCTTCTGCGCTTGCATCAACTGGGCCTCGGCGTTTTTGCGCGCGGTGATATCCTGGACCATCGCCAGTCCAAGCGTGAGCTTGCCTTGCGCGTTACGAAGGACTGCGGCGGAGAGCGCTACCCAGATTGTCTCACCGTCTTTCCGGACGTAGCGTTTCTCGATATCATAATGGTCACGTTCACCGTCGAGCAATTCCCGGACGTACGCGTTCTCGGCGGGCAGGTCGGCCTCAAGTGTGATCTCGCGGAACTCCTTACCCACTAATTCGCCTTCTTCGTAACCGAGCATTTTCCGGAAAGCGGGGTTGACAAACGTCAAGCGGCCCTGCAAGTCCGAAACAGCGATTCCACTCCGTCCATGCTCGTAGATCGCTCTGAAGCGTTCCTCGCTCTCGCGCAGCGCCTCTTCGGCCAGTTTCCCTTTAGTGATATCGCGCTCGCTGCCTTGTACTCCAACCTGGCGACCGCTTTCATTAAGAATCGGCCCCCAGGTGGCAGCCACCCATTTCACGCGCCCATCTCTGGTGACAAGCCGGTATTCTTCGTCCTGGATAGACCTTCCTTGGAATAAGGAGTCCCAGTGACTAAGCATCCGGGGCCGGTCCTCCGGATGAATCCAATCGATAAAGCCCGCCTTCTCGAGATCCGCCACTGAATAACCGGTCAGCGTCTCGACCGGCGCGTTGGCATAGATCAACCGGCGGTTCATATCATAAGCCAGCACCATTTCTTTCAGGTTGTTCGCCATGAGGCGGAGCTTCTGTTCGGCCTCCCGCAGGAATTGCTCGGCTTTCTTAGCCCGGTTTCTTTCGTGGGTCACACGCACCGTCTGCCAACAGGCCAGAACAAAAAGCAAGGCAAAGAGCGTGACAGCCGCCAACAGGAGGGTCTCGCGCCGCCTTGCTGTCAGAACGGCTTGCATGGACTCCAGGTGCTGCCCCGGCAGGTAACCCCATCGCCCGATAATCGTAGCCAGTTTGCCTTCGGCGGCAATGGCATTGATCTCGTCACGTAGGGCGTCCGCGGCGGCGCTGCTTTCGAACGTAGAGGCGATTCCCAGGCGTGACCATGCTTCCGGAGCGGCGATCCAGCGGAGCGGGCGCCCCGCGCACGGGCTTTGGTCCAACAAGACCGAAATGGCTGTATAGGCATCCATGAAGGCGGCATCAGCTCTCTGCTGGCAGACGTCTTCCATGACGTTGCGCAGGAAGGGACGCGCCAGAGGCAGCGCATCCGGCGCAACACGATGCAGTTGAACATTGTCGATGGAGGGATTGGCGAGGCCGATTGTGGAGGCTGCCAAGTCCTCGACCTTTCTGTATGCACTGTCGGCGCGGACCAAGAAACAGTACTCGAATTCTAGGTAGGGCTCGGATATATGGAAACTCGTGAGGCGCTCAGGAGTGATCTGGATCAGGGGCCAGAGATCGACAGCTTTTTTTCGGAAAGCGGACTCCGAGCTCTCCTGCCAGAAGACCCACTGGAGGCCGATTCCCCGACGGCGGGCAGCCTCGCGCACCAAGTCGATAGCAAGACCGGCCGGCTTCCCACCGTCATCACGAATCTGGAATGGCGGAGAAACCGTCCAGCCCATTCTGTATACCCGGTTGGCAGGAAAGGGACGCCGCAAGCGCAGCCATTCCACCGCGGCGGCGGTTAAGATCACGGCAAGCGCGACACCAAACGCGACCTTCCAAAGACGAGTTGGTTTCACGAACGACGCTCTTTAGCGTAGCAACCAGCATCCTCATTTGGAAGATACCCAGGCCGGCACGCCCGGGATGACGATTGTCAAAGCGGCGGAAGTGCACTTCCCGGTGTCGCGACGTTTTCGGTGTCCGCGACAATAAACCAACCTCCGGATTGGGCGGTACCTCTTCGGTGTCCGTGCAAAAGAAGCCACCGAAACCTCCGGTTTTCGAGGTTTCCGCGGCGCGCCGAGAACCTTCCGGAAAACCCTCCCTGGCCGTATCCTACTGCCACGGAACCTCCGCCGCCCGCCGGCAGCGCATCCGGACGGCCGTGGAGGCTAGCGGACAGCGCCTCGCGCAGCCCTTTGAAGGCTGGATCCGTGGACCCGTCCCGGGGGCGTCCGCGCATTGATCACCGGGCCGCAAGGTTTCGACGAGGCCGTTGCGTTCGCGCGCGACGAGGCCCAGCGAGATCACGGAGCGGGTGCCCGGACGCCGTTTTATCTTAGCCGGAGTGAATGTGAAGTCGCGTCGGAGAAACTGGACCAGTGGCGGATTTATCGGGTACACCTCTTTTCGTCGGAACTGCGGGTGTTCACGGTTTCGCCCCCGCTGGATCGAGTGTTTCGCCGGATTGTTGAAGACAAAGGAACCGTATAGGACGCGCTCCCTCATCGGTCGCAGGGGAGTTTGCTCCGGGGCTAAGGCTCCCCATAGAGATCTTCCTCGGACAGTACGGCTCGCTCTCCAAACTCCTTTTCGGCCCTCGCCGCTGCGCCAAACATCGGCCCGCGAGCCGGCAACGCCGGTGCGAACGCCATTAAAGCCGATGTTTTCCGGTACATCGTCATAGATAGCCTCGATGCCCCCGCGTCGAAAATACGTTTCGTGCCAGAACGCGGTTCCGCCGGAGTCTTTCAAAAAGCGCTGCCACCACTGCCGATGGGGGTCCGAACGCGTCCACTCTAAGAGGGAGTTTGAGTCACGCCATTACTGGCGCATGCCAACATGCATAGGAAATAACGAGTAGATGATTGTTTCGTGCCGAAGCAGCCCGTCGGGCTGTGCCGTAACAGAAGAAGAAATCTTCGGCCCAAAGCCTAGCAGCGTCTTGAATCCGGCGATGCGATTCACTCGCATCCCAAGATAGATGACGACCAGATCCGGATAACCAGACAGATTGACGGTACGCCGTTCAACGCGTGTGCGCATAGCGGAAGTCCCTCAACTCCATGATAGCCATGCCGGCTAGGCGAGCCGGGCACCGCCGCGGAACAGATAGGGGGCGCGGTGGCTTGTCCGGCGCACTCCCGCCCCTGACCGCATTCGACCGCCAGGGCATCTCCGCCCCCCGTGAGCGTATCGAGGCGACCGTTGAGGCCGCCGGCCACGCCTCGCGCAGCCGTTCGAAGCCCTGATCGCCGCGGACTGCGTTCCGGGCGGCGTCCCGGTTCTGATCTCGGGGCCGCAGGGCTTCGTAGGGGCGGCCGCGTGCGCGCGCGGCGAAGCGCCCAAGCGCATCGTACGCCCGGCGCGCGCCGGCGCATGGCTGCCGCGCAGAGGAAGCGGTGGGCGGCGTGGAAATCCGCCACAAAGTCGGCGGTCGCGCCGCAGAAGGCACGCTGGCCGATCATACGAGCATAGACTTCGTCTATCGAGTCTCTGCTTTCCTGCCGGCCATCGGCCTGCTGGCGGTATTCCTTCGAGCGATCAGTCCGTCCGAGGCGCGCACCGGCAGATAGTCTTAACTCCTCAGATTCCTGGGCCGTCCAAGCGACGCGCTCGTGCTACGATGAACCGCAGAAATCCCATGACTTTCCCTGCTCCTGTCCCTGAAATCCCCGCGGCCAATGTCGACAAAGCCGCGGCCTACTATGTGAACACGCTGGGTTTCACCTTCGAGTGGGGGGACGACCAAGGTGGCATTGCCGGCATCTCAAGGGGGAAATGCAGACTGTTTATCACCAATCGCTCTTTCCGGGAGTCCTACGGCAACGCAAGCCCCGTTCTTTTCTGGCTCAATCTCAATAGCAAGGCTGAGGTGGACGAACTCTTCGCGGAGTGGAAGGCCGCGCAAGCGAAGATCGTTTCCGAGCCCGAAGACAAACCATGGAAGCTGCGTGAGTTTATGGCCGCCGATCTTGACGGCAACCTCATGCGTGTCTTCTATGATTTCCGCGGTGATAGATAAAGAACGACACGTCGCGCAACGTTCGTCAAGCGTTGTTCGGATCGTCGCGGTCTGGTCGTGTCACGCGCCAGTTTCCGCGATGCTGGAGATCTCGGCGGAAACCCCCGGATTTGGAGGGTTCCGCGGCGTTGCGAACCTCCCCGGAAAACCCTCGGATTTGGAGGCTTCCGCCGCGCTGGAAACCTCCCCGGAAACCCCTCCTGCCGTTCTGCAAGTGGCAGTCCGCGCGTTCTGCGTGGACGTCGAATCAGGGACGTAAACCACTATTGACCATTACGCGACGAAAACCGAGAAACTCCCTTAACTGGAAGCCAATGGCGCATTTCATCATGGAACAATGACAACTGGCGGAGGCGATTTGGAGGTTTCCGCGGCGCGCCGGAAACCTACTGGAAAACCTCCGTCCGTTGGTTGTGGTACCTCGTCCTGGCTTGATATTCTCCTTTTCTTCGCCCATAGTGAAACGGTGGCCACTTCGCAAATGTCGGGTTGCATTTACGGATGCGGAAGGAGTGAGCCACAGCGTCGAAGTCGTGGCCTCCACGCTCTACGAAGCCGCCGCGCTCGCGGTTGCGGAGTTTCGGCATTGCGGTTTTGCCGATGCGGCGCCGGGGTCGGTCGCGCGGTTAAGGGTCTACGTGGAAGCGCCGACAACGACGCACGACCTTTCGGTGAGGAAGCTCTCCACATGGTTGGAGGCTGGCGGCAAGATCCCGCGCGAGCAGGCGATGAAGGTCCGGCTGCGTGAACTGCTCGCCGGGTCAGCCCCGCACCTGTGCCACTGAGCTTTATGGCCGTCCGGGACACGTGGCGCCGAGAGTGCGTTCACCGGTTCAATCCGTTCGTGGTGGCAGGAGGGAAGCCGGTGGCCTTAGTCGGTCGTCCACTGGAAGGATAATGGAGAGCGGATGAGGGTGCTCCGGACACAGGTCTTTGGAATTCTACGCGCGAAGCAATTTTGAATCATTCTACCCAAGGAGACCATTGTGCTGAAGAGGCAAGAGAAGCCGTTCAATAGCAGCGCAGGAAGACCGCCAGCGAGCCTTGAGGGAGATTTGTCGGGAGGGGCCCTCAATCGTCGCCAGTTCTCAAGACTTGCCGCCACCACTTTGGGCATTCTAGCGTCAGCAAAGACAGAGACGGCCTGGAGCGGAGAAGCAGACCAGCCGGAACCCCGCGGCGCCGCGCTGCCAGCCGTTGGCGACGACTCAGCTCCTCTGACGGGGACGTGGTTGCCAACAGGGAAGATGGCCGGGATGCGGTTACTCGCGTGTTGGTACAACGGTTCGAAACTGGCGGTGGTGCAACCCTTCTCTAACGGCGTATTGCAGACAGCCTCCGGTCGCTGGTCGTGCGAGGTGCGAGGTACGGCGCCGGAGTTGGAGGTGACTTTCCGCTTGGTCGAAGGCATGGCGAACTCGGCGGGAATGGCAGTGGCGTTTGATTTCGCCGAGTGGAGCCGGAGCAATTACGTGCTCGTGCCAGCGGTGGTGTACAACGGCAACCGGTTTCATGCGCTGGGCGGAAGTTACAGGCCGGACTATCCGCGGGAGATGTACTTCAATCCCCAACTGCCATTGACGATGTCCAACAACCCTCGGTTGTCGGTGGAGCCGGGCGAGGCGTCGAAGATCGAACTGTTGACCGGCAATGCCGCTACTCCGGCGATGTGTTTTTTTGCGCCCGCGCAGAAGCGCGGCTTCATTCTGCTAACCGAGCAGGGGACGCGCTTCGGCAACAGCGGGTTGTTCATCGAGGAAAATGCCGATCAGGACAAAATCACCTTTGTGGTTAGCGCTCCCGGCGTGCGCGAGAGGGCGGCGGAGTTTGGCGGCTTCAGAGCCAGCGGTGACGTGGCGGCCGACTGGAAACCGGGCGACGCGGTCACGTTGCGGTTCCGCACCTACTCGTTTTCCGCCGACGGCATTCCCGCGCTGCTGGAGAAGTTCATGAGCGTCCGCCAGGCGCTGAGCGGGCTAAACCAACCGCGCCAACTGGCGCCGATGAGCAAATTGATCGATGCCATTGCGCCTCGCTTCAAGAAACGGTGGATGACAGTGCCGGCGGGCAGTTATTACGCATGTGAAAACAACCTCGATTTTCAACTCGGCTGGGTCAGCGGCTTCATGCAAACACCTTTGCTGGCGGTTGACGACGCCACGGAACGTGACCACATCTGCCAGCAAATTGACTTTGTTATCGGCAGACTGCAGGGCAAGAGCGGCTATTTCTACGGTGGTATCACTGCCGAGGGGAATTTGCGGGCGGATCGCGAGATCGATGCCCGAATACTGGCGCTTGTCCGTAAGAACGGCGACGCCTTGATGATGTTCTTCAAGTACTTCCAGATTCTGAAAGCCCAGGGCCATGCCGATCTCATTAAGCCGGCCTGGGAAGAGTCCGCCCGGAGCCTGGCGCAAGCCTTTGTGAAGACCTGGAACAGGAACGGCGAGTTTGGCCAGTACGTGGACCCAGCCAGTGGCGAAATCGCCGTGTACAACTCGACCTGTGGCGCGATCGTTCCGGGCGGTCTGGCGCTGGCCGCACGCTATTTCAAGGAGCCGGAATTCCTCCGCGTCGGCCAAGCATCGGCCGCGTTCTACTACCAGCGCGATGTCGTTGGTCTGGGCCTGACCAGCGGCACCTGCGGCGATACGGCACAAGACCCCAGTTCGGAATCCACCTTCGGTTTTCTGGAATCGCTGATGGCGCTCTACTGGGCCGGCGGCGACAGGGGTTGGCTGGAGAAGGCTCGCACCGTGGCGAATCTGTGCGCGACGTGGACGCTCTCGTACGACTACCAATTTCCACCGCAAAGCCAGATCGGGGGCCTGGGCGGGCGCCTGGCCGGCGCCGTCTTCGCCAGCACGCAAAACAAGCACGCCGCACCTGGCATCTGTACCGCTTCCGGCGATTATGTGTTCAAACTGTATCGCGCCACGGGCGATGTCCGGTACGCCGAACTCATCCGCGACATCCAGCATGCGCACGTCGAAGCTACCGATATGCCTGGCCACCCGACGTGCGGTATGGGAAACGGCGCCTCGATGGAGCGCATCCAGCCGACCGACGCCGAGGGCAAAGCTGCCATCGGCAACTTCTACCATACGGAAAACAGCTGGACCGAACTGGACGGGTTCATGATGGCCATCGAACTGCCCGGCATCTATTTGCAGACCGATGCGGAGATGTTTTTCGTCTTCGATCACGTTTTGGCGAAAGTCGTCAGGCGTGACATCACCGGCATCATGCTCGCCATCACCAACCCCACCCCGTACCCCGCCAGTGTGACGATATTCGCGGAGTCGGCAGCGCAGGCGCAGCAACCCCTGGATTACACCGCGTACCTGCGCTGGCCTCGCATCGCGGTGGCAGCCGGAGGAACGGACACCTTTTATTTGGACGCGACTGGCCAACCAACGCCCGGAGGGTAGAACTGCCAACAGTCAATAGGCGGCGCGGTCCGCGAGAACAGTTCGGCTGACTGGCGGAAACCTCCCGGGGATCCCTTGGCCGCGAAATGAATGGCGGTTTCGGGCGCGCTGTGAGCGCGTCATACCAGCGATTTAGGTCGATTATCGGACAATGCGGGCGTAGGCCATAAACACGACCAAGCCTACGCCATAGCGGTGGACTCCAGTGGCAACGCTTACGTGACCAGTGAGACGGACTCGGCGAATTCCCCGTAACGGCCGGAGCGTACCAGACCGTCTGCGACCCGAATCCCAGCAATGCCTCCCTTGACCTGGAAGCAAACCTTGTGGCGGTTTTCCATGGCGGCGTCCGGCGCCGATCGCGGGGCCGCGGGGCTTGGAAGCACGGTCGCGTTCGCGCTCGACGAAGCGGCGGCGACGATTACAGCGGACGAGTTGCTCCCTTAAGCTCCGACCGATACCTCCCCAGGAAGGAACGTGCGCAGTTCCATGCGCATTCCGTCGAAGACCTTCAGCAAGCTCGTGATCTCGACACGGCCCAAGCCCCAGCGGTACAGGAGGAGGCGGAACTGGATCGCGACCACTCCGAACGTAAACGTGATCTGGCTCCGAACCAGCGCGGCAGCCAGATCCTGGCGGTCGTGTGGCGATTGCGCCATGACGATCTTCAATGCCGTGCAGATACGGCCGAAGTCGATCTGCATGGAGTGGATGTGTCCCCTGACGATCCGGCATCGCTGAGCGCGAAGCCCGGCGGCCATTCGCGGGGTGAAGCCGGGCTGTCTGCAAAGGTGACGTAGATTCTCGTCGTCGAGGAGGCGAAGCATTGGGTGATAGCGCTCAATGGAAAGTTCGTTGAGCCAGGCGGTGGTTGCCGGGAGTCTACCCGCCGCCAATCGCGCGCTGCGCACCAGGAGCCAATAGCAGACGCCGAGTGCGAGATATATCGCGACTGAAACTGCGACGACCATGTTCATGGCTCCATCCGTCCGCTTGGAGAGGCGCTGCGCCGGTTCGCGGCGTTACGCTTACGGCGGATCTTGCGTGAGGGCCAGGTACTGGTAAACCTAAGTTAACAGGGCTTTCCCGGAGACCGCGTCTCATCCGTAAACCTCCCGATCTGGCGGTCTCCGCGGCGCTGGAAACCTCCGCGGAAGACCCTTAGGATTCGGAGGTTTCGGCAGCGCCGGAAACCTGCCGGATAACCTCCCGGCCGGTTTGCGAATGGCAGTTCGCAAGCGCCGCGCGGGCGTCGAATCAGCGACGGCGAACTCCAGACTTGGGAGGTTTCCGCGGAACACTGGAAACCTCCCGGAAAAACCCTGTGCCGGGCAGGCTGGAAACGCCGATTGCCAGACGCAATCGGCCGGGCAGGCGAAAGGGTGGAATTGCCAAAAGTCGGCGAACGAAGAATCAACAGGTCATGGGCACAAAAAAGTTCGACATTTCGTGGTTGAAAAACCACAGTCCAGGCCGGCTGCCCGCGAAGACCGCCCAGGGCACCGAGCGCATCCGGCGGGCAGTCACGAAGCACGGGCGATATTGCGCGGCGGAAGCCCGACGTTCATCGGGTAGTACGACGGTTAAGGACGTCGCGTTCGCGCCTCCCGGCCCAACTAATATCGAGAATTCTTGGAAGAGTTCGTCAGAATCTGCCGAGAAGCTACTTGTAGTGTCTATTTTGGCCAATGACCACGCGCTACGGCTCCGGTTGCTGGGCGAACTCGCGCGGCGGCTCTGGTGGAGTGCCCTCTCGTATGCTCTATTCGCAACCCTCTTTTCCATGAATCTGCGTCCGGGGATTCGGGGAATGGGATTCGTCCTGTCCGGGCTGTTAGCCCTTTTCGGGTTCATGCGGACGCTTTTCGCGCGACGTGTGATCGCCGGCCGGGACGTTCAAAATGACGGCAGCAGCCTGATTAAGGCCGCGGCAATCCTAAGCCTTACGTTTGGGGCGTTCGTGGCGTTTGCCATCTGGAACGTTCGCGGCCAAGTAATCCCGGAGTGCCTTCTGGTTATCGGTGTTGCCGGACTCTCAAGCACCAGCGCTAGTATCTTTGCTCCATTGCCCGGCTTGAATCGGTTCAATGTGTGTGCGCAGGTGTTGCCCGTGTATGTCTGGTCAATATATGCCTTCCCTCGCTTCGGCTGGTTGTTGGAGGCATTCATGGTGGTCCATGTGGTTGCGATCGCCCAGACGATCCGGATGAACGGCGCGCATATCCGTCAAGTATTCCTTGCTCAATTGGCCCTCGAAACACAAAGTGAAGATCTGCGCCAGGCTCGAGACGCCGCAGAGAAGGCCGCCTCGACGAAGATGCGCTTCTTGGCCAATATGAGCCACGAGATTCGGACGCCGTTGAATGGCATCCTGGGGCTCGCCGAAGGTCTGAACCAGTCGGCCCTCACCGACGAGCAACGCTCTGTGTTCGACGATATCGTCCGCAGCGGACAGCACCTCCTGTCCATAGTCAACGATATACTCGATATGGCCAAAGTCGCAGCCGGCAAGCTATCGGTGGAGCAAGTGCCTTTTGATCTCTCCGCGCTGCTCCGCGACATTGCCTCTCCTGTGGCCGCGCTCGCTGAAGCCAGGCAACTCCGCTTTCTTCTCCGGATTCCGACGGAATTGCCTAGGCTTGTTCTCGGAGATCCACTACGGGTCCGCCAGGTGGCCTCAAATCTGCTATCGAATGCGGTCAAGTTTACCCCTGCGGGAGAAGTTTGTCTCACGGTGCAGTTATCTCGTCCCGGCTGGATTCGCTTCGACGTCCACGATACCGGCATTGGTCTTTCGCCCGAACAGCAAGAAAGCTTGTTTCAGGAGTTTCATCAAGTCGATTCTTCACCCACTCGAAAATTCGGCGGCAGCGGACTCGGTCTGGCCATCTCCCAACGCTTGGCCGAATTGATGGGAGGGCGGCTGTGGGTTGAGAGCGACCTTGGTGAAGGTTCAACTTTCTTCTTCGACCTGCCTCTCCCAACCACCGACATCATGGTGTCTTCCACCCATGCCGAAATGCCTGCGGTATCGGCGCTGCCACCTGGATTACGTGTCCTGGTGGCGGAGGACAACCGCGTAAATCAGAGGGTGATGGTATTGATGTTGACTCAGGCCGGAGCCAACGTCGAGGTCGCCGAAAACGGACGCATTGCAGTCGAACGTCATCAGGCGGCCCCATACGATGTGATTCTGATGGACTGTCAGATGCCTGAGCTGGATGGCTATGAGGCCACCGGGAGAATTCGCTCCTTGCCTGGCAACGCGTCGCTAGTCCCCATCATCGGCGTAACGGCTAATGCTTTCGCCGAGGATCGGGAGAACTGTGTTCGGGCTGGAATGAACGACTACGTGGCCAAACCAGTAACTCGTGCGAATCTGATCGCCGCTATATCCCCGTTGCTCTCACCGAGAGCGTGAACGGACCCGTCGCTCGTCTACTCTTTCAATTCGATGTCCACCATCGGTAGATGGGTAGAGCGACGCCGGCACCTGCGAAGCCTGCCAGGAAGAAGCGCCGCCCGATCCGCGAGGGCCGTGCGCGGATCATTGCGGCGGCGAAATACACCTTCAGGTTCGCGGGAACTCCACTGGTCCTTCCACGTACCCTAGAGCGGGAGCCGTTGCCCTGCCTGGACGCACACTCCTTTGAGCCATGCCGCGGCTGCTACGCCGAGTTGGCCGTCCTGCGCAAAGGAGGGGCATGTTTGGAGCGGCTTCGATGGTTGAGGCAGTTCGTCGCCCGCTCTAATGCGCTACTGCGGGTTTCCTCGACTTCCTGCGGCTTCGCACGATGGCATCCAGAATTGTGCCGGCCACGAAGCCCAGAGCGGCACACGCCAGCAAAATGATGATCACCACCGAACAGAGCAGTCCGGCAACCAGCACAATCCCGGGCCACTGCATGCCGCCATCTTTCAGGTCGGCCCTTAGCACCCCGACAAAACGCGTCAACAAAAATGCCACACCAAGAAAACAACTGGCCAGCACCGATGCCGGAATCAGAAAACTCTTTTCGGATAGTGGCGCACCGCCGCGGATGGCTTCAATACTGAGATCTTCGTTCTGTTCCATACCCTGGGGCCTCCACACTGGCTCTCTAAGTGCGCCCGGCGAGCCGGGGCCCGGCAGCGCTGGTCGGCACGATGCCGGTACCCGGTGAGCGGTCGCCATAACAGGCAGGGCGCCTCGCAGAATAATAATAAAGGCTTCGCGGTATTAAAACCAGATAAACTTCAAACTGCGGGTACTTTCCCGTACCATTTGGCCGCGCCTGATGTCCGCCTCATTTGGAGCGCGCCTTCGCCCAGGGAGAATCGGCTGCCAGACAAACCGCCCCAACTGCTCCGTTCAGGGCTCGTGCAATCGTGCCGATCCTCGGGATGGTATGACTACACAACCTTCGCCTTGTCGCCAACGATCGGGTCCCCTTTGCCTTCGAGGTTCCCGTGAACACCATGGGTGATATTTGAGTATCGATGTAACCAGTGAGGTGGATGCCTGGCTCGTCGTACCCTCTGTTAATTTCGGAGTCGCGATCAATCCGGCCCTTGCTAATCCCGCAACTGACTGCGCCCTTTGCCGGCACGGGAAACCAGGCCGAACCGCCGCCGGAGCTGGTCCTGCCTGATTCGGGAACGCCTGAGCCGGAAAGCCGGCATCGACGGGGCCGCGGCACCGGCCATGGCGGAGGCACTAGCCGTGAGTCCGCCAGGCGCCCGCCACGGAGTAGCGGGGGGACCCGGCGGCTCGCCCGGCAAGGTAAGCGCATCGAGCCGGTCGTTGGAGGCCGCCGGCCAGCGCCTCGCTCCGCCGTACGGACTGACCCCGAGACGCCTCTAGGAGCAGAGTTCGGGGGACTGCCCGAACGACATTTTGGAAAAGCTGATCCATCCCACAACCGCATGCACACGCAGCGCGGCTGAGTTGCTTTCATCGCCCTGGCGGCCATGCGGCATGGGAACGCCCGGTACAATCGGTTTCATCGACCGCTGGCGCGATCTGGCCGCCCGCCCCCATGCCCCTGACCGTCTTCGACTGCCAGGGAATCTCCGCCACCCGGCGGGAGCGCCCCGAGGCGTCCGTGGCCGCCGCCGGCCAGCACCGCGCGCAGCCGTATGCAGCGTGGCTTGTCGCGGACCCGTCCCGTGGCGGCGTCCGGTGCTCATCACCGGGCCGCGGGGCTTCGAGAGGACGGTCGAGGTCGGTTCGACGAGGCGGCGGCGACGCCAGTCTGCCGGTGCCTGGCGTCCGCGCAGAGGACGCGCGGCCAGCGACGCATACCAGAAATCAACGGCGCGAGCGCGCGTGACCGCCGGGAACTGCAGAAACAGGCGGGAGGGTGCCGACAGATGATTCACGTCGGAATGATGATCCAACAGCCCCTTGCCTGACGAGCATCGAGCACGGCACGATAAGCTTGGGAGAAGTCGGTCACGTCCTGATCTTCAACGGGGCGCCCACGGTCGGAGCGCGTAACTTCAGGACGGCTTGTCAGTATTCCCTCGTAGTTACAATGCCAGGCTGCGGCGCCGGATATCGGCCGGCGCCGTCCGCAAGGAGCGGCGCAGGCGAATCCATTGTGAACTTTTCTATGCCGGGCGCCATTTCGTGCTCGCATTGGAGCATCTGGTCAAACGTGATTTCCCGGCCGGTGTTGGCGGCCATGCGGCCCATGCTCGAAACCAGGCTCGCCTCCACGCCTCGTTTGACCTCGTTGTAAGGTTTGTCGTCTAGAATGGCGTCGATTAAATCGTTCCACTCGTTTTGATAAGGATCCTTCTCGTCCGGGATCACCTTGGATTCCCAAATCAGGTCCGCGGGGGTCGCCATCTGACTCTTGTACAGGCTCGATGGCAGCCCGCAATCGCCGCTCTTGGAAGCGATCCCCATGCCCTTGGTCCCGTGCAGACAGCTCGTGTAGATCTCCTCGCATCCGTTCATGCAGCGCCCGTCAAAGAAGAACTTGGTGCCATCCGAATACGTGTATTCCACCGAATAGACGTCGAAATTCTGATCCACGTAGGCAACTCCATCGGGACTGACCTTGTAATGCCGGCCGCCCAACGCCTGCGCCTTTACCGGCCATTCGTTCTTCATCCATCCCAGTTGGTCGATCAGGTGGATATAAAAGTCGTCGAAGCAGCCTCCACTCGCCCAGATGAAGCTGTGGAAGCGCTTCACCTGGTAGAGCAGGTCGGTAATACCAGCCGGTTTGGGCAGCGAGAGGAAAGATCCGCCGGGGCCATGCATGCGGTAACCACGCTGCAGAACGATCTCGCCGATCTCCCCGTTATGGACACGGTCAGCCAGTTCCTGCATCGCCCGGCTGTGACGCGACATGAGGCCTACCCCCACCTTGAGGTTCTTGGCTGAGGCGTCCTGGGCGAGCCTGAACATGCGCTTGCTCGTTGGGCCATCGGCCGCGAGCGGTTTTTCCATAAAGACATTCAGGCCCTTCTGAATCGCGTAGGTGAAGTGCACCCAGCGAAACGCCGGAGGCGTTGCGAAAATGGCGATAT
>CAYWHA010000053.1:0-34248 GCA_964457555.1 uncultured Solibacteraceae bacterium
GCCGTGTACTCGGGCTGCATCACGTTGTGGCAGGTCTTGCCGCAGAACGTGACCGAGTCCATGTAATTGACTGCGCCGTAGCTGAGCTGGCTGGCGATGGCGATGTTGAGCACGGTGGTGACGCCGACGAAGTAAACCAGCCGGCGCATTTCGGGATTGCTCCAGCGCAGCCCCTGGTCGATGGGATGGATGCCGGTGCGCCCCTCAAGGCGGTGCTTGCGCCAGATTCCCAGCGGGATCAGAAAGAGGCCCAGGAAGAACGGTCCCGGCACCGTGAGAAACGCCAGGATGCCCAGGTAGGGGTTTTGCGTCTCTCCCCGCAGCGTAGTGGGTAGCAGGAACAGCCAGAAGACGGTGGTGGTGGTGACAAGCACCACGCCCGTCAGGCTTATCCAGTTATTGCACAGGTGCACGATCGGGGATAACCAGCCCCGGCCCGTGGGTTCGGGATTATGCGGGATCATTGTTTTAATTATCGAACATCAGTCGCCGGAGACTCTGGCATTATGGCCGCGATGTTCCGGCGCCGGGTCGTCTTTCTTTACGCTGCGGCCGGTCAGGAACGCGGTGTTCAAAGGGTAGACATCAGGGTCGAAAATGCTGGAGTAGAAGTGCCAGACCACGATGGCCAGGGTGGCCAGCAGGGCCTCATAGAAATGCACGGAAGTGGCCACGTCCAGCCAAAGCTTGGGCAGGAAGCGCAAGGCCAGGCTGTTGGCCCACAACATCAGGCCGGAGGCGGCCATCACCACCGCGCCCCATACCACGGCCCAGTACTCGGCCTTCTCGATATAGCTGTGAGAAGAGCGGCCGGGCGGCTGGTCTCCCAATCCCAGGTTGTAGGCGAAGTTGGATAGCGCTTCGCGCGGATCGTCCACGGTCGGGAGCATTTCCTTCCAGTGCTCGCGCAGCTTGCGGTTCACCACCAGCGAGACCATGTGGGTCACGGACACCAGCAGGAAGACGGAAGCTGCCACGCGGTGGATCAGGCTGCGCATGGGGTACCGCCCTTCCATCAGCAGCAGCGGCCGGGCCCACCACTGATCCGGGTACTTCAGGGCGAAGCCGGTCCAGACCAACGTGAGGAACGAGAGCGCCAGCAGGGCGTGTTGCACGCGTTCGAAGGGCAGCATGCGGATTTCGCCGTGTCCGTGCGCGCCGCGCGGAGAAGCGGCCGGCGCCAGGCGTACGCGCCCGCGCAGGCGGATGAGCTTGCGGACCCAATCGCCGCCGTTGTGCAAAAGCATCAAGCCGATGGTCACCGGAATCAACAGCAGGTAGAACTGGCGCACCCAGCGCAACAGAGGCGGTTCGCCGGCGCTTTCGGCGGTCAGGTGCACCTGGCTGATGGCGAAGCGCGTCCCCGCGCCGGGATGGCACTTGCCGCAGGTAGCCGGCAGGTTCTTGGGGTTAATGGTGGATTTGGGATCCGAAGACGGCAGAATGTTGTGGACGCCGTGGCAGCTCGCGCAATTCGCCACCGATTGCGATCCCGCCTGGGAGGCCAGCCCGTGGTAGGAAGCGTCGAAGCTGACCAGCCGGTCGGCGGGCATGCCGAATTGGCGAGACAGCCGTACATCGCCATGGCAGCTCCCGCAGGTGTCGCGTATATGAGCGGCGTTTACCGGCGAAGCGGCGTTGCTGGGTTTGAGGATGTTGTGTTCACCGTGGCAATCGGTGCAGACCGGAGCCTGCGCGATTCCGCGCGCCAAGGCCTGGCCGTGCACGCTCGACCGGTACTGGTCGGCCACGTCACTGTGGCACATGCCGCAGGTATCCGGCAGTGCGGTCCGAAACGCCTGCGACCTGGGGTCCAGCAATTCGTGCGCGCCCCCGTGGCATAACGAGCAATCCGGAGCGCTATCGTTACCGGCTTTGCGCGCCTGGCCGTGTACGCCCAGGGCATAATCGCCCGCCTGATCGGCGTGGCAAGTGGCGCAGGCAGGCTTGGTAATGCCCTCCGGGTGGGTGGCTGCGTTGTATCCAGTGTGGCAGGTGTCGCACGTCAGGCCGGCATGGGCGCTCTTGGCGAGTTTTTGCCCCTGGTCGTGGCAGGCCGTGCAGTCCACCCCGGCCGCGCTCGCGTTGGCGCCCAGCAGCAGTCCGGCCAGGACCGCAACCAAGGTAACGCTAGCCCGAATCGATGCCCGGTTGGTCATTCGCAGATACTCCTCGCAGTGCGGAATATCGCTAGTGCACGCGGAAGTCCACGGGGGGAAGGCGCTAAGTCACGGAGTTCTTACGTGTTTAGATCCTGAAGGCGAGTGACTTGGGGATATTGGCGCTACGCTCGATTCGGAATTGGGGGAAATTCCGCTCGGGGTCGCAGCGCTGCGGGATTTTGCAACGCGTAGCGCAGCCGCCATGATGGCGAGCAAAACGGTATTGATGGGATCGTCAGCCGATACCACGGAGACGATCCCCGCTTCCCAGGCTTGAGCCATGATTTCCGGGGTTTCCTTGCGAGTGATTAACACCACCCGCTCCGGATTGGCCAGGGGCAGAAACAGCCGTTCGAAAGCCCGTTCGTCCAGCACCAGGACGCAACTCCGCGACGGGTCCGGGCTTTCGACCAGTTCCACATGCCAGGCGCAGGTGTGGGTCAGAGCTTCCCGAACTGTCGCCGAGTAAGCGCCGTCGGAAATCGCGAACTGAACCGTTTGCACCATGGCCCCTTTCCACCCTCTAACGGGAGCTATTGCTGCTACTTCTTCGGTGGGACGTAGCCGTCCAGGCTCTTGTTGTGGCTTTGGAAGTATTTCCCGGCGTCCGTCAGATCGGTGGCCTTGGGGTCCCCTTTCTTGGGCACGGTTTGGGTGTGGCAATATGCGCACTTTTGTTTCGTCTGTGTCGCATAGGCCGCCGTGCCGTATGATGCTGTGGTGCAAATCAGGAAGCCACCCATAAGGATGGCGGCGGGCAAAACGAGCTTCAGTCTGGACATAATCTCTCCGGTTCAGCAAGACTGCAATTGCATCGCCACCGCACACGGAACGCTATCTGTAGGATTTGTATAGGATTTGCAGGTAGAATTGGGGGCAATATCCTCTGAGGGCACGCTCATTGGGCCAATTCACCCAAACGAACTGTTATACTGAGTACAAGCTCCGCCGATGTCCAAACTCACCCCAGATTGGCAGAAAATCAGCGTCCTGGAGTCTGTTTTCGATCAGCTCTCCGATGCCCTGGTGCTCTATGACGCGGATTTCCGCATCACCGGGGTGAACCGTTCGGCGGAGAAGCTGTTCGGCATGTCTTCGGAGGAATTACTCGGCAAACACTGCCAGGAAATCTTCCAGTGCACCTCCTGCGAGCCAGGCTGCGGAATGCTGGTGGGTCTGAACCAGTCGCCCGCCGCGCCACATAGCACCGTCCGGCTGCATACCGCCAACGGGATGGAGCGCCTGGTGGTGATGCGGACCACCCAGATGTTCGGCGACGACGGTCGCTTGAGCGGCGTGGCGGCCACCATCAAGGACATTACCGAAGAGGCCGCGCCGCAGAAGCGCGAAGTGATCGCGGAATCCGCCGCCATGCGCGACGTGCTGAACTTCGTCCGGCGGGTGGCCGCCAGCGAAGCCACCACGGTCCTGCTTGAAGGCGATAACGGCTCCGGTAAGGATCTGATCGCCAAGACGCTGCATTACCAGAGCCTGCGCCAAGCCGAGCCGTTCATTGCCATCAACTGCGCGGCCATCCCGGAGACCCTGCTCGAAAGCGAACTATTCGGGTACGAAAAGGGCGCTTTCACGGACGCTCGCTCGCAAAAGCGCGGCATCTTCGAGCTGGCCGACAAGGGCACTCTTTTCCTGGACGAGATCGGCGAAATCCCCTTGATGCTGCAGGCCAAGCTGCTTCGCGTGCTGGAAGACCAGAGTTTCCGCCGGCTGGGCGGCCTGAAGGATATCAACCTCGATCTGCGGGTGGTGGCTGCCACCAACAAAAACCTCCGCGAAGCCGTCAAGGAGGGGGCGTTCCGGCAGGACCTGTACTTCCGCCTCAACGTCATCCAGATTCTGATCCCGCCGCTGCGCGACCGCGCCGACGATATCGTGCCGCTGACCAAGTTTTTCATCGAGCACTATAACCGCAAGTTCAAACGGAACATCGAAGGCGTCACCGAGGGCGCCGCCAAACTGCTGATGCAGCACGATTGGCCGGGCAACGTTCGCGAGCTGCGCAACGCCATCGAACGCGCCATGATTCTGGAGGAATCGGCGCTGATTACGGCCGCCAGCCTGCCGATCGCCATTTCCCGGCCCGACGGCAGCGGACTGGCGGTTTCCGTCAGCGCGGAGATTCCCTCCGACGGCCTGTCGCTTGAGGACAATGAGCGAAGCCTGCTGGCGCGGGCCCTCGAGAAGACCAACGGCAACCAGACGCAAGCCGCCCGCCTGCTGCGCATAACCCGAGACACGCTGCGTTACAAAATGAAGAAGTTCAATCTGCGTTAGGTGGGGCGGACCGGGGCGCCCATGGTGTTTGGGCCCGTCTGCCTTCTTGGTCTGCCTTCTTGGCGTGGCCCTTCTTGGCCACCAAATTCATGAAAACCCTTGCAGATCCAGCGTGGGGCAGGATGGTATCCTGCGCGGCGATTGTCAATCGCCGCGCGGGCTGATTGGGGGCGCCCTCTGGGCCCGGCCCGCGGGTTGCCTGCCGGCCAACCTGCCCCACATCGGGCACCCTGGGCGCCCCGGTCCGCCCCACCACGGTATCATGGCGGAATGAGATACGCCCTCTTCCTGTTGGCCGCGACCGCCCTCAGCGCCCAGGGC
Organism: uncultured Solibacteraceae bacterium; assembly: GCA_964457555.1. Classification (GTDB taxonomy): domain Bacteria; phylum Acidobacteriota; class Terriglobia; order Bryobacterales; family Bryobacteraceae; genus BOG-224. The sequence goes on from CAYWHA010000053.1 coordinate 4,776, forward strand.
CTGAAATTCGATCTTGTCTCCCCCCAACCCGCGCCGGGCTTTCAAAAGGCGCTACCCGCCGCGCTGTACTCGGAAGAAACCGGCTACGGCTTCGAAAACGCAGCCACCCAGCCGCCGTTCTATTTCTCGGTGCGCGTCCCCGAGGAGGGCAACTACCGCGTCACGGTGACGCTGGGCGATCCCGCGGCCGATTCGGTGACCACCATCAAGGCCGAGCTGCGCCGTCTGATGCTCGAGCGCGTGCGCGTCGCCGCGGGCAAGCTTGAGACCCGCTCGTTCCTGGTCAACGTGCGCACACCGAAAATCGCCGGCGATGGCGAAGTCCGTCTGAAAGACCGCGAGAAGACTTCCGAAGCCCGCGCCTGGGACAACCGCATCACGCTCGAGTTTACCGACGCCCATCCGGCCGTGCGCACCGTCGAGGTGGAGAAGGCCGACGTCCCCACCATCTTCATCGCCGGCGACTCCACTTCCACCGACCAGCCGCTCGAACCGTTCAACAGTTGGGGGCAGATGCTCACGCGCTTCTTCAAGCCGGAGATCGCCATCGCCAATCACGGCGAATCGGGCGAGTCCTTGCGCGGTTTCCTCGGCGAGAACCGGTGGGCGAAACTGCTGAGCGCGATCAAGCCGGGCGATTGGGTCCTGATTCAGATGGGCCACAACGACCAGAAGGAGACGGGCGAAGGAATCGGCGCGTTCACCAGCTACAAGACCGACCTCAAGCGGTTCGTGGCCGATACGCGCCAACACGGCGCCACACCCGTGCTGGTCACCCCGGTGAACCGCATGACTTTCGACGATCAAGGAAAAATCACGAACAGCCTGGGCGATTATCCGGAGGCCGTGCGGCAGACGGCCAGGGAAGAAAACGTGGCGCTGATCGACCTCAACGCCATGAGCAAGCTGTTCTACGAGGCCATCGGGCCGGCCGACGCGCGCCTGGCCTTCGCCGGAAGCGACACCACACACCACGATAATTACGGCAGCTATGAGCTGGCCAAGTGCATCGTGGAAGGCATCCGGCAGGACAAACTGCCCATCGCCAAGTACCTGTTCGACACGCCGCCGTTCGACCCCGCGCGTCCCGACCCGGTGAGCAAGTTCGACATTCCGGCCGAACCCGCGCGCGACGCGCAACGGCCATATGGGCAATAGACACAGGAGTGAAGCCATGAAAGAATCACCTCGCTTACGTTCGAGCTTGCGTGCGGCATCGGGCATCGCCGGAATCGCGCTGGCTGGTTTGTGGCCGGCGTTTGCGCAAACCGCGCCCGCGCCCGCCATCGATCCCAAGCTGCCCACGGTCTACGTAATCGGCGATTCCACGGCCCAAAACGCCAACCGCCGCGGCTGGGCCGATCCATTCGCCGATTATTTCGACCTCACCAAGGTCAACGTGGTCAACCGCGCACGCGCCGGCCGCAGCAGCCGCACGTTCTTCACCGAGGGGCTGTGGGAGACCACGCGCAACCAGTTGAAGCCCGGCGACTACGTGCTCATCCAGTTTGGCCACAACGATGGCGGCGCGCCCGACCGGCCGCCCCTGCGCGGCTCGCTTCCGGGCGTAGGCGACGAACAGCAGGATCTCACCATGCCCGATGGCAAGCATGAGTTGGTCCACACCTTCGGCTGGTACATGCGCAAGTTCGTTGAGGACACGAAGGAAAAAGGCGCCACGCCGATCGTGCTTTCCCTGACCGTGCGCAACATCTGGCACGGCGGCAAGGTGGAGCGCGGCCCGGGCGATTTCGGCGCATGGTCAGAGGGCGTCGCGCGAGGCGAACACGTGGCGTTCGCCGATCTCACGAATGCCATCGCCGACCAGTACGAGAAAATGGGCGAGGCGAAGGTCAAAGAGCTTTTCCCAGAAGATCACACCCACACCAGTCCGGTGGGCGGGGACCTGAATGCCTCGCTGGTGGTGGCCGTTCTGAAGGGCATCCACAGTCCGGTGGACGCCTTGCTTTCGGCTAAGGGCCAGGCTGTGCAGGCCATCGCCACGTCCAACCAGAACCCTCTGCACCTGCACATTCCCGCCGACCCCACGCTGCCGACGCTGTTTCTAATTGGCGATTCCACTGTACGCAACGGCAGGGGCGATGGCGCACAGAACCAGTGGGGCTGGGGCGAGACGGTGGTTGAGTATTTCGACGCGTCCAAAATCAACGTAGTGAACCGCGCGGTGGGTGGGCTCAGCAGCCGCACATATCTGACCGGCGGCCAGTGGGACGCCGTGCTCGCAATGCTCAAGCCGGGCGATTTCGTGATGATGCAGTTCGGCCACAACGATGGCGGCATCGACGGCCCCTTGCGCACCCGCGCCAGCCTCGACGGCATTGGCGACGAAAACCGTGTAATCGCCAACCCCACCACCGGCAAACCGGAGATAGTCAACAGCTACGGCTGGTATCTGAGGAAGTTCATCGCCGAAACGCGCGCCAAGCACGCCACTCCCATCATGTGTACGCTGATTCCGCGCAAGATCTGGCAGGACGATAAGATCGCCCGCAACAAAGCGGACTACGCGGGCTGGGCCGCCCAGGTGGCGGAAGCCGAAAAGGTCCCACTGGTCGATTTGAACGAGATCATCGCGCGGCGGTATGACGCGTTGGGGCAGGAGAAAGTAGAACCGCTGTTCGCCGACCCGCACACCCACACCAGCCGTGCCGGCGCTGAACTAAACGCCGAGTGCGTCCTCGCCGGTCTGAAGGCGCTGGCCGCCGATCCGCTAGCGGACTTTTTCTCTGAGAAGGCGAAGGACGTGGCGCCGTATTCGGCCGTCCAATAAGGCGGCAAGTGGGGTGGACTACAAAGAAGGCAGACCAGGAGGTCCGCCCCACCTCAGTAAACCCCCAGCGAAACCCGCAACGCAATCGGCTCCGCACGCAAGTTCAACCCGTTATCGGTCTCGTCGCCGTTCAGAATCCGAATGAATTTGAAGACTCCGTTTTCGTAAGTCCCCTCATCCACGCGCATGAATTGGCGATGCCGGTCCGCGGCAGTGGGCCGGAAATCCACGCGGCAATAATAGCCCGCCACCAGAAACTGGTTGTCCCCAAGTTGCGCTACCAAGGCCCGGCCCGTCGGCGCCGCCGTAGTCGCGGGCTGCGCGCGCCCGCCCCGGCCGCCTCCGTAGGAGATGATCGCGTCCCACGGTCCGAAGTGGAGCGTTTGCGCCGGCGTGTCCGCCGCTTGCGCGATGGCCTGGAGCTTGCCCTCGAAGTTGAGGCGCGCGATATCCCGCATCATCGGGCCGATCAGCCGGTAGTTCTGCGCCGTGGGCGCGAATTGGTCCTGTGGCCCGGGCGCCCCGGCTACAACCGGCGCTGGTAGCACCGTTGGAGCTGTAGCCGGAATGGAAGGCGTGCTGCTATAGTCCAGGCCGAAGGGCGAGAAGCCCACCGCCTGAAGACCCAGCGCGGAGAAAAAGAACCTCGAAACCGACGCGCCGCCGCTGGTTTCGGGCACAAACAGGGGATTGTCGTCGCGCCGATAGAGTTCCAGCACCTTCAAGTACGCGGCCGCGTCGTTCATATAAATGTCGGGCGCCTCAATGTCGATCGCCGGCGCCGCCGCTTTCCAAATCGGAATCACGTTGTCCGTGGGGCCGCCGGCTTCATAGCTGCCCGGAGCGCCCGGCTTGATGGGATCGCGCAGCGCCGCGTTGGCATAAAGCGGAAGCGGGTAGACCGCCTTCCCGGCGGCGGCCACCTTTCCCACGTATGTGGCCACCGCCCACGCATGGAAGTTCACCTCCGCCTCCGGCCCAAATGCGTCCTGCCAGTTCACCGGAGCGCCGCCCGGCTTGCCCATGGCCTTCAGCACATCCGCCGGAACCGGCCCTTCGAAAAGCTTTTGCGCGGCCGGCGAGTAGTCGCGGGTAGATCCCCACGTGCCGGACTCGTTCTCCACTTGCACGACGATCGCCGTGCGCTGCGGGTCGAACGCCTTCAGGTGACGCATAAACGCCGTGAACGCGCGGATATCCAACTCCTGCGACGCGGTACAGAACGGTGAGGGCGAATCCACCGGCCGCCCATCCTTGCCCGTCAGGTGGAAATATTTGACCGGGTCCGCCTTCATCCACTGGGGCATGTAGTGCTGGCTGCCGTTCTTCCATGTGCCGAACCAGAGCAGATCGAGCCGCACATGGTGTTCGCGCGCCTGAGTGATGATGGTGTCCATCACCGAGTAGTCGTACTGTTCCGGCTTCGGTTCGAACTGCTCCCAGTAGACCGGGATCTCGAGCGTGTTCGCGTGCAGGTACTCGATGGCCGGCCATACCTTCGGAAGCATTGCCGGCCAGCCGCTCGAATTATGCGCCTGGGCCCCCAACATGAGGTATGGCGCGCCATCCACCATCAAAGCGTAGCGCCCATCCTTCTTCACGATCTGCGGGATGGGTCGTTCTTTCGCCTGCGGCTGCTGCGCTGCGGCGCCACAGATGGCGAGCAGAGCCGTCATCGCGGCCCCGCGCCAAAGTCGTCCAATATGCATGTCGGTCCTTCCTCGCGTCAGTCGCTCTAAGGCTCGGAGGTGAGCACGGCCTCTCCCGCCTTCAATCCTGGCGCCGTGGCGCGGACGGTGATCTGCCCCGCCCCGGCAGCCGAGCGCACCTCCGCTACCGCCCTGCCGTGGTACAACTTCACCTGGCTCGCGGTCACCGGATCGAGGTTGCTGAGATCCGCGTTGCCCACCCCGACCAGCCGTCCGGCCCCCGCCACTTCGAAAGCCACCGTCGCGGCGGCGTCCGGTATCGGGTTGCCATTCTGGTCCACCACCCGCACCTCTATGGTCGATACCTGCCTGCCGGCGTTCTTGAGAGCCTTCAGGTCCGGAACCAGCTCGACCCTGTCCGGCTGGCCGATGGTTTTCAGTTGGAAGCGCGCGGCCACCGCCCCAGCTTTCTTGCCCACCACTTCGACCGTCCCAGCTTCGTTCGGAACGGCCCAAACCATCGCCGGCATCAGGCGGTCGGCGATGGGCTTCTCGCCCAGGGATTTGCCGTTCAGCAACACCTCTACCGTGTCGCAGTTCGTGTAGATTTCGACCGGAATGTTCTTTCGCGGATCGCCCGTCCAGCCCCAGCGCTCCGCCAGTTGGTTGCGGCCGATGTTCCTGGGCCATTGCGCCATGCGCGATTCATCGGCCCCCGCGCCCCACGCGGCGGCATAAACCATGGGCTTCTCGCTCCACAACGCCTGGTGGAGATAGGCGTCCGACTTCCAGAACCCTTGCAGATCGATCAGCCCCGCCGAGGACCCGTGCGAGGGGTAGCGGCCCGCTTCGCCCAAATAGTCCATGCCGGTCCACAGGAACTGGCCGCCCACATAGTCGTTACTGGCAACCGGCCGCCACAGTTCCAAGCCGCGGTTGTTCTCGCTGCCGTAAATCACGCGCGTAGGATACGCCTTATGGTCGCGCTCGTAGTCCTGCTCCTGGTAGTTGTATCCCACCACGTCCAACATGCTCGCCACACCGGTGGCGTTGGAGGTATTGATGTCCGCCAGAGCCATGGTCACGGGCCGCGTGCCGTCGAACCGCTTCACCGCCGCGATCAACTGGCGTTCGATGGGCGGCATCAGGTCTGCCGAGAGCGGCTTCACTTTGACCGTATCCGCCGGAACCGAGCTGTCCACCCTGCCGCCCGCGTGAACGAAGGGGTCGTTCGGGTAGTCAATTTCGTTGCCGATGCTCCACATCACAACCGACGCGTGGTTGCGGTCTCGCAGCACCATATCCTGGGCGTCCCGGACGCTCCACTCCTCGAAGATCTCGTTGTAGCCGCGGCGCGCCACCGGCCCGTTGTTCCGGCCTTCCGCCCACTTGCGCTTGCCGCCGATCCACTCGTCGAAGGCTTCGTCCATCACCAGGAAGCCCATGCGGTCGCACAGGTCGTATAGCTCCGGCGCCATCGGGTTGTGCGAGCAGCGTATGGCGTTCACTCCGATTTCCTTGAAGCTCTTCAGCCGCCGTTCCAGCGCCTCCTCGAAGAAGGCCGCCCCCAAAGCGCCTAAATCGTGATGAATGCAAACGCCCTTCATCTTGATCGGCTGGCCATTCAAAACCAGCCCTTTATCCGCGCTAAAGTAGATGCTGCGAATGCCGAACGTCGTGCGCTGCTCATCCACCGGCTTGCCGTCTACCAGGACCCGGCTGACTGCCGTGTACAAGTGGGGCTGGCTGGGCGACCACAGACTCGGGCTCGCAACCACCACCTGGTGGGCGTAGGTCCGGTCCTTCCCGGCCGCCACCGTTTCCTCATCTTTCGCCGTCCCAACCTCCTGACCCCTTTCATCCAGGATGGTCGTGGCCACGGTGGCTACCGCGTCAGCAGCCGTTTCGTTCATCAGCCGCGTCTCGACCGACACCAGCGCCTGCGCCTCCGTGACCACCGGCGTGGTGACGTAAGCGCCCCACGTCGCGATATGCACCGGCCCGGTTACGTTGAGCCACACATGGCGATAGATCCCCGAACCGCTATAGAATCGCGAATCGGCAAGTACGGTGTGGTCCACGCGCACGGCCAGAACGTTGGACTGCGCGCCGAAACGAAGGTGCGGCGTCAGGTCGAACTCGAAGGTGGTATAACCGTACGGCCTCGATCCCAGTCGCGCCCCGTTAATCCAGACCACGCTGTCGCGATACACGCCGTCGAAACGTATGGAGAACTTCCGTCCGCGCATCGATGCCGGAAGCTCGAAGGTCTTCCGGTACCAGGCGATCCCGCCCGGCAAATAAGCCGTCCCGCTGGCATTCGTCTGGCTAAAGGGCCCTTCGATGGACCAGTCGTGCGGCAGGTCCACCTGCCGCCAGCTCTTGTCGGCCAACTCGGGCGATTGCCCTTGCGCGATGTCTCCCAAATGAAATCGCCAACCGTTGTCGAAAAGCTGTTGCTCACGCGGCGCCGCCGCGGAAGTCTGAGCGTTGGCGGGCTGCGCGGCCGCCGAGGACAGCAGGAACGTAACGGCCATCGCGCCGTTTCTCAACCAAGTTGCCATGGAAACCTCCTTCGTTTCGAAAGAATTAGTCTAGCTGCTGTAGGGCTCGCGCGAAAGAGGGAGATCGGCTGGTTGGACGGCGAACTTGATAGGCGGAACGTTGGGCCCACCCACCTTCGAGGAAATGGCCCGACCTGTCTAGTGGCCTGTGTAGCGCCCCACGTCAGCAACAAAGCGCCTTCCGCCAGGGCTCGCGAAAACACTCGCCGCGGGTCGCTCTCCCGGCGTTCCGGGTATGCTCGCGCTAGCTGGCCTTGAGCAGACAGATGCGCCGGGCAGCGCGGCGCGCCTTCAAACGCTCATTGGCCTTCTTCTGCTTCTCCGCGGAAACAACCGTCTGGCAGGCGTCGCACCGTTTGCGTATCCGCGACCGCGTGACGAACTCGGCGCCGCACCGGCGGCACTGCTTCGTCATGGTTTCCTCGAGCGGGAGAATCCCCGGCTTCTTGGGCAACAAATGCGAATAATGGAAATCGCAGTGGTTCATTACACATACCTTTCGTGGTCTGCCAGCAGGTTCGTGGCAAGTGCGGATCGTACGGATTGGGTGCCATGGCGCAGGGACTTTACCCCATGCCCAAGAATTCCACACCCACCGCGTGTACGGTCCCCTGTCACGGCGATCGGAGTGGATACTTTCATCTGACTCTCTGATAAGGACTTCCATGCCCGATGACGCCGACGGTCCAAGCACTGGAAGGCTGATTCCTTGACAGAACTGTCATGCTTAGTACAATTATCAGCACTTTAGCACCCGAAATCAAGTTGCATTTGAAGGCAGAGGGTGGTAAGGCTGCTCGGCCGCCAGCAATTCCCATCTCAAGTGGTTGATATAAAAGACGAGAAGCGCATCCGGAAAAACTGTCCGGAACTTTTCGTAAACGCGATCCTCCCAGCCCTCCGTAAAATAGGGCTTCGGATCCATATTCTTGGCGAAAAAGCCGTTCTCGTGAGGCACGCCCTGAAAATCCAGCACCGCGATAATCAGGTCCAAATGCGACACCAGCAGAGCTTGCGCAAGCTCCTTGGCGAATTCTTCGTCTTTTTCGGACATTCGGGTCCAGAAACGTGGAATCGCCTTTCGCAACGACTCCGTATTGACCTTAGCCAGATGCGCCCGAACCTTGAAGCCTTCGTATATCTGGTAAGTTTTCAGCTTGCCGATGGATATGCCGTGGACCATGCGCTCGAACGCGTCTTGGCCCATGTCCAGGTAGATCTCCGAGAGCTGCATCTCAAGTCAGCGTATCACGTGCGGGCCGGCGCCAGGAGGTTGGGGTCCGGTTATCGGCGGGATCCCCGCGGGTGAGCACGGTCGGTTGAGTCAGCAACGTCGGCAGGCGAAAGCGCCTGCCCCACCCTCGCCAGGCAGAATTGTTGAGCCTTCATGGTAGGCAGGCGCTTTCGCCTGCCAACGGATTATCTCCGCGTCGGGGCGCCCGCTGCCCTTGCGGGCCCGTCTCCGCGTCAAGGTTTTGCCCTAGTGGTCGCGTTCCGTCACCAGTTCGGTCACGGCCATGAGCGCCCGCTGGTACGCCGATTCCGGAAATTCGGAGACGATCCTGCGCGCCTTGTCCGTAAACGCCTGGGCGCGTTCCCGCACGCGCTCAATCCCGCCGTACTTTTCGAGCAGCACCAGCACGCGCGCGAACGGCACGGTCTCGTAATTGCGCTGACGGAGAATGGTCCCCACCAGCTTGCGTTCTTCCGCCGTGGCGCCTTCCAGCGCGTATACCAGCGGCAACGTCACTTTGCCTTCCCGCAGATCGCCGCCCACAGGCTTGCCCAGCGTCTTCTCGCGGGCAGTGAAATCCAGCACGTCGTCGACCAACTGGAACGCCATGCCCAGGTTCCACGCGTATTCGCCCAGCTTCTCTCGCGCTGCGTCGCCGCCGCCCACGGCCAATGCGCCCAACTGCGCGCACACCGAGAACAGGCGCGCCGTCTTGCGGTCCACCAGTTCCATGCAATCGGCTTCGCTGATATCGATCTTGCCGATGCGCTCCAACTGCAGCAGTTCGCCTTCCACCATCATCTGCGTGAGGCCGATCAGCAGATCCAGAATCTGGAAGTTCCGCTCGCGCAGCGCAATCTGGAAGGCCTGCATGTAGAGCCAGTCGCCCGCCAGCACGCATGTGTGGTTGCCCCAGGTCATGTTGGTGGAGGGCCGCCCGCGGCGCGTCTCCGCGGCGTCGATCACGTCGTCGTGCACCAGCGTCGCCGCATGAACCATCTCGACCACCGCGCCCAGATGAATGGCCGCGGCCGAGGTTTCGCGCACGTCGCCCTCCAGCAGCTTCGCCGAGAGCAGCAGCAAGGCCGGACGCAGCCTCTTGCCGCCCGCGGATTGCAGGTACTGTCCAATGGCCGTCACTGCATCGGCGGACGCGACCGATTCGGCGGCGATCTTCCTTTCGACCCGCCCCAGATCGTCCTGGATCAAGTCGAAAATCTCCTTCGCCGTGAAAGCCTGGCCAACCTTGCCTAAATTCATGTGGTTCAACTAGTTTACAAAGGACATGCCCCGCCCCGCAAACACAAACGCTCGATATTTCGCGTGGTGGCCTCGGCAATCCGTTCGGGCGCACACCCCCGTTCCGCCGCCAGGCGGTTCACCACCTCGGTCACAAAGGCCGGTTCGTTGCGTTTGCCGCGGTGCGGGACGGGCGCCAGATAAGGGCAGTCCGTCTCCACCAGCAGCCGGTCCTCCGGCGCCATGCGCGCGGCCTGGCGCACCTCTTCGGCCTTCGGAAACGTCAGGATGCCGCCGAAGCTCAGGTGCAATCCCAGGTCGAGCGCCTCGCGCGCCTGCCCTTCGTCGCCCGTGAAACAGTGCAGGATGCCGGTCACCGGCGCCCCCGGCCGCAGCGTCGCCAGCGTGTCCGCCCACGCTTCGCGCGTATGGATGACAATGGGCTTCCCGCACTCGCCCGCAATCTCCACCTGCCGCGCGAAAACCGCCTGTTGCGCGTCCCGCGGCGAGAAATCGTAGTGGTAGTCGAGGCCGATCTCGCCGATGGCCACCACCTTGGGATGCCCAGCCAGTTCCTTCAGGCGCGCAAAAGTCTCATCGGTGGCTTTCGATGCGTCGTGGGGATGCACGCCCACCGTCGCGTAGATAAAGGGATACTCCTCCGCCAGCCGTACGGCGGCCTCCAGGTCGGGCGGGCCATTGCCCGTGCCGACCGCTATCATGCGGCTCACGCCGGCGGCCAGGGCGCGCTCGATGGCCGCATCCCGGTCCGCGTCGAATTGCGGATCGTCCAAATGGCAGTGCGAATCGACCAGCCTCACTCCCTGCTCACCAGTGGGGCGGACCTCCTGGTCTGCCTTCTTAGGTCCGATTGATAATTGGCCCGCAGGTCGCCTGCTGGCCAACCAGCCCTACAAGGCAGCATTGCCGCAACCAATATGGGGCGGTCGAAGAAGGCAGGCCAGGAGGCCCGCCCCACTGGCCTCGTTGGGGTCACTTCAGCCGCGCTCCCACCGGAATATCCTCGTGGAACCCCGCCAGCACCGGTTTCCCGCCTTCCACCGACGCCGCCACAATCATGCCATTCGATTCGATCCCCCGCAGCTTCCGCGGCTGCAAATTGGCGACGATCACCACCTTGCGGTTCACCAACTGCTCCGGCGCGTAGGCTTCGGCGATGCCCGCCACAATGCTTCGCGGATCCGCTTCGCCGATATCCACCTTCATGTGCATCAGCTTGTCCGCGCCCTTGACGCGCTCGGCCGAAAGCACCAGCCCCACGCGCAACTCCACTTTGGAGAAATCCTCGATGCCGATCCTGCCGTCCGCGGTCGCCGCCGCCGGTTCCGGCTTCTTCCCCAGCAGCGCCGCCTGCCCCGCCGTCACCTGCTCCTCCACGGCGCGCATCTTCGCCACCGCCTCTTTCAGCTCGATGCGCGGAAACACGCCGGACACTTCGCCCACCTTCTGTCCCGCCTGCAACCCGCCCCACGCCAGCGCGTCGAACCGGACCGCCTCAATCGGCTCCGTCATCCCCAGTTGCGCCCAGATCTTCGGCGCCGATTGCGGTAACACGGGCGCAAGCAGCGCGGTGGCGATGCGCAACGCTTCCGCGGCCGTGTAGAGCGTGACATCCAACTGCTTCTGCGAAGCGTCATCGCGCTGCCGCGAGACTTTCCACGGCGCCTGTTGCACGATGAACTTATCCACCGCCGAGATCAGCGCCCAGACGGCCTCCAGGCCCTTCGAGAACTCCAACCTCTCGAACGCCGCCCGCACCGTCCGGATCGTTTCGTTCGCCAGCGCCGCAATCTCCGTCTCGCCGCCTTCCGGAATCGCCCCGCCGCGATACTGGCCAATCATCGTCAGCGTGCGGCTCGCCAGATTCCCCAGTCCGTTGGCAAGGTCGGAATTGTAGCGGTTCACCAGCGCGTCGTAGCTGAAAGCGCCGTCCTGCCCGAACACAATTTCGCGCAGCAGGAAGTAGCGCAGCGCGTCCGCCCCCATCACTTGCCGGATCGGCTCCGCGCGCACAATGTTGCCGCGCGACTTGCTCATCTTATCGTTTTCGAAAAGCAGCCACCCATGCGCGAAGATCCGCTTCGGCAGCGGCAACTCGGCCGCCATCAGAAACGCCGGCCAGAAAATGGCGTGGAACCGCACAATCTCCTTGCCGATCAAGTGCAGGTCGGCCGGCCACAAGTCCTCCCCATCCACCGCGCTCATATAGCCGACCAGCGCATCGAACCAAACATAGAACACGTGATGGCCTTCGACCGGCAGCGGAATGCCCCATTTGAGCGTCGTGCGGCTGATCGAAAGATCGTTCAGCCCCTGACGCACGAATGACAGCACTTCATTGCGCCGCGTTTCGGGCAGAATGAAATCCGGCTGCGTCTCGTAAAGCTTCAGCAGCCGTTCCGTGAAAGCCGAAAGCTTGAAGAAGTAGTTCTCTTCCGTCACCGTCTCGGTCGTGCGCCCGCACTCCGGACAGGGGTCACCCGGCTCGGCCTCATTCACGTATAGCTCGTCGTATACGCAATACTGGCCGGTATAGCTACCCTTATAGATGAAGCCGTTGTCCATGCAGCGCTGGAACAGCCATTGCACCACGCGGTGATGGCGCGGGTCGGTGGTGCGGATGGTGCGGTCTACGCGGATGTTGAGCTTCTCCCACTGATTGCGAAACTCCGCTGAGATGGCGTCGGCGAACTCTTGCGGCGACTTGCCCATGGCCTCCGCCGCGCGCTCCACCTTCTGGCCGTGCTCGTCCGTGCCGGTGAACATCACCGCGTCGAATCCCTGCATGCGCTGGAACCGCGCGATGGTCTCCGCGGCCATGGTGGTGTACGTGTGCCCGATGTGCGGCGCCGCATTCACGTAATAAAGTGGGGTGGTCAGGTAGTATTTTGGCACTGACCTTTATTGTAATTCGTTACACTGGTCGTGCCATGCGCCTGGCGCTCGTTGCCTACGGAATCTTAAACGCGGTTCTGTACGCCTCGCTCCTTCCGCTATGGGAAGGCTTCGACGAACCTTTTCACTACGCCTACGTGCAGCAACTGTCGGAGCGCCACACGCTCCCGCGGCTTGGGAAGGCGCCGGTGTCGGACGAAGTTTCAGCGTCCCTCAATATCGCTCCCGGCAGCCCATCGGTGAAGGCGAATCTCCCCCAAGTCACCACCTACGAAGATTACTTCCGCATGCCGCCCGCCGAAAGGCTTCTCATACGGGCGCGCCTCGAGCGCCTCCCGAGAGGATACGCCGCTTCCACTGGTCTCAACTACGAAGCCCAGCAGGCGCCGCTGGCGTATCTGCTCCTCGCCTCAGCCGACCGCCTATGGTCCGGCTTGAGCCTCCCAGCCCGCATTTGGCGCCTCCGTCTGCTCTGCGGCGTCTTTGCGAGCACTGCTACGGCCGTCTTTCTGTTCCTGCTCGCGCGGCGGCTCCGCTTGCCCCGCCGCTTGGAAGGCCCCCTGGTTTTCACCGTTCTCTCGTCGCAGATGTTCTACGCCACCACCGCGCATGTCTCGAACGATTGGCTTGCCGTGCCCCTGTTTGTCGCGCTCTTCGAGCGTTTGGCGGCCATCGTGGAAAGTCCCACGGTCCGTAACGCCGTCCTGCTGGCCGTTGCGATCGCGGCCGGATTGCTCGCCAAGGCCTATTTCCTGGCCCTGCTTCCCGTCGCCGTCTGCGTAGTCGTGGCGCTCTCCCTGAAGAAAGCCCTTCCCTGGCGTGGAATCGCATCCTTCCTTGGACTGACCCTCGCGGCCGCCGGCCCATGGTACCTGCGGAATCTGCTCCTGTACCGCAACCTGAGCGGAATGCAGGAAACCAACGGCGGCGCGAGTTGGCTTGTTCTCGCCTCGGCCTTCACTCGCGTGCCGTGGTTCGCCTCGTTCAAGGAAATGCTATTCGCAAGCCTATGGACGGGAAACAACTCGTTCTGGAGATTCTCATTCGTCACGCTCTCCATGCTGGCCGCCGGGTTCCTGGCCGCGTTCGTGGCCTGCGCCCGCCGCTTGGTCGCGCAGGGAAGGCCACCCGCCCGCGAGCTGGTGGTATGGAGCGGCTGCGCCATGTACGGCGTTTCCCTGCTCTACTCGGCCACCGTCGCCTTCTGGTTTAGCCAAGGCGTCTCCACAACCGCCAGTCCGTGGTTCATCGAGCCCCTGATTCCCGCCCTCTTGTCCGTTCTCTTCTGTGGACTCGCGCGCTCCGGCGCCGCCGGCGCTTCCATCGGCGCGTGGATCGTCTGCTGGTCCGCCTACATCGTTTCCGCCACCTACTGGGCCAAGTTGATTCCCCTCTACGCCGGTTATTCCGAGGGCCGCACAACTCTCATCCGCCTGCTGCCCTGGTACCGTCGCAATTTCCACGCCCTTCTCGCGGACCCCTCGGCTACCGCCATGCTTCGGCCGGGGCCGGTCCTCGCGCTGGCAGCCGTCGTCGCCGTCTCCGCCATCGCGCTAGCAGTCGTCCTCTCCAAACGCCTCTTTCAACCGGACCGCGAGGCCGCTTAGCGTTTTCCGTACCGCCGCCGGTCTGTGCCGGCGGTGTTTTTCGAACCCCGAATCGAAACCCCGGCAGGCCGCATCACATACTGGTCACATCCTGGGAATGGTTCGCTGTTGCATTCCTCGCGGGGGACTGACGGAGGAAAGCAAATGGCGAGCGAACGAACCTTATCGGCCCAAGCAGGCCCCACGGCGCGCACGGCCCGAATCATCCTGATGTCGATGCTTCTTTGGACCTTGACGTCCGGGAGCACATTCGCGGATTCACTGAAAAACCCGGCCAACGCGAAACCGACCAAGGCGGCCCTCCTCGCCGTGCCCTTGAGCTTCGAGGCCAACCAGGGCCAAACCGGCAGTCAGGTGGAGTTTCTATCCCGCGGCGATGGCTACGCGCTGTTCCTGACATCGAACGAAGCTGTCTTCACGCTGCGGACGCCGGCCGGCGTCAAGGCTCCGCCGTCGGTTTTCCGCATGGAGTTGCTGGGCGCCGAAAGCAACGCGCAAGTTTCCGGCGCGGATCGGCTTCCGGGGGTGGCCAACTACTACATCGGTAACGATCCGAAAAACTGGCGCGACGGTATCGCTGTTTATAGCAAAGTGAAGTACCAGGGCATCTATCCAGGCGTTGACGCCGTTTTCTACGGCAATCAACGGCAACTGGAGTACGATTTCGTGGTCGCCCCAGGCGCCGACCCCAGCCGGATTTCGCTTGGGATCACCGGCGCGACCCCAAGTCTGGACAACGAGGGCAATGTTCTACTAAGACTGGCTGACGGCAATCTGGCTCTGAAGAAGCCGGTCGTCTATCAGAATATTGCCGGCGGCAAAAGAACTGTCGATGCCAGGTACGCCATCTCCCGCGGCAAGGTCCGCTTTCAACTGGGCAAGTACGATCACACCCAGACGCTGGTGATCGACCCGGTATTTACATATCTGACATACTTGGGCGGTTCCTCGGCGGACCAAATCGGGGGCAACCAAGTCGTGAACCAGACCGGCAGCCCCGCGCAGGCTTTGGCGATTGACTCTGCCGGCGATGTCTATGTCACCGGAATGACCGAATCGACGGATTTTCCCGTCGCCAATGCATATCAGGGCGCCAGCAAAACCAATCAATGGACGGCCTTTGTGAGTGCGCTGAACCCATCCGGCACGGCGCTTATTTACTCCACTTATCTGGGAGGATCTGTCTACACCGCCGGGGACTCGGTAGTATGGGATGCCCATGACAATGCGTTGTACGTCGTAGGCACCACGAATTCGTCCGATTTTCCGATCACGGCCGGCGCTTACCAGACGATCTTGGGGCCGAACGAGGTGGGCGTTAACGAAGTCAGCGATGGCCAATACAACGCGTTCGTGGCCAAGTTCAGCCCCTCCGGCAAACTCACGAACTCGACCTTTTTGGGTGGGAACTACCCAACCACTGGATTCGGCATCGCTACGGACACCCAGGGCCGGGCCTACGTTGTCGGCTTCACCGAGTATAATTGCATCCTACCCGACTCGGCTGCTTACTCTTGCTTCCCAACCACGCCGGGAGCTGTCATTCCCGCGAGCCAAACGCCGCCGCAGAATGTTTCGCAGAATGGCAACGGCTTTGTGACCGTTTTCGACCCGAACCTATCGACGCTTTTGTACTCGACTCTCCTCGGCGATCCAAATGGCGCGGAGACGAACACTTCGGAGGCCTTTGGCGTAACGGTGGACCCGAACGGTAACTTCTACGTGGTTGGGGTCACGGGATCTCCAAGCCTGCCTACAACTTCGGGCGCGTACCAGCCAAAAATCGGGACCAGCAATGCCATACCGCTTGTAGGTTTTGCCGCCAAGTTCGGGCCGGTAAGCGCAAGCGGAGCCGCTCTCACCTACCTTACCTATTTGGAAGCAACAGGACTCAGCTATGGCGACTTACCGGGCGGCGTGGTTGCCGACAGCCAGGGCAATGCTTATATCGGCGGCTACACAAACTCAACAACGTTCCCCATAACGCCGGGCGCCTATCTGAACACTTGCAATGGAAACAACTGTGTATTCGTGACTAAGTTGAATCCCAACGGAACAGGCCTGGTCTGGTCCACGTTTGTGGAAGTCGCCGATTATTTCGGAGCTATCCAACGCGATGCTCTAGGGAATGTATACGTGACGGGTCACAACAGCGAGTTTTTCCAGGCAGTCAATGCACTGCAATCTGGTCCGGTCAACGGGGGGTTCGTTTCGAAACTCGACCCGACGGGGAGCACTTTGTTGTTTTCTTCGCTGGTGGGAAATGCCGCCGCTGGATTTCCCGGCAATTCATCCTTATCGGGCCTGGCGGTGGACCCGGCAGGGAGCATTTATGTGGCGGGCAACATGGTTGGCGCTGGACTCCCGACGACGCCCGGCGTGGTGCAGCCTTCGTACGCCGGAGGCTCAGGCGCTTTCGGTGACGGCTTGATCGCCAAGATCGAGCTGGCACTCACGATTACCACTTCCTCGCCCTTGCCCGCGGCCACCGTAGGCACGGCTTATTCCCAGACCCTTAGCGCAGCGGCGGGAACTGCGCCGTACGCCTGGTCGGTGACGTCGGGCGCCCTCCCCGCGGGCCTGACGCTTGCAGCGGGCACGGGCGCCATTTCCGGCACGCCCACGGCCTCGGGGTCCTTCAACTTCACGGTCCAGGCCAAGGACAACACCGGCGCAACTACCTCCCTGCCGTTCGTTCTCACGGTTAATGCCGTCTCCACGCCCCTCGCGATCGCCACGGTTTCCCCCCTGATCTCGGGATACGTGAATGGCGCGTATTCGCAGACGCTCGTCGCGACGGGCGGCGCGCTGCCTTACACTTGGTCGGTGTCCGGCGCTCTTCCTACCGGTCTGACTCTGAGCAGCACAGGCGCGATTACAGGCCAGCCAACCACACCCGGGGCTTTCGGCTTTACGGTTAAGGTTGTCGATAGCAACTCCGCCACCGCTAGCCAGGCATTCACTCTGACAATCGTTTCCGTGTCCGGCTCGCTGGCGCGCGTAGGCGTCCTCCCGCAATTCGCGGCGGGCGGGTCTGTGGCCACCACGATCTGGGTGGTGAACACCTCTCCTTCGACGGCGGTTCCCTTGAGCCTGGTGTTCCACGCGGACAACGGAACGCTTACCTTCCCTGCGCCCACCCCTCTTACGGTCACCCAGCAAGGCGTGACTCAGGTGCTGACAACCACCACGCTCGACACCGTGCTCAATCCCAATACCACCTTGGTCGTCAATGCCGGCCAAAACCAAGCCGTCAACGTGGAAGGATGGGTTGACGTGCTGGCTAACGCGTCCGTCAGCGGCTTCGCCATCTTCACTTATGCGCCGGATGGGCTGACGCCCACCGGGGCCGGTTACTTTACGCCTTGGGAGGCGACCGTTCCTTTGCAAAGCCAGTTGAGCGCGTCGACCATGACGCTTCCGTTCATAGACAATGGCGGCTTTACGACGGGCATCGCCCTCGGCAGTTT
Source organism: uncultured Solibacteraceae bacterium (assembly GCA_964457555.1). Lineage (GTDB taxonomy): Bacteria > Acidobacteriota > Terriglobia > Bryobacterales > Bryobacteraceae > BOG-224. Next base: position 22,246 of record CAYWHA010000053.1, read on the forward strand.
AACGGGATCGCCGGCCACCATCACGGCCAAATTCTACGGCCTCGACGGCAACCCGCTGCCGGGATCCTCGACACAAACCATAACTTTGCCCGCCAACGGTCATACGGCTTTCCTCTTCAATGGCCCGCCAGACGGCGAGAATTGGTCGTTCACGAACGGCCAGCAGGGCATCGTCGAATTCAGTGGCTCCGCGCTAATGGGTCTCGGCTTGCGAGTGAGTCCCTACAGTACGGAGACCGCCCTGCCGACGATTTTGCAATAGCGAAGATTCGGCGCTGAACGGCCCGCGCCGGCGGCGCGGGTCCCGTCTCACTTCAACTGGTTCAGGTACGCCAGATTGGCTTCGGCGATCACCTGCTTCAAGGCCACTCCGGATTCGCGCGCCAGCCGCCGGCAGTCCTCGTACTCCGGCGCGTAGGACCCCTCGCTCGAAACCTTGACCCGCACGCTGCCGTATTGTGTTTCCACTTCCTTCCAGGCGCGCGACTGCACGCGGCGCTCGGCCGTGTAAATGCGCAGCCCGAAAGTGGAGGTTTCCGCAAATACAATCTGCGCCAGCGCCTCGCGGTCTTCCGGCTTGGCCATCACGCGCAGCAGGTGCCCGGAGCGTCCCTTCTTCATGACAATGGGCTGCAGCGTCACATCGAGCGCCCCCAGTTCCAGCAACCGCTCGGCCGTGTAGGCCAGCACCTGCGGATTAAGGTCGTCGATATTGGCTTCCAATATGGAGACGGTGAGCGCCTCGTCGGCGCCGGTCGGTTCGCCCAGAATCGCCCGAAGCACGTTGGGCTGCTCGGGAAATTCGTAGCTGCCCGCGCCGTATCCCGTGTGCGCGATTTTCATGGGCGGCAGCACGCCGAAGGACTGCGCCAGCGTCGCGGCGATCGCGGCCCCCGTGGGCGTCGTCAATTCCATCGCCGGTCCCCGCGCATATACCGGCGCATTCGCCAGCAACAGCGCCGTTGCCGGAGCCGGCACGGGAAGCATGCCGTGTTCCGTTTTCACCGTGCCGCTGCCCACATTGATCGGCGAACAGACCACCGTCTCCACTTCCAAAGAATCGAGCGCCACGCACGCGCCCACGATATCGGCGATCGAATCCGCTGCCCCCACTTCGTGAAAGTGAACTTTCTCGACGGAGATCTGGTGTACCTCCGCCTCGGCCTCGCCCAGCCGCCGGAACACCGCGATGGCATTGCGCCTCGCCCGCGGCGCCAGGCCGGCCTTCTCAATCATCTTCACGATGTGCGAAAGGTGCCGGTGTACGTGCTCCGCCTCCGCGTGCACCACGTATTTGGTAGCGCCCAGGCCGCAACGCTTGACCTTCTCGAACGTCACCGTGGCGCCCGCGTCAAGTGAAGCGATCCCATCCGTGATGGCGCTCCGGTCCGCTCCCGCGTCCGCCAGCGCGCCCACAGCCATATCGCCGGCGATTCCCGAAAATGCATCGAGGTAACAAGTTATAGGCACAGACCCCTATTGTAGCGGGGAACAAGAAAGCCGCATTCTTGCTCCAGTCTTTTCTTATCGGTGTTCATCTATGTTCATCTGCGGCCAAAATGTCTTTTTCGCCCTCAGGCCCTTTGCCGCAGCACCCACCGCACCGCATTGTGCTGCAGCTTGACATACTCCGGATTCCACAAATCGGTCAGCATATGCCCCGGCGACATGTAACACACGCGGCCCTTGCCGTAATCGTACGCCCAGCCTCCCGGAGCCTTCGCGCCGTAGCTCTGATACGTGAGACCGTCTTCGTTCACGGTTTCCAGCAACAGGAACTTGGGGTCCTTGTCGTAAATCATGTAGTGCTGCTCGTCGGTCACCACGAAATCCCTGACGCCCGCCGTAATCGGGTGATCCGGATTCGTCACCTTCACTTTGAACGTTCGGATGGGCGGATGCCCCGTGTAAGCCCCGCCCATCGCATCGCGGAAGTCCGCGTTGGCCAGACTCACATTGGTGGTGTTGTGCAGGAAAAGCGCCCCGCCGCCCGCCTCCACGAACTCGCGTACCGCCTTGCCTTGCTCGGGCTTCATCCAATACTCCGAACGCGCCCGTACCTCCGGCAGCGGCGGGTCCGAAACCAGCTTCGGCCGCCCCGTGGACACCCACCCGGCATTGGTGCTTTCGTCGCCTCCGTAGCCATCCGGCCACAGCATCCCGTCGCGCAGAATGATGAGCAGCTTATAGCCGTTGAGCGTCTCCGCGTTGAGCAGGGACGTTTCGTCGGTGAAGTCGATGCTGACGCCAAGTTCTTTGACAATCGTCCTGTTGAGACCGGTCCGTATGTAGTCGGAGTTATGATACCGGTCGCCCACCAGCGCGAATGCCGCGGCTTTCTGAGCCGCCCTCCCCGCGAGCGGCGCCAGACCCGCTCCAGCCAGCGCGGCCAATAGCGAACGGCGCGTCGTCTTTGCCTGGCCCATCGGAATCCTGCGCAGCTTCAATAGTTTATCACCGGCGGTTTCCGCGCGGGTTACAGACTTTCAGTTATTTTTGTCTTGATCTCGGCCGCAAATCGATGCAGAATATTACCACAGGGTGTAAAGCGCGGGAACCACGATCGTTTGGAGGAGCCCGCCCGATGACGGATTGGATGATAGTGAAGCGCCGTCTGCCTATCCGCGTTTTCGTCGTGGCCGTGGCGACGGCCATCGCCGCCGCATGGCCCGCCGCCGCCCAGAAGCGCGCCGTCCCGGAGGTCGCGGTCTTCACGGTCGACTCCACCCTGGTGCTGGTCCCGGTCACCGTGGTCGATCGCCGCGGCGCCATGGTCACCGGACTGCCAAAAGAAGCCTTCACGCTGACCGAAGACGGGGTCGCGCAGCCGGTTCGTTCGTTCAGCGAGGAGGACGCCCCCGTCTCCATTGGCGTCGTGCTCGATCTGAGCGGCAGCATGAAACGCGACCTCAACTCCGCCAAGGAATCGTTGCGATCCCTGATGAGGGACGCCAATCCCGCTGACGAAGCGTTCCTCAATGCGGTTTCGACGCAGCCGCGGGCCTACTCCGGCTTTACGCAGGACTTCGGCGACGTTCTGAGCCGCGTCGCATCCGAGGACGCCTTCGGAACCACGGCGTTGATCGATACGATTGAAGACAGCCTGCAGGAGTCACGCTCCGGTACCCGCGCCCGCAAGGCGCTATTGGTCATTTCCGATGGGATGGACAATCACAGCCGCTACACCCGCGAGGATCTCCTCCGGACCGCCGAGGAGTCCGACGCGCAGATCTATACCATCGCCGTCGTCACCGCGGTCAACCCGGTGCAGCCGCCCAAGCCTATGGTGATGACGGAATCCAAGCGGGGACTTCTGTTTCTCGAAGACCTCGCCGAAAAAAGCGGCGGGATCAGTTTCGCCGTCAGCGGCAGAACGGACATCGCCAAAGCGGCCGCCAGCATCGGCCAGGCGCTTCGGAATCAATACGTCATCGGCTACGCTCCCCCGCCCCGCGGCGACGCCGCCGGCAGCGGCAAGCGGCACAAAATCGCCGTCAAAGTGGCGGGCCAGGGATTGAGGGCCTACGCTCGCGCAGGCTATCGCCTCGATTGATCCGCAAGATCGCGGTGCTATAATCCCCGCTTGAAACCAACGCGAGAGACCGCCAGGTGCGCCGCTTTGGGCGCGTTGGTCGTGCTGCTGGCCGGCGGTTGGCTCGCATTGACCGTCAATCGCAATTTCCAGGGCAATTGGAGCGCCTTGTACCGAACCGGCGGCATCTTCGGCGCGCCGGCCGGACCGGAGTTCGGCGACACCTACCTTTTCCCCGGCAGCTATGGCTACGACGGGCAATTCTAGCGGTTGATCGCCCACCATCCCACCGCGCGGTCAACCGTCGGCATCGATGCCCCGCGGTTGCGCGGCCGCAGGATCCGGGTCCCCATCCTGGCCTACGCGCTCGCCTGCGGATCTCAGCCCTACATCGATGCGGCGTATGTCGCCGTCCTGCTCGGATTCCTCTTCGCCGGCGTCTATTGGATGGCGCGATGGGCCGCCTGCATGGCCGCAACCCTGCCCGGGGCCTGGTTTTTGTAAGTCTCCCGGCCACACTGGTGTCTCTCGACCGGATGACCGTCGACATCGCCCTGGTCTGCGCGGCGTGGCCCGGGGCAATCGGTTCCTGCTGACGCCTCTGCTCCTCACGTTGCCCCGCACGTTGCCCCGCACGCGGTCGAATTTGCGCCGCAGGTTCTCGGCGCCGCCGGCCATTGGCCTCCATAGCAGCCCTGCCTTATCGCCCTGTCCTACCGCCGTATCCGAGCCGCGAACGTAAGAGAGCGGTTGCTTGCTTCCGCCCCTCCCGCCCCTTCGCTGCAACCCTACTTTTGCTAAACTGTTCGACTGAACAAACCGAACCACGAGCACCTCGAAGAAAAAGGAGTGTAGCCAATGTCACGGCTGGCGATTTCCCTGGTTCTCCTGGCGGCTGGCCTCTCGGCCCAGAATGCCGCCGGCCCGTTCGATCCCGCAATCTTCAAGACCCCTCCCGCCGAGTACCGCGGCCATGCCATGTGGAATTTCAACCTGGCCACCCTGAACGAAAACGACGTCCTCTCCGGCATTCGCGAAATGGCCAAGCTGAATTACGGCGGCTTCTTCATCGAGGCCGGCGGCCGCCCGCAGAACGGCCAGGGCGCCGCATTCCTCAGCGACGACTACTTCCGCTTCTATAAGATCGCGCTCGAAGAAGCCAAAAAGCAGGGTCTCGAAGTCATTCTCTATGATGACTATTCGTTTCCCACCGGCACCGTCGGCGGACAACTGGCCGCTCAGTTCCCTCAGTATGCCGCCAAGAATCTCGACATGGCCGAGAAAGACGTCACCGGTCCGTCCGCCGTCGAGCTGACGATACCTCACGGCATTTACATCGGCGCCGTGATGATGAACCGCGATACCTTCGAGCTTGTCGATGTGAGTGACCGCAAGACCGGCGACCGTCTGGTCTGCCAGGCCCCCGCCGGTAACTGGAAAGCCATGGCCTTCTACCTCGCCGAGGGCGCGGCTCGCGTGGTGGACTATCTGGATGAGACGGCGATGACCCAGTTCATCTCCATGACATACCAGAAGTACCAGGATAACTTCGGCTCCTATTTCGGGAATCTCATCAAGCAGACCTTTTACGATGAGCCATCCATGCACCATGCCGATCGCATGTGGACTCCCAATTTCAACGCTTACTTCCAGGCTAAATACGGTTACTCGCCGATGAAATACTACCCGGCCCTTTGGTACGACATCGGCCCGCAAACCGCCGCCGCCCGCAACGCGCTGTTTGGATTCCGCGCCGAGTTGTTCGGCCGCAACTTTATCAAGCGATTGAATGATTGGTGCGCGGACCACCATCTAATCTTCGGCGGGCATCTCGATCAGGAGGAGCCTCTCAATCCCACGCCCCTCAATGGCGATCTGCTGAAAGTCTTTCAGTATCAGTCCGCGCCCACCGTGGACGATATCTGGTGGTACGGCCGTTCCAACCCGTCCTATAAGATTGTCACTTCCGCCGCCTTCAACTATGACCACCCCATCGCCAGGGCTGAGACCTTTGCCGCCTATGCCAAGCTGGACGCGAAAATCGCGTTTCAAGTAGCCATGGATCAGTTCGCCATGGGAATCAACTATCAGATTCCCGCCCGCACCGTCCAGCCCCAGCGCCCTGAGCTGAATGACTATGTCGGCCGCCTGAGTTACTTGCTCCAACATGGGAAGCACGTCTCCGACATCGCCGTGCTCTATCCCATCGCCTCCCTCCACGCTCAGTATCATAACGTCGGCGGCGTGCAGTTCCCGCTGGCCGATGGCGAGCAGCCGCCCAACATCATGGAAACCGCCTATGCGCGCGAGGGCGGCCCCGCCTTCGGTATGGACTACCAGGACATCGGTGAAGCCCTCTTCCGTGGACTCCGCGTTGACTATACCTATCTGCACCCGGAGGTTCTGGTCGACCGCTGCATTGTCGATGGGAAGAAACTCATCCTCAATAACGCGGAGAACCGCGAAGAGTATAGCGTCCTCTTCCTTCCAGCCGGCGATACCCTTTCGGCAGCCGCCGCGGCCAAGATCAAGGAGTTTTACGACAAGGGCGGGTCAGTCATCGCCACCGGAATGCTCCCCACGAGGTCGGCGGAATTTGGCAAGGATAAGGAAGTCCAACAGGCCATTGCCGATGTCTTTGGCGTCCAGCCCGGCGAGCCTTTGAAAGCCGACGTGAAGCGCGCCCAGGACCGCCAGAACTTCTACGTCTTCTGGTATTACGTCAAGAAAAACAAAGCCGGCGGACAGGCCATCTTTCTTCCGAACACCCATCCCTGGCTCATCGACTACGCTTTGAAACTGGTCCTTCCCATACGCGATGTCGACATTCAACAGCCCATGGGCGCGCTCCGGCGCGGTAACGAATACGAAGGCGCCTTGACTTATATCCACAAAGTCAAGAATGGTCACGACATTTACTTCTTCGCTAACTCCACCTCCGCGCCCATAGACACGAAAGTGCAATTGCGGGGCAAGAAGGACTTACAAATCTGGAATCCTCACACCGGCGGACAGGAAGCCGCCGAACTCACCCAGGCGGAAGCTAGCGGCCAGCCGGTCACCACCGTCCATTTGGTCCTGCCCGCGGTGTCGTCGCGGTTCTTCATTCAGAATTAGGGAGGCAAAGACATGACGCGAAATACTACTTTTGCGCTGCTGCTCATGCTGCTGGGCCTGGCAGGTTCCCAGCCCGCGAAAGCGATGACGCCCGAACAACGGAAGGAGTATCTGGCGAAGCTTCAGCAGATCCTGCCCGACGTGCCCTCATTCGATCAGTGGCTGCTAAAGACCGGCGAGCTGCCGCCCGATTTCGATTCCCTGCCCCGCATCAACGGCCTGCCCGAGCCGCTGCGCTTCCTCGACGGCAGGACCGTCCATACACCCGCCGAATGGCAATCCCGCCGCACGGAGATCCGCCAGCTCTTCGAGAAGTACGACCTCGGCACGTTTCCGCCCAAGCCCAAAATCGATCGCGTCGTGCCCCTCGATGAGACCCCCGGCAAGGGCTACCTCGTGCGCAACGTGCGTCTGGAATTCGGCCCTGGCAGCAAGGGAACTATGCGCGTGCAGGTGATGATCCCCGACGGCAAGGGTCCCTTCCCGGTCTTGATCAGTCCCAACCTGGGCGGTTGGGCGCCGTCGCTTCTGCGTCGCGGCTACATCTCTTGCGGATACGCCGGCAATGACGGCATGGATGACGCCGCCGCCCTCGCCCAGCTTTATCCCGATTACGATTTCGCGCTGCTGCCCCGGCGCGCCTGGGCCGCCGGCCTGGTGCTCGATTATCTCGCAACCATCCCCAGCGCCGACATGCAGCGCGTCGGCATGTTCGGCTACTCCCGCGATGGCAAAATGGCCGCCATTGCCGCCGCCATGGACACGCGCATCGCCGCCGTCATCGCCGGAAGTACAGGCGTGGGCGGCGTGCTTCCCTGGCGCGAAGCCGGCGAACGCGGCTTTGGCGAGGGCATCGAGACCACCACCCGCAGTTACTCCACCTGGTTCGTGCAGCGCCTCCGCTTCTTCACCGGCCGCGAGGACCGCCTCCCCATCGATGGCAACCTGCTCGTTGCCATGATGGCCCCGCGCGCCGCCTTGCTCGAATACGGCTTGAATGACGAGGTCTCCAATTCCTGGGGCGATGAGCAAGCCTATTATTCCGCCCTTAAAGTTTATAAGCTGCTCGGCCAGCCCAATCGCCTGGGCATCCTGCGCGTGCCAGGCTTCCACGGCGCCAATGACCAGGAAGCCTGCCTCGACTGGCTCGACATTCAATTCGGCCGCTCCACGCGCGTTTGGACCAACCAGTTTCTTTTCCCCTGGGACTTTGACCATTGGCGCGCCAACAGTAAGGAGACAGTCGATCTGAAAAGTTATCCGCCCGCATCGGGCGACTTACTCGCCGCCAATGCCTCCGTCGCTGACTGGGAGAACAAAGCCGGCAAGATCCGCAAGTCCGTCGAATGGATGCTCGGCGACGAACCGGCCATGATGCCGCCCGCCGCCGGTCGCGGTCTACTCGGGGGCAGGGGCATTCCCGTAGCCGTCCCCGGCAGAGGCGCAGCAGCGCCAACCGCCGGAGCCCCGGCCGTCCCCGGTAGAGGTGCAGCCGCCATTCCCGCCGGCCGCGGAATCTTGCCGGCGGCCGGCCGCGGAAATCCGGGCCAAGTCACGCCCGATCTCGTCCACTGGGTCATCGACCGCGGCGGCAATGCCTTCGGCTGGCTCGAGCCCCAGAAAAGCCAGACCATCTCGCGCTCCGTCAGCTTCGGCTTTGGCGTCCGCGGCGACCTCTACTATCGCGCCGACACGCCTGAAGGCGCCAAGCTGCCCACCGTCATCTGGCTTCACGGCTACAGCTACCCGCTCGGCTATATGTGGGTCTATCACAACGACCTCCACCCCATCCTCGCCCTCGCTCAAGCCGGCTACGCTGTCCTCGCATTCGACCAGAGCGGCTTTGGCAGCCGTATGAGCGAGATCGGCCCATTCTATGACCGCTACCCGCACTGGTCGCAAATGGGAAGAATGGTGGAAGACGTCCGCACCGCCATCGACGCCCTGCAGAAGGATACCCTGGTCGATCCGCAGCGCATCTATCTGTTTGGCTACTCCATGGGCGGCGCCGTCGGCATTTATACCGCGGCCCTCGAGCCACGCGTCAAAGGCGTGGTCTCCATCTGCGGATTCACGCCCATGCGCACAGACGTCGCTTCCCGCGGAACCGGCGGCATCGCCCGCTACAGCTACGAGCATCCGCTCATCCCGCGTCTCGGCTTCTTCGTGGGCCACGAGAACCAGATCCCCTACGATTTCCCTGAATTGCTGGGCCTCGTCGCGCCGCGCCCCGTGCTCGTCGTGCAACCGCAGTTGGATCGCGACGCCACCCCCGCCGATGTGAAATCCGCCGTCGACCAGGCCAAGAAGGTCTACGCCCTATATGGCTCCGCCGCCAAGCTGGAGCTGCAAGATCCCTGGGACTATAATCGCCTGCCCAACAAAACCCAGGACGAAATCATCAAGTGGATGGGCGCGAACCTGAAGTAGGACGGGCCTCCTGGCCTGTCTTCTTTGTTGTGCTCTTTGGTCCGCTCTTTGCTGTGTGCCCGTCTGCCTTATTCTTCCGCCGTGCCCATGGGCAGTCAGAAAACGCCTGCTATCGCTTCGGGGGTAGATTTTCCCCTTCAGTGACGGCCCTCTCCTCCGCCCCATCCCGAAACTCGAAAGCCTTCTTCGCCCCGCTGAAGTCGTTTCCCACCGCGCGAATCCCCGCTGACGCCGCGCCGGAAATCTCTACCGCCACCGCCGCTCCGCCCGGCGCCGCGCACCCCGTCAGCACCGCGCCTTGCGCATTCACCAGCCGAATCCACGGCTGAGAAGAACTCGGCGCCGTAGCGTCGATGCGGTCCATGCGAAACTCCTTTGCGTCCTCGCAGTGAATCGCCGGCCGTTCGTCCGGCGCCGCCGCTGCCAGCCGTAGGTTGTCCAACTGCAGCCCGCGCACGTGCCGGCAGTAAAGTCCCCACGCCGGCAACCGGCCGAACATGCGCGCTTCCGGGTAGCCCGCCGCCACTTCCGGCACGTCCCCCATCCACGCCGCCTTCCCGCCCTCCTCGGTCTCAATCCGTATGTCCGTCAAGGCCACGTCCTCTACATCGTGGCCCGGCAGCCCGGTAATCGACGAAGTCAGGATCGCCCCCGTCGCATGTACGTTACTGATGCTGACACCCCGCAGCCGCCCAGCCGTCGGCGTGGCTTGCCCGCCGCCGCGATTACCCAGCCGTATGAAGATAGGCGTTCGAACCCGCTGCATGCGGATGTTCGACGCCACCACCCCGTCCACCCATCCTCCATCCACCATCTCGATCGCAATGCCTGAAATCACGCGCGCGTTCAGCGCAACGTCCTCGTTATAGATCACCGAGTTCGAAAACGTCACATTCTCGAACCCGCCCCGCGTCGCCGTCCCGAATTTCAGCCCATTGCAGCAGCAGGTCAGCGTGCAATTGGTGATGGTGACGTTCTTCGTCAATCCCATCTTCCCGTACACCGGTTCGCTCTTCAGGCAGATGGCATCGTCTCCGGTCGCAATGTCGCAGTCGGAAATGAACACGTTCCGGCAGCACGTCGGATCGATCCCGTCCGTATTCGGTCCAATCGTCGGATTGCGAATCTTCAAGCCCGTGATGAACACCGTGTCGCATTCCACCGGCCGCAGCGTCCACCCCGACGAATTTGCCAGGGTGACATTCTCGATGCGCAGATTCCGGCAATTGTAGAACTCCACCATCGGCGACGGCCGGTCCAGCGGTTTCCAATCGTAGGTAGCCACATCGCGCCAAGCGTCCTCCGGTTTAGGCTGCACGCGATTGGCAGGAGCCCAGAATGCCCTCCCTTGCCCGTCGATCTTGCCCGAACCGCAAACCGTCACATTGGCCGCGTCTCTCGCAAACAGCAGGTGCTTGGCATTGGCGTCCCCCAGGAGCGGCGGACCGCTCTGCGGCGGATAGTCGGCCAGGTTCGTGCTGCCCAGCAGGGTCGCTCCGCCTTCCAGCTCGAACGTCACATTCTCCTTCAGCACCACCGTGCCCGAAAGATACGTGCCGGGTGGAAGATACACCGTTCCGCCGCCCGCCTTCGCGCAATCGTCCACCGCGCGCCCAATAGCCTCGGTGTCCTTGCCCTTGCCGTCTCCGGCCGCCCCGTAGTCTCGAACGTTGAAAACGCGCCCCGCGCCGGCCGGCTTGCCCTCCGCCATGCGCCGGCACGCCAGCGCCATGCCCGCCATGGCGAGCAGTTCTCGTCTCCGCATGACGCTCCCTGCGCTCCTACTGCTTCTGATAGATCCGCACGTAGTCCACTTCGAACCGCGCCGGGAATTTGGTCGCCGAGGGGTCGCCGCCCGCATTTCCGCCAATGGCCAAATTCAGCAGGATGTATTGCGCCTGCCGGTAGCCGTTGCTGCCGTCCGGGTTCGCCGCCTTGTTCAGATCCGAATCGTTCAGTACTTCTCCATCCACCGTAATCACGATCCGGTTCTCGTCCCAGTCCATGCGCCAAATGTGGAATTTCGACGACCAGTCCGCGTCCGCGAACGACGCAATCGGTTTCCGTTTCGTGAACGACGCGGTCCGCCCCGGAGTCTGCCCCGCCCAAATTAAATTAGCCAGCAGCGTGTCCTTGTAATACTCCATGATGTCCACTTCGCCGTTGTTCGGCCATCGTCCCTCCACGCCCAATGACCAGAACGCCGGCCAAAGCCCCGCCCGCGTATCGATGCGCGCCCGCATCTCGAACCGTCCGTACTTCCAGCTCGCTTTGCCGCGCGTATTGATGCTCGCCGACGTGTACTCGGCGAATTCGCGGCTGTTCTTCCAATTCGCGCTGCCGGCCTCGAAGCTCGGGTTCTTCTTCTGCTCCCGCCGTCCTTCGATGATCAGCATCCCCTTTTCGCACCAAGCGTTCTCCGGCTGATACCACTGTAGTTCGTTGTTCCGTACGAAGCCCGTCTCGTTGCCCCACTTCGCCGGATCGGGAGGCCCGTCCTTATCGAATTCATCTGACCAAACCAGCTTCCACCCCTCGGTGGATTGCGCACCTGCCGCCGAAGCCAGCAGCCACGCCAACGCGCACAAGCAAAATACCGATTTCATGCCCCAATTATCGCTTAAACCGGGGACAGACAGGACGTTCCCGGTTTCCCTTCCACAAACCGGGGGCACAAACCGGGGCACAAACCGGGGGGCACAAACCGGGCACAAACCGGGGACAGGGCAAACGGGGGACAGACGGGACGTTCCCGGTTTCCCTCAGCCCTTCACCCCTGCTTCGAAGCCCATCGCTGGGGCAAACCGGGGACAGACGGGACGTTCCCGGTTTCCCTCAGCCCTTCACCCCTGCTTCGAAGCCCATCGCTGGGGCAAACCGGGGACAGACGGGACGTTCCCGGTTTCCCTCAGCCCTTCACCCCT
>CAYWHA010000053.1:34348-36969 GCA_964457555.1 uncultured Solibacteraceae bacterium
GCTCGCTCGCCGCACGCGCTCCTCCGGCCGGCCGCCCACCCTTCCGCGCCTTCAGGGCAAACCGGGGGGCAAACCGGGGGCAAACCGGGGGGCAAACCGGGGCAAACCGGGGGGCAAACCGGGGACAGACGGGACGTTCCCGGTTTCCCTCAGCCCTTCACCCCTGCTTCGAAGCCCATCGCTTGCTCGCTCGCCGCACGCGCTCCTCCGGCCGGCCGCCCACCCTTCCGCGCCTTCAGACTCCGCCCCAAAGCCCTCTCCAGCGCCGCGATGAAGTCCGGCGCTCCCAGGGGCCGCCCGGTATGCGTGCTTCCGCGGATCGCCCCCGATTCCCCTTCGCCCCCGGCCTCCAGATACTCCCGCCACTCGGCAGTCGTCCAGTCCTCTTGCCAAGCTTGCATGTCCAATGCGGCGTCCGGCCGGCCTCGCCCGCAATGCGCGGCGGCGCTCGACCAGCCAAAATCCGCCGCGTCCTCCACCATCGACGCGCGAACGGGGTTAAGCTCGGCATAGCGTAGCGCTGCCCACAGGTGCGGCCGGTCCATCGGACAGGAGTAGTACCGCCCTTGCCAGACATGGCCCGAAGAAGCGCATCGCGCGTTGAAGTAGGCTGCGTACTGCCCGTGCGTGTGCTTCAGGGCCAGCCGCAGCGAGTCCTCGCGCTTCGGAACCACGATCAGGTGGACGTGGTTCGACATCAGACAATAGCCGAGCACCGATAGCCTGTGCAGACCGCACTGCCGGCGCAAAAGGTCCAGATAGACCAGTCGGTCCGAATCCGTCTCCAGGATGTACCGCTGCGCATTGCCTCGTTGTGTCACATGGTGCGCCGCATCTACAGCGACCACCCTTGCGAATCGTGCCATGAACATAAGAAGTGGACGAATCGAACGAATCCTCTCAAGAAAACGTCCCGTCTGTCCCCGGTTTCCCCCTGGACTACTTGGCCCGCCTCCGTCGCAGATCCCACAGTCCGCGCACCGAGAGGATCAAGGTGAAGCCCCCCAGCCCGCCGAGCGCCCACAGTGTCCAGACGAAGAAAAAGCCGCCGGGGGATTTGGCGATCTCGCCGTAATGCGCCCCCCTCATGTGCATGACGGGCATGGCCGCTGCGAACAATCCGATGATCAGCATGATGACGTGCCCCGATCGCCGTTCGCGGAGCACGAGTGTCCCGTAGAGTAAGACCGCGAGGACGAGCAGCGCTGTGTTTGAGCTCTCGGCCTTCGATATCCCACGAACGATATCGTCCGTAATGTGAAGCGTCAGGAGGAGGAGCGAAAGCAGAGACGCGACGGTCAACATGGTGTTGTGTTTCATTGGAATATTTTAAACCGGGGACAGACGGGACGTTCCCCGCTTACGCCACCGTATGGCTCGCCAGCGTCACCGTCACCACGTCATCCGGAGTCTTGGTCGTCCCGCCATCGCTTTCCGGATGGAATTCGATAGTCAGCGTGCTGGCATTCACCACTACCCGCAGATACCCGTAATCGCTGTCGTCGTAACTCTCCAGAGTAAGTGTGCTGTCGACCGGGTAGGGCGTGCGGTACGTTCCGCTCATCTTTTCAAGCGGCGCATGTCCCCCGCACCCCGCCACCACAAAGGGTATCTGCAACCCACTTACCGTGCGGGTGAATCGTTGATAATTGTGCGCGTGGCCGGAAAATACCGCATGCGGCCAGACTCCCGCCGCCTGGCAGGCGCTATCGATATCCGCCAGCATCAGGGGACTGCCGCCATGCGTGGATCCGCCGGTAAAGGGCGGGTGATGTACCGCGATAATCACCGCGCCGGTGTAACTCTCGCTCTTGACGCGCGCGAGCGCCGTCTGCAGGAAGTCCATCTGGCGGCCGTCCAACGCGGGGTATGTCCCGTTTTGGCCCGAAATCACGCCGGGATCTTCCAGCACGTTGCTGTACACACCCAGAATTCGGACGAAGGGCGCGTCGAAGGTGTAATAGACCCCCGGTTGGATCATGGTGGTGCGCGCCAGTCCTCCGGCATCGGGCGCCGGCGCGAAACTGGGGGCGCAGAAATTGGCCAGGTAGGCCGCCAGTGTCGCCGCCGGGTCGGCCGCATAGACCACCCCATCGTGATTCCCCGGGATGCCCACAATCGGCGCGGGATAACTCCGGTACGGCTCGTAAAACTGATCGTAATAGTAGGTGGCCTCTCCGAAATAATAGACCACGTCCCCTAAGTGGTAAAAAAACGAAGGTAAGTCGGCGGAGTTCGCTTCGGTGAAGTCACTCACCATCTTATCTGCCACAAGCGATTGCGTGCTCGGACCCTCCGCGCTCCCCGTGTCGCCCGCCGAATGGAAAACAATCTGTCCCGCCTGCTCGATGGCTGCCGTTTTGGCCGCTCCCGCGCTGCCGTACACCTGCGCCAGTGTGAGAATCGGCTCAGCGACGCCGCCCACCGGTTGCGGCACGGCCTCCACATTGGCCAGTTCCTTATCGCTCTGATCGGTCACCGGGTTCTTGAAGCCGGTGGGGTCAGGCGAAGGCTGCGGTTGCGCGAAAACCGGATCTCCCGCGGTATGCGCAGTGTTGCGCGGATGTTGGGGCTGTTTACCGGACATGCGGACCAGGATACCAAACCGCAAACCGGGGACA
>CAYWHA010000054.1:0-36590 GCA_964457555.1 uncultured Solibacteraceae bacterium
ACCGACCTCCTGGTCCCGAACCAGGCGCTCTAGCCAGGCTGAGCCACGCCCCGAAACGTGCAGCGAGTACAAAACAAGTGTACCACTCTTCGCCGCCTTCGCTACGCCTTCAGCGCCGCCAGAATCCGCGCCGGCGTCATCGGCAATTGCGGCATCCGCACTCCCGCCGCGTCGAAAATCGCGTTGGCCAGCACGGACGCTACGTTGATCATCGGCGGCTCACCGCTGCCGGCTGCCGGGGTCTCCTGGTTGTCGATCAGCACCGTCTCGATCTTCGGCAGCCATGAGAACCGCGGCAGCTCGTAGCTGTCGAAGTTCTGGCTGAGCACCGCCCCGTCCTTGAAGCGCACTTCCTCGGTGAGCGCCTGGCCCATGCCCATCGTCATGCAGCCTTCCATCTGCTGCCGCGTGCCGTCCGGGCTCACCGTCAGGCCCTGGTCCTGCGCCAGCACCATGCGCTTCACCTGCACGCGCCCCGTGCTCTTATCCACCGCTACCTCGGCGCACATCGCGACGTAGTTCGATGAGTATACGCCGCACGATATGCCCACGCCCCGGCCGCTCGGCGCCTTGCCGGGTTTCCAGCCGAATCGATCCGCCGCCGTCTGCAGCACGCGGATCAATCGCTTGTCGCTCAGGTGATTGAGGCGGAACTCCAGCGGGTCCACGCCCGCCTTGCTCGCCAGCATGTCGATATGCGACTCGCCCGCGAATGTGTTCGTGTTGGCCGATGGCGCGCGCCACGGTCCTACGTCGAACGGATGCATGCCCGGAGGGTTGCCGCCCTGCCAGCCGCCCGCCGACGTGATGCGCGTATGCGGAATGCCGTATACCGTAGCCGCGCCGCGGTCTCCCGCGCCCACCACCGCGCAATCCCAAAACGCGATCTTGCCCGCCGCGGTCAATCCCGCGCGGATCTTCACCACCGCCGCCGGACGGAAAGCATCGAAATAGAATTCCTCGGCGCGGTCCCACACCACTTGCACCGGCTTGCCCGTAATCTTGGCCAGGCGCGCCGCTTCCACCGCCTGCGGCGCCGCCGTCTTGCCGCCGAAGCCGCCGCCCACGTAGCCCGCCAGCACGCGCACGTTCTCCTGCGCCAAGCCAAGCGCCTGCGCCACCGCGCCTTTCACCGAGAACGGCCCTTGCGTGCTGGCCCACACCGTGGCCTTGCCGTTGTCGATCGCCACCGTCGCCGAGTGCGGCTCCATCGGCGCGTGCGCCACATAGCTGTTGAGATAGGTCTGTTCCACCACGCTCACAGCCAGCTTCTCCCCATCCGCCAGGTTGCCGCTCTGTCCCACCATCTGCGGCGGGGGCCCGGTCTTCAACAGGTGGTCGAAGATGCTCACATCGTCCACACCCGCCGGCGCCGGGCGGAACTGCGCCTTCAGAAGCGCCACGGCTTTATCCGCCACGTCTCGGCGCTCGTGCAGCACGGCCACCAGGTCGTTATCTTTGACGACGCGAACGCCGGGGATCTTCTCGGCCGCGCTGGTATCCACGCTCGTCAGCGTCGCGCCGTGCGCCGGCGGACGCAAAATCCGCGCATGCAGCAAGCCCGGCGGCATCATATCGCCGGCGTACTTAGCCTTCCCGGTGACTTTATCGAGCGCGTCCTTGCGGCGCGGCGATTGGCCAATCGCCGCGAACGCGCCCGCATTCTTTCGCGGGACGTTCGTCAGATGCCGCTCGATGCGCCGTCCTTCCACAAGCTGCCCGTACGTGACGCGCTTGGTTGCGTCCCCCGAATCCGTGACTACGCCGTCCTTGACGCGCAGCCGCTCCACGGGCGCCCCGAACCGCTCGCCCGCCATCTGCAGCAGTACCGCCCGCGCCTCAGCCGCCGCCCCGCGCACCGCAGGACCCAGCACCGGCATGCACATCGAACCGAAAGTGCCCATATCGTACGGACACAGATCGGTATCGCCCAGCGTCATGTCGACGGAGTCGAACGCCACATCCAGTTCGTCGGCCAGCAGTTGCGCCAGCGCGGTGGTGGCGCCTTGCCCCAGTTCCGCCTTGCCCGCAAAGCCCGACACGCGCCCGTCCGCGCCGATTTTCAGAAACGCATTGAAGTCCGAGGGCGCCGCCATGCGGGTCGGCAGCCGCGCCGGTTCCTGCGCCACCAGCGGCGCGATAGGGAAAAACACGAACAGCCCCGCGCCGGCGGTTGACAGGAACTCGCGCCGGCTGGTCCCGCCCGTAGCGATTGTGTTCGCAATTTCGGTTTTCATCGGGAACCTCCCGGCGCTGCGGCGGCTTCCTGAATGGCATCCACGATGCGCACGTGGGCGCCGCAGCGGCACAGGTTATCGTCCATGCCCTGGATAATTTCATCGTGCGTCGGCCGCGGCGTCTTCAGCAGCAGCGCGTGCGCGGTGACTATCATGCCCGGCGTGCAATAGCCGCACTGAAAGGCATGGTGCTTGAGGAAAGCTTCCTGCAGCAGGCTCGGCTTGACGTCCTGGCTCAGCCCCTCGATGGTGATCACCTGCTTGCCGGCCACGTCCCCGATGGTCATCGAGCACGACCTCACCGCCTGCTTGTCCACAATCACGGTGCAGGCGCCGCACAGGCCTTCGCCGCAGCCGAACTTCGTGCCCGTGAGCCCAAGGTCGCCGCGCAGCACCCACAGCAGGGTACGCTGGTCATCCACCTGGATGCGCGTAGCCTTGCCGTTGAGCGTAAAGGAAATCGTTCGCTCCATAAGGAATCTCCGTATTCGGTCTGAATACCTTTATAACTCGTTTCAGGGTCCAGCCCTACCATGCGGGCGTGGCCGTCCAGCCGCCCAGGTCCCGATTGGTGTCCACATAGAGCCGCCGCCCGTCGCTCCGTATGCTCACCAGCCCATCCAGGTCCGTGCGAAACACCATCACGCCGCGGTCCTGGAACCGTTCGAGAACTTCGCGGTTCGGGAAGCCGTAGCTGTTCTCGAAGCCCAGTGAGATCACCGCGAACGCCGGCGAAACCGCATCGAGAAACGGCCCCGTGCTGGAGGTCCGGCTGCCATGGTGAGCCGTCTTCAGGACGTCGGTGCGCTGGATTTCGTTTTCCTCAAGCATCCACTGCTCCGTGGGCCGTTCCGCGTCGCCTGTCAGCAGGAACGCGCGGCGCCCGTAGCTGAGGCGCAGCACCAGCGAATCGTCGTTCTTGGGTTCGCCCGAAGAGACGTAGCCCGGCATGGGCGCAAGCACCTGCACCTCCGCCCCGCCGAACGCGAAGCGGCTTGGCGCCATCATGGATACAATCTTCACGCCGTTCCGCGCCGCCGCCGCCTGCACCGCCCGCCACGCCGCGCTGTCGGGTTCCACACCGATCCACAATTCCTTGGGGTGGAAATCGTCGATGATCGCCGCCATCCCGCCGATATGGTCCTCGTGCCCGTGCGACGCGGCCACTACATCCAGGCTGCGAATCCCGCGCGTCCACAGGTAGGGCGCCACCACGTCCTCGCCGATATCGAGCCGCGCCTGCGGCTGTCCCGGGAACGTGGGGATGCCGCCGGCGTCCACCAGCATGCGCTTGCCATCGGGCAGCGCCACGAAAGTGCTGTCGCCCTGCCCTACGTCGATGGTCGCCATCTCCAGTTGACCCGCGTGGATATCCGGCGGAAACGGGCTCCACAGCAACAGCGCCAGCAGCGCGGCGACGCAGGCGCCCGTGGCAACGCGCATCCACCGGCCGCGCGCCACGGCCGCGGCGATCAACGCGGCCGAGAACGCCACCCCAAGCCACAGCGGCGGCGTGGGGATGCGCCAGTGCGGCTCGATGCCTGCGTGCCACGCCGCCACCTGTTGCGAGAGCCAGAGCAGCCCGCCCACCCCCTTCGCGACCCAGCCCCAGCCGGTCAGAATCGAGACAAAACCCAGTGGCACGGCCACTCCCAGCAGCGGGACCACGAACGCGTTTGCTGAAAGTCCCGAGATTCCCACCCGGTGAAAATAGTCCACCATGGGAAGCGCCAGCCCCATCTGAATCACCGCGGAGACGGCGGCAATCTCATAAACGAATAGCGCAACGCGCGCCGGAACGGTTACGGCCAGTCTGGCAACCGGCGGCGGCAGATGCGCCACGCGGCGCAAGGTCTCCGCCAGCAGCCGCATCTCCACGCGGAACTGCGCCACGCGCGGCGAAAGGTGCGGGTCGCGCCCGGCGTCGGCCAGGTCGCTCAGGCCGCGCGCCAGCGGTCCCGATGTAGCCTGGATCAGCGGGACCGCGAACGCCGCCAGGAACGCCACCGCCAGAAACGTAAGCTGAAAGCTGGCGTCGAACAGTTGCTCGGGGTCCACCGCCAGGAACGCCAGCGCCACCGCCGCCAGCAGGTTCATCGCGCGCCGCCTGCGGTAAAAAAAACTGCCGGCCGTGAACACCGTGAGACCCGCCGCCGCCCGCACGCACGGCGCGTGCCAGCCAACCACCATCGCATACAGCCACGCCGCCGCCACCGTCACCACCAGCGCAACCTGTTCCGGAACGAAGCACAGCCGCAGTGCGAACAGAAAAAATGCCGCCAGTATGGCGACGTGCGTGCCCGAAATCACCAGCGCGTGAAACGTGCCGGTGGAGCGGTAATCCTCGGTCCAGACTCTTTGCAGTTGGTACGACTGCCCCACCAGCATCGCCTGCATCATCCCCGTGTTGTACGCGCTGCCCCGGTAGAGGCGCGCGATGCGGTCGAGCGCCGCCGCGCGCAGGTCCATCGCGAAGCCCTCCACGCGCGAACCGCATCGCCCCGGCAGGATGCGCACCGTGCCGGCCGCGCCGGAGGCCGTCCAGAACACGTCCTGCCGCGCCAGGAAGCGGGCGTAATCGAACGCGCCCGGGTTGCCGTAATTGCGCGGCGGGCGGACGCGCGCGTCCAGCTCGATATTCTGGCCGTAGCGCAAAGCCGGCAGCGTCTCGCCTTCGCGCGTATAAAGCGTCACCTGCGCCCGCGCGTGGCGATCCAGTTCCAGCACGAAGCGTTCGCGCTCCCCCGATACCGCCGGCGGTTCCACCACGCACCCGCCCAGGATGACCACCTCGCGCCCTTCCACGTCGAGTTCCGGCGCCGGTCCGGGCGCGTGGATCACCGCCGTCAGCGCGCCGCCGCAAACCAATCCGAGGCAGCAGCAAACCCCCGCCAGCGCCCGTGCCCGCCGGTAGAGCGCCAGCCCTCCCAGCAGCAGGAACGCCCCCATCGCGCAGAATAGTTCGGGTTCGTGAAAACCGGCGAAGCGGGTGGCCAGAATTCCCGTGGCGAGAGCCGCCACTGGAATGACCAGCGGATCTTTCAAGGTACGACGATTGTAGCGTGGTTAGCGGGGCGGGCCGGGGCGCCGTCCTTGCGGGCCGTCCGCCTTCTTCTGGCCTGTCGAGTTAAGGTGCGCCTCGCCGCTCACGCTTTGTATCGGGGCATGGCTTCAGCCGTGCCGAAAAAAGATGTCAACTACCAGGGCTTTAGCCCCGGCTGCCCCCCTTACTCCCGAACCAAATTCCTCAAAATAAAGAACACGTTCGCCGGCCGCTCCGCCAATCGCCGCATGTAGTACGGATACCAGGCTTGCCCGAACGGCACATAAAGCCGTAGCCGATACCCTTCCGCCACCAGGCGCCGCTGCAAATCGCGCCGTATCCCGTAAAGCATCTGAAATTCGAAAGCGTCGCGCGAAATCTTGCCCCGTTCCACGTAGGCTTCCGCCTCATTCACGATCTTCTCGTCGTGCGTCGCGATGGCCGGATACTCGCCCTTGTCCAGCAGAAGTTTCATCAGCTCCACATAGTTGCGGTCCACGTCGCGCTTGCTTGAAAATGCCACGCTGGCGGGTTCCAGATAGGCCCCTTTAACCAGGCGCACGCGAATGCCGTCCTGGCAGAGCGCCTCCACGTCCTGCCGGCTGCGGCGCAGGCACGTCTGGATCACCACGCCCACCGAGCCGTGCGCCGCGTGCAGCTCGCGCGTCATCCGCAGCGTGCGGTCCGTGTAAGAGCTGTCCTCCATATCGATGCGCACAAACGTGTGCAACCCCGCGGCGCAGGCGGCTACCTGCTCCATGTTGGCGCGGCATTGATCGTAGGAAAAATCCAGGCCCAACTGCGTCAGCTTCAAGGAGACGTTGCCTTGTATGCCCGTCTCCGCAATCGTCGATAGCATTCGCAAATACACGTCGCGCGCTTCGGCCGCTTCCGCCAGCGAAGTCACGCCTTCGCCCAACTGATCGAGCGTCACGGTAATCCCTTCGGCATTCAACCGCCGCCCGGTCTGAAGCGCATCGTCCAGCGTCCCGCCGGCCACGAACCGCTTGGCCAGGCGCGCCGCAATCGCGGAAGTTTCCATCCAGCTTCGTAAACGCCTTTGGCGCGAGAGGAACAGGAGTAGTTCACGCACGAACCCCAGCCTATCACCGCGCATGTCATATGACACACGCGTTACACTGATCCTGTTGATCGTCCGCGAAGAAATCGAGTTCAAGCCCGGAGAATTGCGCTGCCCCAGGTGCATGTCGAAGGACCTGGCGGCGTCCCTCCCGCGCGGCATGTGGGACGCCATTATGCGCGCCCTTCATCGCATCCCACGGCACTGCCGGGTCTGCGGCAGGCGGTTCTTCGTCCGCGAATCGGCGGTCGTTGCGGCCGCCACGCCGGAACAGCTTTAGCCCGCGCCCCTCACTTGCGCCCGCGCCACCAGCCGCGTAGCCGCGGAATCGTAGCAAGCTCCCTCCAGATTTCCGAAAAGCCGCACCTCATCGAACCCCGCGCTTCGCAGCAGACCGTACAACTCCTGCCCCGAATACACGTTGTACTCGTAGTCGTAGCGTAGCGTCCGCTCCGGCCCGACCAGCAGCCATTGCATGCGCGCCCGTGACCACCCTGGCAGAATCCCCCCATGCTGCACGAACAGGTCCTTGCCCGGCGATTCCACCCACCGCGTCCGCGACGGCATCGCCGCCATGCATTCCTTCCCCAGTACATCGATCACGAATACGCCGCCCGGCTTCAAGCTGGTGCGCACGTTGCGGAGCGCCCGCAAGTCCTCCTCCGGCGTTTCGAAATATCCGAAGGATGTGAACAGGTTGATGGCGAGATCGAAAGCTCCCTCGCGCGCGAACTCGCGCATATCCGCCTCCACGAACTCCATCGCCGTCCCAGCCGCTCTCTCGCGAGCCTTGTCCAGCAGGAATCGCGACCGGTCCACCGCCGTCACCGCGAAACCCCTCTGCGCCAGCGCCAGACTATGACGCCCCGGCCCGCAGCACAAATCGAGCGCCGCCCCCGCCTGCACTCCCGCCAGCGCCAACAGCCGTTCCACCTCGCCCGGCGCCGCCGCCATCCGCTCCTCCGTGAACAGATGCGTGTAGAACGCTTCCCAAAAGGATTCGTCTTCGAACCACTGCATCGGCCTACTATAGCGCGGCTGCGTCGAAGTCTTAGGCGCCCGGCCCGCGCGATTACTCCGCGCCCTCCGCCCCCACAAAATTTGACTTACTATAGACCCATGTTCTCCTTCCGCCTTACCGCCTCCCGCCTCGCCATCCTCTGCCTCTTCCTCGCCGCTTGCATCCTGGCCGCCTGGGCCGCCGCCCCCGCCAACGTGGCCGATCTGAAGCGCGCCTTCGAGCATCCCCCCGACGACGCCCGCATGATGGTCCGCTGGTGGTGGTTCGGCCCCGCCGTCGAAAAGCCCGAGCTCCAGCGCGAGCTCGAAACCATGAAGCAGGGCGGCATCGGCGGCGTCGAAATCCAGCCCGTCTACCCCGTCGTCCTCGACGATCCCGCACGCGGCCTCCGCAACTTCCCCTACCTCTCGCCCGAGTTCCTCGACGACGTCCGCTTCGCCAACGTCACCGCTCGCGGCCTCGGCATGCGCGTCGATATCACGCTCGGCAGCGGCTGGCCGTACGGCGGCCCGCACACCACCATCGACCTCGCCGCCCCGCGCCTCCGCGTCGATCGCGTGCCCGTCCCCGCCAATGCCGCCTCCGTGCCCATCCCCGCCATTCGCGATGGAGAAAAACTCTTCGCCGTGTTCCTCGCGCAAGGCGACGCCCGCCAGTTCTCTCCCGATGGCATCCGCCGCCTGACCGATTTCGACGCCGCCGTGGCCCGCGTCCCCGCCGAAGCCGCGCCCGGCCGCGTTCTGCTCTTCTTCATCTTGAGCCGCACCCGCATGATGGTGAAGCGCGCCGCCGTCGGCGCCGAAGGCTTCGTCCTCGACCACTACAGCCGCGCCGCCATCGATGAGCACCTTCAATCCACCGGCGAGCCGCTCCTGCAGGCCTTCGGCAAGAACCCGCCCTACGCCGTCTTCAGCGACAGCCTGGAAGTGGCCGGCACGGACTGGAGCACCGATTTCCTTCAGGAGTTCCAGCGCCGCCGCGGCTATGACCTCGCCCCTTACCTGCCCGCGCTGGCCGGCGACATCGGCGAGAAGACCGGCGCCATCCGTCACGATTGGGGCCAGACCCTCACCGAACTCGTCAACGAGAATTACCTCACCCCCATACGCGATTGGGCCCGCCGCCATGGCACGCTCTTCCGCTCGCAGACCTACGGCTCTCCGCCCGTGAATCTCTCGAGCAACGCGCTGGTCGACCTGCCGGAAGGCGAAGGCTCCCAGTGGCATAGCTTCTCCTTCTTGCGCTGGGCCACCTCCGCCAACCATCTTTACAACCGCCCCGTCAGCTCTTCGGAGACATTTACGTGGCTGCATTCGCCGGTCTTCCGCGCCACCCCGCTCGACATGAAGGCCGAAGCGGATTTGCACTTCCTACAGGGCGTCAACCAGTTGATCGGACACGGCTGGCCCTATTCCCCGCCCCAGGCCGTCGAGCCGGGATGGCATTTCTACGCCGCCGCCGTGTTCAACAATCACAACCCGTGGTGGCTGGTGATGCCCGATATCACCCGCTATTTGCAGCGCGTCAGCTTCCTGCTGCGCCAGGGCCAGCCGGTCGCCGATGTGGCCCTGTATCTTCCCACCGCCGACGCCTACGCACGCTTCGCCCTGGGCCGCGCCTCCGTCACCGGCGAAATGGGCGCTCTGCTCGGTCCGCAAGTGGTTGGGCAAATCCTCGACGCGGGTTACAACTTCGACTTCATTGACGACGCCGCCATCGGCCACGCCGGCATTCCCTACCGCGTTCTCATCCTCCCCGGCATCGAGCGCATCCCGCTCGCGGCCTACCGCAAGATCGAGGATTTCGCGCGCAAGGGGGGCATCGTCATCGCCACCCGCCGCACCCCCTCGCTCGCCCCCGGCCTGGCCGAAGCCGCCACCGATACGCCCGCCATCCGCGACCTTTCGCGCTCTCTCTTCGAAGCCCCAGGCAAGCTGTTGACCGATGAATCGAAGCTCGGCGAGGCCCTCCACGCCGCGCTCCCGCCCGACCTGGTCAAGCCGCCCGAAGTCGGCTTCGTCCACCGCAAGCTGCCCTTCGCCGACATCTATTTCGTGGTCAACACCAGCAACCATCCCGTCCACAGCCCGGTCGATTTCCGCATCGAAGGCACGGACGCCGCGTGGTGGAACCCATTCACGGGAACCGAAGCGAAGGCCGATGGCGGCCATCGCATCGACCTCGATCTTGCCCCCTACGAATCCCGCGTCGTGGTGTTTTCGAAGGATCGCCCGCCCGGCCTGCGCACGCCCAACGCCGCCCAGCCCGCGTCCATCGACATCGGAACAAGTTGGAAAGTATCCTTCGCCGGCTCGCAGCAGCCCGTCGCGATGGATCGCCTGGTTTCATGGACGGATCTCGAAGCCGAGAAGTATTTCTCCGGCCAGGCGACCTATGAGAAGACCGTGACGCTGGACTCCGCGTTCCTTGGCTCCGGCCGCGCCGTCCGCATCGATTTCGGCGAAGGCACGCCCGTCACCACCCAAGAGCGCCGCTCCGGCAGCGGGATGCGCGCCCTGCTGGAAAGCCCCGTGCGCGAAGCCGCCGTAGTCACCGTGAATGGCAAGCCCGCCGGTTCCGTGTGGCGTCCACCCTACGACTTGGACGTGACCGCCTTGCTGCACCCCGGCGAAAACACCATTCGCGTGGTAGTGGCAAACCTCGCCATCAACGAACTCGCCCACCAGCCCCCGCCAGACCAGCGCGCCCTGGTCCAGAAGTACGGCGACCGCTTCCAGGACCAGGACATGAACAACCTCCAGCCCCTGCCCGCAGGCCTGTTAGGCCCCGTCCGCCTCATCGCCAAGTGAGCGCCCCCGTGGAGTGGGCGTCCCGCCTGCGATGCCGGCGTCCCTGCCGGCATTCCTCGTTCGCGGCTCAAGCGGCGATCGCGCCCATATCAAAACTGATATATACTTAAATCGATGGAACGAAAGGCGGTCAGATGGATGGGCGACTCCCTGAAGCGTCTGCGCGACTTTCCGGACGCCGTTCGTTCTGAGATCGGCCAAGCGCTCTATCAGGCGGAACTTGGCGATCGCCACCCGTCGGCATGTTCGATGCAGGCACTGAACGCGGTGGAAATCGTTTCGGACTATCGCGGGGATAGCGCCTCGCCGAAGCTGAGTGGCATTTCAGAGCCATGATCGCAAGAGAGGAGTAAACGAACATGCCCGGAAGGATAAGGGTTGATGAGGGAAGCGGCAACGTGTTCGCCGATATCGGCCTGCCAAATCCGGAAGAGGCATTGGCAAAAGCGGAGATCGCCCGCCAGGTGAACCGAATTCTCACGAAGCGCGGACTGAGCCAGGCGCAAGCGGGCGCGCTTCTGAGAATAGCGCAGCCCCGCGTATCCGATCTGGCTCGCGGCCGGCTGGGCAAGTTTTCCTTGGAAAAGCTGCTGGAGTTTGCCCGGCTGGCGGGAATCGATGTCGAGATCCGAATGAAACCGTCGAACAAGCCCGGCCTCACCGTCAAGACCAAGGCGGCCTAAGGAGTGTGCCCGGCGGCGCGGCGGTCACACAATATTAAAAAATATTTTCACCCATCCCCTCAACAACTTCCAGCCGCCACCCTCCAGCCCACGCCCCGCACGCCAGCTAATCTGAAGTCGCCTATGACTTCCGTCGCACAGCTCAACGCCAACCGCCTCAACGCGCAGCGCTCCACCGGACCGCGCACCGAGGCCGGTAAGGCCGCCTCCCGTTTCAATGCCCTGCAATTCGGCATCGAAGCCCGATCCCTCGTGATCCCCGGCGAAGACCCCGACGAACTCGCAGCCCTCGCCCTCGAATACCACCAGCAGTTCGACCCCGCCGATGCCCTCGAGCGCTTCCTCGTGGATACCCTTATACACGACGATTGGAACCGCCGCCGGTACACGCGCATCGAGGCCCAGGTCCTCCAGCTTTCGCTCACCGGCCCGGACGCGGTCGCTTCGCCCCTGGAAGCGATCGCCGGCAAAGCCGCTCAGATGATCTTCCGCCGCCTCGCATCCGCCGAGCGCAGCTACTTCCGCGCTCTCAAGGAGTTGCACCGCGCCCAACGCGAGCGCAAAGCGCGCGAGGAGCAAGCCGAGGCCGTCTCTTCCCCGGCCCCCGGCCCCAGGCCCCCGGCCCCGGAAAAGGCCCCTGATGATGCCCCCGAAGCCCCCGCAAATGGCTTCGTTCTCCCAATTCGCGCGCAGTCCCCGCAGGAACCGAAAATGGGCTAGCGGAGGGCGAGTCCCAGCCCTTACGCCGTCTTGTCCTTCGCGTAGCACAGCGAATTCAGGTCGCACTCACCGCATTTCGGGTTGCGAGCCTGGCACAAGGCGCGTCCGTGCAGGATCAGCTCGTGTGCAAACGCAATCCACTTGCTCTGTGGCACAATCTTCATGAGATCCTGCTCGATCTTCACCGGGTTGGTGTTCTTCGTCAGGTCCAGTCTCGCCGCAAGCCGCTGGACGTGTGTGTCCACCACCACGCCCGAGGCAATCCCGTACGCCGTCCCCAGCACCACGTTGGCCGTCTTGCGCGCCGCCCCCGGAATCGTCAGCATTTCTTCCATGGTTCGCGGAACTTCGCCGCCGAACTCCGCCACCACCTTCTTGGCCGCGCCGATTACCGACTTCGCCTTGTTATTGAAGAACCCCGTCCGGTGGATGTCGTTCGCCAGCACCTCCTGGCGCACCGACGCGAAGTCCATCGGCGTCGGATACTTGGCGAACAGCCCCGGCGTAACCTCGTTCACCAGCTTATCGGTGCACTGCGCGGAGAGAATCGTCGCCACCAGCAACTGCCACGGGTTCTCATAATGCAGCGCGCACGTCGCCCCCGGGTACATCTTCTCCAGCCGCCGCAGGATTTCGGACATCCGGGCCTTCCGCTCGGCTGCGTTCTTCGGGCGTTTCACGTAAGCTCGTATTAGGTCATGCGAAATCGGCTTCTTCTGCTCGGCGCGGCGTTGGCCGCCTTTGGCGCTTCTCTCTTTTCCGGCTTTCATTCCGACGATTATGCCATTTTCTCCAGCTCCGTCCTAACTTCGTCCTCCGGTTGGAAGGCCGTTTGGTCCCTGCGGCGCGCCCAGCCCCTCGCCAACCTCACTCTCTGGCTGAATTACCAGGCCGGCGGCCGCGATCCGTTCACCTACCACCTGTTCGCCCTCGCGCTCTACCTGGGCGCGGTCCTGTTGGCCTATGCCTGCCTGCGCCGGCTTCTGCCCGAGCGTGCGGCCCTCGCGGCAGCCGCTGTCTTCGCCATCCACCCCATCCAGGCCGAAGCCGTCAATTACATCTCAGCCCGCGCCGATTTGCTGGGCGCCGTATTCTGTCTCGCGGCCTTGTTGTCATGGCTGAGCGGCCGCCGGTGGATCGCCGTCCCGCTGTTCGCCGCCGCCGTGCTCTCCAACGAATCCTGCGCCGCCTTCCCGCTCGTATTCCTGCTCTACCCGGCGGTGGGGCAGGCGCTTTCGCCTGCCAACCGCTGGCTAAGACGCATCCCCGTCCTCGCAATATCCCTCCTGTCCCTAGCCGCCCTAACCCGCCTCGTCTACGCGCAACGCGCCTCCCAGTTTCCGTTGTCTCCCTGGAAATATTTCCTGGCGCAAGGCCCGGCCATCTGGCGCTATCTGCGCCTGCTGGCGTTCCCCTACGGGTTTACCGTGGATCCGGACGTGCGCGTTCCCGCCGTCTGGTTGGGCGCCCTGGCCTGGCTCGCCATCCTCGCCGCCGCTGTCTGGGCATGGCGCGCGCGCGCACACCAATGGCCCCTGTGGCTGCTCGCCGGGTTGCTCCTCCTGATGCCTGCCGCCTCCGCGCTCCCGTCGGCCAACCTCTACGCCGATAGCCGCATGTTCCTCCCCATGCTGGCCTTCGCCGCCGCCGCCGGACTGCTCCTAACCCGCGTCAAAACGCAGGCGCTGGCCGCCGCAGTCGTGGTTGTCCTCACGCTGCTAAGCGCGGTGCGCACCGCCGTCTGGTTCAATGACCGCTGGTTGTGGCAGGAGGCCGTCCGCCGGGCCCCCACGATGGTGCGGCCCAAGGTCCAGCTCTCGCGCGATCTTCCCGCCGCGGACGCTCTCGATTTGCTCCAGCGCGCCCAAAATGAAGCCCCGCACGATCCTACGGTCCCCGCCGAAATGGGAAAGGTCCTGCTTCAGGAGCGCCAGGTGGATCCGGCCCTCATCGAGTTCGGCCAGGCCCTCGCGCTCGATCCCAACAACCCCGAATACTTCACCGACCGCGGCGTGGCGCTCTATATGTCCGGGCTTACCGAACGCGCCCGCGCCGATTTCGAGCGCGCCCTCGAAATCGACCCGGACTTCGTCGAGGCTACCGAGAACCTCCGGAAACTCCCCCCGGCGCAGTGATCTGCAACACCGGCTCCGCGAATTGCCAGTCTGGAAGCTCGTAAGCCTTCGCCTTGGTCGTGAGCGGCGCCGTCAGGTCCTTGGATTCGTCCGGACCCAGGCTCGTCGTGAAGGTAAACATAGCTACGGCCTGTCCGCTCTTGTCCCCGCGCCCCACAATCGCGACGTTTCCCGAGAGGCCGGAGATTTCGTCCTCGGCGTGATTCGTGATGACGAATTTGACGACGGACTTGTCCTTGTTCTTAGGATCTTCCGCGAAGCGTATCCCCGAGATCTCGACGAACTTCTGATACGGATTGGCCTTGTCGCCGGTCGGCACCACCGGGACTTGCAGGCTAGCGTCGGATGCCGCCTGGCTGGAACTCGACCCATGCGTCCCGAGCAGCGAATACACACCGGCCAGTATCGCGACGAATACGACGATGGCGAGAATGGTCAGCAGCCACGTCGGCACAGCGAGGCCATGCGCTGGGGGCGGCGGCTCGGAACTCCATGATGGCGCCGGGGCCGGCGGCGGCTCGGGCGGCGGCGCGTAAGCCTGCTGGTGCGGTGGGGCATAAGCCTGCTGGGGCGGCGGAGCATAAGCCTGTTGCGGCGGCGGCGCGTAAGCCTGTTGCGGCGGCGGAGCATAGGCCTGCTGCGGTGGTTCGGCATAGGGCTGTTGCGGCGGCGCCGCGTAAGGCGGAGCCTGCGCGGGTGGCGGCGCGGCTTGCCAAATAGGCCGCCGCGGCGCCGGTCCTGCCGGCGCAGGCGGTGCGTAAGTCGGCTGCGGTTGCGGCGGCGCCGCGTAGGGCGGAGCCTGCGGCGGCGGAGGCTGCTGTGGCGGTAGCGGGTAAGGTCGCGGCGGCGGCGCGCTGCCCGCCGGGACAGTCTGAGGATTGCAATTCGGGCAGTCTGTGTAAGCCGGCGGCACTTCGCGTCCGCATTTCGGGCAGATCCACGTGAACATGATGTTCCCTCAATTCAACTCTAACGCTTGCCGTATGCCCGCGAACGAGAACTGTCGGCCCGCGGCTTCCCCGTCCCGGCGGAACGAATGAAAGTCCTCCCCCCGGCACATGGTGCATAAGTTCGACGCATAGACGCGGCCGGGCGTTACGCCCGCTTCAATGAGCTGCCGCCGGTTCGCGCCGGCCAGGTCCAGGCGCGCCCGCCCTTGTAAGCCGAACTGCGCGGCCACCTCCGGCCCCACTTCGTAACAGCATGGCCAATGCCCGGTCCGATCGCCGCATGAACATCCCCTGGCGACGTTCCAAACCGCTCCCGCATGGCTTCCATCGCCCGCTGGACAATGCCCGCCGCCGTCCCGCGCCATCCGGCGTGTACCGCCGCCACCGCCCGCAGCCGTTCGTCCACCAGCAGGATCGGGATGCAATCGGCCGTCCGGATAGCCACCACCGCGCCCGGCGTGTTCTCCGTCAACGCGTCCCCCGCGCCCAGTACGCCGGAGCGCCCATCCGCCGCCACGCACGTCGTCGAGTGGATCTGCCGCAGTGTGGCCAGGTTAACGAAAAGCGCCGGGACGTCCACGTGCCGCGTTCCAAACCCGTGGACCAGCCACTCCATGGATTCCAATTCGGGCACCCGGTAGATGTGCCGCGGATCCTTGGTGAACATGTGGGGCGGGCCTCCTGGCCTGCCTTCTTGGTTGGTTGCGCTTCCTACGCCGGGTTCTGAATCTGTGAAATTCTCACCTGCCGCTGGAAATCCGCCAGCATCGCCTCGTCCAGCCGCACTTCCGTAGGCCTCTTTTCGAGGAACGTCATCTGGTCGATCTTGTCCTGCAGCTTGAGCAGCCCGTAGAACAGGTTCTCCGGCCGCGGCGGGCAGCCGGTGATATACACGTCCACGGGTACAATCCGGTCCACGCCCTGCAGCACCGCGTAAGTATTGAACGGCCCGCCCACGCTCGAGCAGGCCCCCATCGACATGCACCACTTCGGGTCCGGCATCTGGTCCCAGATGCGCTTCAGGACCGGCGCCATCTTCAAGGTGACCGTCCCCGCCACAATCATCAGGTCCGATTGCCGCGGGCTGGGCCGGAATACCTCCGCTCCGAATCGCGCGATGTCGAACCGCGACGTGCTGGCCGCGATCATTTCAATGGCGCAGCACGCCAGGCCGAAAGTCAGCGGCCACACCGACGACTTGCGCGCCCAGTTGAATACATAATCCACCGACGTGGTCACCACGCTGCGTTCAAACTGGTTCTGAAGGAAAGATGCCAACCGTGCCTCCCCGCGACTAAATTGTATCATCAAGCTTGGCCGCCGGACCCAGCGGAGAGGGCTTTTTGACGCGGAGACGCAGAGAAGCGGAGAAAAACGGTTGTTAGAGGTCCGACGCAGAGAAAGACGTATCCGTTTCCATGAATGCTTTCCTCAGCGCCTCCGCGTCTCCGCGTCAAGGTTTTCTCCTGCTGCTCTTGCAGGTTCTACAATCGTGTGATGGACCACCGCGCGGTCGCGGCCATCGGCCTCATCGGGATTGTTCTCGACGTGCTCGGAGGCCTCTACCTGGCATACGATTTGCTGGGCGGCCAGCACGGTCCACTGCGCCTGCTCACCCGGATGGTGACGTATTCGGTCGTCTTCGGAATCGGGTATGGGATCGGCCTCGGCGTTGTCTTTGGCGTGGCTTCCGGCTTCGCCACCGGAATTACCGTGGCGATTGAACTGCAACGCGCGGCCCGCCGCCAGGATCATTACTCCTTGCCGTGGGAGGCCGTGTTCAGCGCCATCCGGGGAGCCGCTTTCGGCGTCGCGCTCTACTCGATTGCGGGGCTTCCGTTCGCCGCCGCGTTTGCCGGTCTCATCACGGCGGGGCAGGTATTCGCCTACACCCGGGGCATGCGCCCGAGCCTCGATTATTCCGCATCCCGCCGGCCTCGCCTGACGCGCCGGCAGTTTCACGGGGCGATTATCCGAACAGCCGGGTACATCGCGGCGGCGCTGGTCTGCAGCGCCATGGTACACCGCATCGAGCACCCCTGGATCTTCGCGGTTCGCCTGGGACTCGTGACCGGCCTTGTCACCGCGGTCGGAACCACGCTCAATCCCTTCATCGAGTATTATGCCGATAACCTCCCCGGGCGGCGCCTCGGCGTGTTCGGCGTCTGGCTCCTGCTGTGCGGCTTTCTCCTTCAATCGTTTCAGTACTGGATGACGCTGCTCGATATTCCCGTGACGTGACCGTAGTAGGCCGCGGTTTCGCGCAGACCGTCCCGGAAAGCGTGGCGGGGGCGCCAACCGAGGGCGCGGAGACGCCCGGTGTCGGCGAACTCCTCCCCGGACTCATCGGGCCTAAGCCTCGACGGCTCGGCCTCCACCTGAATCTCAATGCCCAATAGATCCTCCAGTTCCGCGAGAATTTCCCTTACGCTGCGCGCCTCTCCGGACCCGATATTGAATATTGAAAGGCCCTCGGGCAAGTCCGCGCGGGCCAGCGTCAGCAGGGCTTCCACCGCGTCGCCCACGTAAAGGTAATCGCGCTTATGCCCCAGTTCCCCCAGGCGGATGGCGCCCGGAGTCCGCAATTGCGTCAGGATGGCCGGCACAACGAACGTAGGCTTCTGCGCGGGACCGAATATATTGAACAGGCGGGCCAGGATGTACCGCCGCGGAGATCCCTCGGCGAAGAACCGGATCAGGTTTTCAGCCGACAGCTTCATCTTCCCCAGGACGTTGGTGGGATTCGCCGGGCAGTCTTCGCGCAGGCCGCGGCCGGTCATGGGGCCATAGACCTTGCCGCTCGATGCGTACACGAACCGCTCGCCGCCACAGGCTTCGAATTCCTCCACCAGGTTTAACGTCCCGCGCAGCGTCTCCGCGAGCGTGGCGTTCTTCCGGTCCACAATGCGGGAGTGTTCGGTGACTGCGGCAAAGTGGTACACGGACGAAAACCGGTGCTCGCGGAATAGGGCGGCCACAGAAGCCCGGTCCGTGACGTCCACCCGGCGGTAGCAGATCCCCGGGCTGGCGGGAGTTGGGCTCAGGCCTACGCCCACCACCGCCTCGGCCGGATCGAGGGCGTCCGTTAGCGCGCGCCCCAGGAAGCCGTTGCAACCGGTCACCAGAACGCTCATTGGTAAGCGGCTGCCCGTTCGACCTTCCGCGGCCGTACCGCTTCGAGCGTCCGTACGAACTCGCGCCAGAAATCGAGCACGCCCCTCATCGTTTCCTCAAACGAAATCCGCGGCGCCCAACCGGTGCGGCCGCGGAATTTGCTGCAATCGGCCACGAAGCGCCGAAGTTCCGTGGGACGCACCAGCGCGGGGTCCACCTCATACCGGATGTCCTGGCGCGACGAAAGCGAAATCATATATTCCAGGCACTCCTTCATGGTGTGAACATGGTCCGAGCCAATCAGGTACAATTCGCCCGGTTGGCATTTTTCCATGGCCAGGACATACGCGCGAGCCATATCGCGGACATCCGTGAAATTGCGCAGCGCCTCCAGGTTTCCGACGCGGATGACAGGCTTCTGCAGCCCTTCTTCAATGCGCGCGATCTGATAGGCGAACGACGCATTGGCGCCATTCACGTCGCGGCGCGGCCCCTCGTGATTGAAAGCGCGCGTGCGAATAATCTTGAGACCATAGGAAGCCGCGTAGGACATGCACACCGCGTCCTGAGCGACTTTGGAGGCCGCGTAAGGGTTGATGGGATGAATCGCGGTGGCTTCCGTAATGGGAAGCTTATCCTGCGGCACGTCGCCGAACTCCTCCGGGGTGCAGCTTACCAGCACGCGCGCTTTCACCCGGGTCGCGCGCATGGCCTCAAAGAGGTTGATGGTTCCCATGGCATTGGTTTGCATGTACGCCGCCGGCATATCCCACGACGGCGTGACCCAGGAGAGCGCGCCCAGGTGATAGATCTGGTCTGGCCGGGACTTCTGGAGCGCCACTGTCATGCTTGTGGCATCCGTCAGGTCCGCATCGATCCAGCGCACGCAGTCCTGGAAATGCCGGACGTTGCGCATCCGGCTATTGGGGCGCTTGGTCCCCCAAAGCACGGCGCCCGGATAGTTCTCTAGCAGGCAATCGGCAACGTGGCTGCCCGCAAATCCTGTAATGCCGGTGATCAGAATGTTCTTAGCCAGCATCCATTGAACGCACTGGGGGGTAACCCTCCAGATGCGCCTCCCCGTTACGTGAAATACCCCTGCCTCGGCAGGAGTTAATTGTCACTAGGATGCGCCGAGTGGTTCCTCGGCGGCAATACGGAATCCACCGGAATCCCCCCCGGATTGTGCGATGCAGCACGAACGCCGCCGCCAACAAGACGGAACGCGCAAGTCTTAAGCTTTTAGTTGACACGCCTTCGCGCGGGCCGTATCATCGTCTCAGTTCTTAAAGTCTTAGTTGAGGGGAAACAGCCTTGCCGCGAAAGAAGCCGTCCCATCTCACGGAAGCCGAGCTCCGGCTCATGCAGATCGTTTGGCGGAAGGGCCGGGCAACCGTCGCCGAGGTGGCGGCGGAGCTTCCCAAGGACATCGATCTCGCCTATAACACCGTCCTCACCACCCTGAGGATCCTCGAAGCCAAGGGCTATCTCCGGCACTCCAAGGCAAAGGATGCACGCGCCTTCGTTTACCGGCCGGTGGTGGACCGTATCGAAGCGACCCGCAACGCCGTTCGACAGCTTCTGGGACGATTCTTCGGAGATTCGCCGGAAGAGCTGGTGCTCAATCTCCTGGAAGACGAGACGCTCGGCGAGGCCGAGTTGAAGAAGATCCGCAAGCTCTTGCTGCGGGGCGAAGGAGAGCGCACATGAACGCCATCACTCTCATCGCCGCGGCCGTGCTGAACAGTCTTTGGCAAGCCGCCGTCCTGGCATTCCTGGTTTGGCTGGCGGTCGAACTCGCGCGTCCGGGCGTCAACGCCGCCACGCGGCACATCGTCTGGTGGATCGCCCTGGCGGCCGTCGTCGTGCTCCCGTGCGTTCCTCAAAGCGCCCCATCTGCCCGGATCGTACCGCCGCCGGAGCCGCCCGTAGCCGCGACGACACTGCCGGTTCGTGTTTCCGCTCCGCTGGCGCCGCCATTGGCGCCGTCGCCTGTCACCGTCACGGAGAAACGCGCCGCGGTGTGGCCCTTCCTGGTATTGGCCGTCTGGGCCGCGGTCTTCGCGCGCGGGACCATCCGCATCGTGCGCAGTTACCTCTATCTCCGCGGCGTGAAGCGGCGGGCCGTGGCCTGGGAGGTTCCGCTTCCCGGCGCCGCACGGTCCGCGCGCCTGCTGGTTTCACCCGAAATTCCTTCGCCCATCGCGGCAGGCTTCCTGCACCCCGCCGTGATCGTGCCGGCAGCGCTGCGCGAGCGGTTGACCGCCGCGGAAATGAACTGCGTCCTGCTTCATGAGTACGCCCATCTGGCGCGGTATGACGATTGGGTGAACCTGATGGCGCGGTTGCTGGGCGCCGTCATCGCCCTGCACCCGGTGGCATGGTGGATTCTGCGGCGCATCGAGCACGAACGCGAAATGGCCTGCGACGATTGGGTGGTGGCCCAGACGGGCGCGGCGCGTACCTACGCCGAGAGCCTGGCGCGCATCCTGGAGTTGAGGGTGGCGCCGGCCGATTCGGTGCTCGCCGCCGGCATCTTCACGCGCCGTTCCCGGCTGCGCGAGCGGATCGAGATGCTGCTCCGTCGCGGCCGCGAGTTTTCGCCCGCCACCTCGCGTGTGTCCGTGGGCGCCGCGACGCTCGCGCTGGCCGCCCTGGCCGCCGGCGGCGCTCTGGCCCCTCATTGGATCGCCTTCGCGCAGCGCCCCGAATTCGAAGTGGCGTCCGTCAAAGTCAACACCACCAACGGCCCCATGGACGCCGTTCCGCGCCGCTCCGGCGATTTGATCATGATGCACAACACCCAACCCTATAGCATGGTCTACTATGCGTATCGTCTCAATGGCGCCTATCAGATGGTGGGATACGCCAGGCTTCCCGATGGCTGGAACTGGTTCGACATCGACGCGCGGGCCGGGCGCGACGCCACCGACGATCAGGTTCGCCTCATGTTCCAGTCGCTCCTGGAGGACCGCTTCAAGCTCAAGGTCCACCGCGAGACGCGAGACATACCGGAATACGAGTTGGCCGTCGCCAAGGGCAAGCCGAAGCTGACACCGTCCCGCAGCGACGAACCGATGGCCGTCACCATCGAAGAGAAGCGATTTACTCAGTCCGCGGGCACGTGCGGTATCAGCTCATGGCGCGAAGGATTGCATTTGATCTGTCACGCGGCGCCCATCGAGAAGATCGTAGCCGCGCTGAGCGGTTCGCTCCAGGCGCCGGTTGTGGACCGCACCGGCCTGACCGGAACTTATGACCTCAACGTTCTCTTCATACCGGAAGACCGCAGACTCAACGCCGACACAGAGTCCGGCCCGTCGCTCGACGCGGCGCTCCAGGCAGAACTGGGACTCAAGCTCGAAAAGGGCAAAGGGCCGGTCGAAGTGCTGGTAATCGACCACATGGAAAAGCCATCGCCGAACTAACGCGCTCCGCCCGGAGCCGAGCAATTCCAGGAAACCGACGCACGCATCCGCGACCTCACCAGCGCCGTCGGCGAACTCATTCGCCGCATACCCGTGCAGTAACCAGCCACCTAACCCGTTACCACTCGAACCTCGCGGCCAACTGCACGCGCCGGGCCGGGGTGACAGTGTGGTCGATGACGCCGGTGGATTCCACGCCCAGGATGCGGTTGGGAAGCGCGAAGTTCGTCCGGTTGAGCAGATTGAAGGACTCCACCCGCATCTGCAGGCGCAATCCCTCCCGCAGCGCAATGGTCTTCGCCACGGCGGCGTCCACATCGGCCATTCCCGGCCCGCGCAGGATGTCGAATCCCGAATCGCCATACTCGTAAAGCGGCGGCATCGCAAACGCGCTCGTGTTGAACCAATCCAGGTAACTGCGCTGGCCGGCCGGCAGCGCGCCGTCTCCGATGCGGTTGGGGAGCTGAAACCCGCCGTTGTTCAGGCTGTTGACCGCCAACTCCGGAGTGAACGGAAAACCCGATTGCACGGTGGCGATCGCATAGATCCGCCAACCCATCCATTCGTAATGCGCCGTGCCCACCAGGCGTTGCGGAATGTCGAAAGGCGAGGGCGAGCGGACGCCGCGCGGGAAGTAGATATCCTGCGGCCCGGGGGGACGGCTCTGCTGGTCGCTTCCCGGCGCCGTGGCGTCGTCGAGCGACTTGCCGTACGTGTAGCTCACCTGGAACAGGCTGCCGGTCAACTTGCATGTGCCGGCGTAATAGGTAGAGCCTCCCGCAAATCCCAGGTAGTCGATGCGCGATTGAAAGGTCCCATAAGGATACCGGGGATACGCGTACGGCGTCGGGGCGGGGTACGCCTGATTGACATTGGTGGTCACGGGTAAGTGGATGCCCATCGATCCCAGCCCG
Organism: uncultured Solibacteraceae bacterium; assembly: GCA_964457555.1. GTDB lineage: Bacteria > Acidobacteriota > Terriglobia > Bryobacterales > Bryobacteraceae > BOG-224. The sequence continues at coordinate 22,137 of CAYWHA010000054.1, forward strand.
CTCATCTCCGCCGCCAGACCGCGGCGCAGACGGACCCCCAGCGACAAGTCCCACTGATCCGCATACGGCGTGTAATTCGCAGGCTGTATGGCGTAGATTGCGCCGCTCGAGCCATCGACCGGCGGCAGGCCGGCGGTCAGGTTCGGTCCCACCTGAAACGTGCCGTCGATGGTGTCCAGGCGCGAGGCATAGGGCGCATTGCGCGCCAGGCTGCCCCAGGAGAGATACTGCCCGGCGTCCCAGGCCTGGCTGAAGCTTCCTCGAATCACGGCCGATCCTTTCCCCGAAAGGTCCAGCGCAAACCCGACGCGCGGCGCGGCCGCGTGCTTCTGGACGCCCTCCGCGGCGTACGGACTGACTCCGCTCTGGCCGGCGAACTGGTTGAGCGCGGGCGCACTCGGGTTGAAGTTGAAGTTCACCATGCGGTTATCCGCTTCGGTGACGGGAGGATACAACGAGTAGCGCAGGCCCGCGTCCACCGTCAGCGCGCGCGTCAGCCGGAAGGAGTCTTCGACGAAGCCCGCCCATTCCCACGCGCGCAGGGCGTAGGGCGCGAACTGCACGTCGCGGCGCACCTCCGAGGGGTAGCCCACCAGCAGAGAGGCGATGGAGTCTCCCGTGTTTGGCACGCCCGGCTGGCTGGTGAAGTCCGGGGTAAAGAAGAAATCGCCCCGCGAACTCCAATCCGAAGCGTCGCCATCCACGTGCCGCCGGATCGCCTGGAATCCGAACCTCCACGAGTGCCTCCCCGTCTTCCATGCGACGCTGTCTTCCATCTCGTAACTGGCCTCCCGCATGGCGAAAGGAGCCGCGCTGCCGGCCCCCAGCGAGGCGAATCCCAGCACGCTGAAGTTCGGCATGCCGCTCGATCCCAGGCCGGGAATGCCCAGCGCGGCTGAAGCGTCGAATCCCTGGTCGGCGGCATAGGAACGCAAGTCGTTCACGGAGACGCCGGAGCGGAACTCATTCGTCAGGGAAGCGGAAAGCGCGGCGGTGTGCGAAACGGCGCCGCTCATCCAGTGCTCGTGCGTGTCGGCCGCATCGGCGTTCTGGGCGCTATCGCTTCCGGCATAGCTCCCCGCCGGAAAACCCATACCGGCAGCGGCCGGCACAGCGCCGGGAGATTGCCCGTCCGCTCCTCCCGCCTCCAGGCGCACGAAAAGCCTGCTGGCGGGCGAGAGATCGTAGTCGGACCGCAGGGCGAACTGGCTGGAGTTCAAAACGCGGTTCGAAACCAGCGAGTAATTGTCCGCGGTTCCCGGCGCGGTGGGGTCGGGATAGAGGGCCATGAGGTTGCGGGAAGCCTGGGGGATCTCGGCGGCGGGGATGCTATTGCCGGGGAATGGCGTCCGCTCGAAAACGTTCGCGCCCACGGAACGGATGGATAGAGGGTCGTAAATCGTCATGGGCGACGCTAGGAAATCGCCGGTCTTTTCCGCCTGGGTGGGCACGGTGGAGGTGACGGTAACGCCCTCCCGCTCGCGCCGCAGTTCGGGAGCGAAGAAGAAGGTCCACTTGCGCGCGCGAACCGGGCCGCCCAAAGCGCCGCCGAATTGATTCGCTTCGAGCGCCGGCCTGCCCAGGGCGTCGAAGGAGTTGCGCGCGTCCAGAGCCGTGTTCCCCCAATACTCGAACGCGTCGCCGTGAAACTGGCCGGACCCGGCCCGCGTGTCCAGGTTCACCACCGCCCCGGCGGCGTGCCCGAATTCGGCGGGGATGTAGCCCGCTGCCAGCGTGGCCGAGGCCACCGCGTCGAGCGGAGGCGCGATGACGGCGCCGCGCACCCAACTGTCGTTGTTGTCCAATCCGTCCAGCAGGAAGCCGTTATTCTGCCCGCGCATCCCGTAGCTGTTCAGGCTGGCGTTGCCGCGAAATCCGTAGGGAGCGTTGCCTTCGATGTTGCCGCCCTGCTGGCCGGGCGTGATCTCAGACCGGTTCCGGATCAGGCTCAGGGCGTCGCGCGCGGCCAAGGGCAAATCGGAATCCGCCAGCGGCGATTTCCCCACCACCAGCGGCAGATTCAGAGTCTCTCCGTCGTGAATGACGATGGGTTCCTCGGCCCGCGCCGCGGTGACAGCGGAGGTGACAGTCACCGTGTAAGCGCCGGCCGGCAAGCCGGCTGCGGCGTACCGGCCGGAATCGTCCGAGATCAGCTCCCGGCGGAAACGGGTGGTGTTCTCGACGAGCGAAATGCGCGCCGCGGCCACCGGCTCGCCCGTGAGGCTGAGCACCGCGCCCGAGATGGCGCCGCCGGTACTGGCTGCCATGGCGCCGTGGCACAGCAGCAGGAGCAGTAGGGCGGACCGGGGCGCCCGCCGCTTTTGCGGGCCCGTCTGCCTTCTTACCAATGCGAGCATGTCGAAGAAGGCAGACGGGCCCACAATGGCAGTGGGCGCCCCGGTCCGCCCCACTCGGCAACGTGCATCGAGGTTAGAAGGCATATCGAACGGACATCCGAAGGAACCGCGCGGGCTCGAGGGCTAGGGGCAGCCGCAGATTGAACGTTGGGCCGCTGGCGTCTACCTCCAAAATCTTATTGTCCGAGTTGAGCACGTTGACTACGTCCAGCGCAAGTCGGATCTCGCCGCGCGCCAGGGGGAACGGCCGCGCGAGCCGCAGGTTCCAGTTCATGACGTGCTCGGCGCGGTTGCCGCCGCCCGGGCTTCCGCGGACCGTGGCATCCACCAGGATCGGCCCCTGCGGCAGCCCCGTCACCAGCAATTCCCTCGCAAAATCGGCCCCGTCCATGTAATTCACGGTATTCTCCCACAGAATGCCGCCCAGAAAACGGGGAAGCTTGCCGGTGAACTGGGCCTTGCCCACGTAAGCGCGGTCGAAGAACTGACGGCCCGATGCGTTAATCCCCGCGTTCGGATCGGAATCGAGCGACCCGATTACGCCCGGATCGTTTTCAAGCGGCGAATTGCCGGGATTGGTCGGCCCGCTGGTTTCGACCGCCATAAACGTGGCATGCGCGCCGTAGCCGCGCCACTGGCCGCCGGCTTCCGCCACCATGCCCTCGGCAAGCGCGCTCAGGCCGGGCGGATTGGTGAGCAGGTAACGGTCCTGGCCGAACGACGCGGGTTGCCGCGCGTACACCGTGAGCGACTGGTCGTCGAAGGTTCCGGGCAGGCCATCGGGACCGGGGTCGTCAATCTGGACCGGCAGGTAATCCGACGCAGGAACGCCCGTATCGAGAGCCGCGATCCGGTCCTTCTCCTCGCGCCGGAACAGACGGGCTCGCGCGAAGCTCTTCCACGGCAGCGAGACTTCCGCGCCCAGGTTCACCTCGCCGGCGTGGGGCGGCCGCAGCGCCGGGTCGATGCTCGAATCAGGTCCGCCGAACCGCATGATGAGGGGCCCCTCGCGATTGGCGCCGGTCCACTGGTATTCCGATCCGCCCAGGCTGTTGGGATCGCCGAAATCGAGGTAACGTCCCGCCAGCGGCGCGTCAAGCCGCGCGTAACCGGCCCGCAGCGTGAGGCGGCGAAACGCAGCGGGCGAGAGCGCCAGCCCGGCACGGGGAGACACGGTGTTCCAGGCGATGGTCCCGCCGCGCGCCAGGTCCGCGACCAGCCCAAGGTCTAGCGTAAGCCAGGGCGCGAGCGCGATGGCGTCGCGCGCCTGAGCCGAGAAATTGGCGATGCTCTGGCGCGAGTCTTGCGGCGTGTTGAAGACCACCGCGTAAGCCGGGACTCCATCGGCTGTGATGAAGTTCGTGCCTGACGGCGCCGCGAAGCGATTGCGAATGCCCGCGCGGTCCCACACGGTTCCCACCGTAAAAGCGTGGCGCGATTTGCCGATCCGCAGATGCGCGCGCTCGTAAGATGCCGCCGCGGTCTGGCGGGTCCGCGTTGCCAGGTTGGTCAAAGGCGCCACGCCGTTGGTGGTCCCGTCAATCAGGTCGATCGCGCTCTGTGCACCGGCGGGCGCGGTGGAGGCGGTGTCGAGATGCGCCGAGGAAGCCGCGTAGCGCACCTGCCACAACCCCTCCGCGGCCAGGCGGTTCCAGGCGGCCTGGAAGGATTCGAAGCCGTCGTTCTCCGCGCATCCGGCGAACCCCTCGATGCTGGGAATGGTGAACGAGGGACCCATCGGCCGCCCCGCCCAGGCCTCCACGCCCGCGGGCATTCCCCAGTCCGGCTGTTGCGCGCGCGAGCCGGCCAGATCGAATTGCACTCGGTCGCGGGCGGTAATCTGCGCCCTGACGATGGCGGCGACGGTGAGCAGGCTGCGCTCCAGATCGGAGCCGGCCGGCGCGAGCGGCACGGTTTGCGAGGACCACTGGCCGTTGAGCGAGGCGAACGCATCGACGCGCCGCCCGAGCGGGCCTCCCAGTTGAAGGCTCTCGTTCGAGAATCGCTGGTACTTTCCAACCTGGTCGAGCGGCCCGTGCGCGGCGGGCAGGTTATTGGACGCCAGCAGCGAACCGGTATCGCTGCTGGCGGCGGCGGCGTGCCAGGCTGGGCCGGGAGCGGTGACAAACCGGGCGACCTCGGAGCCGTAAGCCCGTGAGACGCCCAGGTCGAAGCCGTCGATTACGCCTGCTTCCGCAATGCCGGAGGGGTCGAGCAGCGCGTCGGTGCGGCCGGGTTGATAGGGGTCTGTGGTATCGACGCCTTGAGCCGTATAGCGCACGCCGGTCCAGGAAAAAGCGCGCTCGGAGAGCAGCGGAAACGGCGTGGAAACCGGCCCCGAGAAATCGAGCGGCTCCGTGACTGTGGCCGGCTCATAGGCCAGCAGCACGCCGGCGACGCTGGGAGTGGGCGCATCCGGCTGCGTGCTCCACGGGCCCGCATTGCCGGGACAAGGGATCGAGCCGCCGCCGGTGGGCGCGATCTTGAGACACACCGGACGGAGCGGCGAAACCGTCACGGCGAAATCCTGGCCGCCGGCGTTCACGCGGTATTCGCCGTAGGGAAGGACGAACTCGAATTCTCCGGTCGCGCGCGAGGTTGCGTGGGCCAGGAAGGGCGCGGGAGATCCTTGAACGGTCACGCTTGCGCCCGCTACCGGGCGATCGAGGGCGTCCGCGACTATGCCATGGATGGCGCCGGAGCCGGTTTGGGCTTGGAGGGTTGGAAGCAGGAATAAGAACAAGGCAAGAATGCCCGCACCATGCGGGCATCGCCGCCTGAAAGGCTGCGCTACTGGGAGCGTCATTGGCCGAGCACGGCGAAACGACTGATGGAGTAGCCCAGCACGCCGCCCACGAACACGTCGGATGGGAAATGGGCGGAGAGAGTCAGCCTGGAAAAGCCCACCGCCGCGGCGATTCCGTAGGCCGCATACTTGACCCAGCGCTGGTTTGGATAACGGCGGGCAATCACCGTGGCGATGGAAAACGCGGCGATGGTATGGCCGGAGGGGAAGCTCCCATTGCCGCGGATCCAACTGCCCTGGCCGTTGAACCAGCTACCCGCCATGCTCGTGTTCGGCGCAAAGGAAGCCGGCCTGGCCCTGCGGTCGATGTCCTTGGCAAGGACCGTGACGATTTCCGCATCGGCAGCCGCCTCGCCCGCCAGCAGGGCGGTCTTGCGGGCATAGGAATTCCGGGCGACCAAACCGGCCGCGTAGAGCGTAGCGGGAGCTACGATCATGCCCGTGTCCGTGGCATTCGACGTGAACACGGAATTGAACCCGTGGAACACATTGGTGTTGCGGAAGTGCGGAGCGGTGTGCGCGTCGGTGGCAATCAGCGCGGCGGTGACCGCAACCACGGCCACGGTGGGCCACACCCAGCGTTTCCGCACGACCTTCGGGGGAAACGTCCAGATGCGCTTCTGATCGCTCACCAGATTCGCCGGGAGGCGGAGCCAACTTACCTGCCGTCCCTCGGTCCCGCCCAGGACAGGCGCCGGAGCAATGGGGGCGATTGGATCGGCGGCGGCCGGGGGGGCGATCAACGGCGCTGTGGGAGGAACGGCCACTTGCGCGTATAGGCTCCCCCCCATAATCGAGAAACCCAGAAGGATACAAAAAATACGGCCGAACATCCCGCCATGGTAACTCACGGACAGGCGGGCAATGGGCTTATGCTGTTGGCAGGCGAAAGCGCCTGCCCCACCTTGCAAGCAAATTGTCGAGCGTTAGCGGTGGGGCAGGCGCTTTCGCCTGCCAGAGTTTCAGGACGACATGCTCACCTACCTGTTGTTGGGCGCCGCCTTCGGTTTCGCCGCGGTCGTGCAGCCGGGACCCATGCAGGCCTATCTGATCTCACAGGCCGCCAGCCATGGGTGGCGGCGCACTCTGCCGGCGGCGTTGGCGCCCCTGCTGAGCGACGTCCCCGTAATCGCGGTCACGGTGATTGTCTTGAGCCGCATGCCCCCTGGCCTTACGCAATGGCTGCGGGTGGCGGGCGGCGTGTTTGTTCTGTACCTGGCGTTCGGCGCGTTCCGGACGTGGCGCGCCTGGAACCCCAAGGGCGCTGTGCCGGCGCCGTCGAAAGCGCGGACGCTTCTGCAGGCGGTCACGGTGAATTTGCTGAATCCCAATCCGTGGCTGGCCTGGAGCCTGGTCATGGGGCCGCTTCTGCTCAAAGGCTGTCGCGAGGCGCCCGCGCACGGTCTCGCCTTGCTGGCCGGATTCTATAGCGTGATGGTTCTGGGGACGGCGGCGACAATCGTGCTTTTCGGAATCGCGGGGAAACTCGGCTCGGGGATCAACCGCGCTCTGATTGGCCTTTCCGCCGCGGCGCTGGCGTTGTTCGGATGCTACCTGTTGTGGACCGGCGCCTTCGTGCCAGAATAGGCTTTGACCCCACTTATCGAAACCATTCGCCCCGTCTCCGCCGCCGGGGCGCGCATCGTACTCTTCGATTTCGACGGCAGCCTCTCGCTCATCCGCACCGGTTGGTTTGAGGTGATGGTCCCCATGATGGTGGAGACGCTGGCCGAGTTGAAGACCGGGGAGAGCGAAGCGGACTTGCGCCGCGTAGTTGAGGAGTTCGTCTGGCGGCTTACCGGCCAGGACACGGTCTACCAGATGATCGCGCTGGCCGGGGAGATCCGCCTGCGCGGCGGGGAGCCGCTCGACCCGCTTGTCTACAAGAAGCGCTACCTGGACCGCCTGTGGAGCGTGATTGGCAGCCGCGTGGAGGAATTGCGGCGCGGCGCGTGCTCGCCGGAGAAGTACCTGGTGCCCGGCGCGCGCGCGTTCCTCGAAGCGTTGCGCGCGCGCGGGCTGCGCATGTACCTGGCCAGCGGCACCGACGAGATCTATATGCGCGAGGAGGCCGGTCTGCTGGACGTTTCGCGCTATTTCGACGGCGTCCACGGCGCGCTCGACGATTACAAGAGCTTCTCGAAACGCATCCTCATCGAGCGCATTCTGGCGACCCCCGGCATACGCGGCGAGCAGTTTCTAGGCTTCGGAGACGGATACGTGGAGATCGAGGAAGTGAAGCGGGCGGGCGGCGTCACGGTGGGCGTGGCGACGGACGAACCGGAATGCCTGAAGGTGGACGAGTGGAAGCGCAAGCGGCTGACCGGCGCGGGGGCGGACTACATCATTCCCAATTATCTTTGCGGGGATGAGTTGATGGAGAAGCTGTTTGCGGTCCGCTCGCGTTACGAAACGTTCGACCGTTCGCGGCTTGAGATCAAGCCGCTGGCGGAGCGCGCGCACGACCTCCATCTGGACCGCTGGCTGGCGCTGGGCGACGCGACGCCCGCGTTCGCGCACCCGGAACTTCCGGCCGTGGCGGAACGGCTGCAAGCGGCGAAGGCACGGGGCGCGGCGCGCATCCTCATGATGGGCGGGCACGTGATTCGCGCGGGGGTGAACCGGCACATCATCGATATGGTGGAGCGCGGCTTCATCGACCACATTGCCATGAACGGCGCCGGAACCATCCACGATTACGAGCTGGCGCGCATCGGCGCGACCACCGAAAGCGTGGACCGCTACATCCGCACCGGCGAGTTCGGCTTGTGGCGCGAGACGGGCGAGATGAACGACTGGATTCGCGAAGCCGCCGGGAACGGCCTGGGCATGGGCGAGAACTTCGGCCGCCGGATTGAAGAGAGCGATTTCCCTCACAAGGACCTTTCGATCCTGGCGGCGGCGTACCGCGTGGGCGTGCCCGTGACCGCGCATGTGGGCATTGGCTACGACATCCTCCACGAGCACCCCAACTGCGACGGCGCGGCTTTGGGGGCGGCCAGTTACCGCGATTTTCTGATCTTCGCCCGGACGGTGGAACGTCTGGAAGGCGGCGTGCTGCTCAGCTTCGGTTCGGCGATCATGGCGCCCGAAGCATACCTGAAGGCGCTGGCGATGGCTCGCAACGTGGCGCGCCGCGAAGGCCGCGAGATCCGGCATTTCACCACCGCGGTTTTCGACCTGGCGCCCATTCACGGAGACTTCCGGAAGGAGCTGCCCAAGACCGATCCGGGCTACTACTTCCGTCCGCACAAAACCATCCTGGTGCGCACGGTGGCCGATGGCGGCGAGAGCTTCTACTTTTGCGGAGAGCACCGCGCCACGCTGCCGGCATTGTGGAGATTGCTCTAGCCATGACCGCCAAAGAGATTCTGGACGCGTTTGGGAAGCTACGCGCGCTGGTGGTGGGCGACATCTGCCTGGACCGCTGGTGTACGTACGATCCGGCGCTGGCGGACATCTCGCGCGAAACCGGCATTGCGCGCGTGGCGGTGGTTGCCACCGAAGTCACGGCGGGCGGCGGCGGAACGGTGGCCAACAACCTGGCCGCGCTGGGCGCAGGGCGCGTGGCGGTGTTGGGGGTGGTGGGCCGCGACGGCTTCGGCTACGAACTGGAAGGCGCGCTGGCGGCCCGCGGCATTGGCTCGGAATTGCTGGTGCGCGCCGACGTTCCTACCTTCACGTATACGAAGCTGATCAACCGGCGGACGGGCGAGGAAGATTTGCCGCGAGTGGATTTCGTGAACGCCGAAGCGACGCCGGCGGATGTGGAGCGCGAGCTGGTGGCCCGGCTGGAGCGCGCCGCGCCGGACTTCGACGCGATTCTGATTTCCGACCAGGCCGAGACCAGCCAGGGCGGCGTGGTCACGGCGGCGGTGCGGGACGCGCTCGCGGGCCTGGCGACGCGCCATCCGGCGACCGTCTTCTGGGCGGACTCCCGTTTGCGGGCCGAGCTGTTTCGCCGCGTGATCGTGAAAGGGAATCGCGCCGAGATGGAAGCGGCCTCCACGCGCGCCATCGGCCGTGTGGACTACGCCGAATTCCGGAAGCGCCTGCAGGCGCCGCTGCTCATGATTACTGCCGGGGGCGAGGGCGCGACGATCGCCGGCGAGAGCGGGATGGCGCGGTCGGCGTCGCGGAATATCGAGAAGCCCGTGGATATCTGCGGCGCAGGCGACAGCTTCTCCGCGGCCGCGGCGCTGGCGCTGAAGGTGACGGGCGATGCGCTGGCGGCGGCGAATTTCGGCAACATCGCAGCATCCATCACGATTATGAAGAAGGGGACTGGAACGGCTTCGCCGGGTGAGATGCTGGAACGGGCCGCTTCGAACTTCCGGGCCGGGACGTGAAGGCAGGTAAGAAGGCAGGCCAGGAGGCAGACAAGAAGGCAGACAAGAAGGCAGACAAGAAGGCAGACAAGAAGGCAGACCAGGAGGTCCGCCCCACTTAGCGAAGCATTTGACAGACTAGCAGAATCACTTCCAGCACCAGCAGCGCGACGATGGCGATTTCGAGGATTTCGCCATTGCGATACCAGCGGAAGTCGCTGATGCGGTCGACCGCGCCTTCGTAAAGATCTTCGCAGGCTTCCAGACGATTGCTGAACGATTCGAGGCGCGCGCGTACGCCGGAACGCGCCGTGAGAGCGGAAACGGCGCGACGGCCTTCCGGGTCCAGGGAGCGCGCCGGCGCGCCCAGCAGGGGTTCGAGCCTGGCGAACGTCAGCCGCAGCACGGACAGTGCTTCCATGGTTCTCCCGAACCGGTCCCACTCCGCGTGGCTGCTTTGCCGGATGCGGTAGGCCAGCGCGGCGTCCGCGGGGGCTGAGGCCTCGTAAGGAAGCAGGGCCTGTTCCAGCCGCCGCAACTCGCCTTCGAGAAAAGCGAATCCGGCGAGGGCGTCCAGAAGGCTCTCGATGCCGGGTGCGGCCGATTCGGCCTGATTGTGTTCCAGAACCGCCCGGCCGGGACGCCATCGAACCGTGCCCGATTCGAGCCTCACAACGGTTGGCCGCGGGGCGTCACGGTCTGGGGGAGAGAGCCAGCTTTCGACCATGGGTTCCAGGTTGAAGGGCAGCCGGGTTGGCGCGACGATCACAACGAGGCCGTCGGACGGCTCCGGCCAGGGCTGGTCTGTCGGCAGCTTGCTCAGTGCGGAGGTTTCTTCCACGGCCGCCATGGGGCGAGGCTCGGTGAACCGCCGCCGCACGTTTTCGCCGGCGGCCGGCTCCGGCGTGAACCGAATCCGCTTCACCGTGATGGCCGCTTGCACTTGATTCACCATGTTACGCCTGGCGCGACGGCTGCGCGGCGACGGGCTCACGGAGCTCATCGAGGATGAATTCCGTAACGACGTCGGCGGAATCCAGCACGCCATTCAAGGTCGAATCGAAGAGGTAGTCTCCGACCACGAACAGCCGGGGGTTGCCTTCGGGGTCTGGCGAATGACGCGCATCGGGATCTTTCATCGGGTAACCCGCGGGCAATCCGCTGACCGTGCCCACCCAGCGGTGGACGCGCCCTTCGCGAAGCGACCCGCGGCCGTGCTGCAGCCATGGCGGAAGCGATGCGAGCATCTCCTGGATGAGGACGCGATCGGGGCAGTTGCTCATATTGAGCGCGGCTTCGCCGGCCAGCAGGAACCCCAGCACGCCGAACTCGCCGCAGCCGCCGCGGGAGCTCTCGTCGTATACGCAGCAGCCGCCAAAGGCGTCCAGCATGAAGTAGGATTCACGAATGCGGTCGCGCCAGAACGGTTTGTCGAACAACAGGCTGACGCGGAGGTAATGCGCGGGCCGGTCGTAGTAAGCGTGGTGGGCGTGCATGGCCTCGGAAAGCGCATCGCCCTCCCAGCGGATCGCGGGAATCCAATTGTTGGGCAGCGCAACCACCACCATGTCGAACTCCTCGCGGCCGGCGCCGCCGCGTCCGCGCGACTCGACCGTGTAGGCCCCGTTGGGCGCGGCCTCGACGCGCGTCACGGGCTGGCCCAGCAGAACGCGGCAGCGCAGGCGCGCGGCCAGTTCCCGTATGAGCGATTCGATGCCTCCGTCGATGGTGTAGAGCGCGAGGTAGCCCGGCTCGTTCATCAGGTAGTTCTGGAGACCGTAGAGCGCGCTGGTGGAGTGCGGTTCGGTGGCCACGTCGCTATGAACGGAGACGCGGATATATCTGCGCGCTGCTTCATCCGGCACGGTCCGCAGCAGGTCGTGGAAGCTCTGGCGGACAAGCGGGTCGTCGTTATCCTGCCGCCAATCCGATTCGTAGTAGCGGGCCGGACTGATGAGTTCGGTGGCGCGCCGCCGGAAATCCTCCAGCGCCTCGGAGGTTTTCGGGCCCAAGTGACGGCGGATATCGTCAGGGGATTGCAAGAGGACGCCGTCGAGAATCACGCTCCGGCCGGCCATTGGCTGCGTGGAAAGGCCGAGGTCCCGGACCAGCTCGCGCAGAGGGTCGGGGCCGGTCATGGAGTAGTCGTACAGCTCGGCGGCGCCTGCTTCGTAGGCAACCGGGGCGGCGTCGAACGTCTCCGTGACGATTTTCCCACCCAGCCGGTGGCACGCTTCGAAGACAGTGATATCCAGCGGACCGTCGACGCGCTGCTGGAGCAGGTAAGCCGTCACCAGGCCGCCGGGGCCTCCGCCAATAATCGCAACACGCATGGGGCAAAGCGGCGCTCCCTGGGACCGCGGGTACTCCCAAGCGATTAGACGGCTACGGCAGACGTACAGTTACCCCGGGAAGCGCCGAGCTAGAGGATAAGATGTTGAGAGGGGTAACTATCCTTCATGATCAGCCTCATCGTCATATCCGATCCCACCGATCCCTTGCTCCCGATGTTGGACGAACTGCCGCCGGAGACCGAGGTTACGGTGGGCAACACGCCCGAAGCCTTCAAGGATATCGCTCCGCGAGCCGAAGCGATCCTCAATTGGGACCTGTCCGGCAGGGTGCTGCGCCAGGTTTTCGGCATGTGTCCGAGGGTGCGTTGGGTGCACACGCGCACGGCGGGCCTGGACAAGCTGCTGTTTCCGGCATTGGTCGGGAGCCCTGCGCAGCTCACCAACGCCAGCGGCGTTTTCAGCCAGTCGCTGGGGGAATTCGCGTTGGGGGCCATGCTGTACTTTGCCAAGGACTTCCGGCGCATGATCCGCGGGCAGCAAGCGGGAGAGTGGGATCCATTTGACGTGGAGATGATCGGCGGGCAGACGGTGGGCATCGTGGGTTACGGCGACATCGGCTGCGCCGTGGCATCTCTGGCCCGAGCCATGGGGATGTGCGTGCTGGCCATCAAGCGCCATGCGCCGGCGTCGCCCGGCGGGGACGCCCTGGCTCACGAGGTCTACGGTCCGGAGAGGCTTGTGGAAACCATGGAACGTTCGGACTACGTGGTGGTAGCGGCGCCGTTGACGCCGGAAACGCGCGGCATGATTGGGGAGCGGGAATTCGCCGCGATGAAACCGGGGGCCGTGATCGTCAACGTGGGCCGGGGCCCGGTAATCGACGAAGGTGCCATGATCCGCGCGCTGACGGAACAGCGCATCAAAGGCGCCGCGCTGGACGTTTTCGAACGCGAGCCGCTGCCCGCGGGGCACCCATTCTACAAGCTGGAGAACGTGCTGCTCTCGCCGCACTGCGCCGATAACACGACCGACTGGGAGAAGAACTCCATGCGCTTCTTTCTGGCGCAGTTCGACCGTTTCCGCAAAGGCGAGCCGCTGCTGAATGTAGTGGATAAGAAGCTGGGGTATTGAGCCGCGGATTACAGCCTGATCAGCATGTGATCCTCATCGATCAACCGGCCGCCCACTTGAAGGGCTTGCGGTTCGGAGCCGAACACCTGAAAGCCGGCGCGCGCGTACAACCGGCGGGCTGAGTTCTGACCGGTGGACACGGAAAGCAGCACGCACTTGAGGCCGGCGATGGACCTCGCGCGGCTGAGAAGTTCCTCCAGCAGCGCCTGCCCAACGCCTTTGCCGCGCCAGTCCGGCGCGACAAACATTCCCCAGATCCAGCCTCGATGCCGCCGTTTCGCCTGCCGGTCCCGATAGAAGCCGACCATGCCGGCCAGGGTCGATTGCGCTACGGCGCCGAGCACAAAGCTCTCATCGCCACCCGATTGCAGCCTGTGGGCAAGGGTCTCTACCGGCGTCTGGAGATGCTCGTCCACCGACTCGCCGAAAGCCTCGGGTTCCGACTGCAAGGCGGTGAGCCTAAAGTCCCAGAGAGCTTGCGCGTCGCTTTCGGTCAGGCGTACGATTTCCATCGGTCATTTGCTCAGCTTGATTACCCACGCCGGCTGAGCCATCAACTCCTCAGGCATCTCCGGCAGGTCGACGGTCAGCTCTTTTCCTTGCGATTGGAATCGCAGCGGCGCGGCGGAGCCTAGCAATGTCACCGACTTCAAGCCCGCTCCGTCGAACTCTTTCACCGTGAAGCGCCTCCCCGGCCAGCGCGGCAGGATCACGTACACGTTCGCGCCTTTCGACGTGAAGAAGGCCTCGATGCCGGCCTTCCCCGGCGCCGGCTTCTCCGTCAGTTTGGTTACGTCATAGGAGCTGTTGAACTCCTGGTTGTAATTCATCTTGGGGACTTCCCCGGCGCTCCACTGCCGCGTGAGCTTGAAGGGCCTTGTGCCGTAGATGGCCTCTCCGTTGACGTTCAGCCAGGAGCCGATTTGCAACAGCCGCTCCTCCATGACCGGCGGAATGGTCCCGTCCGCCGCCGGACCGATATCGAGCAGCAGGTTGCCGCCGCGGCTTACCAGGTCCACCAAAAGGATCACCAGTTCCCGGCCTGTGTGATAATCGCCGATTCGTTCGGCGCGGTTATAGCCGTAGGAATAGCCCATCCCGCGGCTTTCCTCCCACGGGTGGTCGGTGCCGGTCATGCCCGGCGTGTACTCGGTGGTCCAGTAGCCGCCGTGCTTGTGGCGGGTGTCTTTTCCCCAGCGGTCGTTCACCACCGCGTCTTTAGCGGGCGAGTCGTTGAACAGCCATGCGAGCAACTCCGGAGTGCGCCACTCGGCGGAGGTCAAGTCCCATTCGCCATCGCCGAAGATGATCGACGGCTTGTAGCGCGTCACCACGTCCTTGAACTGCGGCATCATGTGTTCGGCGACGTAGCGCTTCTTGTCGGCGAGGTACAGAGGGTTGTACCACTCGTAGAGCGAGTAGTAGATGCCCATCTTGAGGCCCTTGGCGCGCACCGCGTTCGTGAGGTCTCCGAGCAAATCCCGCTTGGGGCCGATTTCCACGGCGTTCCAGGGCCGTCCCCAGGTTTTCGACGCCTC
>CAYWHA010000055.1:0-36379 GCA_964457555.1 uncultured Solibacteraceae bacterium
GCCTTGGCCTGATACTCGTGAATTTTCATGGAAATACCGCTTGTGCTAGGATGACGAGAAAGCCCGTCCTTCACACTATATCATGGCCCTTTTGCCCTACCTGGAGCGCGTTGTGGCGGGGGTGGACTTATCCTCCAAGGAAGCCCTGGAGGCCATGCGAACGGTACTCTCCGGCCAGGCGAGCCAGCCGCAGATTGCCGCATTTCTAGTGGCCTTGCGGATGAAGGGCGAGAGCGTGGAGGAGTTGGTGGGGTTTGCGCGCGCGATGCGCGAGATGGCCGCGCCGATCGATTGCGGAACGGGGGGCGAGCCGCTGCTCGATACCTGCGGCACGGGCGGGGACGGCGCTTCCACGTTCAACATCTCCACCATCGCCGCGTTCGTGGCGGCCGGCGCCGGCGTACGCGTCGCCAAGCACGGGAACCGTTCCATATCGAGCCGCTGCGGCAGCGCGGACCTGCTGGAAGCGTTGGGAATCGCGATCGCGATTCCGCCGGCCGAAGTAGGGCGCGCCATTCGCGAGATCGGCATTGGCTTTCTGTTCGCGCCGGCCTTTCACTCGGCCACGAAGTACGCGCAGCCGGTGCGGGTGGAATTGAAGATGCGAACCGTGTTCAACCTGCTCGGGCCGCTCACCAACCCCGCCGGAGCGGACGCGCAACTGGCTGGAGCGCCATCGGCCCACGCCGCCGAATGGATCGCGGGCGCGCTGGCGACGCTGGGATTGCGGCGCGGCTTCGTGGTCCACGGCTCGGACGGTCTGGATGAGATTACCACAACCGGCCCGACGCTGGCGTTTTCCATCGCCGAAGGCCGCGTGGAGCGGCTGACCCTGACACCCGCGGATTTCGGCGTGCCCGTCGCGGCGCCCGAAGACCTGAAAGGCGGCGACCGCAATCGGAACGCCGCAATCGCCCGCGCCGTCCTGGGCGGCGGCCCCGGTCCTCAACGGGATGTGGTGCTGGTGAATGCATCCGGCGCGCTGGTAGCGGCGGGAAAAGCCGCGAGTTTTTCGGAAGGCGTGGCGCTGGCGGCGCGTTCCATCGATAGCGGAGCGGCTTGGGCGAAGGTGGAAGCGCTGGTGGAGTTTGGGAGGGGAGCGCGGTGAGAGGACGAAACGAAATTTGACGCGCAGACGCGGAGAAACGGTTTCAGCGGCAGACGAAAGCGTCTGTTCCACCTGGCATGGCCGCCACCAAGGAGGCAGCCCAACCCACAAACCGCGCGGGTCCCCGGGCCGCCCTACCTAGGACTAGTACGAACGGTTCATAAGGAAGGATAGCGGCGTACTACCTATACGAAGACCGTATTGTCTGAAAGAAGGGCAGGGGGTATTATCATCGTGAGATTCGCTCCAGGCCGCCCGCGGAGCAATTCGAGAAGCCAATGGAACTATCGAGCCCCGAAACGATTCGTGCGTTGTTGGAAGCTTTTGGAAATCCCGCCCAGACACAGCCCCGCCGCGGTGCGCAGGATGTTGCCGAGCTGGAGAGGAAGCACCGGAAAGCTAGATGCCGATGCGGTCAGTGCCGTCGTTGTGTGGACGACGCACGCTGGGAACGGATCTACGCTGAGAAGTTCGCCGATCCGAGCTACTACACACTCCACAATACGTGGCGTTCATCGCCGTTAGCATCGATCTGACGCGCCCTACGCCGCCACGTGCTCTACGCGCGTCGCCGAATATCTGGACGGGCTGGAGCAGGACCGGGCCGACTGTCTCCCCTGCTCAAGTTCAAGTACCGCGACGCCATCGACCGATCCGGCCCAAATGGGAGGGTTGCGTCATGTGGAATACATCGAACTGAAAGAGCTGGAGTGGCAGGACGGTATCCCCTGGGCATGGTCAAAGCTCGAACCGGCGCAGATTTGCGCGAGCCCGATTCGAGATCCGAGTATTGAAGGCGATTACAGAGATGTTGATGATTGTTGGTGCCCGGGGCGGGAATTGAACCCGCACTCCCGTTGCCGGGAAGAGGATTTTAAGTGCCCCAGGCTGACTACTCTAGACCATTATAACCGCGTGTTTGGTATGGTTTACAGCACCTCTGATAAAGCGGGACAAACGGCGGTTCGTCTGGTGTAAGTTACACATTCGTTACATAATCGCACGCTCTGGCCGGCCGCCGCGTCGATGCACGATATCGCCGCCCGATCCAACCCGTCGCTCGGGGTCCGAACGCCGTTTCCGCCCAGTGGTACGCGTCGACGATAAGCGAAGTGGCCTGGGCGCCTTCCGTGCTGGGCGTACCGCGGGAGCGACCCGACTCTTCACAGATGGGGGCGTCGGGGCCGTCGTCGCACGGCACCAGCGATTCGGGCATACGGCCAAGGGAACGGTTCCACGGAACGCTCATCACAAGGGAAAATGTGCGGCGGCTATGAAAGCTCTGGACCGATGCGCGAGGGGAGTCGCTTGACCTATTGTGACTTGCCCTTAAGCGTAGGGTCAAGGCGGTACGCCTCCTTCAGTTCTGCTTCCGCCTCGCTCTTCCGACCCGCTTGTTGAAATGTCTGCGCTAGATGGAAGTGGATTATAGCCATTTTGGGGCCGCTCCGCAGCGCCTGTTGATATTTCGAGATTGCCGCGCGGTATTCCCCCTTACCAGCCAGGGCAAACCCGAGGCTGTCGAGGATATTGGGGTCGCCAGCCATAGTCCGAAGAGCTTTTTCGACATATGGTATCGCTTCGTCGAATTTCCGTTGTTCAGCCAGCGCATACCCGAGACCGTCATTGGCCTCGGCGGAGTCGGGCTTCAGGGCGACTGCCTTCCGGTACTCGGCGATGGCACCGGCGTAGTCCCCATTCTGGTCCAAGGTGACGCCGAGGTTGGTGTGGGCCTCGGCGAAGTCGGGCTTCAGGGCGAGGGCTTTCCGGTATTCGGCGATGGCGGCGGCGTACTCCCCATTTTTGTGCAAGGCCACGCCGAGGTTGTTGTGGGCCTCAGCGGAGTCGGGCTCCAGGCCGACCGCTTTCCGGTACTCGGCGATGGCGGCGGGGTACTCCCCAACCTTGTCCAAGGCGACGCCGAGGTTGTTGTGGGCCTTGGCGAAGTCGGGCTTCAGGGCGACCGCTTTCCGGTACTCGGCGATGGCACCGGCGTAGTCCCCTTTGTCGCCCAAGGTATAGCCGAGGTTGTACCAGGCCTTGGCGAAATCGGGTTTCAAGGCGAGGGCCTTCTCGTACTCGGCGATGGCGGCGTCGTACTCCCGTTTGTCGTCCAAGGCGTTGCCGAGGTTACCGTGGGCCTCGGCGAAGTCGGGCTTCAAGGCAAGGGCTTTCCGATACTCGGTGATGGCGTCGTCCCAATGTCCGTCATCGAGTAATGCATTTCCGCGATTGTAGTACTGGATGGCTTGGTCGAGTTGAAGCGAAATCCCTTTCTTGTAAGACCACACGCCAATCGCACCCAGCAAAACCACTGTGAATGCCGCGAGTAGGGCTAACAGCCTTCTCCACCTGCGGACGGCGGCCGCTTTTATTTGCGCCGAAGCGCGCCAACGCTCTATGGATTCGAGTGGTACGTGGCTGCGCGCGCTCAGCTCCGCCGGATCGGTAATTCTTGCGAGATCCGGCACGGTGTGCACGCCTGCCCGCTCAAGCCGAGCCGCGTCTTGAGGGTCGATACCGAAGACTTGCGAGAGCGTCATACTTGTGCTTCCCGCGCCGCTGCCAAGCTATCGCGCAACCGCAAAAACGGGCACCAGCCCAACAAGCGAACCAGGGCTCCGTACTTGTTGCTGGAATCTACGCGCGGATCTGCGACAGACTGGAAAGCCTCGACCGAAAGGAGGGCGGCCTCCCCCTCCTCGCGCGGCAGCCTCCCGATGGTTATCTCCTCTTCCAGCACGCGACGGCCCGCCAGCTTGATCGTTTCCCAATCGTAGCGTTGGGAAGCGGCGACAATCTCCGACTGCATGCGCGCCAGAATCCTGTCGCGGATCGCGTCCTCAATCACCGCCAGGATCGGGTTGGAGCTTGACGGGCTTTCGAGGTCGCGCACGGGACTGTCGCCTGCTGAGCGCGCCAGGGGTTTGAAACGAATCGCGGGCAGAACGAGCATCAGGGCGATCCCTGAAAGGTCGGCGATCCACGGGCCCCAAAATGTCAGATGAGGCAGTGATCCCAGGGCGCTCTCCGATGTGACGGGGATGCCACAGAGGCCCACCCCGAGGATCAAGGACAGAAACGCATACGGGTTGGCAAATACGCCTAGGCCCCAAAAGCGGCGAAACTTGCGCGCCAGCCGGGCAGCGTTTATCGCCAAACCTGAAAAAAGGACGGCAACCAGACGCAGGAAAGGCCGGGGAACTCTGTCGGGGGCAGACTCTGGCCGCGCGGCCTGAGATGCAGAGTACGTGCCGGGATTTCCCGTGTTGGTGGTTGCCGCAGCCGCGGGCGCTCCGCCAGTCCCCGACGATTGTGCGGCTGCAGCGAACGTCAAAGGCCACAAAACGACAAGAGTGAACAGCGCGATTCCGAGACCATTCGTGACCGTGACCCAGCCCTGAGGGTGCCGCCGTTTCATCTCGGATCCTCTTTTTCCCCCCTTAGCCAATGAAATTGCGCTCCGCAACGTCGCATAGCGCGGATGGCGGCAGCAGCTTATCGTATCGCGGGTCAAGCGTTCGTTAGGACTTTGTGCGGGAGGCGCCTCTATCTCTTGTCCGTCCATCATCGCCTTCCATTGACACACCAGACTGATCGCTGGGTGCCGGGTTGGTGCCGGGGGATCCCTAGTCCCGTGAAGTCCTCTTCGCGTCAATTGGGTGAGAAATGCCCAAGCGCAGAAATGGGCGCCGTAAAGCCCCGGTCCCGCTCTGGGGAGGCGGGCACCGCGTTGTCGAGATTCTCGACAGTCTACGGCACCTAATCCTCCATGTCTTCGAACGCCGGTCGGGCGAGTTGCCCCTTTGCTGGGCACCTCAGTGCGGCGGGATCTCGAACCAACAACAGCTGTCATGCAACGATGGCATACTTGCCGGCGCCTGCATCGCAATCTTGGCCGAACCGGGGCCAGGACACTAACGAACTCGCCATCATGTCGATCTACTGAGCAGCCAATTGAACCTCTTAACTCAGCTCAACGTCAATGTACAGGTTAAAGAGTTCTTGCCGCTGACCAGATCGTTGGCCACCGATGATGGGTTCGAGAGCTTCAGCAAAGCCGCTGCAGTTGGTTTGGCATAAGCGGTGGACACGTCCCGTTTGATCACCAGCGAAGCCAGTTGATCCAGCATATCGCTGTAACTTCTCGCATCATCGCCCGAGCTGTTAGGCACTGAAGTCAAGCCCGCAAGACTGTGCAGGTCGTCCGAGAGGTTCATGAAGTCCTGGCTGTTCAGGAAGAAGTTACTGAACGGTCCCGGTGTCCAAGCGCCAGTACTGCGTCGGTCAGGAACACCGCTTGCGTCCGGTCCGTAGACAGCCGCAACGTTGAATCTCTGCCAGTCTCCGTATGTTAGATTTCCAAATGCGCTGTCGATCAGATTCGCGCAACCGTCGCGGAATGCATTCCAGTTCTCCATGTCCTGCTGCTGGTTGGCCGGCGGCCTTCCATTTTGGTATTCCGAGCAAGATAGCCTAGCCCAGGCCGACGGTTCCAGTACACAGATCAGATCCACAGTGCCGTTCGGGCTGGCGCTAACGAATGCCTGCATTGCCTTCTGCGCCTGGTTCACTTGCGCATTCGGGGGGATAAGCCCCACGAGATCGCCGATTCGCCCTGCTTCTTTCTGGTCGTTGACGGCCTTCACCTCTATCTGCATACTGATGTCGGTCTTAGTGATTTTGCCAGCCATGGAGCCATTAACATCTGCTACGAAATGGATCTGGCACGTCTTCGAACTCTGCTGCACCGTCGTATCAGATTCCGCCCCGACATCAAATGTGTATTGCAGATCGCCGGTCGGGGTGACAAGCATGTTTGTTTTGTTAAAATACGCGTTCTTGCTGGATGCGGCGAAGAAATTGAACAGCTGAATGCCGGCCGTGAAGCTATCGCTGGTCTGTTGGCTAATACCCGAGCCCGGCAGAGGTATTAGCCCGCCGACGCTCTCCGCGCCACTGAAGTTGCCCCGGCAAAGTGATTGCCAGCTCTGTGTGGCCAGGCTTGGACTCGAGAGGTCCACCTGATACTTGAACAGCAGCGATTGATTGTTGCTCTGGTCCCACGTCAAACCCAGGGTCGCCCCGTTCTTCACCGTCGAGGTGATCCAGTTGTTCAGCTTCGTGGTCAACCCCTGAGCGATATCAGAGGCGGCGGTCGCCGCCTGCGCCCCCCCAACGCCTCCTGTGATGCCGTTGACTGTCTGCTGCAGCGTCTGGGCATTCACGGTCACTCCTGGAGTATTCGTTATGGTTACCGCAGCCGATATCGACGTGCCCTCAGTAAGATCTGTCTTGTCTGCGCGCATCACATATAGAAACGCATCGCCGCTACCGGTTCTTTCAACGACTACGGTGAAAGCGTCGCTGTGTGTGTAAGCCACGCTGGCCTTGGCCCCGATATCGATCTTCCCCGACGGGAAAGTCAATGAAGCATTGCCCTTCGCCACGCTGTCTAGCACGGACGCAACCCCCGGAGCCGCGAAGGTGATTGTGTCGATACCATAGCTCGCGCTCAGATTGAAAGCAAGGGAACCCGCGAAATTCACTTGTGTCGCGTCACTCGGCAACATGCTGAGCGCGGACGCTGGTTCCAGCGCGAATGAAAAACTCTTGAACGTATCAGCGACCGCCTGGCTGAGAACCGTATCGCCGGAGACCTTATGGCAAAACGTTACGCTCTCTTCGGCCGAACCGTTGATGTTTCCAGAAATCCCTATGGCTCCCGCATTCCCCGAGCCGCTGACGCTTCCGCTGATCTGAAAATCGAGCGAGACGACGATATAGACGCTGCCGTCATAGCTAGCCGCGGGTATCGCCCCTGTGGGTTTGGATTCGAGATCCGGAGCGTACGTGATCACCGCCCCGCTGGTCACGATCTTAAGCTCGCCTTTAGCGCTTCCGGACAGCGAGAATCCGATGCCGGTGCTGGTTTTCCAGTTGCCACTGCCGCTCACGGTAATGCTAGCGGATGTCCCGTTGGGAGCGTTCTTGGTCGCACCTGTCCAGTAAGGCGCGATCTGCGTTCCGAATTGAAATACAGGTTTCGCATCGCCTTGCAGAAGGCTGATCAACTGGCTGCTGCTGGTGAGTTTGGAAGTATCGAACGTCAAATCGAGCGCATCGGCTTGCAGAACGCGGATGACCTGGCCACCGCTGGCGAGCGTGGGAGTATCGAACTTCAAATCGAGCACTGCTGCTGGCTGGGAACTCATTTCTAGGTCTCCTTTCGAGTGATTTGTTTTAGCGGTGTCAGACAACATAACACAGCTTTCAGACCACCGCGGCACCGATGTTTCAGAAAACTGTATTACAGATTACGGAGTCGGGTCCCTGCCAGGGCTGAGAACTGGCGGCCGAATCGTGCTGTGCCGAGCCATCATTACATTAACCGGCAGACCACGACTCGTGTTCTGGTAGACGACGCGCTGTGCTGTCGAGATTTTCAACAGCCCGTTACGGTCCGGCGACCATCTCCCCGAAAGCCCACTCGAGCCAGTCTCGCGTTGTGCGGTCGGCGGCGGCTCTAAAAGGGACCTCCAGAGATCGGGGGCGTCCCCGGGCCGCTCGGAGCCTGTACGTCTTGTGAAGGATACTGCCCGTGGCCGCTGGAATGGCCGTGTTGGGCGTGTGTTGCATCGCAATGCGAAGCTCGTCCACCGTTGTGGGGTCGGAGAGAGTCCTCTGAACATCTCTCGGCGGCGTTCCGGTGCTGTTGTTCCGCGCAAACTCGGTGTCATGGCGACAACGATGGTAAGCGTAATGAGTAACTTGCAAGGCTGTGGACCCGCCCGATTCGTTCGATACCACGTTGTTCCCAAATTCGGGTATAATGCCGGGGACTGAGGAGGATACCCTTGCTTCTTCTGCAACTTCCGAACCTAATTGCCGCCGTCGGCGGTTTGGGAACTGCTGCCTTCGGACTGGTCGATGCAACCAAAGTCTTCGGCGGCGGTGCAAATCACATCGGCTTTTCACGCATTGGCAAAGCTGTAACACCAATCATTCCAGCCGCCACGCACGGACTCTCCCCCGCCCAAATTCTGGAAACACTTAGATCGAACTGGCTCAATGGCACCGACCTCGCGGCCCAGAAATCCATCTCGAAATCGCTGATCAAGCTGAACCTCGATCCCGGAAACGCGCCGGCCGTCGCGCAGGCAACCGGAGTCGATGCGGCCACGTTGACCGCAGTCTCGACCAGCATCGCGACCGCGGTGCCCTTAACTCTCGTTCAGTCGGATTTCTTCGCACGATTCGACCTCATCCTCACCGCAATGCTCGACGAAACTTATCAGCACGCCGACCAGGTTTACCGCAACGGAACCCGCGCCCTGGCGACCCTATTTGCGGTCGTGTTGGCGTTCGCCGGCGAATACGCCATCGGCGGGAATCAGTGGGGCCTCGCGTTGTTCGTCGGGCTTCTCGCGACTCCGGTCGCCCCAGTCGCAAAGGATCTCTCTACCGCTCTCGCCACCGCTGTCAACGCGCTGCAGGCACCGAGGAAATAATGCCCCTATTCCTCGATGTGCGGGCATCCGATGTGGGCGACTATCTAGCGACAACGGTCGCCACATTTCAGGGAACCTCCCTCTCCAATTACACCTCGATAACGCTCAATGACCTGGTGAGCGCGATTAAGGGCCGTCATGTGCTTATTGCGACGCACGGATTCAACGTCAATCGTGATGACGCAATACAGGCGCTCTCGCACTGGGAGAGTCTTCTGCAGCTGCCGGATCCCTCAGCTTTCATTGGCCTGTTGTGGCCGGGCGATTCGGTGTGGCTGCATGGGCTTGACTATCCCGGCGAGCCAAAGGTCGCCGACGAGACGGGGCAGATGGTCGCGCCTTTCATAGACGCCAATTTCTCAAGCGCGGCGAGCATTTCGTTCGCGTCCCACAGTCTCGGCGCCAGGGTCGTGCTGGAGACGGTACAGCTCATGAAGGCCAGGGTGCGGCGGGTCATCCTCATGGCCGGAGCAATCGACGACAATTGCTTGGACACCGAATTTCAAACGGCCGGAGGGAATATCGACGAAATTTCGGTCCTTGCATCGAAGGGCGACCTGGTACTGGCCGCCGCCTTTCCGCTGGGCAATTTTCTTGGCGGGATTCTAACGGCGGACCATCCGTGGATTCACACGGCGCTAGGACGGGATGGTCCAGGTAGTCCGGTTCCGGCCGCGTTCGTTGCGCCATTTCAGATACCCGACGCGTGGAATTACGGGCATCACGATTATATGGGCATCAGCGGACCCCCGCAAGCTGCAGTGCCACTGCCGACGGACGTGCCTCCGCAGGGCAGTCGGAAGCCCGTGGATGGTGCGAACGGATGGCGCGAGGCGTTCTCGGCATCTTTCGTATCAACGCGATTCAGATGAAGTGATTCAATGCGGAGACTGAGCCGGGGGATACCTGCCCCATCGCGAACGCGGGCCGAGTCGCGTTATGGGAGATGGCACCCGCCGTCGTCGAAAAGTCTAGACGGTCCCCACGGTTCGGTCGTCATCTTCTCGAACGCCGTTTCCGACGCGAAGTGCTCGAGGCCGTTGAGCTCGACCCTGCCGTAACGGGTTCTCTTCTGCGGCGGACTATTCGTGTCCTGCCCTCCACATTTGGGAAACTATTGAGGTTTGATTGTGAGCGGGGTGCCAAGTGCCCCGGTTATATTTTGTCTATTTCTCAGCTATTCTAGTTCTTGTATGGGCATACGAAAACGCAGAACGTCACAGCAGGCCTCCTTGCCGAACCTCCCTGAGTTGAGCCTTGGAAAGAGGCAACAGATGGAAGCTATCAGGATCCTGAGCGACTGGAGCAAGTGGATAGTGACACTTGAGACAGCAGCGATCGCGGGGATTCTTACATGGTTGAAGCCCATTTCAGAAGAACATCTCCGCGGCTGGGCGATCGTGCCAAATGTCCTCCTTGCGTTGGCAGCGGTTTGTTTTGCCGTCTCGATTTACTATGCCGCCCAACTTCTTTTTTCCCTGCCTGACATTGTGGAGCAGCTTCCGGATGCCAAGGAGGGATCCATCAATGAGATGGCGGGCAATTATATGGGCGATGGTATTCTACTATATGAAAAGCGTCAGTGGAGTTTTTTTGTGGGCGGGCTGGCCTTCGTCATCGCCGGAGCCTTAGCCTTACTCGCGTAAATCCCTTTGCCGCCGCATCCATCCCAGACAAGAACACCACAGTCCAGAGCTCGACACGTATATGGGGCGACGAATCACCTATCATATTATTGAAGCCACACGAGGCTGTGTAAAGCCCATCTAGCGGGCGGGCTTCCCGCGTCATTTTCCCCTTGTGGGAAGCTTGTTGTCTTGCGAGGGGCCGGAGCCGGCGCTCCTGCTGGATTAGCTTATTGCACCATGGCGGGCTCTGCTTCGGGCTGAGGCTGGGCTAACTGCCGGCGCTTCTGCTCGTGGTACTTGGTCATCTGTGCGGCGGCGGCATGCAGGTCTTGGTTCGCCACGATGTTGTAGCGCAGGTAGATCGCCTCGGTCAGGTGCCCGGTGAAGCCCATCGCAACCTTGCGGTTCGTGTGGCCATTCTCGAAGTTTCTTACAGCGCTGCGGCGCAAATCGTGGAAGTGCAGTCCTGGGAGTCCGGCCGCGTTACATGCCTCGTTCCATGCCGGGTAAAACACATGGTCCCGGATCTGCTCGCCGTCGAGGTGGAAGACGTACTTGCAGTCCTTGGGCGTCCGCGCTTCCTGCCATCTCAGCCATTCGATCATGTCGTCGTATATCGGCATGGTGTGGGGCCGTTTGCTCTTGGTCTGCTTGCCATACACCCGGATCTCCATGGCTCCCCAGTCCACCTGCGTGCGCTCGAGTGAGGTGAGTTCCCCGAACCGGGGCCCGCAACGATAGCCCACCACCAGCATGGCCTTGAGCCAATCGGGCAGCGCGTTGCGAAGGGCCGTGTACTGGGACTCTTCTATGAAACCCTGGCGAACGTTGTCTTCGTGGAGCATCTGGATATAGATCGCGCGGTGAACCAGTGGCGGTTCCTCCCGGATCCCAAGATTGAAGCCCCGCCGGAGAATCGCCAACTCGCGGTTGATCGTCCCGTCCGCTGCTTTTTCAGCGCGGCGCGACTTTATATATTGCCGAACCTGATGAGGCGTGAACTGGGATGCCAGCAGCGACCCGATGGCCGGCTTGATATGATTCTTGATGCGGTACCCCACCGACCTCGATTCGCGCAATTTCCGCGTTTCATGGTCCGCCACCACCAGAGCACAGAGGTCGCTGACCGTCGCCTTCTCCGGCGCCACGTATTTGCCTGCTGCCGCCTCGCCGAGTTTGATATTCAGGAGGCGCTGCGCCTCCTTCTCGTCGCTCTGGTGGGTACTCTCTTGGATCTGCCGTCCATTCACAAAATAGTTCAGCCAGTAGATGGCCCCGCGCCTATAAATGCCGCCGGAGCCTCTTGGCCGTCTGGTGTGTCTCGCCATGGGACCCTGACTCTACCTTCGTGTCTTGCGGAGTTCAACCCAATTGTCGAGGTCGGCGCGGTCCAGATGCACTGCCCTTCCATCCCGTACCGCGGGAACCTTGCCCCTGGCGATCATGCAGCGAAGCGCGTTGGGCGTCCGGCCAATGTAAGCTGCCGCCTCGGACACGGTCAACAAACGCGGTTGGTCCGGCTGATTCAATCGATCAGCCACCCTCGCAGCGATAGCATCGGCCAACGCATCGAGTCCGATATTGCCAGTTGAAATCACAGGCTGCACTTCCTGCAAAATGTTCTTGCGCGACCGCCTTGACGTTCGGCCAGTTCCCGCTAGGCGGAGGTGAGAAGCGTGCGCTCACCTTCTTGGCGCTCTTTCTGTTCGCCCCAGCATCTACGGTCCAGCGAGGCCAGAATGTTGTCGGCATCGCCGCCGCCACTCCGCCTCAATCTCGCCGCCGGCCCTTGGATCAGATCCTTGGTCTCCTTCGCGGCGAGCAGTTTGACGCCGTGCTTGATCTGCCGCAGCGCATGGTCGTGGTCCGCCTGTTTAACCGCCGTCGCCAGCACCTCGATCCATATCAGCGTGTTGTGCGCGATCCAGTACCGGATCCCGCGGCGCTCGCGGTCGGCGTACCGGCCCTGGCGGTTCAGTTGCGCTACCCTGGCCTGCCAGCCTCGGCAGATCTTCAGCTGCGCGCCGGGCGGCGGCGTGCCGGCCTTCCAATCGAAATTCCGATGGCACCAGAACGGGACCGCGCCTGCTGCGCAGACCTCCGCGCGGATCTGGTTGTACGGTTCGGTGCCCGCGCCGGCATTGCCGAAGGCGCAGGTGTCACATGAGGACTTGTCTGCCGTTGGCATTTGGTTTGCGCCTTTCATGCTGCCGCGTCGTCGCCCTTGGCTTTTTCCCGATCAAGCCGGGCCATCACATCGGCGAGGGTCTTCTCGCCGTCACGCCAGGTTTTCAGGAGATCGAACCTCCATGCGGTCTTGGTTTCATAGGCCACCCGCGACGGTTCGAACTCTGCTTTCTCGATTGCCTGCCAAGCCGCGATGTCTTCCTTCGTCGCCTTCGGCATTTCCCGGCGCTCTTTGGGCGCAATCGGAATATAGCTATCGACGTTGTAAAACGAGAAGACGCCCTGCGCATCTTTCTGCATCGGCGGACGCATGGCTCGGTCTGTGGTGTCGACGAGACTCCTGGCCAAGTCGTACTCATTGACGATGCCGCCGTCTCTGATCTTGCGGGCGACCTTCTCGACTAAGACTGCTGTATTGAGCTTGCCTCTTTCGTCAGTCGATTCCCTCCACATCGCCGGGAGAAGCGCCGCGAGGTCCTTCTTCTTCCTGCGAAACTCGATAAGCCTCTTTTGCTGCTCTGGGTTCAACGCTCCTTGCTGGGCCGTCCGCTTCCCGGATCTTCTGCTCATTTAGCTTCTCCTATCAGGTGATTCAATACTTCCGTAACCAGGACCTTCGATGCTTCTAGGCGTCGACGAGTCAGCGGCAGTGGATATGGATCGAGAGAGAAATCGATCTTGTCAATCCACTGTTTGGCGGCATCGAGCGGGGACGACTCCCCTGTCTCCAGTGCGGTCAGGACAGCAACGAGAGCCCGCGTGGCCGAGCGTTTCGCGTTACGGTGATCAGTTATGCGTTGGTCTAGCGCGGCGATGGCTTCGCTCAGGCGCATCTTGCCTTGCTTGACGAGGTCGGCCAGGTCTTGAGCTTCAGCGCGAAGCCGGTCCATCTGGACGTCCTTGCCGCTGGCAGCGCTCTTGCGGCGGCGCGCCTCTTCGACCGCTTCGTCAAGGCCAGTGCTGCCAGCGGCCACGCCGTCGGCCATGTCCGGGGCAAATTTGAGGACCATGCAGGCTTGCGAGATCCGCTGTTGGCTTAAGCCGGCGACCCGCGCAAGTGCAGCCTGGGAGTTACTAGTTTCTAGTAAACGGGTTTTGGCGATCACCATCGCCTTCTGTCCCTTGGACATGTCACGGCGGTTCAGGTTTGTGCTGAAGATGTAAGCTACGGGGTCTTCGCCAGCCGGACGCCTCGTAACTGTCGGTGTAATGCCGACCATTTCGCAGGCCTTCCTGCGGTTGCGCCCGTCCAGCAGCACTTTGCCCTCGGCGTCCAATACAATGGCGTCGCGCAGCCCGTTCGCTTTTATATCGTCCGCGAGCGACTGCAATTCGTCGGGCGCCAGCATTGGGAAGAGATCTGCCACAGGATGCACCGTGACGCTTCGCCAATCGATTCCACTCGGGTCCTTGCGCCCGTGGGCGTTCTTGATTTCAGCTATCATTGCGTCCTCTCCTCCGCCGGCCCTGCCAATTGCTTGAATTTTGCGGCCGTAAAAAGTTGGTAAACGGTCCTGCCATCCGGGCACTGGGCGTAGGGTAGGAAAACTTCTTCGGCCTGAACCATGCCCACGCTGACCAGTGCGAGTTGCGCCTGAATCCATCGCAGCAACTGCCGCCACGCGACGCGCTGCGCCTGCGCCTTATCCTTCGCCGCGTGGTCGGTGCGGTCCCAGGTGTATTTGCGGCGGTTGTTTAGCAGCTTGAAAATCGAGTCGGTTCGCACAGGCAGGGAGAACGGCCGCATGCCGCCCTCGATCAGCAACGTAAACGCCAGGCCGCTGATCTCGCCGGCCTCGCCGTACGTCATGGCAATCTGGCGCGCGCCCGCGCCCACCAGCAGTGCCGTGATCTCCGCCGCCGTCTTCTGCGGCTCCACGCTCGTCGTCTCCATAAAAAGTTTCTTGGTCGCCATCGGTCCCTCAACTCTCCGCATCGAGTTCAGCCAGGTCAGCGACTGGTTCTCGATGCCCACACCAGCCCGACTGCCCGCAAATGAAACATGGCCGGCAAGCGTATAACCCGTCCAGCAGCGCGGCCAGGTTGTAGTCCGCTTCGCGCAGCCGGCTCCGCATCGCTAACATGCGCGCCGTCATGACTCATCTCCCGTGGCCGCTTGCTTCCCGTCAAACGGCGGCCGCCACCCCGGCCTCGCCCGCCGCAGCGGAGTCTGGTGCTGCGCGCGCGCCCTCGCCGCGGCGCGCTTCAGCTTCGCCTGGCGCAACCGTTCCCGGTAAGCCGCGCGCTTGGCCAGTTCCAGCCCACGCGCGCAGTTACAGCGCGCCATCTGGCCGGATTCGGTCCGGCGCCACGCGCCATCGTTCGGCGCGCAGTTCCCGCAAGGCGGCGACAGTGGACCGGGTGTCTTCACGTCATCCCCCGTAGTAAGCGTCGCGAGCTGGCCGCGCGCACTGGCTGCAAAGGTTGGGCGTCGCCCAAACGCACCCGCCCAAGCATGGCCGGCTCTCGCTGCAGCCGCAGACCACGCACCGGTGCTCGATCCCGGCGGCGATGCGCACCTGGCGCAGCCTCTCTTCGAAATCCTCATCGTCCGCCACTTCGAGATCGAAGTCTTCTTCCGAGTAATATGCGCTCACAATCCGCCTCCCTCCGCCACGACCTCGTGGTTGGTGCAGTCGTACCAGGCGCCGCCCTTGGAACGCAGCACGAATGGCGTGCCGCGCGCCACCAGCATCGCGACGCGCTCGAGTTCCCGGTCCTGGTCGAACAGCGCCCATATCGCGTTGCGGAGATAATCCTTCGGGCCCGAACTCGCGGACATAATCTGGCAGGGAATGTCGCCGCGCCGCCACACGGCGACCAGGCAAGCGGTCGCCGGCCACGTGGACTCTCCGCGATAACGCACGCGCACACTCACAGCCCAGACTCCTTTCGCGCCCGTTCGTCGATCTCCGCCGATTTCTTCTGGCGATACTCCGCGACCGCCTTGTCCACGTCGGCCTGGGTGATCGGCGTGAAGTGCCGCACCGGCGTGACCGGTATCTTCGGCGGCGTGACAGCGATGGGAAAACTCTCGTGCGGCGCCGGCAGCCGCTTCGCTTCGGCGAGCTCGCGTACCGCGTCATCGAGCTGCGGGTCCGCGCTGGTCACCGCGCCAGGCGGCAGCGCGAGCATCGGCGCAGTCTGGGGCTGTGGCAATTCGGCGGGGATCCCGTCCGGATAAGTCTCCGTGGTAATCTGGGCCGGCACCAAGCCATCAAGCGGCACGTGCTTCGAGCAGTACACCAGCCGCATCTCAAGCACGCCAGGCCAGCGCGCATACAGCCGCAGCATCCTCTCCACCAGCCAGAACACGTCCCCCTCGGCGCGGCACAGCTTCTGGATCTCGTTGCCGATCATCGTGCGCGCCGCCTCGCTGCCCGGAAAGAACGGCAGCGCTGAGAGCGCTTCGGTGGCGTAGGCTGCGCTGCCGTCGCTGACCACTGGCGCCACGTTCGGGTTCGGCGGCGCAGAGCGCTCTTTGCGCGCGGCCGCGATAGATTGGCCCTTAGCGCAACCGCACGGCCCGGCTGCAGAAACCGCATACCCGAGGCGCCCGACGAATCGCTCAATGATGCGCATGCCAGTGCCGCCGCACTCGCCGCAAGGATTATCTGGCATTGTGTTCCCCTCGCATGTCTTTAAGGTTCGATGCAACGTTCCTGGTGGTCTGCGAGACTCCGGCTCGCGCCGTTGCCACTGCGCGCTCATACTCTCGGTCGCGGATATAATTGCCGGGCTTCTTGACGCGCGTTGGGTCCTGCCATCGGCCGCCGAATCGTTGAGCGCGGAACCCGCGGACGACCGCGAGTTTCTGCTCGAAGTCGAGGTGGCGCCACGCCGCATAGGCGTCTGTCCAATCCGCGTCGATGAACGGCGCGCCGGTGGCCTCATACTCCCGTCGCCAATTCGCGAACTCCAGATCAGGATCAGTGACCGCCGCGCCGCTCGTTCCGTTGGCCGGCGCGGATCGGCTCGCCGGCGGATTCGTTGCCTCGGGTTTCGCGCTCGCGCGCGTTGAAGAATTCTCTTCTCTTGGAGAAGAATTACTACTTAGCCTGGCCGTGCCAAGCCTTTCGCGCGCGCGGGGGCCGGAATCGGCTGAACCGTTTCCGACTTTTTCCGGAAAAATGAACTCTAAGTGTCGATTCTTCAGCGTTTTGATTACCGCCGAATCGGCGTGGTCTGGCCAGTCGTGGACCAAGAGCCTGTAACCACTTCCAAGTGGTTTCTGTAAACTTTTGTTTTCACCCAAAAGTGGTGGCGGCTCTCGGTCCAACCAGCCGGCGGTGACCAAAGCGTCGATCAGCGCCCTCGCTTTCCGCGTCGGCCAGCAGCAGACGTCCGCTATTTCCTCATCGGAAACTTTCCGATATTTCCCTGCAAGCAGTACTTCGCGGTGTAATGCCAGATCCGTTCCATGACTCCGTTCGCCCACGGAATTCCGTATGGCGCGGGGACGTGACACAGGCGCGCAAGCTCCTTCATCTTCCAGTGGTCTGGCGCGCCGCGCTTCATGCAACGCCTCCTGCCGCCACCGCCTTCGGCAGCTTGTCATGGAACTTCGCGTGGCATTCATCGCACAGGATGATCAGATCCTGGAGGTGAAGATGCTCCTGAAAGTGGTGCTCGTAGGTCTTGTGGTGAACCTGAATCGAGCGTTCAGAAGCGCATAACTCGCATCGCGCCCCGCGAACCTCAATTACCGCCTCGCGAATCATGTGCCAGTAAGAACTGTCGAGAAAGTCGGCGTAACTATCCGATTTAATGAACCACCTCACGAAAGTCGGATCAGCCGCACATTCCTCTAGCGCGGTAAAAGCCCGGAGCGCATCCACACGCGAAAGCTCTTCGCAGACGGTGGTGATAGCCCATATCGCGGCCAGCGCATCATACTTGTCGACGCCATCTCGGCGAATGGCCTCGTGGATGGACTGCAAGAAGCTCATGAGAACTCTCCGAAATGCCTCTCGTACCAGGGCAGAAAACTGGTGTCCCACTCGCCCTCGTAAGCGTCGAACCAGGCCGTGATAAAGCCGACGGCGCGGTGGTGTTCCAGATAGCGGATCTGCTCGGGCGTGGGCGCGCGGCCACCGCCCTTGACCTCGTAGATGAAGAACTGGGCATCGGGGCCGGGGCGCAGGACGCGCACAGCCATCCAGTCGGAGATTCCCTTCTCGCCGAAGCGGTTCGGTCGCAGCGTGCTGACCTTGACGACGTCCTTGCCGGCGAACTGATGCCAGGGCACCCACAGCCCGGACTGCTGGCGAATGGTCTTCCACCCGCGGATCGCCAGGAAGCCGTTGATCTGCGCTTCCAGGACATTTTCTGGGAGGTTTTCGCGACGCTGCTGCTGGCGCGGCCGCCGCACGCCCAAGGCTTTCCTGTCGTCGCCGAACAGCAGCGCGGCTTGCGCCTCGGACATGCGGACGACCGCCATGGCGCGTTCCTTACGCCGGATCTGCGATCTGTTGCCTTCCGCGCCGGCCAGGCGTGCCGCCCATGGCGACAGCGGATGCGACCGCGCCGGTCCTGGCCTTATGCGCGGCGAGCGCCTCACCCTCCAGGTGGTCCTCGATAGGCTCCTGCCCATCCTCGGCTGCCGGCTTCTCCTCGAACTGCAACTCGCCCTGTGCGCGCCACTCCTTGGGCGGCTTGAGTGTCATGGCGAACGTCGCCTTGTTCTGTTGGTCCATCCAGTCGGCTAGTCGTACATCCCTATCGAACTGCAGATTGCAGGAGATCTCCAGGCTGGCATCGGTTTCGCTCGCCTCCTTCGGCCTTCCGATATGAAACCCGCTGGCCGTATTGGCAAGCCATGTGTCTTTGTCGAGCACGATTTCGCATTGGTCGATCTTTTCCGCGAGCTTCAAGCTGTCGAAGCGCCGCGGCATTTTGTTCTCCGCGAAGCAGAGGTCGTGACAGTTCAGCTGTTCTGCGAGCGGCCGGGTGAGCAACGCGCGGATCTTCAGCACCTGGGTGACGCCGTCCTCACCCGGGTAGCGGTTCAGATGCACGATCTTCGTCTCTTTGAAAATCAGTTTCATGATGTGACAGTCTCCGTCTTGGCGCGCAGCAGGAATTCGGGCCGGCTGAATGCGACCTCGATGCCCCAGGCGCGCGCTCTGTTGATTTCGGCGGCCACGCCCTTCGACGTGCGCCAGCCCGGCAGTTTGGCGACCAGCACCCGCGAAGCCAATGCCAGCATCGCGAGACAATACGGCCGCCAGTAAGGCCAGCCGGTGGGCAGTCCGCAGCGGACGGCTATCGGATGGCAGTGGACGATGGGGGAGAATACTTCTTCTCCCTGGGCGATCAGGGCGCCGGCGATCCGGCAGGCCGTGGCGAAGCGCTGCTCCATGACGGTCGGATCAGGGTGGGCGTACGGAGATACTAAAAAAATCACCGCAATCACCTGCTTGGCGCGCGATCAAGCCGCCGCCAGAGTTTGGGGTCGTACGCGATCTCGCGCCCGCAATCCAGGCACGTGACGTAGCACTCCCGGCCTCGCATCGTGAGCGGGAAGGACGTTCTCCTGTGGCGACAATGCCACGGGATCGCAATCCATCGCAGTAGCCAGCCGAGCATCACGCCGCGACCTCGAAGTCCACGCTCTCGATGCGGAGCGGGCCGTCCGAGACGAACGTCTCGATGAGCTGGATCTTGTTGCGGACAACCTCCTCCTCGATGGCCGCTCGCACGAAGGTGTCGAGCGCCTCCGCGCCGTCGAGCATCTGGAAGCCGACGATGCCGGAGCACTGGGCGCAGAGTTGGATGGCAACCTCCACCAGGCGCGCCATGTTGACGTTCTGCCACGGGATGCCGTCGACGGACGGTCCCGTGGTCTCAGATACCTCGAGGCCAGGGATGGGCGTCGAGTCGAGTTTGGATTTGCGGAGCGCCTTCAGCCGGTCCACTACCGCGGATAGCTGCGCGTGGCGCCAGGACGCCTCCATGCTCCGCGCCATATACGTCTCGATCTGCTGGTGCACCATGATGGCGCGACCCTGCGCGTCCGCGGCCGCGCGCAGTGTGGCGATGCGGCTGGCGGCGGCGACCAGGATCGGGGCGGCCTCCGCTTCGAGTTGTTTCAGGTCCCACTCGGCTGCCGACATGGCGTTGCGCTG
Source organism: uncultured Solibacteraceae bacterium (assembly GCA_964457555.1). Lineage (GTDB taxonomy): Bacteria > Acidobacteriota > Terriglobia > Bryobacterales > Bryobacteraceae > BOG-224. Next base: position 19,562 of record CAYWHA010000055.1, read on the forward strand.
CATGGCAGAGTGGGCGTCGCTGGCGGCAAGCTTACGCTCGCTGCGCTGGCGGTTGAGTTGCGCGATTTGGGCGTCGATCTCCGCGTCGATGTTCAGATGCGAGGTGCGCAGCTCGTTATCGGCGGCCAGCAGCGCCTCCCGCTTGGCGTCGCTGATCTGCAGGCGACGCTCGTCCGCCCTCGCTGCGACGGCGGTCCTCTCGGCCTCGGCCGCGCCGAGTTCCTTCGCATAGTCGACAGGCTCGTCCGCTTCCGGTGGAATCGATTGGCGCAGCGTAGCGACGGTGGAGTCGGTTTCTTCGGCCTGGGCCCGCGCGCGGCTGCGCTGCGCGCTTACCTGCTCGATAAGGCTGTCGATAGCGCCGAGACTCACCGTCATCTCGGGCGGCGCGGCGGCGACCGCCGGGGTGCGCGACTCGATCCACTTCAGTCCCGTCAGGTTCGAGACGACGCCGGTCTTCGCCTTCGCCACCTCGTAGACGAGCGCCGGCCCGACCTCGGCGGGAGTAAAGTGGGTGGGCACGATCCGCAGCAGCATCTCCGTGAGCGCCTTCTTGCCGGCGGCCGTGCTGGCGTCGATGCGCAGGATGGCTCCAGGATCGACCGCCTGCGCTTCCGAGAGCCGGTTGACATACGTCTGGGGCGCCGCCACGGGGTTCCCGTAAGGATCGAGCACCTCGAGCGTCGCGCGGACCGCGCCGTTCTTGCCGTAGGCGGTTGTCTTGGTGATGGTGACGCCCGAGGCCAGCCCGAGCTGCACCAGCGACTTCGTGGCGCCCTTGCGAATGATCGTGGCGTCGCAGCCGCCTTCAAAGACCGCCTTGATGCCGTTGATGATTGACGTCTTGCCGGCGCCGTTCTTGCCGTAGATGCGGACGAGCGACTTGGCTTCGAAGCGATGGTGGGTGGTCCCGAAGGTGTCCCAAATTTCCACCCAGGAGATGTAGTCGGGGGGCATGGCTATCCGCGCCTCCCCAGGTTCATGGGCCGCCGCGGCGGCGCCGGCGGATCCTCCGGAACCGGCTTCCACGCTTCGGCGTCGACCGTTGCGCGCTGGTAGCGTTGGCCGGAGACGATGATATGCAGGCCGAGCGCAGCGGCCATGGGGTCGTCCGGCCAGTCCTCGTAGGCGCGGACCGTGGCCCAATCGACTCCCACGTTGGCCTGTGCTGGCGCAGGGGGCGCGCCTGTGGCCCCCGGCGGGGGCGCCTGGCCCATGGGCGGCGGGTCGCTCGCCGGCGGCGCCTGCTGGCGCAGTTCGGTAATCTTCTGCTCCGCGACCGCCTCGGCGTCCTTCGCAGTGGCGCCGGGCGAGTCGAACTTCTTGCGCATGGCGCCTTCGAATGTGTCCTCGCCGTCCCGGATGGCCTGGTAGAGTCCGCGCAGCTCGTCGAGTTGCGCTGGCGAGATGCGCTCAAGCGGCGCGCCCATGTAGGTGACCAGGTCGTCGGGCAGCACGCCGATGCTCGCGAAGGCGTCGACCACCCGCTTGCGCGAGGCTGCCGGGTCCACCTTGGCCGGATCCGCCAGCGTCCTGATGATTTCCGCCTCGCAATCGTCGCGAATGTCCTTCGGGATCAGGCGCAGCGATTCGTCGCGCTGGGTCTTGGAGATCTCGGAATTCTGCCGGTTGCGGATCTCGTCATCCGTGGCTTTCACCAGCCAGACCGGTTCCTCGTAGCTGTTGATGCGCTGGCTGATGATTTCGCGCCCTTCCGGCGGCGACCAGACGCCCGTCTGCTCGTTCTTCTTGCCCCGCTTCTCCACCGCTTTCGCCACGGTGATCTCGCGCGAGTCATTGTTGTTGCGCTCGACGTCGATCACGGCGACGCGCACGATGCGGATCAGATCGTCCTCGTAGACAATCGTGGTTTCGCTAGAGATGTTCCCCGCCTCCATGCGCGCGATTTCCGCGAACCTGGCCGACAGGCCTTCCGCGAAGACGTCCTTCCATTGGCCGTTGATCCTGGCGCGGCCAGCCGGCTTCTTGTAGCGCGCGATCTCCGCGAAGCCGGGCCGGCCGCAATGCGCCAGCAGGCGAACGCGCACGGTGTCCCAGCTGCGCTGGTGACGTTCGGCCATGACGTACATGGCCTCGATCTTGGCGCGCTCGCGCGCGCCCACCGAAGCTACCGAAATTTCAGCCTGGGTTTTCAGTTCGGTCGCGCCGAACTCCTGGCGCGCCGCGATCCCGCGATCTATCTTGGCTGGTAATGTTGCCATGCTTAGTAAGCCTCCATTTTGTTAAGTGCGGAGTTACAGCCGGTCCAATTTTCCAGACCGTCTGCCCACGTTAAAGGTCCCGATAACGCCTCTGGCGCGAGATCCTTCACCACCCTCGCCCGCCCGTTGGTGGATTGGGCGACATGGACGGCCTTGGCAGCCGCCGCATAAGAGTTGCAAGCGCAAGCTTTACCCTCGGGATTCGTCTTATCTGAAAGCGCCTTTTCCGAATTGGTAAAAGGCAGTTCGGCGTTTGCGCCCTCGCCAGGCTTAAAGCCGAGCGTCATTAGAATGTGCCGCGCGTGCATCATCATGCGGCCTCCTCTGGCAAGCGGGCAGGGTGACGATCAAAGAAGCCAGCCGGCAGGCTCGAAACATACCGCTTTGCTGAAACAACGTCTATGGCCGCCAGCCGTTTCAAAACCGCCAGAGCCGCATCCTGTTGCGACTCAAATACTCCGAGGTAGAAGTTCTCGGAATCTCGCAGCTTCAAATTGGCGAGCCACTTCTTGCCGGTCTTGCGCACTCCACGAATGCCCGAGACAGATCGCGAGGTTGCCCCTTTGCGGTTGTAGGAATTCAGCGCGGGGGAGACGCTCCGCAAGTTCTTTCGCCGGTAATCCAGCGTGTTTCCGTTTATGTGATCACCGACTCGGTCATCCCCGGAGGACAGGCCTAAGAGAAACCGGTGCAGGTACACCGGCTCGCCGCCGACTGACGCACACACGTAGGGTGTGCCATTGGACGCCAGGCGGACGTGAAAAGCGGTGCAAGACGATCTGATCAGCGCGAGGTCTGCCGCATCGATGTAGCAGCGAAACCACTTGTCCCTGTGCGGGACTACCAGAACGGCGACATCTCCCGATATCGCATAAAGAATCCGATTCCGCGCCATCTCACACCGCCGCCTCGGATTGCTGTCGGGCCGAGAGCTCGTGCGCTCGTGCCTGCATCGCCGCGTCGATCCGCTTCGAGCGCACTCTTCCGCGGAGCCAGGCCGAAATGGTCACGGGCTTAACGCCAATCTCGCGGGCGATCTCCGCCTGGGAGCCGTGCGCCCGGCGAAAGATGCGTCGCATTTGCTTGCGGGTGAAGACACCGCTGGCCGGTTTTGAATTGAGAGTAGACATTTGGTAGTCTCGGAGGATGCTGAGTGCTGAAAAACATCTTAAGGGAAAAACACACTAATTTCAATCGGTAAATATCTCAAAAGGTAGTTATGAGGCTCAAGTGGCTGAAACAAATAAAAATATAGATCTGGTCACGTTCAAGATCACGCCCGAGGACGCGGATTGGGCGGCCGCCGAGCAACGAAAACTGAAGCGCGCGGAGAGGCGCTCTGTGACCCAGGCCGATTTTTTCTCGCGGATGCGCGCCGTGTGGCGGAAGCATTCTGGGGAGGCGCAGGGGACGCCAGCGCCTATGGGTTCTGAGGGAAATGCGGAGTCGGTGCCCGAGGCGCTAGCGCGCATCGAACAGGCATTGAAGGAGTTGCTGGGTGAAGGATCACAGGATTATAGTAATGCCGGAACCATCGCAGAAGCCGGCGGGCGAGGCGCTCTCATCCGTCTTATTGAAGCGGTTGAAGAAGGCGCTCGTCGAACTGCAGAGAACAATCAAAAGACAGGAGCAGCTCTTGACCTCCTGCAACGACTTGTTGAGAAGGATGTCGCAACACGACGACCTCGTAGCGCCTGAAGATCGTGAAAAGTCCGTAGGCGACCTGGTTCAGTACGAGCTTCCATTTCTCGACCGGAACTTGATTCACCCGTTGGACGCGGCCAAGGCGTCACGCATCACGTTAAGATTCTACATGTGAGATGCGTCGTCTTCGGGGTAGTCGTTTGCGGGCTCGTCTCGACCATGGCGCCAACCAATTCCTCATATGGCCAGCCCGATTACGCGGCCTGCCGGTGTCAAGCAGGTAGAGGCGTTCACCCAGTCAAGTACGCAAGCTATCGAAAAGCGGGCTACTGGTATTCAAGCGGGAATCTATCTCAGAATATGCGAATCGCGGCGTCGAAGATCGCACCTCGTGGTCGCGGACCCAGGCCGGCAGGAACATAAATTGGAATAGCTCCTGGATAGAGTACCGCGTCACCCCGTCGTTGCGGCCGCACCAGGAATAGAACGCCCCGAGGTCGACGCGCGCGCGACTTCGCGCTCAACGGATACCAGTCGGCATGCGAGCCGGGCTGGTAGCCCGCGAGCGTCGCCCCGAGCGCGTGCGTCTGGACGCCGTTGGCCCCGGCCTCGATGGTGGACTCGATAATCTGAACGTCGCGGCCCGCGAGCAGCGGCCGGCGGACGATGGCGATGTGGCGGTATCCCGGTTTGCCCTTGCTCTCGCCGACCTTCTCGATCATGGCGCTCACAACTTCGATGGAGTGCCCGATGGGGTCGCTTACGCCGCTCCGGACCGCGATGATATCGACCGGGCCCATCCTGGCGGCCGCAGCATTGTAGAGATCCAGATTTCCGCTCATGCTGGTCCTTTCCGGTTTGTCGGGCGGGTGGCCGCCGACGGCGACGTCGATATCGGTGGCGCCGTCCTTGCGACGACGTTCCTCGGACCGCCGAAACGCCTGCACGTTTTCCCGCAGACTATGCGTGGCGCTCCCGCCAGCGGCCGGGCAGGGTCAAAGGAACAGAGTCCGTTTCGCAACCGTCATCGGAGACGACCGCGCGTATCCCAGCGGGTTACGGCCTTCCCAACCCCTGGCCATCAGTGCCCGGATCACCCGAATATCTGTTGAGGCCGCGCTCACCGTCGAGGTCCTCGCGGTCTTGCTCCGCGACGAACTAACCTACCAGTGACGATCACGGCGCTATGGTTCTTCGAACGCGACTTTGCTGTTCACGTCCGTGCGTCGGAAATCGCTGTTCGTGACGTTTACCGAAACCGTCATCTTGAGGAAGAACAGCGCGCGCATCTCGAATTCGCCGCCATAGCCGGCGGGGAACCATACCCCATCCGCCATACGCTGGTAGCTCACCGTGAAGCCGAGCCCACGGATATCGGTTCCTAGCAGGATGCGCACCGGCAGCGGAACCGCGCCCGTTAGATCGGTGACCACCTGCACGGGCTGGAACTCTTCGGCATCCACCAGCGCCTGGCCCTTCCAAATGCCCTCCTCGCCGTCGGAATTGCGCTTGTGGTTGGGACGAAAGCCGATGCGATAGACCTGCCGCTCGCGATAGGTCTCCGTACCTTCCAGCCGGTATGTATACAGGCGTTGCTCCGCGGCGGTTAACGGGAAGAGACCTCGCGGCAGTCCGTCCCGAGTCTCTCCCATGAACCTGAAGGAATCGCTTTCGCCGCCGCCCCCCGTGCTGACTGACACCGTCTCTCCGGATTTGCCGTTTAGGTCACTGTCGGTGTCGAATCGAAGACGATACTCCAGCCGCGTGCCCACAACGATAGCAAAGCCAAGTTCAGCGTGCCGCCGTGAGGCATGGCAGAAGCAGATACGCTTTGCGATTTGACGATGCTGGCCCGTGCGACGATGGCACCGATTACCATTCTGCATGAAAAGTGGGGTTTCATTCCATTGACCGCTGACTCGGGATTTCGGCGATCCGCTTGTACGGCGACGGCGGAGAGGCTGCCAATCACTCGTCCATTCGCGGCTGCGGAGCCACACCTGTGATCAAGCCGCCGAGATCTTGGCCAGTATCTTCAGGAAATCGTACAACGCTGACCCAAACCACCAGACGAGCAGGAAGAGCAGCCAGTCGACCACTTCGTCGTCCTTACAACTGCGCGACTGTAATCGTGCAAGTATTTTGCAAGCAGTTGGGGGTCGCGTAGATCATCGAGTCCCTTGAAGGTGCTGAGAGAAGGGGTGCTGGGAAGCGCGAGCCACAGTATCACCAGCACGATCCCTGAACCGATGGTGTTCAGCTTGAAGTTCGTCCACGCTCGTTTGACCGGTTCCGATTCCTTCGTCTGGCCCCGCCACTTCACGATGTAAGCCATCAGCCCACAGAGTACTATCGGGCCAAGAACGTAGGTCAACGGCGTGTCGGTGAGCATGAACGATCTCCTTCCCATTCAGTGTAGCCCCACCATCTAGATAAACAGGCCCAAATGACTTTCGCGCTCGTAGGGCCCTTGAATATCGTCGCAATTGTCGTACCGACGAAGCCCGTTTCGGGGTATCTGCGCGGGTCGGCGGCGATTTCTGGCGAGGTTGGGAACGATAAGGGATTCTCTTCCATTGAGCCGCTGCTCTCGACTTCGGCCGTCCGCGCTTGCAGGAATTCTGCTCTTAAAAACCGGATCCCACCGCTTTGGTTAGGACACGGCTCTGGAGCAGTAAGCGGTCCCGCACGAATAATCGCGCCAATCCCGCGGCCTCGCGCAATCGGGCGATGACTCTGATCCTTAACGACCCGGCGTTGCGGCGGGAGGCTTCGCTCCACGGTCAGCGGGCGCGGCGGCCTTTTCCGGCGCCTGATCGCCTTTCTTGTATGTGATCCTCTTCGCGCCACCGTCACAACTCCCGATGACGGTTTGGTCTTTCACATCCGCGGTCGCTACGATTTCCACCTGATAGTTCTTTACGCCCTTGGCGTCAAGCTTTGCGGCAATCTCGGATTTCAGTTCCTCGCACGGCTTCAGCTCAGATGCCGAAGCGACCGCAAGAGAAAGACCCAATGCCGCTATGACTGTTTTCATTTTCGCGTCCTCCAGAAACGAGCAGTATCGAAAAGCACTCCAGCATAGCGCGAATGCTCTAGCTCCCGCTTCGCTTGCGCAGTCGGGCCGGAAATCTAGCGAGGACAATGCAATACGCTATAATTGGGTCGCTTGACGACCCCCTATCGCGCGGGGCTCCTTGCGACCATTGCCGGAGCGGTCGCCCTGCTCGGCCTCGTGGCGGCCCACACTTCAACCAGGCGCGAGAGTCCTGCGGTGCAGCGAGTCGCTATTAACCCGGCGCGAATCGTGGCCGATGGCCATGACGCAGCCTCGCTAGACATCGAATCCACCACGCCTTCCTCCGTCCCGCCGCGCATCGCAATTATCGAAAATCCGCACGCCGCGCGCATTGAGGACGTGGTCCGGGAGCGCGGCGCGTGGCACGCTGTCGTTCGCGCGGGCATCGTGCCCGGCCGTGTCGTACTCCGAGTCGAGTTCCCCGGCGGTCCGCCGGCCCGCGTGGAATTGCTCGCCACGCCGGCCGGAACGGACAGCTTCGAAGACGGCACGCCCGATTCTCTCCGCCTGGATGACGACCGTGATCGCCAGGCCTTTCGCCGCTGGTTCACCTACCTTGCCGAGGCCCAGTATTTCCAGGCCCTCGGAGCCATGCCGGCGGAGATAGAGGATTGTGCCGCGCTGATCCGCTACGCCTATCGCGAAGCCCTCAAGGCGCATGACCGCGGATGGGCCGCCGACGCACGCCTGCCGCTTGTGCCGGCGCTCGAATCGGTCGTGAAATATGAATACCCATACACGCCGCTTGGCGCCGCCCTGTTTCGCGTGCAAGGGGGTCCCTTCCGTCCCGAAGATCTCCAGCGCGGCGCCTTCGCCCAGTTCGCGGACGCCAAGACCATACGAAGTTACAACACGTTCTCTATCGGTCGAAGCCTCGCGCGCGCGCTGCCGGGAGACCTACTCTTCTTCCGCCAGTCCGGCGCGCATGAGACCTATCACAGCATGATCTATCTCGGCGAAAGCCAGTTCCAGCGCGGAGCCACCCGCTACGTGGTCTATCACACCGGCCCGGACGGAAACGCTCCCGGTGAAATTCGCAGGCTGACCCTGGAGCAGTTATTGCGCTATCCGCAACCCGAATGGCGGCCCGTTCCGGGGAACCCGGCGTTTCTCGGCGTCTTCCGTTGGAACATTCTCAGAAAGGAATCCGATGCGTATGACGGGCGCGAATAAGATCTTCCAATTGGCCCTGGCACTGGCCGCCGCCGCTTCCGGCTTGGGGCAGAGCGAGAAACAGCCCTACTTCTCGCTAACCACAACTCGCACTTTCGCCTCCAATGAGAAGCCGCGGATTACTTTCAGCGCCTGGAACGTCGATTCTCTCGAGTTCCGAGTGTATCGCATCGAAGACCCCGTCAAGTTCTTCGAGCAGATCGAAGACCCGCACGAATTCGGCGGACGCGCGCCCCGGCCGCCGCATGAACGCACGCTACTCGAACGCATCCATCTTTGGAAGGGGAGTCTCCACGCCGGCATCCTACGCTCGCTTCGCGCCCAGTTCACGGAGCCGCCGAGCGCCCACTTCTGGCACTTGAGCAGGCCGCAACCGAAGCCCTTGTCGCCCGGGACGCACTACGCGGAAGCGCCGCTGCTGAACCCGCAACAGCTTGTATTCGCCTTCACACAGCCCGTCCGCGCACATTCGCGATGGCAGCAACAGGAGGTGGAGATCGGCGTCAACGGCAAAGGCGCGTACCTGGTGGAGGCCGTTCGCGGCGATCTGCGCGCTTACACCGTGTTGATGGTTTCCGATATCGCGCTCATCACCAAGGTGGCGAGCGGCCGGCTGGTGAATACCGTGGTGGACCGCACCACGGGCGAGCCCCTCCCCGGCGTCAAGCTCTGGATGCTGGGGCGCGACCGCCAGCTCGCCGAAACGCAAACGGACCGCGATGGTTCCGCCGAAATCCGGATGGCCGCAGCGCGGGGCACAGCCGCGCGCCTGGTCGCCCGCCGCGGAGCGGATTTTGCCGTGAACGCGCTGGAGGAGTATGTCGCAACGGACGATTGGAGGGCCTACATCTACACGGATCGGCCCGTGTACCGCCCCGGCCACACCGTCCACTTCAACGCCATTCTACGGTCGCGAGGCGCGGGCGCATACGAAGTCCCCGCGGGCAAGACCGTCTTCGTGCGCATCGAGGACCCCGATCAGAAGCCCGTCTATCAGAAGACCCTCACCGCGGGCACCGCGGGGACCGTTCACGACGATCTCAACCTCGGCCCCGCCGCCGCCTTGGGCACATACTCCATCGAGGCCCGCTCCGGAGAGTCGCAAATGGACGCCACGTTTGGCGTTGAGGAATACAAGAAACCGGAATACGAAGTCCGCGTGGCGGCGGCTAAGGCGCGTGTGTTGCAGGGGGAAACCGTCCAGGCGACCGTCGATGCGGAATATTACTTCGGCGAGCCGGTCAGCGGGGCTAAGGTGCAATGGGCCGTCTACCGCTCGCGTTATTGGTTTCCGCGCTGGCGCGACCCCGACGACGAGGACGACTCCGAATCGGCTGCCGAAGCGGACGATGCCGCCGACGCCGGCGATCAGCTCGGCCAGGGCGAAGGCGAGCTCGATGGCGATGGCAAGCTGAACATCCCGGTGCAGACCGTTCTTTCCGACCGCAAGTTCGATTATGTGTACCGCATTGAAGCCCGCGTCACCGACCAATCCCGGCGTGAGATCGTCGGCAGAGGCTACTTCATTGCCACCTACGGCAGCTTCGCGTTGAACGTACGGCCCGATCTTTACTTTTACACTCCCTCCAGCCGAGGCGAATTTTCGATCGAGGCGCGCGACTACGATGACAAGCCCGTGCGAACGCACGTCCGTCTGGAACTGTTTCCGTGGCGCCAGCGCCAACGCGACTATGGCGATGCCGTAGCCGCCGCCGAAGCCGATACCGGCGATGACGGAACCGCGAAAGTCGCGCTATCCATGCCCTCCGATGGCGGTTCGTACCGTGTCCGCGTGACGGCGCGCACGTCCGAGGGCCGCGATGTCGAGGACTTCACCTACGTTTACATTTCCGGCGCCGCTCGGGACGACTACTCGGCCGGCGCTCGCAATATTCAAATCCTCGCCGACAAGAAAAGTTACCGCGCGGGCGACACGGCCAAACTTCTGATTGTCGCAGGCCAGGACAACACTCCGCTGTTCGTCAGCGTGGAAGGGCTTGACCTGCGCCAGCGCAAGCTGCTGCGTTCCAAGGGCGCAACCGCGGAATTCGAGATTCCTATCACCGCCGCGGACGAGCCGGGCTTCACCGTCCAGGCAGAGTTCGTCCGTGCCGGCGGTATGTACGTGGGCTCGAAGTATGTCAGCGTGCCGCCGGTCGAGCACAAGCTAAACGTCAAGGTGGCGACGGACAAAACCCAGTATCTGCCCGGCCAGACCGCCGAGTACGATGTGGAAGTTACTGGCGCCGATGGCAAGCCAGCGCCCCACGCCGAGTTCAGCCTGGGCGTGGTGGATGAAGCCATCTATGCTATACGCCCCGATACCACCGAGGACATTGTCCGCTTCTTCTATGGCCGGGAATGGGACAGGGTCATCGAAGTGGATTCGTTCAGCTATTACTTCAACGGCGAGGCCGGCAAGCGCCGCATGCAACTGGCGGAGTTGCGGCCCACCTCGAGGCTGGCGCAGCTTAAGCCGGAACGGTTTGTGCAGCCCAAGATCCGCAAAGCGTTTCCCGACACGGCCTTCTGGTCCGCCAGCGTTACCACAGACGCTGCCGGCCATGCCCGCGCCAAGGTGGAGTTTCCGGACTCCCTCACCACCTGGAGGGCGACGGCGCGCGGCGTCACGCTCGATACGAAAGTGGGCAGCGCCACTCTCAAAACCATCGTGCGCAAGAACCTAATTCTGCGCCTCGCGGTTCCGCGCTTCCTGGTGCAGGGGGACGAGGTCGTGATCTCCGCCCTGGTCCACAATTACCTGCCGGATGCCAAGACCGCGCGCGTTTCGCTCGATCTGACGGGTCTCGATGTGATCGAGGGGAGCGCCAAGGATGTTCAGGTCCCCAGCCGTGGCGAAGCCCGCGTGGACTGGCGCGTGCGCGCGCAACAGGTCCGCGGCGCGAAAATCGTGGGTAAGGCTCTCACGGACGAAGAGTCCGACGCGCTCGAACTGGAGCTGCCCGTCAACGTCCCGGGCTTGAAGATGGCGCAATCGCGCGGCGGATCGTTCGCGGGCGGCGGCGAAGCGGCTTTCGATTTGGCGTTCCCGGCCGCGGTCGTGCCCGGTTCGCGCTCGCTCGCCATTCGCGTCTCGCCGTCTATCGCGGGTTCCCTGTTCGGCGCGCTCGAATACCTCACATCGTTCCCCTATGGCTGTGTGGAACAGACCATGTCGAGCTTCCTGCCGGATATCGTCGTGTCGCAAGCCGTCCGCGATTTGGGGGTCAAGACGGACCTGGATGAAGCGTCCCTCAGGGAGAAGATCGGCGATGGTCTCGAACGCCTCTACGCCTTCCAGCATCCAGACGGGGGCTGGGGATGGTGGGAGACCGACGAAAGCCATCCGTTCATGACCGCCTACGTGGTCGCCGGCCTGGCGCAAGCCCAGGCGGCTGGGGTGAACGTGAAGCCGGAGGTCGTACAGAAAGGCGCCGCCTGGACGAGGACCTACTTCGCGCGGGATTCGCGCCTCGCTTCCGATCTGCGGGCGTACATGGCCTATGCGCTCGCCGTCTCCGGCAGCCCCGGCGGACCTGAGTTGAACGCCGTCTTCGACGCTCGCGCCAACCTATCTCCTTACGGCCTCGCGCTGTTGGGCCTTGCTCTAGAACAGGCCAAGGACGTCCGCGCCTCAGAAATCGCGAGCCTGATCGAGCGCGCCGTGCAGCAGGATGAGCAGCAGGCCTGGTGGTCCGCCACGCGCGACCAGATGCTCGATTTCGAGGCAGATGTCACTCCGGAGGCCACGGCTTTCGCCGTCAAGTTCCTTTCGCATCAGCACGGCGACAGCCCGCTGGTCCCGAAAGCCGCCCTCTGGCTCATGAATCACCGCGACGAAGGCTACTGGTGGTCCTCTACCAAGCAGACGGCCATGGTGATTTACGGCCTCTCGGATTACCTGAAGGCCGCCGGCGAGCTCAATCCCAGTCTGGATGTCGCCGTGTTCGTGAATGGCCGTCAAGCCATGACCCGCCACCTTGAACAGGCCACCACGCTCGAGGAACCCGCCCTGGTGATCGACGAATCCGGTCTGAAACCGGGCGTCAACAATGTCCGCATCGCCGCCTCCGGCAAGGGGCGCATCTATTACTCGGCGCGCGCCGAGTACTCTTCGACCGACGAAAAGCTCCAGAAAACCGGGACGGTCTCGCTGAATCTCCTACGCGATTATTTCCGGCTGACGCCTTCGCGCGATGGCCAGCGCATCGTTTACGATCTTGCCCCGCTCACCGGCGGCGTCGCGCCGGGCGACGTCCTCGCGGTGCGTCTCACCGTGACCGGCACGGAGTGGAAGTACCTCATGTTGGAGGACCCGATTCCTGCCGGTGCCGAGTTCATCGAGCGCGACGCCTCCTATCAGTTGCGCGCCCGCCCGCCGTGGTGGGAGTGGTACTTCACGCGGCGCGAGTTGCACGATGACCGTATGGCCATCTTCGAGACGTGGTTCCCGCAAGGCCAGAAGCAATACTTCTACCTGCTGAAAGTGGTGAACCCCGGTATCTTCAAGATCGACCCCGCGCGCGTGCAGCCCATGTATCAGCCCGGCTCAATGGCCACTACCGAGAGCCGCGCGCTGGAGGTGAAATGAACCGCTCCATAGGATATCTGTGTGCCACGCAAGTTGCCGGCAACGCCTTCCTGTTATGGCTTTGGTATTACTGGCTGGGCGTCTCTGAAAGCAGCGCCGCGGCGTTGATCTGGAGCATGGCGGTTTTGCTGCTTCTGCTCGCCTCGGTGTGTTGGCTGCACGGCGCCGCCCTCGCATGGTTCACCGTGGCGCGGCCCTCGTCGCCCGGCCAGCCCTCGCCGGCCGCGCGCACCCCGGCCGCGGCGGCGTTTAGAACGGCGCTGCGCCATCTGCTTCCCTTGGTTGTGGCCGCGCTCTTGACGCTGGCGCTTTATCTCCTCCTCGACCGTTTGGCGGACGTCATGCCGAAGCCCGCCTTTCGCCTCGCCTCATGGCTCACTCTGAAGTTGCGTAAGCCCGTGAAGCCGGACACGGTTCTTCACACTTTCAACACCGCGCTGTGGATTGTTCGGTGGGCCGCGTTGCCCGCCTTGATGCTGCCCATGTTCGCGGCCATCGCGGCGCGTGGATGGGCCGGCCTCGGCGCGTTCGGCGCGCTTTGCCGCCGGCCTCTCTATTGGCTGGAGACGCCACTCCTGCTGTTCTGCGCGCTCCGCGTTCCGTTTTATCTGGGCGGCTGGGTTCCATATGTCGGCGGCTTCTGGATTCAGATGCTGAGTTTCGCCGTCCGTTTCGGGTGCGCCTATTTGCTTTTCGTGGCATCCTGGCTGGCGCTGGTGTTCCTCACCTCGGGCGGCAAGCCGGCTCTCAGCCAGCCCAGCACCGTCCCTTCGCCGTAACGGTGAACCAGGGTTGCCACGGCGCGCTCCGCTTGCGCGTAGGCGCGGCGCGCCCGCGCGGGGTCCGAGGTCTGTCGGATATCGGCGTCGCGGGGCGGCCGGTCCGACGACGCCGCAGGTGACCCACCGGCCCCCGCCAAGTATCCCACCAAGCCTTCACGAAACCATAGAGGTAATGCCGCCAGTGCCTGGGAATCCACCAGCACGTGAAGCATTTCGTGACGTAGGGTAGCCTCCAACGAGCCGCGCACCTTGAGCGTCGTTGCGGGCTGCATTGCGATTCGGCGGTTCTGAGTATATGCCGCCACCCAGCCTGGCTCGCCCGTGGCATTGCGGAACGAGTCGAGGTCGGGGTACACCCGAATCTCGATGCCTGAGGGCGCGGGGACGCCCGAGCGATCAGCCGCCGCGCGGAGTTGCCGCTCGGCGATACCGAGAACGGCGCCGTCTTGAGCGGGCAACGTAGTGTAGAGCGTAATGTGTTCGCCTCCTAACTGCTGCCACGCCAGACCCCTGCCCGTCAGTCCGATCGCCGTTCCAGGATAGTAGTACGCCAGAATCTCGCGATACGAGTGGCCCTCGCTGCCCATCCGTTCGGCCCCAAGCTGGCAAAGCCCCACTCCATGACCCGCGCCGAAGCCCTCGAAGCTCACCTTCCCGTTGCTGGCTTGAGTTTCATAGCGGTCGCTCAGAAGCGTGTTCCATCCGAGCGCCCTGCCAATCGCAAAGCGAAAGGAACCGGCGCTGATGCGCACCTCGTCCCCTCTTCCGCTGAGCGCCAGCGTACGCGCGCGGCCTGAAGAAGTACGTTCGGTGATGGTCACGCGTTCCAGATCCGCCGGTCCCTTCAGTCCGGAGCGGCGCAACGCCTCGCCGATCTCGCTGGGAGATCCGCTCCATCGCCACCCCGAGCCTTGCGCCCCGGCGCACCACACGTCTTCGTGGCTGCGCAGATAAGGCGCGGCCAGTTCCGGCCACACGGCGCTCGCGTCTTCCGTCCGCCCGCCGCAGTCGCGGGAGTAGCACGCGAAGGCGGGCTTTCCCTCCCACCACAGCAGCTCGCCCGCCGTGGCGGCGGCAATGGCTTCCAGGCGCGGCGTCACGGCGCCGAGATCCACGCGCTGGCAGTGCGTGGTGGCGCAGAAGTCGAAACCCTCCGCGCTGTGACGCCCGCGCAGCCGCACCGCGTACGTCCGCGCCGCCACCGCCATGGCCTTCAGCGCCTCCTCGGACTTGAACACGCCGCTCTCGCCCGCCAGCACGCCGGCCACGTAGCGCTCCATCGGCAGGTCTACGGTTGCTCCGCCATCCTCTGCTGTGAGCCTTACCTTGAAGTGCGCCGCCGTTCCACCCTGCGCGCACGCAATCGCCGCGCAAACTGCCAGCGCCGCAATCGCCCGCTGGATCACAGCCGGCCCCCGTGATACCACTCCAAAATCCGCCCCGCCACGGGCGCGGCGTCGGCCCCTCCGGAATGGCCTTGGAGCGCTACCGCCACCACCACTTCCGGCGCCCGACTCGGCGCAAAGCCTGCGAACCAGGCGAACTGCGTCCCCACGCCATTCCGCGCGGTCCCCGTCTTGCCCGCCACCTGGAACCCAGCCGTCCGCGCCGCCCGCGCTGTTCCATACTCCACTGCGTCTTCCAGCCCCCCCACCACGGCTCGCATCGCCGGCTGTCCCGCGGATAGAGCCAGGAAGCGAAACGCCATCGCCAGCCCGGCCGCAGTCGCCAGAACGCCCTCCTCGCCGAGCGCTTGTAACTGGCTCGCCTCGCCGCTGCCGGCGGGCCGTATCTGGCCGGAAGCCTCCTCGCCGCCGGCGAGGCCCGTGCGCGACCCCAGCCCGGCGCGCATCAAATAGCGTGCCAGTTCCCCTGGTTCGAAGCGCTCCGCGAAATGCGCCGTGAAACAGTTGCACGAATACGCTAGGGCTTCGCGCACGCGAAGGGGCGCATTCGTGCGCGGATGCGAGCAGTTGAACGATCGCCCGGCAATCCGCAGAACGCCCGGACACAGGAATCGCTCCTCCGAGCTCATCTTGCCCGCCTCCAGCAGCGCCGCCAGCGCAAACGGCTTTATCGTGGAACCCGGCGGCGCCGCCAACCTGCCTACAATTCCGTGAGACGCCACCAAGCTCCGGGAGCGGACGTCCAGCAGTAGCGCTCTGCCGCTCGTGCCGGCCATGAATAGCGAGAGCCTGTCCTGCGTGGCGGCGCGCGCTCCAACGTAACCCCCCAGCAACGCCGATACTAAATTTCGACGCAACATCATCGAGTCCTTCGTCGCGGCGCGCGTCCCCGCGCCAGCGGGGGAGACGCTCGAACATGACCGCTGTCCATATAGGATCGACTTGGGGAGAGCACCCATGCCGCCAAACCCTGGTTCGTCATTGCTGATAAGCAGCATAGCCCGAAATCACTGAGACTGTTTCAGGCAGCCACGCCGTCCGACGTGGTCGCGCGTCCAGGAGGGGCCAATGTCCGCCCAGATGACTTCCGGATATCCTGGTGGATGAGATGCGGATTGACCCGAAGAGAGCAATCGCGGGATATCCAGCGGTACTCGTGCGAGATACGCTGCGGCGGCTCCGGGTTCACGTGGATTGGAACCTCGCCCGGTTGGAATCGGTCGCAAGGCTTTCTCCCAAAGAGAGCCGGGCATTCGTCAGGGCCCTGGTCTCCGCTGGGCTGATCGAGCGTGCGGGACCGGGGCGTTGGTCCATAACCAGCGTTGGCCAGACGACGTCGTCGGCCACTGCCGCTGCTCGTGTGACGCGAGCTACCGGGGACCGGGCCCTTCGGGAGTTTATGGCCCGCGTTGAACGCGTTAACGGGGACCCCCACTTCCTCGGCAAAGTAGTTGCCGTGGTTCTGTTTGGCAGTATGGTGAAAGCGGAAGTGCACCGTCCAAGCGACGTGGACATCGCCGTCGAAATCGTCCCCAAAGAAGCCGACCCTGAGCGGGCGCGCGCGAAGAACGAGCGCCGCGCGCAGGAACTGGAGGCGAAAGGCCATCGTTTCCGAGGGATCCTGGACCGATACGTCTGCTGGTATCGGGAGGTTTTTACGCACTTGAAAGGGAGAAGCCGCGTAGTCTCTCTTGTGGATCTGAGGCGTGAAGGCGAGATCGTGTGGCCCGCGCCGCATCAGATTCTGTACAAGGCGAAAGGCTGGAAACCGTATGCACCACCGGCGCCGCCTGTTGTCCATCCAGCCCCACACGTCGACGACTGCCCATTCTGATCGGAGCACAGGCTGGGCACTTTTCCGAGAAGCCCACTTCAAGACCACAACCCTGATTTGAGGGCTTACAATAGGGTTTCAGAGCAT
>CAYWHA010000056.1:0-36350 GCA_964457555.1 uncultured Solibacteraceae bacterium
TCACATTAGATGCCGCCACCATGCTAATAGTTTCTCAGAGACAGGCCACTAGTAGAACCGCGGCGCCGCCGGCCAAGCCGATCGTATGCCAGCGCTGTTCTTGGTTCACAACGCGGTGCACGTATGAAACCGCAAATGGATCTTCAAACACCCGTGCGGCAGTCTCAAACGCAACACCGTGTTTTCGCCGGTTGATCAGGTCCTTCGCTTCGTCCCAAGGCGAAAACCATTTGTATCTACAAAGTTGTAGCACAATGGCGCGGGAGATCTTCAGAGTTGGCCGTTGCTGGCGCGACCGTGCCTACGGAAGCGGTTGCAGGCGTCCCGATGCGCATGTTCATCACATCGTACGGGAACTGCTTGCCGCACTCCAGACAAGCCACGTAGGTCTCGCCAGCCGGCGTCCCTGGCCTGTGAACAGGCGTCATCGGCCGCGTAATTCGCCGGTGCCGGCAACAAAACAGCAGGTTCAGCACGCTATCCATCATGCCGGGGCCTCCACGCGTTTGGCAGTACGCTCGATTTGCGCCGGTAAGCAAACTGGCGTTTGAAGCGATTGTCGGTCCTTTTCCCCGCGCGGACAAGACTCTCGAAGGATAATTGAAATTCGTTAGTAGCGCCCCTACAGCACTTCCTCCGACCACACTTCCAGCGCTTGCTTCAATTTGCCCATGAACTGATCCGCCATCGCGCCGTCGATCAGGCGGTGGTCGAAGCTCAGTGACACGTGGCAAATGGACCGAATCGCAATGGCGTCGTCCAGCACCACCGGCGTCTTGTCCACCGTGCCTACGCCCAGGATGGCCACCTGTGGCTGGTTGATGATCGGCGTTCCCATCAGGCTGCCGAAGCTGCCGAAATTGGTGATCGAGAACGTGCCGCCCTGCACCTCGTCCGGCTTAAGCTGGCGCGACCGCGCGCGCGTCGCCAGATCCACGATGGAGCGCTGCAGACCCAGCACGTTCTTCTCATCGGCCGCGCGGATCACCGGCACGATCAGCCCGTTTTCAAGCGCCACCGCGATGCCGATATTGATCTCGTTGTGGTAAACGATGCTGTTCCCGTCGAGCGACGCGTTCAGCAGCGGGAACTCGCGCAGCGCCGCCACCGCCGCCCGCACAATGAACGGCAGATAGGTCAGCGAGAATCCGTGGCGCGCCTGGAAATCGGCCTTGTGCCGCTCGCGCATCCGGGCGACCTTGGTCATATCCACGCGATGAACCGTGGTCACGTGCGCCGACGTCCGCTTGGAAGCCAGCATGTGCTCGGCGATCTTCGCCCGCATTGTCCCCATCGGCTCGATCCGCGCCCCCGCTAGCGCTCGCGGAGGTTGAGGTGAAGGTGGGGCAGGCGCTTCCGCCTGCCTTGCCGGAACAGGCACAGACGCCGCGGCCGCCGCAGGCGCCGCCTTCGCCAAGTACCCCTCCAAATCCTGCTTGGTAATCCGCCCGCCGGCGCCGGTTCCCTGCACCCGGCTCAAGTCGATTTTGTTCTCCCGCGCCATCCTTCGCACCAGCGGCGAAAGCGGACCGGCAGGCTCGGGCGCCGGCAATGCATCCTCCTCCGCCGGAGCCGGAGGAGGCGGAGCCGCCACCTGCGCCGAAGGCGCGGCAGGCGCCGCCGCAGGCGCCGAAGGCACATCGACCGCAGCCGCCGCGGTCGGCGCCGGTGCAGCCGCGGCCCCCGCCCCATCCCCCTCTTGAATCCTCGCCACCACGGTCTTGATCCCAACCGTGACGCCCTCTTCCACCAGCACTTCCGTCAGAGTGCCGGCGGCCGGCGAAGGAATTTCCGTATCCACCTTATCCGTAGAGATCTCGAATAGCGGCTCGTCGCGCTCCACCCGCTCGCCGGGCTTCTTCAGCCACTTGGTCAGGGTCCCTTCCACAATGCTCTCGCCCATCTGGGGCATCACTACGTCGGTCATGTCAATTCTCCCTTTCTGAAGCCGCTGGAATCGGAGTCTCGCTCGCCATCTCGCAATCCATCTCGCAGCCAAAGACGCGCCCGAAATGCGCCGCCAGCGCGCGCCCCGTCTCCACCACGCCGGCCTGCACGCCCAATTGCGCCATCGACGTCACCGGCTTGGTCAAGCCGCACGGCACAATGTACCGGAAATAGCTCAAATCGGTGCTCACGTTCAGCGCGAACCCATGCGAAGTCACCCACCGTCCAATATGCACGCCAATCGCGGCAATTTTGCGCTCGTTCACCCATACGCCCGTCAGCCCGGCAATCCGTCCCGCCGAAATGCCGTAATCCGCCAGCGTGTCGATGATCGTCTGCTCGATCCCGCGCACGTACGCGCCCACGTCCCGTTTCCACTCCCGTAAATCCAGAATCGGGTACCCCACCAGTTGCCCCGGCCCATGGTACGTCACGTCCCCGCCGCGATTGATCGGATAAAACGAAATGCCCGCGCTCTCAAGCGCCGCGTCGCTCGCCAGCAGGTTCTCCATGCGCCCGTTGCGCCCCATCGTGATCGTGTGCGGATGCTCCACCAGCAGAAGCTGGTCCGCGACGCCGCCCTGTTGCCGCGACGCCGCCAGTTCCCGCTGCAGTTCGAGCGCTTCCCCGTAATCCATGCGCCCGAGTTCCCGCACCTGGCATCTACGCATTGATGGAAAGCCCGTAGACTGCGTTGAAGGCCTCGCCCACCGCTTCGTACAGCGTGGGATGCGCGTGGATGGTCTGCATCATCACCTCCACCGTCGCCTCGGCCTCCATCGCCGCCACTGCTTCGGCGATCAGTTCGTAAGCTTCCGGCCCGATAATGTGAACGCCCAGGATCTCGCCGTAAGTTTCGTCCGATACCACCTTTACGAAGCCGTCGTGATGACCCAGAATCGTCGCGCGGCTGTTGCCCAGGAAAGGGAATCGCCCCACCCGGACCTTACGCCCCTGCGCCCGCGCCTGCGCTTCCGTCAGCCCCACGCTGCCGATCCCCGGCTCCGTGTACGTGCACCCCGGAATGCGGTTCTTGTCGATGGGAACCGCCGGTTTGCCCGCTATGTGCGCCACCGCGATCATGCCCTCCCGCGTGGCCACGTGCGCCAGTTGCGGCGTGCCCGCCACCACGTCCCCAATGGCGTAAATTCCAGGCTCCGCCGTCTGCTGGTTCTTGTCCACCTTGATGAACCCGCGGTCCAACATCACGCCGGTATTCTCCAGCCCGATGTTCTCCGTATTCGGCTTGCGCCCCACCGCCACCAGCAGTTTCTCGGATTCGAGCGCTTCCTGCCTCCCATCCCGCGTCACCAGCGTCAGCTTCACGCCGCTGCCGGTCCGCTCGATGTTCTCCGCGCGCGCGCCAGTTTCCACGCGGATCTTCTGCTTGCGGAAACTGCGCTCCAGTTCCTTCGAAACATCCTCGTCTTCCACCGGCACCATGCGCGGCAGCATCTCAATCACCGTCACTTCCGTTCCGAACCGCCGGAACATGGAAGCGAACTCCACGCCCACTGCGCCCGCGCCAATCACCGCCAGGCTCTTGGGCACGGCCGTGAGGTCCAGAATTTCAATATTGGTGACGATAAACTCCGGATCGGGCTGCAAGCCTGGCAGCATCCGCGCCTCCGAACCCGTTGCCACAATAATGTTCCGCGCTTCCACCGTCTGCTCGCCGGCGTCCGACTTCACCGATACCTTGCCGCCGCCCAGCAGTGTGGCGTAGCCCGCGATGCGCTCCACCTTGGCCCGTTTCAGCAGCATCTCCACGCCCTTGGAGTGCTTGCTCACAATGCCGTCCTTGCGCTCCTTCACCTTCGGGAAATCCAGGCGCGGGTTCTCGCACTGAATCCCCTCCGCGTCCGAGTGGACAAAGCGCTGCCACACTTCCGCCGTCTGCAGCCAAGCCTTAGTGGGAATGCACCCCACCAGCAGGCAAGTCCCGCCGAGCCGGGGCTGCTTTTCGATAATCGCGGTCTTCAATCCATACTGGCCGGCGCGTATCGCCGCTGAATATCCGCCCGGCCCGCTCCCGATAACAATCAGATCGTAAGGCACTTTTTCCATTCTACCCGTGTCACCCCCGCCTCGGAGACATGCGCCGCCGCGGGGACAGACGAATCTGCCCCAAGGCGCCGGTCTTGCGCCGCGGGGACAGACGAATCTGTCCCAAGGCGCCGGTCTTGCGCCGCGTGGACAGATCCGTCTGTCCCCGTCTTCCCCCGCCCCCGAACCAACCGTCTACCATAAATACATATGCGCTGGCTTCTGCTGCTACTGATGCTGGCCCCCGCGCCGGTCTTCGCTCAGACGAAGCCTCAGCCAATCGCCCAGCCCGCCAAGTGGCGCATTCTCACTCTCGCCGTCGAAGGCAACCGCCTCTACGCCGGCCCTGCAATCCTCTCCATCGCCGGACTGAAGCCCGGCGACCTCGCCGGTAAGGACGAATTCGACGCCGCGCACGACCGCCTGCTGGCCACCGGCGCCTTCGCCACCGTAGGTTACAAATTCGACGTCCGCCACGATGGCAGCGGCTCGGACGCCAGTTTCCAGGTGACCGAAAACGATGTCCTGCCCGTGCGCTTCTACGATCTGGGCATCCCAGACGCGGACCTCGAAGCCTCGCTCCACGCCCGCGATCCGCTGTTTTCAGCCGCCGCTCTGGCCGATGTCCCCGAAGTGATCGCACGCTGGACAAAGTGGATTCAAGACGATCTGGCGGCCCGCAACCTCGACAGCAAAATCATGGGCAGCGTCGAGCCGTGGCCGGACCGGTTGGCCATCGTGTTCCGCCCCACGAAAAACCTGCCCGCGGTGGCCGCCGTGAGCTTCGAGGGCAGCCACGTGCTCTCCGAAGGCGCCTTGCGTGACGCCGTTACCGGCTCCGCCATTGGCGCCCCCTACACCGAGGGAAATTTTCGCATGGTCCTCGACGCCGCCCTCCGCCCCATTTACGAAGCCCGCGGCTACATGAATGTGACGTTTTCGAAAATCCGCGCCGAGCCCGTCACCGATGTCCTCGGCCTCCACGTCTTCGTCACCGTGAGCGAAGGCGAATCCTACAAATTCGGAAAGGTCGCGATCCCCGGCGCCGCCATCCGCACCGGCGACATGGCCAATTTCAGCCGCGTGAATGAGGAACTGGAACGAATCCGCGCGTCGCGCCGCCGCGCCGGGTACCTGAACGTCACGGTTACGGTGGACCGCGACGTCCACGAAGCCGAAAAAACCGTCGACGTGGCCGCGCGCATCGATGCCGGCCCGCTCTACGTCATGGGCAAACTGGACATCGTCGGACTCGATCTTACCGGCGAAGCCGCGATGCGCCGCATCTGGGGCCTCAAGAGAGATAGCCCCTTCGATCCCGATTACCCCAAGCAATTCCTTGATCGCGTCCACAGCGAAGGCATGTTCGACAACCTCGGCCAGACCACCCCCGCAACCAAAATCGACGAAAAGACTCACACCGTGGATGTGACTCTAACCTTCGCCGTCCAACCCCCCACCACCCGCCGCCGCTAGCCCGCGGGGACAGACGAATCTGTCCCAAGGCGCTGCTTTTGCGCCGCGTGGACAGATCCGTCTGTCCCCGTCGTTCGGCCCTCAGTGGCAAGCCGCAATATCCTCAAACTCGCCCTCCGCCGACAACGATTCCAACCCGCGCGCGCAGTTCAGTATCTGCTGCCCCAGCGGATCGTTATCCACCGTGTCCGGAGAAACGTAACTCAGCGTCGTGCGCGTCGCCACGTACTGATCGTTGAACTGTTGCATCTTGCCAAGCTCGCCGCTTACCAACGGCGCACAGCTCTTGTCCGCGTCCGTTCCCGCCGCCGCCGAAACCAGGGCGAGCTTGCTCACTGCCGTCCTGCGATAGCCTTCGAACCACTCTCCCGTAAACGGATAGCTGTGTTCCACCGCCTGCATCACCGCCACGCGCCATTCCCGGATCGCCGCCATCTCCTCGATCGCCGCCTTCAGAAAATCCGTCGAGTACCCTTTCTTCTCCGCGGGCGCCAGCGTCAGTGTCATCCCGTTCGCCTCGACGCTGAGCGACCCTCCCGTGATGCGCGCCAGATCCTGCACCCCCACATACGCCTTGCCGCTCACTATGACTATGGGAATGTCTCCGTCGTGCCCGCTCACCGTCAGCGTTTCGCTCTGCTTCGTCCCCTGCGACCAGCCCGCAAGAAGCAGCACGAAGACCAGAATGAGTCCTCGCATAAGCCCCTCCTGTCTTTATCCTCTCACTCTCCCATCTTCCACAACATCTGCCGCAGCATCCCCAGCAGCACCGGCGCGTCCCGCGCGCTTATATTCAGCCGCCGCACCAGCCTTCGCGCCTTCTCCTCGGCCGAAACCGCCGTCACCGGGTTCAAGTACCCGCTGCGCCGCAGCGCCTCCAGCAGCAGCGCCGTCACCTGCTCGTTCTGCGCGCCCGTGGCCGCCCTGATCTTCTCCGGCGCCGCCTCCACCGCCTTCGGGTCCCGCGCCAGTTCGTAAAGGCACAGCGCCACCGCCTGCCCCAGGTTCATCGAAAGGTCCGTACCTGCCGTGGGAATGCGCATCAGCCAGTGGCAGTGGCTCAAATCGTCGTTCGTGAGGCCGAATTTCTCAGAGCCGAACAACAGGGCGACCGGCGCCTGCGCCAACCCGCGCCTTATGAGCCGCGCCCCATATTCCAGCCGGCGAATCGGATGCCGCAATTCGCGATGCCCCACGGACGTGGTGCCCACCACCAACCTGCAATCCGTCACCGCCTCCGCCACGCTCGCGCATTCTTCCGACGCTTCGAGCAGCGGCGCCGCCCCCACGGCCGAACGCGCCTCCCGGTATGCCACGTCGTAGGGCTTCACCACGCGCAGCCGCACAAACCCGAAGTTCGCCATGGCCCGCCCCGCGGCCCCGATGTTGAGCGGGTTCCGCGTCTCCACCAGGACCACGCGCAGATTGTCCTTCCAGTCCGTGCCGATACTCTGATCGTAACGTACAAAAATCTCCCCATCAAAGCCGCCCACGCTTCGGACAGCTTTTGGTAAGGTGTATGATTATGACCGAAGAATTGGCCGAGGCCGGTTTTCAGCGCTTCTGGCGGCGTCTGCAGCAGCTCGGGCTCAACGCCTACGAAGCGCGTTCGTATCTGGTGTTGCTCGGACATCCGCGGTTCAAAGCCCTGGAGCTGGCGGCGCGCTCCCATGTCCCCAGACAAAAAATCTATGAGGTCCTGGACAGCCTGGTGGAGAGGGGATTCGCTCAGGTGG
This sequence comes from uncultured Solibacteraceae bacterium, assembly GCA_964457555.1. GTDB lineage: Bacteria > Acidobacteriota > Terriglobia > Bryobacterales > Bryobacteraceae > BOG-224. The sequence goes on from CAYWHA010000056.1 coordinate 7,206, forward strand.
TCCAGGAGAAAACCAAGCTATTTTCGGCTGTGGAGCCGAATCTGGCGATCCCGGCGTATCTTTCGGCCAAGCGCCAGTTGCTGGAACAGGACCTGGCCGACAGCGGGCACGTTGGCGCGGCTCTGATCGACGACCTGAAATCGCTCTACTCGGAGGGCCAGGGCGGCCGCGGCACGCTCGACTTCCTGCGCATTGTCACCGAACCGGCGCAGACCGGCGCCGAATACCGCCGCATGCTCTCGGAGGTGAAACGGGAATACGTGGAGTTTTCCCGCCCGCCCTACGCGGTGGATCCGCTCGACGAGCAACTGGTCAAACAGGCGCGGCTATCCGGGGCCGTCTGCCGCTTGCTGCTCGAAGCCGGCTCGCTCGATGAGGCGCACCGCCAGCGGCTTGGCGAGTACATGGCGTGCGGCGTGGAGGTGCGCATGGCGGATTCGCTCCCCATGAAGCTGGCCGTGTTCGATGGCCGGGATGGAATGATCGCGCTCCTCGATCCGGTGATCACGCGGCCCACCTGGACCGCCGTGGTCTTCCGCCACGAAGGGATGGGCGAAGCCATGACCGGACTGTTCGAGGATCACTGGCGAAGAGGCACGAGCTTATAGCTCCCCATGCCTGTCGACCCATCCGCCTGGCTGGCGCCCACGGCGCGCGTCCATCCTGAAGCGTGCATCGGACCGGGCGTTCGCATTGGAGAGTTCGCGGTGGTGGAAAGCGACGTCGCGATCGGCGCCGGGTGCGTGCTTGAGCCTTACGTGTTCGTCAAGCGGTGGACCACCCTGGGAGAGCGCAATGAGATCTCGGCGGGCACTGTTCTAGGTACGGACCCGCTCGATAAGCATTTCACCGGGCAGCGCAGCTACCTGCGCATCGGGGCGGGGAATAAGATCCGCGAGCATTACACTATCTCGCGCGGCACCGCTCCCGAATCGGCCACCGAGATCGGCGACGGCAACTACATCATGACTTCCGGCCACATCGCCCACAACTGCAAGATCGGCGATAACAACGTGATCGCGAGCTGCTCGCTGCTGGCCGGATACGTGGAGGTGGAGGACCAGGCGTTCATCTCGGGCGGCGTGGCCATCCACCAGTTCACCAAGATCGGGCGGCTTGCCATGATTGCGGGGAACACGGGCGTCTCTAGCGACGTTCCCCCATTCATCGTCTGCGCCGGCTATCGCGGCGACGCCACGGGTTTGAACCTGGTGGGCCTGAGGCGGGCCGGATACCATGCGCCCCAAATCGCGGCAATCAAGCAGGCCTACCTGACGCTGTACCGCTCAGGCTTGTCTCTTCGGGACGCGCTGGCGAAAATCGAAGGCGCCGGCGCAACGCCCGAAACGTTGCACATGGTGGAATTCATCAGGCGGTGTGAGCGCGGCATCTGCCGAGAGCGTGCCCGCCAGCGAGCGCCGGTGGCGCTTTGAACTGCCGTCCCAAGCGCATAGGTGCGTCCAAAGTTGAACGACTACGATCGCGCCGGCAACCGCTCTCTCAAGTTCGCGGCTCGGTTCGAAGTGCCGCCGCAAGCCGCCCGATTTATACTGATCTGAAGTGAACCGGCGCTTCACAGTCTTGCTCGTGGCCGTGTTGTCGATTCCCACATCCGCATTCGGCCAGGCGACCGCCGCGATTTCCGGGAGAATCGAGGATCCATCCGGCGCCGGCATTCGCGGCGTAGCCGTCACGGTGGAGAATCTGGAAACCGGCGCCACGCGAGCCGTCGCCACCGACGCCGCGGGCGATTTCAGAATCCTGAGTCTGCCCGTCGGTCCCTATCGGGTCAGGGCCGAAAAGCCGGGCTTCAAGACGGACGTCCGAAACGGCGTCAATCTGGCGGTTGGGCAAGACGCGGTCGTGAACTTGCGACTTGCCATCGGCGATCTCGCTCAGCAAGTCACGGTCACGGAGGAGACTTCCGTAGTCAATACCACGACCTCCTCGGTTTCCGGATTCGTGGGGGAGCGCGAGGTGAAGGACTTGCCACTCAACGGCCGCAGCTTCGATAACCTGATGGCACTCAACCCCGGAGTCATTAACTACGGTTTGAAAAGCGCCGCCACGAGCACCAGCAATGGCAATACGTTCTCCGTGGCCGGGCGCCGGCCGGCGGACAACTTAGTGCTGCTGAACGGCATTGAATACACCGGGGCGAGCCAGCTCGCCATCACTCCCGGTGGAGTGAGCGGGTATCTCCTGGGCATCGACGCAGTCCGCGAGTTCAACGTCCAGACGGACACCTACGGCGCCGAATATGGGAAGAGATCCGGAGCGCAAGTCACCGTGGCGACTCAGTCCGGTACCAACGCGCTGCACGGAACGCTACTTGAGTTTCTCCGCAACAGCGCCCTCGACGCGCGCAGCGTTTTCGCCCAGACGCCCTTCACTCCCCCCTTCCGCCAAAACCAGTTCGGAGGCGCGCTGGGAGGCCCTATCAAGAAGAACCGCATCTTCCTCTTCGGCGATTACGAGGGCTTCCGGCAGGCGGAAACATTGAGCAGCGTCAGCGTGGTTCCCGACGCGCAGGTGCGGCTGGGAGAGTTCCCGAATGCTTCCGGCGCTTACTTGCCCGTTGCCAATTTGGATCGGGCGATGCTGTCCTACTTCTCTCTCTGGCCGCAGCCCAACGGTCCCGAGTTACTGGTGAATGGCCTCCCCAGCGGCGCCCAGTTTTCGTACAACAATCCCGAGCAGCATATTCGCGAGGACTTCGGCGCCACGCGGCTGGACTACGAGATCCGGACGCGCGACTCACTCTCGGCGGTCTATACCATAGACGATGGCGACAGTCTGGTCCCGCTGGCCGACCCTTTATTCGCGTCCTACACCGCGCTCCGTATGCAGGTGGCCAGCTTGCAGGAGACGCATATCTTTTCGCCCGACACGCTCAACACGCTGCGCGCCGGCTTTTCGCGCGCGGGGTTCAACCTGGATTCGTCTCCACTGGAGCAATTCCAAGCCAGCCTCGACTTTGTCCAGGGCGCGGGGCCGGGCGGGATTGTGATCAACGGCGGCGTGACCACCACGGGCCTGTCCGGCATCACATCGGCCGGTCCCAATAATGCCGCGGGCGTCTGGAACCGGCGGAACTTATTCACCTATGCGGACGATGTGCAAAAGGTCAAGGGATCGCACCAAATCAGCGCCGGCGTGTGGTTCGAGCGGCTCCAGGATAATGAAGACTCGGCTTCGCGCCAGCTTGGACAAGCTACCTTCACCAGCTTGACCACGTTCCTCCAGGGAACCGTCAGCAGCTTTCAGGCGGTTCCCAACGCCAATGAATTGGGATGGAGAAGCCTCTTCGGCGCGTGGTATGTCGAAGATGCCATCAAGGTGCGCCGCAACCTCAGCATACGGGTGGGCATCCGGGACGAGTTCACCACGGGGTGGAACGAGGCATTCGGAAGGGCCGCGAATTACATCGCCGGCGCCAATGGCGTGCTCGAAACCGCGCCCCGCGTAGGCGCTTCGGCCTTCACGGCGAATCGCGCCACCAGGCTGCCCGGCGCCAGGGTCGGCCTGGCATGGGACCTGTCGGGAAACGGAAAGACGGCCGTTCGCGCGGGATTCGGAACTTACTATTCGCTGATTGACGATCTCAGTTTCCTGCTCAATTCGCTGCCTCCTTATAACGGATCGATTACATCGTCCGGGCCGTTGTCTTCCATTGCGCCGCTCATTCCCGGCGCGGCCGTTCCGCCGTCGTGCGGCCCGGGGGTTCTGGCGCCGTGCACCACCTATGCGCCGCAAGGGGTGCAAGCCAATGCCAAGACTCCCACGGTGCAGGAGTGGAACCTCTCGCTCGAACGGCAACTCAATGCGTCCACCGCTTTTCGCGCGTCGTACGTCGGATCGTTCGGCTACCACGGCCTGCTGAGCGTCGATCCGAACACCATTCCGGCGCAGATTTGCACCGGCCCGGACGGATGCCAGGCGGGCGGCGTCTCGGCCGGCGGGAGTCCGGCCACTGCCGCGAACCAAAGCCACGTGGCCCAGGGCGCGCAGTATATCCCGGTGGGAACGCGCCCCAATCCTTACCTCGGCGCCGGCTTCTTCTGGTACGCCGAGGGCAATAGCAGTTACAACGCATTGCAAACCGAGCTGACGCATCGCCTGAGCCGCGGCTTCGAAATTCGCGCGAACTACACCTGGTCGAAGAACCTGGATATGAATTCGGGTCTCACCGGCGCGCAGGCGCAGAACCAGGCGCAGATGATCCTGGACCGCAACGATCTGCACCGCGACTGGGGACCCTCGGCCTTCAATGTGGCGTCACAGGCCAGCGTCTCCAGCCGCTATGAACTGCCACTTGGCCGCGGCAAGCTGCGCGAGGGCTGGCAGCTCAACGCAATCGCGACGCTGCTGAGCGGCTTTCCCTTCACGCCCGTAATCGGCGCGAACCGCTCGGGCGATGGAGATACGCGGAATCCCGACCGGCCTTCTCTGAACCCTTCGTTTACGGGACCGGTGGTGCTGGGGCAACCCGGCCAGTGGTTCAATCCGAATGCCTTCATTCTGCCCGCGGCCGGCACTTATGGAAACCTGGGCAGAGGCGTGTTCAACGGGCCTGGCCTGGCCGATTTGGACCTGTCGTTGTTCAAGAACACGCCGGTGTCGGACAAGGCCACCCTCCAGTTTCGCGCCGAGGTCTTCAACGTTCTCAATCACGCCAACCTGGGAACGCCCAACGCGACGGTATTCTCCGGCGGAACCATCAATGCGTCCGCCGGGTTAATCACGACGCTCGCCACGGCGCCACGGCAAATTCAATTCGGATTGAAGCTGGTCTTCTGAAGCGGCGGTGGGCGACGAACGGGCGATGGGAACCGCTCTCTGACGTTCGCGGCTCGGTTGGGGACGCGCCCAAATGTCAATCCGAGCCGCGAACGTAAGAGAGCGGTTTCACGCGCGCGTTCAAAGCTCGAACACGGACATCGCGTCCCCTTGTTCCTCAACCACGTACCGGATGGCCGCCGAAACGTGCTGCGGCTTCCATAGCCATCGGGTGCTCCCGTGACGCGCCCATCGCTTCCGGTTCGGTTCCTCAATCCTCATGCCATTCAGGCGCCGGCTCGCATGGGTCTTGAAATCGTGCATGACCCGTTCTGGCTCAGCCTGCGCCTCCACCACCGTGTGCACGTGATTGCTGCGCACATGGGCCGCCAGCAAACTCCAACTGCGACGCGCGCACACCTCCTGAATCGCTTTCAACACGGCGTCACGGCGAATCTCATCCAGATCGTAGGGAGCTTGATCCATACGGTCCCGCTCGGCTCCTGCGCGTGCGTGATCCGTCTCGATGACCGGGGTCCCTGGCGTGTTGTGCTCGTCGTCAACGGATCCCGATTCACAACCGTGCAGGTGGCGTCCGTAGCAGGCGAAGGTGATCAGGTAGGTCACGGGAGTGACTTCAATTCGGCGCCCCCCTACCGGTACGCGAACACCATCGCGTACACAATCAGTCCGATGATCCCGATCCCGATTCCCAGCGCCGTGAACCCTAGCCGCCGCCAGAGCTTGGCCGCCAGCGGGACCGGCGCGGGCATCAGGTTCTGCTCCAACTCCCCGCGCTCCACCATCTCCTGGTATTCCCTCGGCCGGTCCTTCTTGAATTCCTCAAGCGGGATTCCTCCCGTGAAAATCACGGTGTCGATAGGGAACTTCTCCGGCCGGAAGTGCGTGTTGAAGAAGTGCACCGTGAAAATGAAGCCCACCGCCAGCAGCGCTTCGTCGCTGTGGATGGTGGTGGCCACGTTGATGGCCCAACCCGGCAGGACGCGCGTGAACATGGTCGGCCACCACAGCATCATGCCGGTTCCGCCAATCACCGCGACGCCCCAAAACACGGCGAAGTAGTCGAACTTTTCCCAATACGTCCAGCGCCCGTACTCCGGCCGCGGGCCCTTGCCCACAAACCATTTGATGGAACCGACGAACTCGCGCCAGTCGCGCTTGTTGAGCAACATGCTCTCCGGTCCGGTGATGTACTGCCACCACGTTTTCCCGCTCTCTTTGCGCCGGCGCCGCACGTCCCATAAATGCGCCCCGAAATACCCGAACGTAAGCGTCGCGCACACGCGGTGAATCCATCCCGCCGCTTCGAAACCGCCCAGCAGGCGCGCTCCCACGCTCGCCCAGCCGGCATAGGAGAATTTCAGGATCATGCCGGTGGTCGCCAGACCCAGGAAACTGGTAATCACCACCAGGTGCATGTTGCGGTCGAAGGTACGAAACCGCCGCACGTATGTGGAACCTTCGAGCGCGTGGGCCGCAATCAGCGCGCGCCTGTATTGCAGCGACCTCGGCAGCCACAGCGCCGTGTGCGCGCCGCCCACGATGAAGGTGCCCACCAGCAGCGTAGTCATGCCCCAGAAGGTGTAAAACAGGATCGGATACCGCACCGGGTCGTGGTGCGTGGCGTGCGTCAGATAGCCCGCGAATTGCCGTTGCGCGCCGGTGTGGCACTGCGCGCACGTCTTGACGATGTTCGCGCGGCTCAGGCGCGAGCGCGGGTCCGTGACGGGTAAGATGTCGTGCGCCCCGTGACAGTCATAACACTTGGCCGTCTTCAGATAACCCAGCTTGGACACTTTGCCGTGGTATGTCTCGAAGTAGCTTTCCGTGATGGCTTCGTGACACTTGCCGCACTGGTTCATGATGCCCAGGCGGAAATCCGACTGATCCGTGCGCTCAATGCTGTGCGCCGAGTGGCAGTCATTGCACACTGGCAGCGGCTTCGACGTGGGGAAGGCCGTGGGAGAGTGAACGCTGTTCACGAAGGCTTCGTAAATGCCGCGGTGGCACTTGCCGCAAGTGACGGCCACGTTGTTGCGGTTCACGCTGGAGCGCGGGTCGCCCGCCGGCAGCTCCATGTGCGCCGTGTGGCACTGCGCGCAATTGGCCGTCACGGTCAGCCCGGCTTCCAGCAAGCCCTTCCCGTGGATGCTCTCTTCATACCGCTCCACAATGTAGTTCTGCTTCCCGGTGTACGCCATCGCCGCTTTCTCTCCCGTGCGATGGCACTTGGCGCAGAGGTTGGGCACGTTGCGCGAGAATGTCGGCGAGCTCACTTCGGTCTTGCCTTGGATGCCGTGGCTTCCGTGGCAATCGCTGCACCCGGGAGCGTCCGGATTGCCCTTGGCGGCCAATTGCCCGTGCGTGCTCTGGCGGTAGTCGTTCACCTGGTCGGCGTGGCAGATGGAGCAATCCACCTTGGGAGCGATGGTTTCGCACGCCCGTTCCTTGGAAGGCGTGCCGCCCGTATGGCACTGGATGCAGGCCACCTTGGCGTGCCGCGATTGCCCCAACTCCTCCTGCTTTACGAAGAGCGAGACAGTCTTGCCGCCGCGCACCGTCTTGATTTCGGGATTGGCGTGGCACAGCAGGCAGTCCCGGTCCGCCATCCCCTGCGGGTAGTAGACCTGACGGATCTTGTGCGGCTCGTGGCAATCCACGCAGGGTGGAACCAGGCCCGGCTGTTTTTCCCACAGCTCGCCGCGGATCACTTTCTGGTGGATGGTCTCGATCTGCCCGTGGCACTTGGTGCAGGTCTTCGCGATGTTCTGCTTGGCGATGGAAGACCGCGGGTCCGTGTGCGGCAGCACCAGGTGGGCCGTGTGGCAACTGGTGCATACCGCCGTCACCGTGAGGCCCTGCTTGTAGAGAGCCTCGCCGTGCATGCTGTCCGTGTAATTGCCCAGAATATTGGTCTGCGGGATGCTGCGGGTCTCGGATACCGTTGTGCCTTCCCTATGGCACTGGCCGCACAGATTGGGTATCTCGAAGGTGGAAGTGGGCGATCCCTTGGCCGACGGCCGCAGCACCGTATGCGTCCCATGGCACGTCTTGCAGGCCGGCGCCAGGCTGTCCCCTTTCGACGCGGCTTGCCCGTGCAGGCTGGCGGCATATTGGGCTTGCTCGTCGGAGTGGCAAGACCCGCAATCCACCGGTTTGAGCTTTTCGGGGTGTGGAAACTCGGTGACCTTCTCCAGATCCGCGTGGCAGTTGCGGCATTCCAGTTCGGCGTGCGGTGAGGCTCGCAACGCGGCCGCGTCGAAAGCCGGCGGCACTCCCGGCTCCCGCTTCCCCACCCGCCGCCCCGTTTCGTGGCAGTTGAGGCAATCCGCCGACCCTGGCAGCGGCTTGCTCTCCTGGGCCGCCAGGGCAGCCGCCAGCAGGCCTGCGCCGGCCAGCGCCAACGCCGTTACGCTACGCATCTGGACACCGGGGCAACGCGGATTGCGGATTGGAAGCCGTATGACATATCGGTTTCTTGCTGTGAGATACCACACATATTAATACCCTGTTGTATTTTTCGTCAAGTCGTGAATAGGTCACAATAATGTTGAGTTTTTCAACAATTACGCCTGTTTTAGGCCATTGGACACGATAGGTAGACCTTTTACACCGAAATTATCGTGGAAAAATACGTCAAAGTGTGAAAAAACTCTTGTTGATTTATTCGATATGGAGGTACGCTCCCAATATGTGGAAGCATTTTCGCGGTGCACCGGTTGTCGTGTTGGTGGCCTGGAGCCTGGCTTCCTGCGGCCCCGCCGCCAACCACGCCGCGGCGCCTGTGCCCGAAGCGGATCAGGCGGTCAGCTCAGCCATGAAACAGATGTACATGACTGCCAGCACGGCTGCTCCTCAATCCACGGCGCAGCAGAACGTGATCCTGCGGATGGCCCAAAAGGCATCGAGCGGGAAGGAACTGCTGCTGGTGGCGCGCGCGGCAGTCGGCGTGTTCCCCGCCGGCCCCGAACAACCTGTCGAGAGTCAGGTGCGCTCCATCGTAACCGCCAGGATGTTGACGCTCGGAACATTGAACCAACTGATGGAGTACGCGGCCGAGTATCCTGTCGACCCGTCCAGCGCCCGCCCCTTCGTCGAACGTATGATTCAGCTCGGAAGCGAACAGTCGGACGCGCGGGTTTGGTATAGGATCAAAGTGGCCGCCGCCCATCTGAAGGTGGGCGATCTGGAGCGGCAGGCGCAAGCCAAGGGAGATCAACTGGCTCGCAAATGACGCCAGCCGGCGTGTTGCAACTTATAGTTTCAGGGAGAACATGATGTCAGAAGAAGCCTTAAGCATTATCGACAAGCGCAACCAGGCGACCTATGAGATCCCCATCTGCGATGGGACCATTCGGGCCATGGATTTGCGCAAGATCAAGACCGGACCCGACGATTTCGGGCTCATGACCTACGATCCGGCGTTCATGAATACCGCCTCATGCCGCAGCGGCATCACCTTCATCGATGGCGATAAGGGCATCCTGCGCTATCGCGGCTACCCCATCGAACAACTGGCGGGAAAGTGTACGTTCCTGGAGGTGGCCTATCTGATTCTGTTCGGCGATCTTCCCACCGAGCCCCAACTGACGGAGTGGGTCGACCAGATTACCCATCACACCATGCTTCACGAAACCACCAAGAGGTTTCTTGAGGGCTTCCGCTGGAACGCCCACCCCATGGGCATGCTGGTCAGCACTGTGGCGGCCCTATCCACGGTATATCCCGAAGCCAAGCAAGTGCTCGATCCGGAGTCGCGCAAATTGCAGATCATGCGCTTGATCGGAAAGATGCCCACCATCGCGGCCTACACCTACCGGCACACGCACGGCTTCCCGTACGTGTACCCCGATAACGACCTCAGCTACACCGAAAACTTCATGAACATGCTCTGGAAGATGATGGAGCCGAAGTACCAGGCCAATCCCGTCATCGCCAAGGCCTTGGACATCTTATTCATCCTGCATGCCGACCACGAGCAGAATTGCAGCGCCAACGCCATGCGCGCCGTGGCCAGCTCGCAAGCCGATCCGTTCCTCTCCATCGCCGCCGCCGCGGCCGCCCTCTCCGGCCCCCTGCATGGCGGCGCCAATGAGGAAGTCCTCAAGATGCTCGACGTGATCGGCTCCAAGAGCAACATTCCGGGCTATATCGAGAAGGTCAAGGCCGGCCAGTTCAAGCTGATGGGTTTCGGGCACCGCATCTATAAGAACTACGATCCCCGCGCGAATGTCATCAAGTGGGCCGCGGACTCCGTGTTCGAGGTCACCGGCAAGAATCCCAAGCTTGAAATCGCGCTGGAGCTGGAGCGCATCGCCCTGGAGGACGAGTATTTCATCAAACGCAAGCTCTACCCCAACGTGGATTTCTACTCCGGGATCATGTACCAGGCCATGGGCTTCAGCCCGGAAATCTTCACGGTGCTGTTCGCCATTCCGCGTACCGCGGGCTGGCTGGCGCAGTGGCAGGAAATGATCACGGACCCCGAGCAGAAGATCGCCCGGCCGCGCCAGATTTACACCGGCCCCATCGTGCGGGACTTCGTGCCGATCGAACAACGTGGCGTTCCCGCCGCCGTCTAGGGATCTGTCTCTTGTTGGGGGCGAGCCATCCCTCGCCCCCCTCCCTTGACTGCCACCGTCAACGGAGTTCTAATCGAGTTCGTCCCCCCAAAGGAGAGTGGCATGAAACGATTCGTCGTAACCGCCTTGATCGCCTGCATGGCGTTACCCGCCTTCGCTCAGGTAAAACCAAACAAAGACCAGATCCTGTTTTACACCACGGATTGGAAGGGCGAACGCTTCGCGGACGGCCGCCCCAAGGTGCCGGACAATCTCCTTGCGCGCGCCTTGGACGTTTCCATCGAGGATGTCTGGGACTATCTCCGCGGCCGCGGTTATACCAACCAGTTCGAAGCCGGATGGCAGGCTCTCCATCCCGAAAAGCCGTTTGCGGGCCGCGCGCTCACCGCCCAGTTCATGCCTCAGCGGGCCGATATGCAAACCGCCATCGCCGCCGAGGGCCGCTCGGAAGGGCGCGTCAGCGGAACCAACAGTTGGGTCATCAATGAACTACAGATGGGCGACACTATGGTCTGTGACGGCTATGGAAAGATCGTTGAAGGCACCCTGATCGGCTCCAATCTCGGCAGCGGCATCGCCGCGCACACTCACTCCGGCTTCATCTTCGACGCCGGCATTCGGGATGCCGAGGAGAACCGCGAGACCGCCAATCTGAACGGATTCTATCGTGGCTACGATCCTTCCGCGTGGGCTCAAATGCAGCTCACCGGCATCAACGTTCCCGTCCGCATCGGACGCGCCACCGTGTTGCCGGGCGACCTGGTGCTGGCCAAGCGGGACGGAGTGATCTTCATTCCCGCGTCGCTGGCCGAAGAGGTGATCAGCCGCGCCGAATTCACCAACCTGCAGGACCAGTACAATTTTGAGCTGAATCGCTCCGGCGCGAACGGCGCCGAATTCGAGGGAGGCTGGAATGCCGCCAAGCTGGCCGCGTTTGGGAAATGGATCGACGCGCATCCCGAAAAACTGAAGATGTCCAAAGAGCAGTTCACCACTCTGTTGGACCAAGCCAGCCGCCCGCGCCAAGCCCCAGCCGCCGGCCGTGGAGGCAGAGGCGGCGCGCCGCAACAGTAATGCGCGGCCAAGCCGCCGCGAACGTAAAACAGCGATCAGCCGAGTAGCGCTTGCCGAGCCGCGAACGTAAGAGAGCAGTTGCCTGAAGCTTGCCGGCTGCCGGCCGCCCGGGATCATGCGCGTTCTCTTAAAACCTTCTGCGCCTTGCCGGGCCCAATGCGGCTGCTTCCCTGGCGAAATTGCTGTTCCGCGCGCTCCTGCTATGGGCCAGTTGACTGGCAGCCAGGAACTCGGGGCCCGCGGGGGGCCGCGTGGGCAGTTTCGCGGATCGATGGTCGGCCGGCATCGTCTGCACGGGCGGCACTTGCCAAATCCGGCACAGAACCACCGTGCTGATCACGCCGATGGCAGTCCCGGCAACGATCACCGCTACCCTGTCGGCGATGTTCCCGTACGTCCACGCAAACCCGGCAAACCTCGCGCCTACCGGCACAACCAGCACGAAACCAATTGTCAGTCCCCAGTTCCGCGCCTTCCGGTTTTCCCAAAACCGGAAAATCTTGGTCTGCATCCACTTCATCGGCTCACCCCTCGTTCCTTTATTTGATGCGAATGCAAGATGAAGAGTTACAAGCCCGTTAGGGCTATTTTCGCGGCGTCGTTTCTTCATATTTTCCTCACGACTTCGTGGAGCAGGCGCTTTCGCCCGCATCCGTGGAAGATGCGACGCAATTTGTAGCCCCTCCGGTACAATGAAAGAGCCAGGACTTCATGCCAGACCCCAACGTCAGAATCGACCGCCTCGAAGACGCCATGGGCCGGGCTTTCAACGCCATCGAAGCCCTCGCCGCCAAGGAAGAAAAGCTCGATGACGCCATAACGCTGCTGCTCGAAGCTCAGACCAAGACCTTCGAAGCTCAGGCCAAGACCGAAGAGCGGTTCGAGGAGACCGCCGCCCACCTCCGCCAAATCGACCAGACCAGCCGCGAGCGCGACCGCGCCCTCGATAAGCGCGTGGACAAGCTCGTCGTGGCAATCGGTCAACTCATTGAGCGCCTGCCCGTCTAGTAGCCCGCCCATTTCGCAGCCCGTTTTCCCCGCGCAACGATAAGATGGTTTTCATGCCCGTAGATCCTGCAACTCGTCCCCGCCAACTCGGCGCGGCCGGCCCCGCCGTTTTTCCGCTGGCCCTTGGCTGCATGGGAATGTCCCGAATGTATGGCCCCGCCGATGACAACGAGAGCGTCGCTACCATCCACGCCGCCTTGGACGCCGGCGTCACGCTGTTCGATACCGGCGATTTCTACGGGATGGGACACAATGAGATCCTGGTGGGCCGTGCGCTCCAGGGCCGCCGCAACCAAGCTTTGATCTCGGTTAAGTTCGGCGCGCTCCGCGGTCCCGATGGCGCCTGGGTCGGATTTGACTCGCGTCCCGCCGCCGTAAAGAACTTCCTCGCGCACAGCCTCACCCGCCTGGGTGTGGATTGCATCGACATCTACCGGCCCTCCCGCCTGGACCCTGCGGTCCCCATTGAGGAGACCATCGGCGCCGTCGCCGATATGGTGAAAGCCGGGTACGTCCGCTACATCGGCCTGTCCGAAGTCGGGCCGGAAACCATTCGCCGCGCTCATGCGGTCCACCCCATCGTGGACCTCCAGATTGAGTATTCCCTGATCAGCCGCGGTCCCGAGGCCGCCATATTTCCCGCCCTTTTGGACCTCGGCATTGGCGTTACCGCGTACGGCGTGCTTTCGCGCGGCCTGTTAGCCGGATCGTCGCCGGCCTGGCGCAGCGATGTCCGCTCTCATTTTCCACGCTTCACCGCGGAAAATCTGGCCCGCAACCGGCCTCTGGTGGATGCTCTGGCGTCCATTGCCAGGGAACGGAACCTCACCGCCGCGCAACTGGCCATCGCGTGGGTCCTGGCGAAAAGGCCGGACATCGTCCCGGTAATCGGAGCCCGCACGCGCTCTCAATTGGCGGAATCCCTGGCAGCCTTGGAAGTCGGGCTGTCTCCCGAAGAGCTGTCCCGCGTCGAACGGGCGGTCCCCGCTTCGCAGATCGCCGGCACGCGTTATGACGAGCGCCAAATGCGGGCGTTGGATAGCGAGCGCTAACCCGCGCGCCCGCGGGTCACTGCGACTTTCCACAAACAACCCCTTCATTTCCCACCGCTTGGCGCGTTTGGATTTAGGACCGTGGAATCGCCTGTGCCATTCTAAGAGCGTAAGGACAAGCACATGCTAAACGTACCGTCGCTGGTCTTTGCCGGCGGTCTTCCCGGCCCGGCCTTGGTTTGGAGGCAAAAGACCAAACGAACCCAATTCGCGAGCCAACCCAGACAAACGGGACGCATCCGCGCCGTTCACCGAACGAACCCATTTGCCCCCGAACCGCCCCGAAGCGCCGGCTCACCAAACGAACCCAATTCCACGCCAACCCAAACAAACGGAAGCCACTTACGACCTTCGCCAAACGAACCCATTTCCCTGGAGCGCCACGGCCTCCGGCCAAAAGGCCCGCGGGTTGCATGGCGTCCTCATGCCCGAAGACGTTGTAGCCGATCTGTTATCTTGTAGGTATCCAATTTAGGCCATGCCCTTCTTTATACAGCCCGTTCGGGAATTGCTTGTACGGCCGACGCTGCCTGCGGCGCTATCGCGTCTGGCGGAACTGGCTTACAACCTCATGTGGAGCTGGGAGCCGGTCATCCGCTCGGTTTTTCGACGGATGGACCCGGTCCTGTGGCGGGACTGCGGTTACAACCCCGTCCTCATGCTGGGCCAGGTCTCGCAAGCTACCCTGCAAAGGAACGCCGCCGATCCCCGCTACCTGTTGCTGTACCGCACGGCCTGCGAGTTGCACGACTCGCGCGTCCGCCAGGGTCCACCCCCGGCTGACGGCAAGCTGATTGCCTACTTTTCCGCCGAGTACGGGATGACGGAGTCCCTTCCGGTTTATTCCGGCGGGCTCGGCATCCTCTCCGGCGATCATCTGAAGTCCTCGAGCGATCAGGATTATCCACTCGTCGGGTTGGGCCTGCTTTATCAGCAGGGTTATTTCCGGCAATTTCTCAATCCCGACGGCTGGCAGCAGGAGCGCTACGCCACCAACGACTTCTACACGCTGCCGCTGACGCCCGTCAAGGACGCCGCCGACCGGGATCTGAAAGTCGCCGTCAAGTTGCCCACCGGTCAGGTGTTCATCCAGGTCTGGAAGTTGACCGTCGGGCGCATCAACCTGTACCTGCTGGACACCAACATTCCGGAAAATCCGCTTCCTCTCGACCGCGACATTACGGACTCGCTTTATGGCGGCGACGCCGATACGCGCATCCGGCAGGAAATCGTCCTGGGCATCGGCGGCATGCGCGCGCTGCAGGCCATGGGGTTGAGGCCTACCGTGTTCCACATGAACGAAGGCCATTCGGCGTTTCTGGTGCTGGAACAGGTTCGCCACCTCATGGACGATCACAAGCTCAGTTTTGAGGAGGCCGTGGAAGCCGCCCGCGTCAGCAACGTCTTCACCACCCATACGCCCGTCCCCGCGGGAATTGACCTGTTCGATCCCGGCCTGATGTATCACTATTTTTCGGAGTATTGCGCCGAGGTCCGCATCGATTTCCAACAGTTGATGGCGCTTGGCCGCAGGAATGTTTACGATCGCGCCGAGCGGTTTTCCATGGCCGTGCTGGCGCTCAATACCTCGTCCTACCGCAACGCGGTGAGCCGCCTGCACCGGCAGGTTTCCCAGGAGATGTTCCACGACCTCTGGCCGCAACTGCCGGTCTGGGAGGTCCCCATCACGTCCATCACTAACGGGGTTCACGTGCCGAGCTGGCTCAACGGCGAACTGGCCGCACTGTACGACCAGTACCTGGAGCCCGGCTGGCGCGAGCGCTTCAACGATCCGGGCATTTGGGAGGACATCAAAGATATCCCCGACGAAGAACTGTTGGAGGTGCATCGCCGTCGCAAGCGCCGCCTGATTGCCTTCGTGCGCGCCAGGCAGAGCCAGTCCGCCCTGCGCCGCCAGGCTTCCGCCGCCGACGTCCGCCGGGCCGGAGAGGTGCTCGATCCCAACGTCTTTACCATCGGGTTTGCGCGCCGTTTCGCCACGTACAAACGCGCCACCCTTCTGTTCCGCGATGTGGAGCGCCTCAAGCGCATCCTTCTGCACAAGGATATGCCGGTGCAGATCGTGATCGCCGGCAAGGCGCATCCCAAGGACCAGCCCGGTAAGAGTTATATCCGTGAGGTCGTGCAGCTTTCCCGCGATCCCGAACTCTGGAAGCACGTCGTCTTCGTGGAAGACTACGACATGAAGGTCGCCCGCGAGTTGGTTCACGGCGTGGACCTTTGGCTCAATAATCCGAGGCGCGGCGAGGAGGCTTGCGGCACCAGCGGCATGAAGGCGGCCATCAACGGCGTCCTGAACCTGAGCATTCTGGATGGCTGGTTCGACGAAGCCTACGAGCGCTCGGGCGGCTGGGCGATCGGCGAGCGCGAACCGTACTCGGAGGATCAGGACGTCCTGCATGCCACCGCCATTTATTACCTCCTGGAAAACGAAATCGTCCCCATGTTCTACGCCCGCGGCGACCAGACGCCGCGGGAGTGGATGCGCCGCGTAAAGCAGTCGCTCATGTACATCAGCCCTCATTTCGATTGCCGCCGGATGGTGCGGGAATACATGGCCCAGCTCTACGAGCCGGCGCATTCGCATCATATCCGCGTGTCGGAAAACAATTATGAAAGCGTGCGCGAAAGGGCGCGCTGGACCGCGCAGATTCGTGAGGCCTGGGACCGGGTCAGGTTCATCGAAGCGGGGGGCGCCGCGCCGGCCGGCCCGGTGACCAGCGGCAAGCCCCTCGCGGTGCGAACGGCCATCGACTTGGCGGGTTTGAAGCCCGATGACGTGCGCGTCGAGTTGGTATTGGGCCGGATCGATAGCGACGGCCATCTGGCGGATACCGAGGTCATGCTTCTGCCCGCTATCGAGCAACAAGGCTCGGCCGTGGTTTTCGGCAAGGAGATTGTGCCCGAGCGCACCGGCCGCCTCGGCTATGCCTTGCGGGTCAGTCCCAACCACTTCGAGGACCCGCTCACGCGGCCCTGCGCCAGCTTGCTGAAATGGAGTCCGGTGGCGTAGGAGTTTTCTGGACAGTACTGTCCCCCACATTTGGAACGTGCAAACGGCGCCGATACGTGGTAAATATGGATTTAGAGCATTGGCGGGCTCCCAGCCCGTAAATGCTCCCGAGCGCTTTCGGCGCTCTCCCAGAACCTCTTAGGTAAACTCCCGCTGACCGCCCGCCGTGGTTTGGCGTTCGGACGGCCCAAACGGGGATTGATCGGAGTGCTCGGGATTCGGTTTGACCGGTTTATTCGATCGAGACGTTTCTTTTTGTCCCGCGATTGACGGAGCAATCTCTCCCCATGGATAGCGACCGCAAGTATAGACAACCTGGGTACATGGACACTGAACGCGACGTCAGGCCCTTTCACGAGGGACCCAAGCCGCAGGGGCCGCGTCCGCCCGTGGACGTCACCGGACCGCGACTCCCGCGCCTGGTGCAGCACGTGGCCGCCGCCCGGTGTTTTAACTGCGCTACAGCGCTTCCCGCCGATGTCTCGTTCTCCGGCAACTGCCCGAAGTGCGGGGCCGAGCTGCACTGTTGTAAGCAGTGCTCGCATTTCGAGCCGTCTACCCGCTTCCAGTGCCTGAAGCCCATTCCGGCGAGGATTCCGGTGAAGGACAAGATGAACGCGTGCACCCTGTTTACGCCGCGCGTCACGGTGGCGCGCGAAGGCACCGCCGGTAGTTCGCCGCCCCCTCCGCCGGTAAATTCCGGCCCGCCCGCTCTCACCAATTCCGAAGACGCGCGCAACGCCTTCGAGAAGCTGTTCAAGAAACTGTAGGCTGCTCACTGGACTTGCCGCTGCGCTGCTCAGTGGGGCAGGCGCTTTCGCCTGCCACTGTTTCTCGATCGTTTCAGGAACCCCGCCGCGCTCTGGTTCGTTCCTATTCACATGGCCGTCCTTCTTGCCGATATCCGCTACGCCCTGCGCACGATGCGCGGAAGCCCCGGGTTCGCCGCCGTCGCCCTGGCCGCACTGGCTCTGGGGATTGGCGCCAACACCGCCATCTTCACCGTCGTCAGCAGCGTCATGCTTGCGCCGCTGCCCTACGCGCAGCCGGACCGCATCGTCCGGCTCGCACGGAAATATCCGAACGACTATGGGTATTCCAATTCCATTCCCAAGTATATGACCTGGCGTCGCAACCAGAACGGCGTGTTCGAAGAAATGGCGATCTTCGAGGGCGGCGGCCTGGCCATGAACCTCGGTTCCGGCGACCCGCCCGCGCAGGTCAAAGCGACCCGCGTCTCGCGGGACTATTTTCGCGTGTTCGGGGCGGCGCCGGTCTTCGGCCGCTCATTTGACGACGCGGAAGATTCGCCCGGCGGTCCCGCGGTCGCGGTGGTGAGCAACCGCCTTTGGCGCAACCGCCTCGGGGCCGATCCGCAGATCCTGGGGCGGCCCATCGTGCTGAACAAGCGGCCCTACACAGTGGTGGGCGTCATGCCCAGGGGTTTCGAATCCGACCCTCAGGTGGACCTCTGGCTGCCTTTGCAGGCCGACCCGAATACCACAAACCAGGGCCACTACCTTCACGTAGCGGCGCGCCTCGCTCCCGGCGTCGGCCTGGAGCAGGCACGCGCCGCGATGAAGGTGGCCGGCGAGCGTTTTCGCGCCGCCAACCCCAAGTGGATGGATAAGGCCGAGAGCGTCGGCGTCCTGCCCATGCGGGAATCCATCGTGGCGGATGTCCGCCCGGCCCTGATGATCCTGCTGGGCGCGGTGGCATTCGTCCTTCTGATCGCGTGCGCCAACGTCGCCAACCTCCTGCTGGCGCGCGCCGCCGTACGCCAGAAGGAACTGGCCATCCGCGCGGCCGTGGGCGCGAGCCGCTGGCGCATGGTCCGCCAGCTTCTCACCGAGAGCGTGATGCTTGCCGGCATGGGCGGCGCTCTGGGTTTCGCCCTGGGCGCGTGGGGCGTGCGCATGTTGCTGTTGGTTGCGCCGGGCAACATCCCTCGGCTCACCGACCGGGAAGGCGCGCTACAAGCCATCCCGCTGCTCGATTGGCGGGTGGCTGCGTTTAGCGTGGCCGTAGCGGCGTTCACCGGGATCTTGTTCGGCCTGTTTCCCGCGCTGCACACTTCCAATCCCGACCTGGCATCCACGCTCAAAGAAGGCGGCCGCTCCGGGAGCGGCCTGTTTCACAACCGCGCGCGGTCGCTGCTGGTCGTTACGGAGGTGGCGCTGGCTCTGGTCCTGCTAATCGGTGCGGCGCTGATGATCCGCAGCTTCGCCGGCCTGCGTTCGGTCAGCCCCGGATTCAATCCCCATAACGTGCTCGCGCTGGAAACTTCCATGGCCGCCGGAAACTACGCCAGCACCGCGCAAGTCGCGGGCTTCGTTACCGAGGTGGTGCGGCGCGTCGAGGCTCTGCCCGGCGTCCAGTCGGCCGCCTCAGCCCTCATGCTGCCCGTGAGCGGCAACGACGTGGATTTGCCGTTCAATATCGTGGGCAAGACGCCGGCCAAGGGCGAGTACGAAGGCGACGAGCAGTACCGCAGCATCTCGCCGCACTACTTCCAGGCGTTGCAGATCCCGCTGCTGCGGGGCCGCGCATTCGGTCCCGGCGATACGGGAAACTCGCCGCGCGTCGTGCTGATCAACGACGTCATCGCGAAGAAGTATTGGCCCAGGAAGGATCCCATCCGCCAGGTGATTGTCATCGGCAAAGGACTCGGCCCGCAGTTCGACGACCCGCCCCGGGAAATCGTGGGGGTCGTGGGCAACGTCCGCGAAACCGGCCTTGAGAATGACAACGTCGGGGTGATGTACGTCCCGCAAACCCAGATGCCCGAAGGATTGACCGCGCTGGCGAACAGCGTCATTCCGCTTTCCTGGGCCGTGCGCGCCTCGGGCGACCCTATGTCGCTGCGCGCCGCCGTGGAGCGCGAAATCCGGTCGGTCGATGGCTTGCTGCCGGTTTCCCGCACACGCACCATGGACCAGATGGTGTCAGAATCGCTTGCGCGGCGGAACTTCATGATGCTGCTGCTCTCGATTTTCGCGGGCATCGCCTTGCTGCTGGCGGCCATCGGAATCTATGGCCTCATGTCGTACTCGGTCGAGCGGCGGACCCAGGAAATTGGCATCCGCGTCGCGCTGGGCGCCGGGCGCCGTGACGTGCTGCGCCTTATTGTGCTCGACGGCCTGAAGCTGGCGGGCATCGGGGTAGCGGCGGGCCTGGCGGTGGCGTACGGCGTCACCCGGCTGCTGGCTACGCTTCTGTTCGGAGTGAAGGCGGCCGACCCGGCCACGTTCGCAGCCGTCGCCGTCGCGGTGGCGGCCATCGGTCTGCTGGCGGCCTACGTCCCCGCCCGCCGCGCCGCC
The DNA here is from genome assembly GCA_964457555.1 of uncultured Solibacteraceae bacterium. GTDB lineage: Bacteria > Acidobacteriota > Terriglobia > Bryobacterales > Bryobacteraceae > BOG-224. The sequence goes on from CAYWHA010000056.1 coordinate 27,076, forward strand.
GGCATTGAAGCCGCCGATGCGCTGCGGCATCAGTGAGGAGAAGCCGCGCGCTATCTTCCCGACGATCCGAATCCTCCGGCGCCGCGGGTGGAATCGGCCAAATCGCCTTCCACCCATTCCACCGGCTCGTAGCGGGCCACGATCATTTGCGCAATGCGGTCGCCTGCATGGATGGCGTACGGCTCGCGGCCCAGATTCAGCAGGATGACCCGTACTTCGCCCCGATATCCAGGGTCGATGGTGCCCGGCGCATTGGGCATGGCGATCGAGTGACGCAGCGCCAGGCCGCTGCGCGGGCGCACCTGCGCTTCAAATCCCGGAGGAATTTCGATGGTGAGGCCGGTGGGGACCAGGCGCGGTTCGCCCGGCGCCAGGGTGACATCTTCCACGGCGCACAGGTCCATGCCGGCGTCTTCTTTGGGACCGTGCGCGTAGGCGGGAAGGACCGCGCCGGGATGAACACGTTGGATTCGGATCTGCACCCCGCTATGATAACCTCTTGACCCCCGTGAAACGCGTCATCACTCTCGCCCCCATGCCGCCGGAAAAGAGCGCCTACGCCCTGGCGCGCTACAGCCGGTCGCCCGACTCCATACGAGACTCGCTCGAATGGGTGCGCCGCCACGATTCGCGGAAGTTCCTGGAGAGCTTCTACTTTCAATACGGGCACGCTTCCATCGCCGACCTGGGCCACGCCGTCATGTGCTTCGAAGGCATCTCGGAGCTGGCGGCCACGGAGATTGAAGAGGAGCCGCTGTGGGATGGCCAGGCGAAATCTTCGCGCTACCAGGATTTCTCGCGCTCCGGGTTCGTCACGCCGCCCGAGCTCGATGCGGAGGGCGCAGCAGTATATCGCGCCGCGGGCGAGGCGCTGCTGGAGGCTTACGGCAAAGTCAAGGAGCTGGCGTTCGAGCGCCTGTCGGAGCACCTTCCCCGTCCCGCCGATATGAAGCCCGACGCCTACCAGCGCAACCTGGCGGCGCGGGCCTTCGACGTCGCGCGGTACCTGCTGTTCTGGGGCGTGCCGACCAACGTCGGGCAGGTGGCCAGCATACGGACCATGGAAAAGCAGATCCGGCGGCTCAAGGCTTCGGAGTATGCCGAATTGCGCGAACTGGGGGAGGAAATTGCGCAGGCCTGCGCGGCCGATCCGGACTGCGTGTGGGACCCGGCGGCGGCGGCCGAACCGCTCGCGCCCACGCTGGCGAGCCATGCCGACCCGGACGAACACGCCTCCCGTTCGCGCGGCGACCTGAAACTGTGGGCGGCGCAGAATCTGCCTGCCGCAACAGGCGCGCCGGCTGAGCGCGTGGACCTGCTGCGGCCGGATTCCGTGCCGGCGGACATCGCCGCCACCCTGCTCTACCCCGTTACGGACCGGCCTTTCCGCGAGCTTTACGAGATTGCCCGCGATTGGAGCGAACGTCAGCGCGCCGAAGTCTTCGACGTGGCGCTGGCTTCGCGCACCCGGCGGGATGAGATCCTGGCCGGGTTTCGAGGCGGCCTGTACTGCTACGACATGGCGATCGACGTGGGCGCCTATCGCGACCTGCACCGTCACCGGCGGTGCCAGAAGTTCCGTCAGGAATACTCCGGCGCACTGGGCTACGATACGCCGGCGCTGGTGGCGGAAGCCGGCGCGGGCGGCGTCTATGAACCGGCCATGCGCCGCGCGCTCGACGCAATGCGCAGCCTGCCCGCTCCCGCGTCCCACTACCTGCTGCCCTTTGGCGCGCGTTCGCGCTTCCTGTTCAAGATGGATTTCGCGGAGGCGGAATACGTCGCGAAATTGCGCAGCGGCGTGAAGGGGCATTTCAGCTATCGCGAAATCGCCTGGGAGATGAAGCGCAAGATGGAGGAGATAGAGCCGGAACTGGGACGCCTGATGGAAGCGACGCCGCCGTGGATTGAAGATCCGCTGCGCAGATGAATCCAAGCGGTCTAAAATAGTAGGTGACCCTCCCCCTGAAAACCATGCGCGCATGAAACAGTCGCTGTCACAAAGGCTCACACGCGACTTCGATTCGGGGGTGCGGTCGCGCGGCCAGGCCTACTATTTCAAGGGCCGTGTTCACATCGTGCGCGGAACCGCTTCCGAAGTGGAAGCACGGGTGCAAGGTTCGAGCGCTTACGACGTCAGCCTGGATTGGGAAGGCGACAGACTCTCAGCCCACTGCGACTGCGGGTTCTACGATTCTGTCGGCCCGTGCAAGCATTTGTGGGCTGTAATCCTGGCTGCGGACGCGCAGGGCTATCTCACCGCCGCCTCAGCCGCGGAACTGATTCTCAACGCCGATGAGGACTTCGAGCTGAGCGAGGAGCTGCCATGGGAGGATTACGGATACGGGGGGCGAAATCGCTACACGCCCCGTCCGCTGGTAACGGTTCCGAAACTGCCTCCCGTGCCGAAGTTGCCGGACTGGCAGCGGCAGCTCGACGAGATCGCCCAGCCTGACGAGCGGAACGGCGGGTATTACGGCAATTCATGGCCGGCCAAGCGGCGGATTCTCTACATCGTGGATGTCGCCAACAGCCTCTCCGCGGGTTGCCTGGTGTTCTCGCTGGAACAGTGCACTCCCAAGGCGGACGGCAGTTGGACGCGGCATAGCGCACTCAACCTGAGGCGGCGCCAGGTGGCGCAGTTGCCGCTGCCGGAGGACCGCGAAATCCTGGCGGCGATGGCCGGGGTGAGGCAGTACTACGGCCCCTGGGGTTACGCGGATGCCTACGACGCGGTTCCGCCATCATGCCAGATTCCGCATCCCCTATCCGCCATGATTGTGCCGCTGGCGGCCCGCACCGGGCGCTGCTATTTGCAAGCCGAGGGGATTACGAACGCCGCAACGCCGCTCGCGTGGGATGAGGGCGGGGCGTGGCAATTCGTTTTGGAAATGCGGCCGGGGACCAAGAAGAATTGGATGGCCGTCGGGGTATTCCGCCGCGGAGAGGAGCGCCTGGACCTGGCGGAGGCGCTCCTGGTTACGCCAGGCGGGTTCGTGTTCACGAAGGACCGCGTGGCGCCGCTTGCAGAGGGCGCGCCATTCGAGTGGATTTCCTATCTCCGCAAAGCCGGTTCCATCCAGGCGCCGGAGAAAGAGCGGGAGCAGTTGATGACGGCGCTGCTCACCTCGCCCACCGCGCCGGCGCTCGAAGTGCCCGAGGAAATGCGCTTTGAGGAAGTGGCGCCACAGCCCCGGGCCTGCCTGCGGATTGGCCCGGCCGCGCCCTCAAATTACGGATCGGGCCGCCTGCGAGGGGAGCTGTCGTTCGATTACGATGGCCACGCTGTGCCGTCGCTGGAACCGTCCAGGGGATTTTACGATGCGGATGCCCGCCGCTTTCTGCGCCGGGATGCCGGGGTGGAGAAAGCCGCCGCTGGATTGCTCGGCGAGTTGGGACTGAAGCTTCAAGTTTCCGCCTATATGGGTGCACGGCCGGCTTGGGAAATTGCTCCCGCGAAATTGCCGCGCATTGTCCGCGCGCTGGTGGAGCAGGGCTGGCACATCGAAGCGGAGGGCAAGGTTTTCCGGCGACCGGGGGCCTTCCACATCGAGGTATCGAGCGGCGTCGATTGGTTCGAGCTGCACGGCCAGGTGGAATACGGGGAGAGCCGTGCGCAACTGCCCGAGTTGCTGGCGGCGCTGCGCCGGGGCGAGAGCATGGTCCGGCTGGGCGACGGAACCTACGGGGTGTTGCCGGAGGAATGGCTGCGCCGGTTCGGCGTGCTGGCCGGATTGGGAACTCCCGATACGGACCACGTCCGTTTCCGGCGGAGCCAGGCGGGGCTGCTGGACGCCTTGCTGGCCTCGCAGCCGGAAGCCCGCTACGACGAGACATTCGCCCGGGTTCGCGACGAGATGCGCGCCTTTCAGGGCATCGAGTCCGCCGCGCAGCCCGCCGGTTTCGTGGGGCAATTGCGCGATTACCAGCGCGACGGCCTGGGCTGGATGCACTTCCTGCGGCGCTTCTCCTTTGGCGGATGCCTGGCTGACGACATGGGGGTGGGGAAGACGCCGCAAGTGCTGGCCCTGCTCGAGACGCGCCGCGAGCTGCGCGCCGCCGGCGAACGGCTGGGGCCATCGCTGATAGTGGTCCCCAAGTCGCTGGTCTTCAACTGGATGCAGGAAGCCGCGCGCTTCACGCCGCAACTGCGTATGCTCGATTACACCGGCCTGGCGCGCTCCGGCAACGGTTTCGCGTCCTATGACGCGATCGTCACTACGTACGGAACGCTGCGGCGCGACGCGTTGCGGCTTAAGGACCTGGAGTTCGACTACATCGTGCTGGACGAGGCGCAGGCCATCAAGAACGCCGGCGCAGAATCGGCCAAAGCTGCGCGGCTGCTCCGCGGGGGCCATCGCCTGGCGCTCAGCGGGACGCCCATCGAGAATCACCTGGGCGAGCTATGGAGCCTCTTCGAGTTCCTTAACCCGGGCATGCTTGGGGCGGCCAGCGTATTCAAGCTGGCGGGTGGCGCGGCGCGCAAGCCCGACGAGGATACGCGCCGGCTTCTGGCGCAGGCGCTGCGGCCGTTCATTCTGCGGCGCACCAAGGAGCAGGTGGCCCGCGAACTTCCACTCAAGACCGAGCAGACCATATTCTGCGAAATGGAGCCGGCGCAGAAGAAGCTCTACGGCGAACTGCGCCAGCACTACCGCAACGCGCTGCTCCAGCGCATCGAAACGGATGGGCTGGCGAAATCGAAGATTCAGGTTTTGGAGGCGCTGCTGCGGCTGCGCCAGGCCGCGTGCCACCCGGGCCTGCTCGATCCAAAACGGCTTGACGAACCCAGCGCCAAGCTGGAAGTGCTGCTGGAACAACTGCGCGAGGTCTTGGACGAGGGCCACAAGGCGCTGGTGTTTTCGCAATTCACCAGCCTGCTGGCGATTGTCCGCAACCGCCTGGACAAGAACGGCACGGTCTACGAATACCTGGACGGCGCCACCCGCGACCGGCAACAGCGCGTGGAGCGCTTCCAGAACGACCCGGAGTGCCGGCTTTTCCTGGTCAGCCTGAAGGCCGGCGGCCTGGGCTTGAACCTGACGGCCGCGGAATACGTTTTCCTGCTGGACCCGTGGTGGAACCCGGCGGTGGAAGCGCAGGCGGTAGACCGGGCGCACCGGATCGGGCAGACCAAGCGGGTTTTCGCCTACCGTCTGATCGCGCGGGATACGGTGGAGGAGAAGGTCTTAGAGTTGCAGAAATCCAAGCGCGATCTTGCCGCCGCCATCATTGGTGAGGACAATAGCCTTATCCGCGATTTGCGCCGGGAAGACCTGGAACTGCTACTATCGTAGTGGCAGCGGCCAGACAGCTCAAAATGCCCGTTAACCGGGAAGCGTGCGCGCGCATCCAATTTAGGTGAGCGAGAGACGCGAGGCCCGGCGAGGACGCCAGGGAACGCTCTCTGGCAGGGAGGTGGCGAAATGGAACGCCGCTTAGGACGATCGTGGTTTTGGCAAGGAATGTCCCTGATAGCCATCCTGACGATGGTGGGGATGGGAAGCGTTGCGCTGGCGCAAGGGCCCGCAACTCCCCCTCCCTATCAGGCGCCGGCTCCGAATCAAGCTCCGGCACAGCCGATTCCCCCGCAGCAACTGGATAATCTGGTCGCGCCGATCGCGCTTTATCCGGATCCGCTGCTTGGACAAGTGTTGGCCGCTTCTACCTACCCATTGGAACTGGTGGAAGCGAAGCAGTGGGTTCAGTCCAACCCTACCCTGCAAGGCCAACAGTTGACGGATGCCGCGCGGCAACAGCCCTGGGACGCCAGCGTGCAGGCCATGGTGGCCATGCCGGACGTGCTCAACAAGCTGACCGAGGACATCCACTGGACCACGGATTTGGGCAACGCTTTCCTGGCGCAACAGGGCGATGTGATGGCCGCCGTACAGCGCCTGCGCGTGCGCGCGGAGGCCAACGGCAAACTGCAATCCGGCCCGCAAGAGACGGTGACGAACCAGAACCAGGGCGGGCAATCGGAAGTGGAGATTCAACCGGCCGACCCGCAAGTGGTCTACGTCCCGACCTATGACCCCGCTTACATCTGGGGGCCCCCGGCATGGGGATATTATCCGCCACTCTATTATCCGACCTATGGATTCTGGTGGGGACCTGGAATCCACATCGGACTGCTTTTCGGCGGCTGGGGCGGCTGGGGCTTTGGCTTTGGCGGCTTCGGCTGGGGCTGGGGCATGAATTGGTTCGGCCACGGCTTGTTCGTCAACGCGGGCTTCTTCAATCACTATGGGTACCACTACGGTTACGGTTTCGGCGGCGGCTTCGGCGGCGTCGGACTCCGGGCTGGAACGGCGGCGTGGGCGCACGATGCTTCTCACCGGTTGGGCGTAGGCTATGGCAATAGCGCGCTGAATGCGCGGTACGGCGCGGCGTCGCAGGCGTCGCGTGCGGCGGCGACTTCACGCTCGGCCGCGGCGTCGGGCGGGTGGCAGAGGTTCAGCCAGGCTGGGGCGTCGAACTCGTTCCGGGGCGGCGGCACGGCGCAAGCCGGCGCGCGAAGCTACCAATCCTTCCAGGGCCGGCAAGGCGCTCAGTCCAACGGACGCACGCAGATGAACGCGCAGCGATACCAGGCGCCGGCGCAGCGGTATTCCGCACCGGCGCAACGGTACTCCGCGCCGGCTGCACGCAGCTACTCGGCGCCCAGCAATGGCGGCGGGGCTCGCAGCTATAGCGGCGGAGGCGGTGGCTCGCGCAGCTTCGGCGGCGGAGGCGGAGGGTCCCACGGCGGTGGCGGAGGCCACGGCGGCGGAGGCCACAGGTAACGCCCTAGCGGTATCGTTCCGCGAGGCGCTCGCGGTCGTTCGACGAAATGCCGGGGTGCTTGCGGATATCCTCCCGTGTGGAAAGCTGGCGGCGGTAGCGGGCGAAGTACTCCCCGATATCGCCGCCGTTTTGAAAACTGTACATGATATCGGCGAAGTCCGCGGTGTGCGCCAGTCCGAGCGCGTGCCCGGTTTCATGCAGGCAGGTAAGATAGACGATGGTTTCGCGCAGGAGCGCGTCCTTCTCGCCGGCCGGCACGACGGTGGGCAGGACGAACACCTCGGCGCCGCGCACGCCATCCACCAGGATGGGGCGCGTTTCGCCGTATAGGCCGGAGCTTCCACCGGTCCAATAGACGCGGATGTGGGCCTTGTCGCGGACGGCGGTTTTTTCCAAGGTGAGGCGCCCGGCGGAGGCGGCCTGCCACGCCTCCATGGCCCATTGCGCCAACTCAGGGTCGCCGGAGTGGCAACCGCTTTCGACTGAGGAGCACGGTTCCACCCAGTAGCGCAGAGTCGCGGCCGGCGCCAGCCCGCAACAAATCGCCAAGGCCAGAAATCTCATGACCGAAGGCCGGACGTCTCCAGGGTCTTACGCAAGAACATCAACTGGCCAAGGTGATACGAGTTGTGGTCCGCCACTTGCAACGCCTCGCGCAGCAGCGTCTGGCCCCTGCCATGAGGAATCGTCGCCAGCAGATCGTGTGAGGTATCGGCAATCAGGTCCCGCATCTCTTGAAGGTCGCTCTGAAACCGAGCCACACTGGCGATCCAGGCGTCCTCGCTCGGCGGCGCGGCGGTGGCTGGCCAGTAGTCGTCGGGAAAGGTCCTCTCCCGATAGTTCGGGTTGCGGCTGAAATCGAGTATGTCCTCCTGCGCGAGGCGCATGTGTTCCAGCAATTCCCACGCGGAATGCGGCGCGCCCGCCGGCTTTGCTCCCCGCAACGCGACGGGGAAGTCGGCTACGGCCGCCTCGAACGTGAGGTGCGCGCCCTTCATGCGCAGCAAGTTGTCCAGGTGTTTCCGTAAAGAGACCGTCTCCTGTTTCGCCATGCTCCCAGTGTCGCACCGGAGAACCGTGCGGGCGTCTACACATGCTTCTTCTGGCAACTGCGGGCGAGTATCTCGATGCCGCGATTGCCGCAGCACGGCTGCCCGTGCGCAAGGCTAATCCGGATGTCAAGACCCGCAACCACAAAGAAGGCAGGCCAGGAGGCCCGCCCTACCGCTTCTTCTGGTAGCTGCGGGCGAGTTCCATGTAGACGCCGAGGTCGCGGTCTAAGTCGGATTGGGCGCCGTCGAAGTAGAAGTTGCGGATGGGGATGCCGCCGAGGTCGCGGCTGATTTTGGGGTAGATGGCTTCGCAGACGATGCCGTTCATGCAGGTGAAGGGGCTGATGTCGATGATGCCGGCGGCGCCTTTCTTGGCGAGATAGACTACCTTGCCGACGTTGAGGACCATCTCGCCGAAGGCGCCTTCGCGGGGCAGGTAGGGGCGGGCGCATTCCAGGATTTCGTAGATGTCGGGTTCCTCGCGGCCCTTGAAATCGTCCGCGAAAGGTTCGAGCAGGACGTGCTCGTCGCGCTTCTGGACGCGCTTGCGGACCCAGGCGCCGAGGGCTTCGCCGGTCCAGATGCGGCCCGTCAGCTTGAGCTTGCGGAAGTGCTCGGAGTTGGTGTACCAGATCCACTCGACGATGTCGGAAAGCCAGGCTTCGGCGCCGTAATCCTCCAGGCAGCGAACCAGGTTTTCGTTGGAGAAGGTGTTCAGGCGGCAGAAGATTTCGCCCACGATGCCGATGATGGGCTGGCTTCCCAGAGGGCGGTTGGTGGTGAGCTTGCGGAAGCGGTCGCGGCCGCGGATCATGGAGTCGCGCAGGGCGAGCAACTGCACGCCGGGTTCGGTGGGCGTGGATTCGAGGGTGGCGCAGAGATCGGCGAGCGACTCTTCGTAGACGGCTTCGGCGTCGCCGCGGCGGGCTTCATAAGGGCGGTAGATCAGGAGGGCTTTTTGCAGCAGGTCGGCGGCCAGCAGGGCGCGCCAGCCGGTGCGCACGAAGGGCTTCGACAGGCTACCCAACCCGTCGTAGGCGTTGCGGCTGGTGGGAGAAAGGATCTCGACGTTGCGATAGCCGTTGGCATCGAGGATGTGGCGCAGGTAGGGCGCGTACTGGCCGAAGCGGCAGGGGCCTTCGGCGGTGGGCATGAAGAGGGCGATGCGGGTGGGGTCGGTATCGGGGCGCTGGAGCAGCTTCATGAAATCGCCCACGGTGACTTTGGCGGGGTAGCATTCGTCGCCGGAGGTGTAGCGGGCGCCGAGCTCGCGGGTGCGGTCGTCGGAGGGCGGGGTGGGTTCGGCCTCAAGGCCGATGGCGCGGAAGGCGGAAGCGAAGGCGCGCGCGCTGCCGTAGGCCATGGGCGGAATGTAAATGCGTTTGCCTCTTAGTGGATGCTCGCCCGTGGCGGATTCGGCGTCCGCGGGGGCGGCTC
>CAYWHA010000057.1:0-34776 GCA_964457555.1 uncultured Solibacteraceae bacterium
ACCATGATGTAGTGGAAATGCGCCACCACGAAGTAAGTGTCGGTAACATGCACGTCGATTCCCAGGCACGCCACGAACAGGCCGGTCAGCCCGCCGATGGTGAACAGGCCGATGAAGCCAAAGGCGTAGAGCATGGGGGTGGCGTAGGAGATAGATCCTTTATACAGAGTTGCTGTCCAGTTAAAGACCTTGATGGCGGACGGAATGGCAACGAAGTAACTCAGGAACGAGAACACCATGCCGGCGAAGAAAGACTGGCCGCTGACAAACAGGTGGTGACCCCAAACCAGAAAGCCCAGCACGGCGATGGCGACGCTGGAAAACGCGACGAAGCCGTAACCGAAGATGGCCTTGCGGGAAAACGTGGAAACCAGCTCACTGATGACGCCCATGGCGGGCAGGATCATGATGTAGACGGCGGGATGGGAGTAGAACCAGAACATGTGCTGGAAGAGCACCGGATCGCCGCCGAGGGCGGGGTCGAAGATTCCGATATGCAGCGTGCGTTCGCAAACTATGAGCACGAGGGTCACGGCCAGCACAGGCGTGCCCAGCACCTGAATGAGCGCGGTGGCGTAATGCGCCCACACGAACAGCGGCATGCGGAACCAAGTCATGCCGGGCGCGCGCATGCGGTGCACGGTCACGATGAAGTTCAGGCCGGTGAGGATGGAGGAGAAACCGGCGATGAAGATTCCCAAACCCGTGGCGATGACCCACGTGTTCGAATAGGATGTGCTGTAGGGCGTGTAGAAAGTCCAGCCGGTGTCCACGCCGCCCGCAACCATCGCAAAGATGGCGAAGAGTCCGCCGATCACCAGTAAATACCAACTGAGTAAGTTGATCCTGGGGAAGGCCAGATCGCGCGCCCCGATCATCAGCGGCAAAAAGAAGTTACCCAGCGTGGCAGGTATGGAGGGAAGCAGGAAGAAGAACACCATGACCACGCCGTGCATGGTGAAGAGCTTGTTGTAGGTTTCCGAAGAGACCAGGTTGCCATGCGGACTGAGTAACTCAAGGCGGATGAGCGTGGCGAAGACTCCGCCGATAAAAAAGAACAACGTAACGGTGAACAGATACAGAAGACCGATGCGTTTGTGGTCCTTGGTGAGCAGCCACGACTTGATGCCGTGGCCGGCGCTCAAGTAAGTTTCTCTCTCTTCAGCCAGCGCGGGTGTCATAGTTTTCTACCGGCTTCCGGGAGCCGCTAACCCTTCCGCCTGGCCGGCCCCCGGATTCGGGCCAAGCGACTTGACATACTCGATCAACTGCAACACGCCTTCCTCCGTCACCAGGCCCTGGAATGTGGGCATGGACGGCTGATAGCCGGCGACGATTTTGGCCTCCGGTCGTAGAATCGATTCGCGGATGTAGTCCTCGTCGGCCTTCACGGTCGCGCCGCTGGCGAGTTTCACATCCTTGCCAAACAGGCCCGTGAGGTCCGGACAACGGCCCGAGCCGTCGGTTTTGTGGCAGTTGGCGCAGGCCAGGTTCTCAAAGAGCTTCTGGCCGTTCTCGGCGAGGGTGGCGCCGGGAGTTCCGCCACTCAGCCATGTCTCATAATCCTGTGGCTCCATCACGTAGATCCAGCCGCCCATGCCCGAGTGGTTGTTGCCGCAATATTCGGCGCAGAAGAGATGAAACTTGCCCGTCTTAGTGGCTGTGAACCAGGTGGTGGTATAGCGGCCGGGAACCACATCCTGCTTGGTGCGGAAGTCCGGCACGAAGAAGCTATGGATGACATCCTCGGAAGTCATGGTGAGCTTGACGGGGCGGCCGACGGGGATGTGGAGTTCGTTGATCTCTCGCTGTCCCTCCGGATGTTGCAGCTTCCACATCCACTGCTTGGCGACCACGTAAATGGGGAGCACGTTATCGGGTGGACGGCGCTCGCGGAAGAAGACGCTGGCGCCCCAGGTGAACATCACCATGCTAAGGCCGAACGGAATGACGGTCCACACGATTTCTAGCGGAATGCTGCCGTGGATGGGGCGCGGCAATTCGTTGTCGGAACGGCGCCGGTAGCGGATGGCGAAAAAGAAGATCGCGGCGAAGATGACAACCGTGAAGAACGCCGCCACGGCGAGGAGAAAGAACAGCAACTGGTCCACTTCAGCCGAAATGGAGGACGCTTCTACCGGAAATAGACGGAACGACATGTCGACTTATCGAGCCCTTTTCAGTTGACGCTTGTCCGACCGCCAATCGTGACGGAAGGCGATGAGCAGAAACGCGCCGCACACCAGCACAAAACCACCGCCCGCTGCGCGCATGATATTAATGGCGACGGCGCCATACTTGCCCGTCGTCGGATCGTAGTGATAGCAGAAAAGTAGGGCCTCATCCACCGGGCTGCCGATGTCTCCGTGGGAGGCCTCAACCAAACCGAAGCGGATATCGCGCGGCGAGTAATCGACGCCGTAGAAGTATTTCGACAACTTACCTTCGGGAGTGACAACCATGATACCGCTGGCGTGAGCGTACTGATCGGTGGAGGGGTCGTACTTATAGTGGAAGCCCACAGCGTCCATGACGGCTTTGATATTGGCTGGATCGCCGGTCAGAAAGTGCCAACCGTTGGCGGTGCCGGCGCGGCCGTAGCGGGAGAAATAGGTCTTCCGCTTGGCAGCCGCAATCTCCGGAGTGTCCTTGGGATCGAAGCTAAAGGCCACCACTTCGAAATCCTTGCCGGGGTCGAGGGAAACGGCTTTCAGGGCGCTGGCCATCTCATTCAGAACCTGGCTGCACAGCATCGGGCAGCGGTAATAGACGGGGGCTAGGAGGACCGGCTTGCCGGTTTGGAAGAAAGTGGACAAGGGAACGGTGCGGCCCAGGTCGTCGCGGAAAGTGGCGTCCAGGGGGATCTGAGCGTTAAGCCGCTGATCGATGCCAACGCCTTCGAGAGCGCCGGGAAGAGCGGGCCGCAAATTGGAATCCTGCATGGAAAACGAAGGTTGGACCGGCGCGGGCTGGCCGGGCTGAGCGAAGGCGGCGGTGGCGGCGAGGGCGAACGCGAGCAAGAAGGGGCCGGGGGCCGGGGGCCGGAGGCCAGGGTTTAGCGGGCGATTTCGGTCAATCATTTCGCTTGTGTCTCCACGGCTAAAGGTCCGCCGGGCTGAATCATTTTCGGACCCAGGCCGCTTTCAGTGGGCACGCTGATGCCGGCGGCAGCGCTATCCGGCGCGGGACCCCGCCATGGCAGGTTGCGTTGCGCCAGTAAGTCCATCGCTCGACCGATGGGGATTCGCACGACGCCCTTATCTTTGTTGACCCAGCCATAGGTGCTGAGTATTTGATCCTCGCGGGCGCGCATTTGCTTCAAATCCTCGCGGGGATAGACTTGCAATTTCGGTTGGGGAATCAGGCCGGGCATGGCCGCGGTGGGCGCTTCGGCGGGGGCTTGGCGGGAGGTCTCCAACTTATCGAAGTACCGGAACACGCCGATCAGCAAGATGACAGTTCCAATGCACAGGACGGCCAGGCAAACGCCGAAGAGGCCGACGGCAAACACGTTGACGTCTTTCCGCTCCTCGGTGGCGCCGGGCGGCGGCGCATCGTGCTCGTGGTTATTCCCGGCCATGTTCCAAAGCCTCCTGCAAGTCGGGATCGTGGAGCGGCATGAGCGGGCGCTTCTCCAGTTGCGTCAGGAAGTATGCCAGCCAGAGACCCACGATGCCGGCGGGCGCCGCGAGATCCATCCAACTCGGGCTGAACGGTCCCTTGGTGAAATCCGGGGCCACCAGCCAGTACAGGTCGACGAATCGCATCAGCAGAACGAAAACGGCGATGCTCGCGAGCAGCTTGAAATTGCGCTTGAGGTCGCGCGAGAGCAGCAGCGAGAAAGGCAGGGCGAAGTGGCCAAGCACCAGAGCGAGGCCGACGAACTGCCATCCGCCGCGCAGGCGCTCGATATACCAGGGGATCTCTTTAGGCAGGTTGCCGGCCCAGATAATCAGGAACTGCGAGAACGAGAAATAAGCCCACACCATCACTGTCGCGAGCAGATACTTACCTAAGTCGTGTAAGTGGCGCGAGGTGAGAACTTCCGACATAGGACGGCGGTAAGAGAGCAGCACCATCACCGTAATGAGGAATGCCATGGAGCCGAGGCCCTGGCCGATGATGAACAGCAGGCCGAACATGGACGAGAACGACCAATGCGGGTCGATGCACATGACCCAATCGATGGCCATGAAAGTGACGCTGAAGCCCCAGAAGATCAGGCCGGGGCCGGCCATGGCCCCCATTTTCCGGTGCGCCGGACCGCGGCTATCGATGTCCTCCGCGGCGGACCAGCGGCTAAAGTAGAAAGCGAAAAACAGCCAGCCGGCGAAAAAGATGGCCGCGCGACCCAGGAAAAACGGAGTGTTGAGATACGCGTGTTTATGCTGGAGGACCCCATCGGATGCGACGATGTTGGCGTGCGACCACATGTACAGATTGGGAATGCCAATCAGAATCGGCGCGAACATCAAGGTGACCAGCGGAAGGGTGCGGGCGGCGGCTTCGCAAGTCCGGCGGATGACTACGCCCCATGCGCCGCCAGTAAGATATTGAAGCATCAGCCAGGCGAGTGAGCCTACACTCAGCCCGACCACGAACAGGTATGACCACAAGTAAGACCGGTAGAACTGGGTGGGCGACTGAATCAGCCCGACGAGGCAGAGGACGGCTCCGATGACGCCGACGATGGCGGCGCGCGTGCGCCACTTACGCAGGTCGGCGCGGAGTTCGGTGGAGACGCTGAAATCGAGAGCGGCGGCGGTCATTTCGAGCCTCCGGCTTGCAAGTCGAGCGGGCCGCGCATGTCCGCGGGGACATCTGCAATCGCTGCGTTCTCACTCAATTGAAGGGCGCGCACATACGCCACGATGGCCCAGCGGTCGCGCGGCTCGATCTGCGCGGCATAGTCGGGCATGGCGCCGAAACCGGTGCTGATCACGTCGAAGATATACCCGTTGGGCACTTGCCGCAGACGGTCCTGATGATACGTGGGCGGATGGCGGAAGCCGCGCTGCGGGATCATGCCATTACCGTCGCCTAAGTGCCCGTGGCAGGGCGTGCAGTAGATATTGAAGCGCTGCTGGCCGCGCTCAACGACCTCTTTGGTTACGGGAAATGGGAACGCGTCGACGGGCTTTCCGTCGGGTCCCTTGCCGGTATAGAAAGCCACGTCGTCCTTCAAATGGCCGCGGGCGACGGTACCCTCGAGCAGGGGCCGTTCGGAGCGGCCATCGCCGAAGAAATCGCTCGGGCGCAGCGGAATGTATTTGGGCTGGTCGTGCATATCCTGACGGCAGGCCGCGGAGGCGGCAAGGGTCAGCACGACGGCTCCGAGTTTCCAATCAATGCGCAACTTCAGACACCTCGTGAGGCTCCAGGGCACGCAAGAAATCGCCGGTCGCGGCGAGATCGAACATCGGGTCAGAGGACTCGATGCACAGGAAAAACCGGTTGGTGGAATGCAAGGCGAACCGCGGCGCGTTGAAGACCGGATGGTAGGGCATGGGCAGGCCGCAGAGACCAAGCATGCCGAGCACCGCCGAGAGCGCGCCGAACAGAATGGTCAGCTCAAAAGTGATGATGATATAGGATGGCCAGCTATCGAGCGGGCGGCCGCCGACGTTGATGGGGAAATTGATCACGGTGACGTAATATTGCAACAGGAAGCCGGTCAGGCCGCCGATGATGCCGCCGGTGAGCACGATGAGCGGGAGCTTGTTCCTGTGCAGGTGGAGTGCGTCGGTGAGTCCCTCGATGGGGAAAGGCGTAAAGGCGTCGAGCTTGCGATAGCCTTTGTCGCGCGCGGCGCGTGTGGCCTTGACCAGCGCGGTGGGGTTATCGAATTCGGCGATCAAACCGTAAATGCCGTGAGTCACCCTCGCTCCTCCTCAACCTTGGCCTGCGGCAACAGAGTGCGAACTTCAAAGATGGAAATCATGGGTAACAAGCGGACAAACAGGAAGAACAGGAACGTAAACAAGCCTATGGTGCCGGCGAAGGTGAACCAATCCCAGCGGGTAGGGGAAAAAATTCCCCAGGCGGCAGGCACAAAATCCTGTGCGAGACTCGCTACGATGATCATGAAACGCTCAAGCCACATGCCGATCAGCACAGCGATGGACGACATAAACAGCAATATGGGATTTGTGCGAACGCGCTTGATCCAGAGAAACTGCGGAGCAATGATGTTACACGCGATGAGCAGCCAGTAGGCATAACGATAAGGCCCTGTCAGCCGGTTCCAGAAGGCGGCCTTCTCGTAGACCTCGCCGCCGAACCAGGCGCCGAAATTCTCCATGATGTAGGAATAGGCGACGATGAGACCCGTGGCGAGCATGACCTTGGCGGCGTTTTCCAGGTGCTTGTCGGTGATGAGTCCCTGCAGGCCGTAAACTTTGCGCAGCGGAATCGCCAGAACTAGCACCATGGCGAAGCCGGAGTAAATGGCGCCGGCGACGAAATAGGGCGGGAAGAAGGTGCTGTGCCAGCCGGGGACGATGGCAATGGTGAAGTCGAAACTGACTACGGTGTGGACCGACAGCACGAGCGGCGTGGCAAGGCCGGCCAGGAGCAGCGAAGCCGTTTCATAAACGCTCCAGTGTTGGGCGGAGCCGCGCCAGCCCATAGAGAGGATGCCGTAAATCATGCGGCCCGCGCGATTCCTGGTGCGGTCGCGAAGAGTGCCAAGGTCAGGTATCAGGCCGACGAACCAGAACAGCGCAGAGACGGTGGCGTAAGTGGAAACGGCGAAGACATCCCAGACCAGGGGGCTGCGGAATTGCGGCTGAATGTCCATGGTGTTGGGGTAGGGGAACATCCAGAAGAACAGCCAGGGGCGGCCCATGTGGAGCAACGGGAACATGCCGGCGCAGGCCACGGCGAACAGCGTCATGGCTTCGGCGAAGCGGTTGATGGAATTGCGCCAGCGCTGGTTCAGCAGGAGCAGGATGGCGGAGATGAGCGTGCCGGCGTGGCCGATTCCGATCCACCAGACGAAATTGGTGATGGCGAAACCCCAGGCCACCGGGATGCGGATTCCCCAGATGCCGACGCCCTTGCCGAATAGCAGCGCCATGCAGAGCAGCAGGAGCAGAACCAGCCCGAAGCCCACGCTGAAACAGAGATACCAGAAAATGGGCGTGCGCTTGGTAAGAACGACGGCGGAGATCTGGTCGGTGACGCTGGCGAAGGTGTATCCGGGCGCGATGTCCGGCTGGGGCGGCTCGACGAGTGGTGGGGTATCAGGCATGGGACTAATTCAGAACTCCCAAGGTAAGACCGCTCTCTAACGTTCGCGGCTCGGTGCGCGATTCGGTGTGCCGGTCGGTCCGCGATTCGATACGCGGGCCGGTACGCGATTCGGTATGCGGGCGTGAGCGCCATGTCGAAGAGCGCATCGTCATCCCTCGATCCCCGGGTTGGGATTGCGAAGCTCGGCCAGGTAAGTGGTGCGGGGGCGCGTGTTCAGGTCGGCCAGCATCCCATAATTGAGCTTTTCGGCTTTCATTTTCGACACGCGGCTGTTCGGGTCGTTGATGTCGCCGAAGATAATGGCTTCGGTGGGGCAGGTAGCCTGGCAGGCGGTCTGGATTTCGCCATCCCGCACCTTGCGGCCCTCTCTTTCCGCGTCGATCTTGGCGGCATTGATGCGCTGCACGCAGTACGTACATTTCTCCATGACGCCGCGGCTGCGCACCGTGACATCGGGGTTGTTCAGCAGCTTGAGGCTGGGTGTTTCGTAATCGGAGAACAGGAAGAAATTGAAGCGGCGCACCTTGTAAGGACAGTTATTGGAGCAGTAGCGCGTTCCCACACAGCGGTTATAGACCATATCATTCAAGCCTTCGCTTGAGTGACTGGTGGCCTGCACGGGACAGACTAACTCACACGGGGCGTTTTCGCACTGCATGCACGGGCGCGGTTGATTATCGATCTCCGGATTGGCAAGTTCGCCCTTGTAGTAGCTGTCGACGCGCAGCCATTGCATGGAGCGGCCGCGGCGCACCTGATCCTTGCCGACGACGGCGATGTTATTTTCCGCCTGGCATGCCACCACGCATGCGCTGCAGCCGGTGCACGAAGTGAGATCGATAGCCATGCCCCAGGCGTGGCCCTCGTACTTCCATTCGGGGTAGAGAGTCAGACCGCGCGGCGGATCTTCGGCGCCGGCGTGGACGGACTCGGGATTCTTCTTGTAGTCCTCGATATCGGCGGCGCGGAAGAGGTGGCGGCGGACGTCGAGACCGTGCTCCATCTGGGTGGCGGCGAACTCATAGCTGCCTGAAGTCTTCTTGACGTCCAGCCCGTTATCGTGCCAGAGGGCTTTGGCCGTGCGCAGTCCGTAGGGATTGAAGCCGATTCCGGTGCCGGCGCGCCCGGCGCGCGTGCGCCCATAGCCAAGGTGCAGCGTGACGGCGCTCTCGACGTGCCCAGGTTGAATCCACACCGGCGCGCGTAGCGAGCGTCCCTGGTAAGTCAGTTCCAGCATGTCGCCGGTGTCTACGCCGAGAAAGTGGGCGGACGCGGGGCTGACGATGGCGGCGTTGTCCCAGGTGATTTTGGTAATGGGCCGGGGGAGTTCCTGCAACCAGCCGTTGTTGGCAAAGCGTCCGTCGTAGATAGCGGGGTCGGGCCGGAAAATCACTTCGAACTTGCCGCCAAGCTTGGGCGAGCGAGCTGGTCCGGCAATGCTCTCGGCGTGGAGGGCCGGCTGCTTGGTGGGAAATGCCGTATTGGCCACGACGCCATCGTGCACCGCGCGCCGCCACCACGCATCAAAATCGCCGCCGGCATGTTGGCCGGCCCAATAGTCCTTGACGATCTCGCGGCCGCTCTTCTCGGGACGATCCGTGAACATCTGCAACACTTCATAGGCCGACTTGCCGCCATACAAAGGTTGAATGAGAGGCTGCTGGATAGTGGCCGTGCCGTCGAACGCGCGGGCATCGCCCCAAGCCTCCAGGTAATGCGTTTCCGGCAGACGCCACTGGCAGGCGCGCGAAGTTTCGTCGTCGTAGAGGCTGAGGTGAGCGCGCACGCGGGCCTTGGTCAGGCGATCGCGCAGGCCCAATTCGACGGGAGCATTGAAAACCGGATTGCCGCCCAGAATCAGTAGCAGATCGACGGCGCCGGCGTCGAGGTCCTTGACCAAGTCCTCAAGAGAGGCCACCTGATCGACCGGATTGGCCTCGATGGGGTCGGTGTAAAAAACGGTCTTACCGACGTTGCCGAGGCTGGCATTCATGGCATGCGCAAAAGCGTGCACCGTGGGCGGCTGATGCTCGCCGGCAATCACCAGGCTGGCGCCCTTATTGCGCGCCAGATCCCTGCCGATCTCGTCGACCCACTTATAGATGTCGTGATTCTCGCCTGCTTCGGGCCCGCGCCCCGTGCCAACCGCGGCGGTCAACGCCCCGGCGAACACTTCGATATCGGCGGCGCGAAGCGGGAGGCGGTGATCGGCCTTCGAACCCGTAGGCGTGGGCATGGGTTCGACCACATACAGCCGGTTCATGGAAGTCTGATTGCCTCGCACACGGCGCCGGGCGGCGAACTGGCGGGCGTAACGCAAGCTGGCCACGCCTGAGGCCAGAAAATCCGAATCGATGGAAACCACCACGTTGGCGGCGGAAAGATCGTAGTAGGTATTCACCGGCTGGCCGAAAGCCATGGCAGCGCCGGCGCGCGCGCTGTGCGGACCGGCGGGCTCCCACTGATGCCACTTCAGGGCCGGGAAAAGCTGGCGTATCTGCCGAAACTGGTCGGCCATGGTGGGCGAGGTGACGGTCTCGGTGAGGATGCGTATGCCGGCGCCGCTCTTGGCCTTCTGTTCCGACAGGATCCCGCGCAAAGCCCCGTAGAACATGCTCCACGAACGGATTTCTCCTGAATACGTGGCGGTGGCCATGCGGTCCGGATCGTAAAGCTGCAGGACCGAGGCTTGGGAGAACGCGTCGCAAGCGCCCAGCGCGGCGGGATGTTCCGGGTTGCCTTCAATCTTGGTGGGCCGGCCTTCGTGACTCTCGGCGAGAACGCCGCTGGCGACGCCATTCAGGGTGGTGGCGGTGGCGTAGAACAGCGGCCTGCCGGGAATGAGATCTTCCGGCTGCCGCACATAGGGCGCGATGTGCTCGGTAGGTTGCCGGGTGCAGGCGGACAATCCGGCCAGCGCGAGCGACGCCCCCATGAGCTTCAGGAAATTGCGACGGCCCTTGGCGGGGTCTTCATCCTCGCTCCAGCCCACCGCCTGACGCGGGAACTCCCGCTCCATCAAATCCTGGAATTCGGGCGTGGCGGCGAGCTCGTCGAGGCTGCGCCAATAGTCGCGCCCGTGCGCGCCCTGGAGCCGCGCGCGTACCGCGGCGAGATCGAGTTTCTGGCGTGGATCCATCATCGGTGGCACGTATTGCAGCTTGTGAGTGTGCGAGCGTCCTGAATGCCGTATTCCTTAACCAGCCGGCGGCCGATTTCCTCTTGATCCCCGTCGGGATGGTAGCCCATGGTGGTGACAAACTCGCGCGGCCTGACATTCTTTTCGGGGTTGCGATGGCAATCGAGGCACCACGACATCTCGAGCGTGTTTACCTGGCGAGTAAGCGGCATCAGGTCGACACGGCCGTGGCAGTTTTCGCAGCCGATCCCCTTGTTGATATGAATGCTGTGATTGAAGTAGACGAAATCCGGCAGATCGTGAACCCTGGTCCATTGGATGGAGGTTCCGGTACGGAAACTGGCGCGCACCGGCTCAAGGGTGGGGCTTGTGAGCCAGATCTGCGAGTGGCAGTTCATGCAGGTCTTGGTGGGCGGGATGTTGGCGAAGCTAGAAGTTTCGACGGTAGTGTGGCAGTAACGGCAGTCCAGTCCGAGACCGCCGACGTGGTGCTCATGGCTGAAAGGGACAGGCTGCTGGCGTTGCTGGGTCTCGCGCGTGACCCAGGCCGAGCCACTTACCTCAAAGAGCGCCCAGCCAAGGCCGGCTACGACGAAGACCGCACCGAAAATCGTAAACCGCGCGATGGCGTTGGCGCTGTGATGAAAGAGCTGGGACATGGTCTAGGATTGTCCCATTTCGACTGTGTGAGCTTCTTCGTTAGTCATCGGGAGAGTAGGAACCGCTCCAAGCGTCCGTCTGTGGTACATCCCTAATAGTTTCTCGCGAATCGACCTCATCTAACGGATGCTGGAGGACGCAATTTGTTTCAACGGAAACGCATGAGTGAGAAACATCACAAAAATGACCCATGTGGCTGAGAGGCAAGACAGACGTGTGCGGGGGGTTCACCGGAGCAGGGCGTCTTCCAGCCACGACAAGTGAGGGGTCTGCCTGCCGGGGCCCACGCCTTGTACCGAATCAGTCGTGGAGGCCGGGAAAGGCGCGCTACGGCACGGGGACCAGCAGGGACTTGCCGATGACGGCCGTGAAGCCGTCCAACATATCCATGAAGCTCGCGGCGAGCAACGGGTCCGGGCGGAGCGCGTTGAGATGCGAAGCGTTGAGCCAGGCCGACTCCCGCGCGGCGCTCACGTTCCAGGCGGCGACGGTGTCTTCGAGAGTCGAAACGGGCGGGAGGGCATCGCCGGGAAGACGTACGTTGAGGGTGCGCTTGGCGGTGTCCACAAGGCCGTCAAGAGTGGAGTTGAGGGCGGTGTAATCGTTGTAGTGGGCGCCGCCGCGGTCCGGAGCCGTGCCGGTGGCCTGACAAGTGGCGACGATGGCCTGCGGCAGGTCGCGATTAATGTGGGCGTTGATGCCCGCCAGCGCGAACTGTATGCGCGCGATGGCGGCTTGGTCGCGGCTGTGGAACAGGATCTGCCAGCAATCGGGCGCCGGCTGCCCGGAGAGCGAGGAAGCGAGGGCGGAGAGGTAGAGACGCGCGAATTGTACGTCGAGCTGGGCAAGCCAGGCCGGGTCCGTGAAGCCCCCGGCTGCAACCCGCGCCTCCACAGCCTGTGTCACCTGGAGGTATAGCCAGTTGAACCATTTGAGGCCATCCGCATCCGCGCAAGTGGCGTCGATAGCCTGGAGAATGCGGAGAACGTCCGGAATCGACTGCGGAGCGGGCCGCACGGCTGCAAGGAGGGTAGAGTCGTAGGGAAACATGCGGTCTCGCGACTTCCGGTAAGGATATCACAGAAAGTCAAAGAAGACAGGCGGGCCCACGAGGGGCGTGGGCGCCCCGGCCCGTCCCACAGTCACTCCACGAGTGACAGGATGGTGAGCGGCGCGTTGCCCTCCAGGCGGTTGTTCACGAAGAGGAACAACATGCGCTTGTCCTCTTTCGCGCGGCCGATCAGGATACGCATGGAATCGCGGGCCTCGGGGTTGGGGTCCTTGATTTCGGTATAGGGAGAGAACGCCGCCACGGCGTCTTCGTACATGCGGCCGCGGCGCAACAGGGCGCGGCAAACCTGGAAATCGGCCGTGGCAGATTCCGGTATGGCGGTCTGAACTCCCAATTCCGGCATGCGCGACCAGGCGTTATAGACGTGGGCAGCCCGGTGGCCGCGCAGGCAGGCGAAGTAATCGTTCGCCAGGAATTCGGGGTTGCGGATCTCCACGGCATAGCGGAAATCGGGCGGCAGGGCGGCCAGAAAGGGGTCCAGGCGGTCCAGGAATTCGGAAAGCTCCGCGCGCATCGAACCGAATTCGAAAATCACCAGGGCCGTCTTATCGCGGTACGGCATGAGCGGGGCGAGGAACATGTCCACAATCGCGCGGCTGTCCAGGAACACCTCGTTCTTCGCACCGCCCCGCGGTCCGTAGCGCGGATGCGTGGGGAACGTCTGGCAAGTGATCTGTTCGGGCGCCTTGAAGGCGAAACGGAAACCCGCCGGGACGCGCGCGAAGAGCTTGCGCCAGAAATCGTCCGTAGGGAATTGGTAGAAAGCGAAATCGCCGCATACGGTGGGAAAGGTCTCGGCATACTCGCGCAGGCACTCGGCCTGGAACGCCGTTTTCGAAAAACGCCCGCGCGCCAGGTATCGCTCGCGCGAGTAAACCTGCCCGATCCAGCCTTCGTACTTCCAGGAACTGCCCCCGATGAAGATTCCCTGCCCCGCCAGGTCCTTCAGGCGCGCGGCCAAAGCGTCGCGGTCGAATGCGCCGGGTTCGTCGAACAGAGAGCCTACCACGCTTGCGAGTTCCGGTAGTAGAACGGGTCGGCGCCGGCCTCGATCGCCCCGCTGGGATTGAACCGGATGATCACCGGCGCGGCCCCGCTGTTGTAACGGCTGCGAACCTCCACCTGGTGCTTCCGGGCGGTCATCTCAGCCTCAAGGTTGGGCGGCATGCGCTCATCGAGCAGCAGGCTGCCGGGCCGCATGGCGTGATTGTCGAAGCTCGAAACCAGATGGTCGGTTCCAAAGCGGGGCGCCTCCACGGCCGCCTCCGCGTTCATGCCGAAAAAAATGGAATCGAAGAGCACCTGGAGCAGCGCCTGATCCTGGTCGTCCCCGCCCGGAGTGGAAAGCGTAATCAAAGTTCCGTCGGGATTGGTGACCAGCGTGGGGCTGAGCGTCACGCGCGGGCGCTTGCCGCCGGCCAGCTCATTGGGATGGCCGGGCACCAGCAGGAAGCTCTGCGCTCGCTGCGAGAGCGGAATGCCGGTATCGCCCGCAATGTAGGTAGGCATCCAGCCGCCCGAAGGAGTGGCGGAAAAGGCCACGCCATCCTTATCGATGGCATCCACGCAGGTGGTGTCCTTGGCTTTCAACTCATCGGGGATGGTGCGGCGGTCGATGTTCGAATAGAAGGGATGCTGGGGCGGGTTGGGTTCCACGTCGCCAGGGCGGAAGTCGAGCGAAGCCTGGTCGCCGATCAACTTGCGGCGCTCGGCCGCGTAATCCTTCGAGAGCAGGCGCTCTTCGGGGATGTGCACGAATTTCGGGTCTCCATAATAGGTATCGCGGTCGGCGTAGGCCAGTTTCAGGGCTTCCACGAGGGTCTGAATGTATTGCGCGGAATTTAGCCCCATGGCGCGTAGGTCATAGCTCTCCAGCATATTCAGGGTCTCGATCATGGCTGGCCCCTGGCTCCAAAAGCCGGGTTTGTAGACCGTATATCCGTGGAATGTGGTGGAGACGGGGGCCTCGGGCTCGATGCGGAAAGCCGCCATATCGTCGTAGCGCAGCAGGCCGCCGTTCTTCTGGCAGAAATCGTCGATGCGGCGGGCGATATCGCCGCGATAGAAGAAGTCGCGAACGGCGTCCATGGCCTTCTCGCGGCTGGCGCCGGAGGCCAGCGCCTGCTTCTCGACCGCGACCATGGAGCGCAGGGTGCGAGCCAGGTCCGGCTGGCGCAGGATCTCGCCGGGCCGCGGGACGTACCCGTTGGGTAGGAAGATGCGCCGGGAAGCCGGCCAGCGCATCAGGTATTCGGCGGCGCCCGCGATGGCGTTGGACCGCATCTCGTCAATCGGGAAGCCGTCGGCCAGCTCGATGGCCGGCTCCACGGCCTCGGCGAAAGACTTGGTTCCAAAATCGCGGAGGGCCACCAGCGCGGCTTCCGGCGTGCCGGGGACCAGCGCAGGCAGAATGCCCACCACCGGCAGCCAGGCCTTCAAACCTTTGGCCTCGGGCGGACCCTCCATTTCTTCGTCGGTCACCTTGTGCTGGAGGAAGAAATCGGCTGTGGCGAGTTTTGGCATGGTTCCCACGCCGGCGATGGCGTAGACCTTGCCATCCTTGGTACGGATCAGAATGGGCGATTCTCCGCCGAGGCCCAGATGGGAAAACTCCGCCACGTCCGCCGCCAGCAGGGCCGCGACGCCCGCATCCACGGCATTGCCGCCGCTGAACAGCATGCGCATGCCGGCTTCGGTCGAGTATTCGCTGCCCGCCGCCACCGCGCCACGCGTGCCGCGCGACGGGTAGCGGATCAGACGCGCCTGCGGTTGCCGCTGCTGCCCCAAACAGATGGCCAGGAGCAGAATCGAGAGGATCGCCGCCCTGAGTTTCGTCATGTTGTTTCCATTGTAATAGAGGCTTCGCTATAATCGGTTCGCATGTCTGACATCCCAGCGCTATTGGAACGATTTCGCCGCGGTCCGGAACTCCTGGCTGTGGTCCTGACGGGAGTTTTCGGAGAGGAGGAGGATTTCAGGCCCGCGCCGGAGAAGTGGAGCGCGCGTGAGATTATGGCGCACCTGGCCGACTCCGAACTGGTGGGCGGCCACCGCTGCCGGCAGATCGCAGCCGAGGACAATCCCACGCTGATCGCCTACAACCAGGAGCTGTGGGCGCGCAACTTGAACTATTCCGGCCGCAAGCCCAAGCAATCCCTCGAAACCTTCCGCCGTCTTCGCGCCGAGAATTACGAGCTGCTGAAAGCCCTGCCTGAGAGCGCCTTCGAGCGCGCCGGCAACCACACCGAAGCCGGCCGGATGACGCTCGGCGACCTGGTGGAACGCATCGCGGCGCACGCGGAATCGCACGCGCGCCAATTGCAGGCGGTGCGCAGCGAATATAAGAAAGCCAAGGGGAAGAAGTAGCGCCGCGGTACCCACTGCTAAACTAGGGCTTATGCCAAACGCTTATCCTCCCCTTCGCGCGCCGCGGCGGCTGCTGTTCGGCCCCGGACCGAGCATGGTGGCCCCGCGCGTTACCGAGGCTCTCTCGCAGCCGTTAGTGGGGCATCTCGATCCCTTTTTCTTCGAAGTCGCGGATCAGGTGCGGCGGCTCATCGGCTATGCCTATTCCACCGCCAACGAGTTCAATCTGGCTGTCTCAGGCACCGGCAGCTCCGGCATGGAAGCGGCAGTGGCCAACTTCGCCGAAGCGGGCGGCAAATTCGCCCTGCTGAGCAACGGATTTTTCGCCGACCGCATCGGGGAAATGGCGCGGCGCCAGGGGGCCGAGGTGGTGCGCCTGGCAAAGCCGTGGGGAGAGCCGTTCGATCCCCAGGAGGCGCGCGAGTTTATCCGCCGCGAGCGCCCGCGCGTGGTGGCTTTCGTGCAGGCCGAGACGTCCACCGGCATGTTCAACCAGGCGAAGGCCATCTGCGAAGCGGCGCATGAAGTGGACGCGCTGACGATCGCCGATTGCGTGACCTCGCTCGGCGGCATGCCCGTTCTGGTGGACGAGAACGGCATCGATATCGCCTACAGTTGCACGCAGAAAGGCCTGAGCTGCCCGCCGGGACTCTCGCCCATGACGGTTTCGCCGCGCGCCGTGGAGCGTCTAAGAGCGCGCCCCACGCCGCCAACGTCCTGGTACCTGGATCTGTTGCTGCTGGACACTTATTACACGGGCCGCAAGTATCATCACACGGCCTCGGCGACCATGTTCTACGCCTTGCGGGAAGGGCTGGCGCTGGCGGCGGAGGAAGGCATCGAAAACCGCTGGGAGCGGCATCGCCGCAATCACCTGGCTTTCGTGGCGGGCATCGAAGCCATGGGCTTGCGGATGCACGTGCCCGAAGGACACCGTCTCTGGACGCTGAACACGCCGTGCGTACCGGAAGGCGTGGACGACGCGAAGGTGCGCCAGTATCTGCTCGAAAAGCGCGGTATGGAGATTGCGGGCGGCTTCGGCCCCCTGGCGGGCAAGGT
Organism: uncultured Solibacteraceae bacterium; assembly: GCA_964457555.1. Taxonomy (GTDB): domain Bacteria; phylum Acidobacteriota; class Terriglobia; order Bryobacterales; family Bryobacteraceae; genus BOG-224. The sequence goes on from CAYWHA010000057.1 coordinate 16,551, forward strand.
GTTTCGCATCGGCATCATGGGTTACGGGTCCACCGGCGAAAACGTGTTGCTGGCGCTCGAAGCGCTGGGATCCGCGCTTCGGGATCAGGGATACGCGCCGGCGGGCGACGGGCGCGCGGCGGCGGAAAAAGCTCTCGCGGTTACGGCGTAGCAATCTGCCAAGGCCTCGGTCCAGTGGCAGGCGAAAGCGCCTGCCCCACCACGGAGCCTCGACAATTTGCACGGTAAGGTGGGGCAGGCGCTTTCGCCTGCCAACGGCCCTTCGCGGCGGCCGCGCTCACACTTCTTGTGTACGGGTCGATACGATATTATGCGCAACTATCGACCCTCCGCTGCGCTTTATGAGTTGCTTGAGAAAGTGGGCGGCTCGAACGGTCTCGATGAAACCCTTGGCGTACTTGACGACAGTTTGCGGCAATTGCTTCCGTTTGACGCGCTGGCGGTTTTTCTGCCCCGCGAAGAGCGGCTGACGCTTGCCTACGTGAGTGGCGGGAAGCGGCGCGGCGATTGCAAACCTCCGAATCCTATCGGTCAGGCGATCGCCGGGCAAGTTGCCGAAACGCGCCGGCCGGCCTTCAACCGCGACCCGCGGATCGAGCCCGGCTTGGACGGTGAGTTCCGCTCCATGATCGCCGTGCCGCTCGACGACGGCGCGGACGTCGCCGGCGTGCTAGCGCTGTATAGCGCGGATGCCGGTACCTTCCAACCGGCCGACCTGGGAGTCCTGCTCTGGATTCGCGAGGATCTGGCGCGGGCGGTGAAACATGCGGCGCTCCAGACGCCGCCGGACGCGGCGGAATTCGACCAGCTTACCGGGCTGCCCAACGAGCGCGCCCTCTTCCAGCGCCTGGATGGCGACCTGGCGCGCTGCCGCCGCCAATTGCGTACCCTGGCGCTGTTGCTGTGCGGCGTGGACGGCCTGGCCGAAGTCCAGGCGCGCTACGGCGATCAGGCGCGCAAACGGCTGGTCCAGGCCATCGCCGCCGGCCTGCGCCGCACGTCACGCAAGGAGGATTGCGTGGCACGCCTGGGCGATGAGTTCGCGCTCGTGCTGGAGGAGTTTCCGAAGACCGCGTTCGAAAGCAAGCGAAGCTCCATAGGGGCGCTGGTGGTGGGCCTGGGCGTGGCGCATTTCGGGGAACGGCTCCTGGCCGTCCGCGTAGGAGACGCCTACTTCCCGGGCGACGCCGCAAGCGCCGAGGGACTGCTCTCCGCCGCCGCCGCCCGCCAGGGCACAGCCGCCCCCATTCCCGACCGCATCACCGAAGAACTGGAACGCATCGCCGCCGTCCTGAATCTGGCGTAGCGGCGGAGTGGCAGACGAAAGCGTCTGCCCCACATTGTCGCCGATGGCTTGCAACAGTGGGGCAGGCGTTTTCGCCTGCCAACCGTTCACAGCCACTTCAAATCTACGTGCCTCTCGCCAGTCAGGTGCAGGAACAGCGGTTCCAGGGCATCGAACTCCTGGCCGTCGTACTGAATCGCGCCCTCCCGGCCGAACGTCGTGATATCCCCCTGCCACACCAGTTTGCCGGGAGTCGCGATGATCGCCACTTCCTGGCACAGCCGCTCCACCGTCTCCAGCACATGGCTGGTCAGAAACACGGTGCGGCCCTGCTTCACGTAGCGGTTCAACCACTCCTTCATCAGCGCCACGCCGGCGGGGTCGATGCTCTCGAATGGCTCGTCCAGAAAAAGTACGTCGGGCGAGTGGATCACCGCCGCGGCGAAGGCCACGCGCTTACGCATGCCGGTGCTGTAATCGGCCAGCGTCTTCGAGGAATCGGTCAGCTCCAGCGCATCGAGCAACTCGGTCACGCGGGTTCTCACGGATCCCTCGTCAAGGCCGTACATGCGCCCCACGAAGGCCAGGAACTCGTGCGCGCGGAGGGGTTCGAAAAGCCCTAGGGTTTCCGGCATCACGCCCATGCGGCGCTTCAGATCGGCGCTATCGGCGTCGAAGCGATGCCCCAGGATTTCGACCTGGCCCGCGGTAGGGTCCAGCAGACCCGTCAGACAGCCGATGGTGGTGCTCTTCCCCGAGCCGTTCGGCCCCAGGAACCCGAACATGGTGCCGGCCGCCACGCTGAGCGACAGGCCGTCGACGGCGGTCTTCAAGCCGTACTTCTTCACCAGGTTCTGAATCCGAATCGCGTCCATTGGGTTAAGCCTTTCTCTCCAACACGGCCAGCAGGGCTTCGCGCCGGGACGATAAAATCGCCGGTGCGCTCCGCAGCGAGAACAGATAAAAACAGGCGGCCAGCGCCGCCAGCCCCACCGCCACCAGCCACCGGTCCGGCGCGATGAGGCCCTTGTGGAACTGGCCGACCGTCATGGGACCGATCAGCATCGCCATCATGCCGCCAACTACCACCACGTTGCCGACCAGCGACAGGTCGTTCCCCATGGTCTTGTTAGGGTCGGCCCGGCGCGCGCCGTACAAGGTAGTCCACAGCCCTACGCCGTGAAAGAAGCACAGCCCAAACACCCCGCTGGCGAGGAGCATGACGATACCGCGCGCGCCCCAAGCCCCGGGAGCGAACAGGACCCAGGCGAAAGCGGCTAAGCCGACGTACACGGAGCACAGCGCCATCAGGGTAACGCTGCTGGCGCGGAGCGCGGCCGCCGGGTCCATGGGGAACAGGAAATAGCGGCGGAATCCGCTGCCCACGTATCCAAACTGGTTCACCAGGAAAGCCGCGGCCGGCGCCAGACCGGCGATCGCGAATACGCCCATCGCCGTGGCAAAGGGGTCAGCCCGCGCGGCCTGCTTGGTCCACATGAACAGCAGGAACGGGATCAGCGGCAGCGACATCACGTACGCGATGCGAAATCTCTTACAGCGGAACAGGAACAACAGCCAGTGCTCCACCAGGGGCGCGTAGCGGGGGCCGAATATCTTCGCGGCGCGTGCGTAAGGCGTATCCCACCGGATGCGCGTAGTCTGCGCCACGCGGATTCGGGGCGGCCGCTTCTCCAGGATCACGAGAGCGACCGTCAGGCCCAACCCCCACCAGGCGATCGGCCACACGCCTGCGAAGGCCGCCGGGCCGGTGCGCGTCATCAGCGTGCCGGCTCCGAACGACGGCGTGAAGGCGAGCACCCGCAAGACTACCTTTCCCGCGCCGGCATGCTTCTTGAGCATGGGCATGGCCACCGACGGCAGGAAGCACACCACCATAATGATGAGAGGCAGGAGCAGCGACCCGCCTTTCTGTTGCATGATCCGCTCCATGGCCCGGCCCACCACCTGCGCCGCCAGATAATTGCAGACGAACAGCGCCAGGACCGCGATGACGCCCAGCACGAGCGACCCTGCGCCAAAAAGATACAGCCCTAGCGCCAAGCCAAGGTACAGCGCGAGGAAAAGAAACCAGAAGGGGTCGACAATTCCCGCGAAGTGCCGCGCAAACCGGCGTTCGACCGCCTTCAGCGGAAAGCGCCGCAGTTCGGTATCGGAGAACACCTCGTTCATGCCGAACCCCAGCAACACGCAGGTCACCGTGGCGCTTGTGAACAGAGCGGTGAGAATGCCTTGGGCGATTCGCTCGGCTTGTCCGGAGCGTACCGCGACCATGCCCCCGCCGGCGCCAACAATCGCGAAAAACACGGCCACCAGCACAAACAGCAAATAGCCCGCCATGAACAGCGCGATCTTGCCGCTGCGCGTGCGCGTCTTGGCCCAGAGGAGCCGGTAACGCAGGCCTATCAGGTGTCTGATCAGTTGGAAATCCATTTTCTCCTTGCGCTACTTTCGGGGGACAATCACCTCTTCGTTGAGGTAAGGCCGCAGCGCTTCGGGCACGGTGACGCAACCGTCCTTGCGCTGATAATTCTCGACAATCGCCACCCACGTCCGGCCCGCCGCCAGGCCGCTGCCGTTCAGCGTGTGGACGTACTCCGCCTTCTTCCCGTTCTGGAAACGGATGGATGCGCGCCGCGCCTGGAAAGCCTCATAGTTCGAACAGGAGGAGATTTCCTTGTAGGCGTTCTGGCCAGGCAGCCAGACTTCGATGTCGTAAGTCTTGGCGGAACCGAATCCCAGGTCGCCGGTCGATAGCGTAACGGTGCGAAAGGGCAAGCCGAGCCGGCGCAGGATGTCCTCCGCGTCGGTGGTCAACGTCTCCAGTTCTTCGTAGCTCCGTTCCGGCCGGGTGAACTTCACCATCTCCACTTTCTGAAACTGGTGCTGGCGGATGATGCCCCGCACGTCGCGTCCGTAGGTCCCCGCCTCGCTGCGGAAACACGGCGTGTACGCGCACAGCTTGATGGGCAGCGCGCCGCCATCCAGGGTTTCGTCGCGATAGATGTTGGTCACGGGGACTTCGGCCGTCGGAATCAGCCACAAATCGCTGCCCTCGCACTTAAACAGGTCGTCCTTGAACTTGGGCAATTGGCCGGTGCCGAAGAGGCTCGCGGAGTTCACCAGAAAAGGCGGCAGAACCTCCGTGTAGCCGTGCTCGCGGGTGTGTACGTCGAGCATGAAGTTCACCAGCGCCCGCTCCAGCTTCGCGCCCACCCCCCAATAGAGCGCGAAGCGCGCACCGGAGATCTTGGCAGCGCGCTCCAGGTCCAGAATGCCCAGTGCGGCGCCGAGGTCCCAATGGGCTTTCGGCTCGAAATCGAACTGGCGCGGCTCCCCTACCCGCCGCACTTCGACGTTATCTTCGGAATCCCGACCCACCGGTACGGATTCGTGAGGGATATTCGGAATGCCGGCCAGCAGTTCGTGGAATTCCGCTTCGAGTGACTTGACCTGATCGCCGAGGCCCGCAATCTGCTCCTTCAACCGCCGCACCTGCTCCTGGCGGGCCGCGGTGTCCTCCCCCTGGCGGCGCAGCTTGCCGATCTCGGCGCTTTCTGCGTTGGCCGCGGCCTTCAACTGCTCCGATTGGGAAATGGCGGCGCGGCGGGCGCTGTCCAATTCGCGGAACCGGTCGAGACTCGGGATAGGTCCGCGGCTTGCGAGCCGTTCGGCGACGCGCTCGAAGTTGTTGCGGAAGAACGAGAGATCATGCATTTCCACCATGCTAACGCACGGCGTGGAGGCTCTATTCCTCTTCTTCCTCGGCTTTCACGGGTTCAAGGTCCTCAGCCTCGAAGATCTGGCGGCAATCGAGACATTCCACGTAGTCGACGCCGTCTCTTCTGGCTATGATCTGGGTGCGGGTGTGCTCACAGGCGGCTTGCATAGAACAACAATTAGATGAAATTTATTCTAACTGGACTCGTGGCCTTGTCAAGCCCCCAATTGCCCTACCCCCAGCGGAATAGCTTCAACGCCAGCGCGAAGCACACCACCAGCCAGGCGCCCAGTACTCCTATCTGGGGCCCCAGGTGGGCCAGGCCGACGCCTTGCAGCATGTTGGCCCGCAGCGCGTTGATGGCGGCGGTCAGGGGTAGCGCCTGGATCACCGGTTGGAGCGCGGCGGGAAACCGCTCGGCGGAGAAAAACACGCCAGAGACGATCCACATCGGCATCATGATCGCGTTCATCAGGCCCGATGCCGCTTCGATGGTCTTAACCCTTGACGCGGTGAGCAGCCCCAAAGCGCTGAATGAGAGCGAACCCAGGACGCACAGCGCCGCCAGGCCGGCGAGCGAACCGCGCAGCGGCACGCCGAACACGAAATAGCCGAATCCCGCCACCGCAAAGACCTCGATGGCCAGCAGCGCCAGCCGCGACAGCAGAAAAGACGCCAGGTAGTACGCGCGCGGCATCGGCGTGGCAACCAGGCGCTTGATGAGCTTCTTCCGGCGCGCGTCCACGATGGTGAATCCCATCCCCCACATCGCGCTGCCCATCAGGTTCATCCCCAGCAGGCCGGGAATCAGGAAGTCGATGTAGCGCGATCCCGGTTCCCGCACCAGGCGGTCGCTCGACGCCACCGGGTCGGCGCGTCCGGCGGCGCGCTGGATGGCGGCGTCCGCCAACATGCGGGCCGTGCGGCCCTCCGGATTGGTGTCGTCGTAGCGATACACCACCCCGCCGCCGGGACCCGGCTCGGCCAGCAGCGAAATCTTTCCGCTGCGCAGCGCTTCTTCCGCGGCGGACGCGGATAACTGCTTCACGTTGAGAAGCTTATCCCATCCGAGCGCTTCCGTCAGGGGGCGCGTCTCGGCGGCCACCGGAAGCACGTCCGCCGGACGGTTGCGGAAAGCGATTCCCAGCCCCGCGGCCAGCAGAATGGGAAAGATGAAGACCCAGAACAGCGCCTCGGGTTCTCTCAGGAATTCGCGGAACCGCACCAGGGTCAACTGGACCAGGCAATGGTCCATGCCGGCCTGCCCGCGAACCGCCGTCACAGACAGGTCACTCATCGCGCAGATGCCTCCCCGTCAGGGCCACGAAAACGTCTTCCAGGGAAGCCGAATGGGTGCGCAGTTCGGTGAGCGGAACGCCCTGCCGGGTCAACTCTTCGAGCAGCGCGGGCACGGCGCGATGCAGTTCGGTCACCTGCATCCGCAGCGCGCCGTTATCTACCCGAACGTCGCGGATGCCATCCACGCGGGTCAAAGGCAGCGTATCGAAAACCCGCCCCGAACCGCCCGTTGAAAACTCCACCAGGTGTTCCACGCCGATCGAGGCAATCAACTCGCGGGGCGTACCCATAGCGATCGTCTTGCCGCGATCCACGATAGCCACCCGCTCGCACAGCCTCTCGGCTTCCTCCATGTAATGCGTGGTCAGCAGAATCGTTCTTCCCGCCGACTTGAACCGTTCGATCAAATCCCAAAGCTGGCGGCGCGCTTGCGGGTCGAGACCCGTGGTGGGCTCATCGAGAAATAGCAAATCCGGATCGCCGACCAGGGCGCAAGCCAGCGCCAGCCGCTGCTTCTGTCCGCCGGAAAGGGCCCCCACGCGGGCCTTCCTCTTCTCTTCGAGCTGCACCAGCGCAATGACTTCGGCGGGGTCCGGGCCGCGGCGAAAGAAGCTGCGAAACAGGCGGATGGTTTCGGCGACCGTCAGCTTTTCGGAAAGCTGGGTTTCCTGCAGTTGAATGCCGAGCCGCTGGCGCAGTTCGGCGGCATTCGAAACCCAGCGCATGCCGAGCAACTCGACGTCACCCGAATCGGCGGGCGTGAGTCCCTCGCAGATCTCCATGGTGGTGGTTTTCCCGGCGCCGTTCGGCCCCAGCAGACCAAAGCACTCGCCCGGCCACACTTCGAGCCCGAGGTCGTCGACGGCCACCACGTCCTTATAGGCTTTCCGGAGATGACTAACCCGAAGTGCGGCCCCAGGCAAGGGCGAGGACATAATCCTATCTTTGGCTCTTTCCGTTAGTGTGCTCCGCGGTGATGGCGCGGATCAGGCCATCCAGGTTCGTTTCGATGCGCGTCATGCGGGCATCGGCGGCGCTAAGAAAGTCCCGCATCGCGGCAGCTCCATCCTTCCTCGATGATACAATAGTTCCGTTTTGGATCTTCATCCTCAGGCTTCACGAAAATCACGCAAATGCCTCCCGGCTGCCCTTCTTCTGGCCGCGCTCTCCGTTTCCGCCCTCCCGGCGCAGGACCTTCCGGACGGTCCGGGCAAGAGCGATCTGAAAACGGTATGCACCAAGTGTCACGACTTGAACCAGGTGGTCGCGCGGCGGCGCACCGCGGTGGATTGGAGCATGACCGTCGACAAAATGATCACCCAAGGCGCCGAGGCCACCGACGCCCAGTTCAGCGCAATCCTGGATTATCTGATCGTGAACTTTCGCAAGCCGATTAACGTGAACCAGGCATCCGCGAAGAGTCTTGAGGACGAATTAGAAATCACCACGAAAGAAGCCGAAGCCATTGTTGCGTACCGGGAGAAGAATGCGGCCTTCGAATCGTTGGACGATCTGAAAAAAGTCCCGGGATTGGACCCCCAAAAAGTGGACGCCGCCAAAGCCTGGCTTGCGTTCTAATGCATGATCGCGCCATTGTAAGGCAGACGTCCCCGTCTGCGCGCGACCCCCTGGTCGCGCTCTTCGCCTGGGGCGGGCCTTGCCTGCCTTGGTTTGGCCAACAATAACAAAGAAGGCAGGCCAGGAGGCCCACCCCACGCTAGAATGTGATCCTCAATGCCACTTGCCCGGTGCGGGCGTTGGTTCCGTTCGCCAGGCCGTAGGATGCGTTGCCCACGCCCAAGCCCGGCGCCACCTTCAAAATGCCGCCGCTCGCGGTGTAGGCGATGCTGTTGAGCGAGGTGTTGAACTGCGTGTTGGCCACATTGTACGCCTCGAACATCAGTTGCGCCTGCGTCCGCTCGCCGAGCCGCAGCGTTCGCGACAGGCGCGCATTCACCACAAACATCGGCGCCGGCCGCAGGGTCGCAATCTGGTCGAATGGGACCCGGTTCCAGCCGCCCGTGCCGTTGAGCGAGCTGGTGTAGGCCATGGGCGATCCGGAGGCCTGCTGACCCATGACCATGACTTGCTCCGTTTCCGGCAGCCCGCTGGCTGCGGTGGCGATGCCGGATAGGGCCCACCCGCCGAACAGATACCGCTTAACGGGAAAGGCGCTGGCGGATACGGTCGGCTGCCACGTCCAACTCAATACCGCGCGGTGGCGCTGGTCTGTCGCCGAACTGCCTTTATCGGCTGCGGGCACCCCGGGTACGCTGGTAAGCCCCGCAACGCCGTTAGGTGAATAGCCGGTAACCCCCGCGACGCCGTTAGGCGAATAGCCGGCATCGTCCGTGGCGTGGGACCAGGTGTAGACCGCCTGGAAATTGAGCGCGCTCCCCATGCGCTTCTCCAATTGCAGCGTCATCGCGTTGCGCCAATACCTGGAGTTGCTATCGATCTCGTAAAGCCGCGAAAAATCCAAGTTGCCCTTCTGCGCATAGACCGGCGTGGAATAAACGCCTGAAGGCACGCCGTAGATGTTATCGATGGTGTAGTTCACCACCTTGAGTGAAGAGAGTCCCGTTAAAGGATTGGTGGTAATCGGTAAATTCGCGTCGTTCAGTGTCCACAGACGCTGCCCGCGAGTGGCAAGCAGGCTCACGGTGAACGTCGTGTTCCGCGATAAAAGCTTCTCCATGGATGCGGTAGCCTGAGTCGCGCGTGGGTTGCGCAGCTTCTGGTACCCGTACAGCACGCCGACCACCCCCGCGGGTGTGCTTTGGGACGACGGATATATGGTGGGGAAAATCGGCGCGCCGGTCTGAGTCGGAGTCACCAGGATGCTGCCCAGGTTCTCGTCGCTTCCCACCATCATCGCATCGATCGCCTGACCCGAATAAGGCGCGAAATACCATCCGTAACCGCCGCGGAAGACCGTGTGCGCACTGCGGCTGTATACCAGGCCGGCTCGCGGGCCGCCATCCACGTAGGGCGACGAGATCAGGCCCGTCCTGTAATCCACTGGATTGGTTGCAATCGGGTTGGGCATCATGGGCAACTCGTAACGCGCGCCCATCGTGACGGTGAATCGTGGAAAAACCCGCCAGGTGTCCTGCGCAAAGCCCGCCACTTCCGACATGTGCTGCGTGCGGATCGGATTGCCGAATTGCTGCGTGTAGCTTGAGTAGGTCTTGCGGCCCACGGTGATGCCGCTGAAGTCCTGCGCGAAGGCGGTCAGGGAGTTGTAATCGTACGTGCCACTCGAGTAGATCTGGTTCATGGAGTCTTCGACGCCGGAATAGTCGCCGCCGAACTGAATCACTTGAGTGTTGAAGGCCTTGCTGAAGGTATCTGAAAACTCGCGCCGTCGTTCGTCCGGGTAAGTGAACGGATATCCCTGAGAGGCGCCGATCTGCGAGCCCGCGATCTCGATGGAAAGCGGGCCGGTCGTCTTCGGGTACAAGCCCGTGTCCGGGGTTCCGGTCAAGTCGTCCCGGCTCCAGCTCGCGCGCAACTCATTCACCGTGGTTGCATGCGGCGTGCCCACCCAGGAGGCTCGCAAGTAACGCGAATCCTCCCTCACATTGCCGTTGGCCCCGAGGAGCGAGCCATCCGTGGACACGGCCTCGCTCTGCGCGCCGTTCGGCGAAAGCCACCTGGAGCCATTGCCCTCGAAGCTGAACGTGTTGCGGTCGCTCTTCCGGTAATCGATCTTCGCCAGGGCAACCCCGGAGTGCGCGGTGCGGGGCACAATCACATTCATGCGCGCCTGAATGAATTTGGCGGCGTTCGAGCACTGGGTGGGCGTGGCCGTGCAATTCGTTTGCAAAACGAAGGTCCCCGTCGGGTCGGCGATCAGCGGATTCGTGATGCGGTTGAATCCCTCGTAATGGCCGTCCAACAACTCGTAATTCGCGAAGAAAAACAGCTTGTTGCGGAAGATGGGGCCGCCAATGCTGAGCCCGCCCTGGTGCTGGTGTTCCGCGGGCTTGAACCCTGCGGCGTAGCGGTCGGACGCCGCCAGCGACCCATCGCGCCAGAAATCGTACGCGTCTCCGTGGTAGCCGGTTCCTCCGCTGCGCGTCGCCACATCGGTGATGCCGCTGAACGCGCCGGGAAAGACGGCGGGATACCCGTCCGAGAGTACCTCCATCGCCTGGATCGCATCCTGCGCAATCCGGTCGGGACCGGCCGTGGCCGGATTGAAAGTGTTGGTGACCGTGACGCCGTCGAGGATCTGGTAAGGCAGGGCCGCTGGACTCTGGAAAACCGGATTGAAGGGTCCTACCGGCGGCGCGAAAACGGTCAGCGCATCCCAGCGCAGATCGCCCGAAGGAATTTCGGTCAGTAGCCGCGGACCGACCAGCTCGTTCACGCCCATTTTGGTAGTGTCCAGGACGGGCAGCACGGAACTCGCCTCGACGTGCGCGGCGGGCGCCTGAGGACTCAGGGGAATCCTGAAATTCAGCGCCTGGCCAAGCGTCACTTCGAAGGTCCCGGTTTCCCAATTCGCGAATCCCGTCCTGACGAGTTTCAGGCTGTAGCCGTCCGCCGGAACCAGCCCGGAGATATCGAATACCCCGTCGTCGCTGGTCATGAACGTTCGTGCAATGCCTATCTTCGCGTTCGTCAGGATCACCTTCGTATCGGGTATCCCTTCGCCGTAAGCGTCGACCACCGCTCCCTGTACCGCTCCGAATCCCGGCGTCGATTGTGCCCACGCGCCGGCGCATCCCAGGACCGCCCACAGAAAAAGAGTAAGAGTGAATGTTCTTCGCATGGTTTTTAGGCGTCAATAAATGGGGCCCGGATCACCGTAAAGATGGATTCGTCGTTGAACCGTTATGACCGATTCTAGCTCGTCGCGGAGCATTCCCGCTAGACTGTGCCGCCATCGCTACAATGTGGTCATGCGTTCACTGACAGCCTTACTCCTGGCATCGGCCGCGCTGGCTTGCGCCGAAGACCACCCCATGACGCTCCGGCAAGCGGTGGAGACTGCGTTGAAACAGAACTCCGATATTATGTTATCCCGCCTCGATGAGGACAAGGCGGCGCAAGCCGTCCGCCTGGCCAGGGATCCGTTCGTGCCGCGCATTGTGGTGGGCAGCGGCCTGGCCTATACGAACGGTTTTCCGATGAGCATCGAAGGCTCGGCGCCGAGCGTCCTGCAGGCGAACGCGGTCGCGTCTATTTTCAACCGGCAGCAGAGTCTGGCCGTCTCCCAGGCGAAAGAAGATGCGCGCGGCGCCACACTCTCCACCGAGGGCAAGCGCGCCGAGGTGGCCTTCCGCACGGCTTCGCTATATCTCGATGCCGGCCGCGCCGTTCGCATCGGGGAACTGGCGCGGAAGGATGCCGCCAGTCTGCAACAAGTGCTGGAAAGCGTTCGCGCGCAGGTTCGGGAAGGACGCGCGCTGCCGCTCGCCGAAAAGCAGGCGGCGTACAATGTGGCGCGCGCCGCCGCCCTGGCCGACGGATTGGCGGACGATCGAGCCGCCGCCGAAACCTCGCTGGCCGTAGCCCTGGGCCTCTCTGCGGAAGACCGCATCGTCCCGCTGGAAGAGGACGCGCCGGCCCTGGCATTGCCGGATTCCGAGGAACTCGCCTTTCAGACCGCCATCCAATCCAACCTCGATCTCCGCCAACTGGACTCGCAGATCGCCTCGAAGCAACTCGAAATGCGCGGGCAGAAAGCCGCGCGCCTGCCGCACGCCGACCTGGTTGCGCAGTACGGAATGCTCGCCAAGTTCAATAACTATGAGGAGTACTTTCAAAGGTTCCAGCGGAACAACGGGCAGCTTGGGGTGTCCTTGCAGTGGCCGCTGTTTGCCGGTCCCGGAGTGAGCGCGCAGGCGGCGCGCGCCACGGCTGACATCGCGCGCCTCGAAATCGAGCGCGCCAACACGCTCAACCGCATACGCTCCGACGTGCAAGCCTCGTTTCGGGAAGTACAGAAGGCCGGGACTCTGGCCGAGGTAGCCCGCCTGGATCTGGACGTGGCGCGCGAGCAGCTCTCCGTGAACCTGGCGCAAATGCAGGAGGGACGCGCCAACTTACGCCAGGTGGAAGAGTCCCGCATCGTCGAGAACGATAAGTGGATCGCCTTTTACGACGCGCAGTACGCCATCGAGCGCTCCCGCTGGAACGTGCTGCGCCTAACGGGACAACTGACCGAAGCCATCGAGAAACTGCCGTAGGGCGGGCCGGGGCGCCCGCGGGGTCTGTGGGCCCGCCTGCCTTCTTTCTGCTTCTTTCTGCCTTCTTGTCTTCATGTCCTGGCCGCCAAACGCGCCGCGGCCTCGGCCGCATCGTCCTCCACAATCGCAGGGATCTCCACGATAAAGCGCGCGCCCACCGGCTGGTTATCCTCAACCCGGATGTGCGCCCCGTGCTCGGTGACAATATGGCTCACAATCGCCAGTCCCAGGCCAGTGCCCCGGTTCTTGGTTGAAAAATAAGGCAAAAAGAGCCTCTCCTTGTCCTCCGGTCCGATGCCGCAGCCTGAATCGGCCACCACCAATTCCACTGTCTCGGCCACGCCGGGCTGGGTGGCGACGTAAAGATCTTTCACCAGCGATTCCTGCATGGCTTCGGCCGCGTTATCCACCAGGTTGACCACCACCCGCCGGAACTGCTCGCGGTCCACGTTCACGGGCGCCAGCCCTGGCGCGAAGCTCGTGCGGATGGCGATGCCCTCCAGGCGGCCCTGGAACACCGCCAACGCCTCCCGCACCACCTCGTTGAGATCCGATGGCGCCGGCTGGGCCGAAGGAAAACGCGCGAATTGGGAGAACTCGTCCACCAGCGCCTTCACCGATTCCACCGACTGCGCGATGGTGGCGGCGCACTCCTTTACAATGCGCCCAGCCTGCGGCGGCAGCTCGAGCCGTTCCAATTGGCGGCTGATGCGCTCGGCCGAAAGCGCGATGGGGGTGAGCGGGTTCTTGATCTCGTGCGCCACGCGCCGCGCCACCTCGTGCCATGCCGCGGACTTCTGGGCCCGCAGCAGATCCGTGGCGTCCTCGAGTACGATCACAAAGCCCGATGTCAGCTTCTCTTCGAGCGCCGAAACCGTGACCTCGACTTGCAACTTTCGGCCGCGCGTGTGCAGCTCAAACTGCCGGGAGGCCGCGCCGGTGCGGCGGGCGCGCTTCATCAGGTACTTGATTTCGGCCGTGTCGTCGCGTGAAAAGAGGTCTTCCAAACGAGTGGCGGCGGTAGCCTGCGCGGGCGGGAAAATCTTGGCAAGCGCTCCGTTCACGCGCCGTATGGAGCCGTCCGAATCGATGGAGATCACGCCCGTCGGAATACTCTCGAGAATCGCCTCCGTGAAACGCTGCCGCCGGTCCAGCTCGCGGCTGCTCGATTCAAGCTCCTGGGTCATCTGGTTGAAGCTGCGCACCAGCGACCCCAGTTCGTCCACCGCCGGCGTCACCACGCGGTACTTCAGGTTGCCTTTGCGCACCTCCGTGGCCGCCTCCGCCAGCGCCGTAATCGGGAGGCTGATCTGCTTGGCCAGAAACAGCGCAATCCAGGTGGCCACCGAAAGCACGAACAGGGTGATCAGCGCCATCATCATCAGGTAGAACCTGCGTATACCCTTGCGATTGGCCAGGAGCTGCGCCTGTCCCTCGGACAACCTCAGCAATGCAGCCCTGGTATGGGCGACATCGAGCGGCACGCGCGCCGCCACCTGGACCGTCCCGATGGTTTTCCGCCCGTCTTCCACCGTCTGCCGCGCCGCCGCGCCGGGTTCCTCTTCCACCGTGGCGTACGCCACCCAGGCGTCCGCGGGATCTTCGGCGTTCACGGGGTAGACCATGGCGGACGCCAGTTCCTGCTGCCGGCAAAAGCGCTCCAGGAATCCCGGCGCGCCGGAACCGCTTTCGAGCAGCTCCCGAACCTCGGGCTGTACCGCCAGCAAGGCCGCTTGGGCGTCGGTTTCATCCTGCATCTCCTTCTTGAATTGCTTGGAGATGCCGTCGAAAATCTGAAGCTGCTCGCTGGCGGGCTGCGTAAACCAGGCCTGGATGTTGACGTTGAGCACTTCATAGCTGAATAGCACCAGGAAAGAGACCGGCACGATGCTCAGAGCCAGCGCGCCCGCCACCAGCTTGGTCCTGATGCGCGAGCCCTCCCGGTTGGCGTGGCGATCGACGTACAGCTTGACGGCCGTGCGCGTCAGCACCCACCCAAGCGTCACCATCAGCACGAAAATCAGGCTGGAGATCGCCCAGATGATGAGGGTCTGCTGCGGGTCGGCCGGGCCGAACCGCTTGAAATGGAACGACCCCTGCCACACCACGAACAGCACGCTGATGGCGAGCAGGAAAATGGCCGATCCGTAAACCAGGTGTCTCCGCATCGAGCTAACCCTACGCTCAGGATGGTGGGGCAGGCGATTCGCCTGCCTCCTTGGCCGCAGGCAGGCAGCCCGCCTGCCCCACCATCTACTGAACCTACCTTCGATTATAACGGCGCTCGCCTTCTCCGCACTTTTTTCACCTGCCGTCTGCAGATCTCCTCTTTCGGGCCGATGAGTACCTTGAAGATCCTGACAGGAGGTTCAAAAGAGCTGTGAAGACGACATCGTTTTTGTTGATCGCCCTGGCCGCGGCGGGATTCTGCGCGGACGGCGCGAAAAAGCTGACGCGCGCGGAAGCCATGAGCGCGGCGGTCACTAAAGTGGAACCGGAGTATCCCGCTTTTGCCAGGCAGTTGAGGGTCTCCGGCGACGTGAACCTGGAAGCGGTCGTGGCCGAGGACGGATCCGTCGAAAAGGTCAACGTGGTGGACGGCAATCCGATCCTGACCAAAGCCGGCGTGGACGCGCTGATGAAGTGGAAATTCAAGCCGGCGACCGCCGATGGCAAACCGGTAAAGTCTCTGGCGCCGATATTATTCAGCTTTAAGAATCAGTAAGTGCGATCCGGGAGAATCACATGAGCTTGAGCAGGAAGCTTTGGGGCGGTTTTGGATCGATGCTGGCGCTGGTGCTGGTCCTCGGTCTGTGCGGGTTCGTCGTGACCCGGGAATTGAGCAGCGACCTGGACCGGGCAGTCAACGTGACCGGCCGCCAGCAATACCTGGCCGGCATGGTCAACGCGGAGGCGTCCGAGATGGCGAGCCAGGAACGGGCCGGCGTGCTCGCGGCGGTGCTCGGCGACCAGGCGCGCACCGAGGACTCGCAGCAGCGCTTCGCCGCCGCCGCCGGCGCCTTGCAGAAGGCCCTGACGGAATTGCGGCGCGTTGCGGACGGGCAGGATAGCCGCGGGCTGCTCGAAGGACTCGATCAGCAAGCGGCGCTCGTCATGCAAGCTCACGACGAAGAGCGCCAAGCCATGGCGAACAAGCAAATGGATGCCGCCCTGGCTGCTTTTTCGCAGAAAGCGCAACCCCGCCTGGAGGAGATTTCCAAGCAGGCCTCGGCGGTGGTGGAGCGCCAAAACCGCGAGCTGGCCGCGGTCTCCGCGCAGTCGGTAACCAAAGCCGGCCGCGTCCAGGGCATAGTGGCCGCCCTGCTATTGCTTGCCCTGGGCGTCGGCTGCGGGGTGTTTTGGATTGTGACGCAGGCCAACGGGTCCTTGACCAGCCTCGCCGCGCGGATGGCGGAAAGCGCGGAACGGGTGGCTGGCGCGGCCGCTCAGGTTTCCGGGGCCAGCCAATCCGTGGCGCAAGGAGCCACCGAGCAGGCTGCTTCTTTGGAGGAAACCTCGGCTTCCACCGAAGAGATTTCTTCCATCGGGCGCCGTAACGCCGATCACGCGCTGCAGGTGGCCGGGCTCATGCAACAGTCCGAAGCGAGCGCCGGCGAGGTGCACCACACGCTCGGCCGCATGGTCGAGAAAATGAAGGAGATCGATTCGTCGAGCAATAAGATCGCGCGGATTATCAAGGTGATCGATGAGATTGCCTTCCAAACCAATATCCTGGCCCTGAATGCCGCCGTCGAAGCGGCCCGCGCGGGCGAATCCGGACTGGGATTCGCGGTGGTCGCCGACGAAGTCCGCAATCTGGCGCAACGATGCGCCCAGGCCGCCAAGGATACCGCCGCGCTGATTGAGGAATCCATTGAAACTTCCCGCGACGGCAACGCCCGCCTGGACCGAATGGCGGGCGCCGTGCGGGCCATGACCGAAGGCTCGGCTCAAGTGAAGGCTCTGGTCGACCAGGTCAACGTCGGCAGCCAGGAGCAGGCGCGCGGCATGGAGCAGATCCAGCGCGCGGTGGTGCAAATGGAACAGGTCACGCAAAAGAACGCGGCGGGCGCGGAAGAAAGCGCCTCGGCCGGCACGGAGCTAACAGGCCACGCCGAATCCATGCGGGCGCTGGTCGAAGAAATGCGCGAGATGGTGGGCGCGGCGTAAGACGCGGCGGAGCAGAGGGCCCGTGGCGCGCCCCGGTCCGCTTCGCCCGTATCCACTACGCCCGTGCGGGGTCAATGGTCTCGGTCGCTACGGCCAGATCCTCGAACGCCGCACGGGCTTTTTCCGCGTCGAATCGTCCGTCGCGCACCAATCTCGAAAGCGCCGCCGCGGCAATCGATTCCGCGTCGATCTCGAAATGCTTCCTCAGATACTGGCGATTGTCGCTGCGGCCGAACCCGTCGGTCCCCAGCGTTTCCATGCGGCCCGAAAGCCATGGCGCAAGCTGGTCGGCCACCACTTTCATGTAGTCCGTAGCCGCCACAATGGGACCTTCCGCGCCTCGCAGGGCCTCCACGATGTACGGCGCGCGCGCCGGCTCGCCGGGGTGTAGCCGGTTCCAACGCTCCACGCCCAAAGCCTCCCGCCGCAGCTCGTTGTAGCTCGTTACGCTCCACACGTCGGCGGCCACGCCGTAACGCTCCGCCAGAATCGATTGCGCGCGCAGGGCTTCGTTCAGGATCGGCCCGCTGCCGAACAGTTGCACCGCGGCCTTGCCCTCCTCCGCCGGTTTGTAGCGGTAAATCCCCTTGAGAATGCCCTCCGGGTCGAGGCCCTCCGGCATGGGCGGCATGGCGTAGTTCTCGTTGTATAGAGTGAGGTAATAGAACAGGTCTTCCCGCTCCTGATACATGCGGCGGATGCCGTCGCGCACGATCACGGCGATCTCATACGCGTAGGCGGGATCGTAGGTCGCGCACGTCGGCACCGCGCTCGCAAGCACGATGCTGTGCCCGTCCTGATGCTGCAAGCCCTCGCCCGCCAGCGTGGTGCGCCCGGCCGTGCCGCCGCACAGAAACCCCTTGCCGCGCGCGTCCGCGAAGGCCCAGATCAGATCGCCCACGCGCTGGAACCCGAACATCGAGTAGTAGATGAAAAACGGAATCATCTCCACCCCGTAGTTCACGTAAGACAGCCCCGCCGCGGTGAATGACGCCATCGATCCCGCTTCGGTGATGCCCTCTTCAAGAATCTGACCGTCCTTCGATTCCTTGTAATACAGGAACATTTCCGCATCGTGCGGCTTGTAAAGCTGCCCCTGGTTGGCATAAATTCCGAATTGCCGGAACAGCGACTCCATGCCGAACGTGCGGGCCTCGTCGGGAATGATGGGGACCACGCGCTTGCCAATCTGCGGGTGCTTCATCAGCAGCGTGAGGACGCGCACGAAGGCCATGGTGCTCGAAACTTCGCGCCCGTTCGAACCCTCAAGCGACTCCTTCAGATACTCGATCGGCGGTGTTTCAATGGCCGGCGCGGCGGCGTTGCGCGTTGGCATGTAGCCGCCCAACAGGCGGCGGCGCTCATGCAGGTAGGCCATCTCCGGGCTGTCCGCCGGCGGCCGGTACAGACCGGCGTTGCGCGCGGCTTCTTCCGGAATGGGGATCTCGAAGCGCGTGCGGAAGTGCGCCAGCTCCTGCTCGTTGAGCTTCTTCTGCTGGTGGGTGATGTTGCGGCCCTCGCCGGCCTCGCCCA
>CAYWHA010000058.1:0-34433 GCA_964457555.1 uncultured Solibacteraceae bacterium
GCCCGAGAAAGGTCTTAAATGACCAATACAACTTTTGAGAAGCAGCACGGGGCCATAGCGCCGGTCCTTGAGAAATTGATGAACGTCTTCCAGGTAGCCGAATTGTTGGGCGTATCGCCGGACTGGGTGCGATCGCACGCCAACGGCAACCGCCAGCCAGCCCTGCGCGGCGTATCGCTCGGCAAACTGTGGCGATTCCGCCTGGCCGATGTCAAGGCCTTTATCGAGAACCAGTTGACCGTTTCGAAAAAGCCGAAATTCAAGATCATCTAATTTCATTCTTAGCCCGGCGTGTGCAAGATCCAGTTGAGCAAGAAGAAGCGCACGTGCCGGCACAGCATTCCGGAGTCCTTGGCGCGACGCATCCCAGGTCTTGGGATGCTGCCGGTCGCGACGGCCCGTTGGGGGCGTCAGAGGCCGGCGAACGGCAGGCCGACTACCTTCGGCGCCAAGGGCAGCCGGACACCGCCTGGGTGGATGACAAACCCCTGTCCTGCCTTGGCGCCGAGGTCTTCCTGGAAGGCCCGAATCCCATTTGCCATCCCCGGACGAGGCGTCGCGGAAAGCTTGACGTCTATCGGAATCAACTTGCCGGCGGCCTCGACGACCAGATCGACTTCCACTCCTGTGGAAGTGCGCCAGAAATGTACATGCGGCTCCTCGCCGCGGTTGACGAAGGCTTTCACGATTTGGAGAAGAACGGCGGTTTCAAAGATTGGCCCGCCCAGCGGGCCCGCCGCGGCGTGATCCGGGTCTTTCAAGCCAGCCAGGTAGCAAAGCGTGCCGGTGTCCGTGAAGTACACCTTCGGCGTTTTGACCAAACGTTTGCCTACGTTGGCATAGTAGGGCCGCAACACGATGATCTGGAATGTGGCTTCGAGTACCGAGAGCCACGCCTTGGCGGTGTTCACCGCGATCCCAAGGTCGCGCGCCACATCGGTGAGATTGAGCAGTTGGCCAGACCGGGCGGCAAGTGCGCGCAGGAAACTCTGAAACGAGATGAGGTCCCCAACCTGGCGCAGCGAGCGGACATCGCGCTCGAGGTAAGTCTGGACATAACTGGACTGCCATAGGGAGATATCACGATCGGGGTCGGCGACCAGTTCCGGATATCCGCCGCGCAGAAAGCTCCGCCAAAGATCCGGTGGCGCGATGCGGTTGACGGCGGGCTGTGTCTTTGGTCGTTCCCAAGGCAGCGGATCGAGCGACCTGCCGAACTCCTCGCGTTGTGAGACGGGCAACAACCTCAGCATTGCTGCCCGGCCGGCCAAAGATTCCGTGACCTGTTCAGTCAGAAGAAGATTCTGCGATCCCGTCAGCAAGTACTGACCGCGGGCGTTCCGGCGTTCATCGATCCTTTCCTTGATGTACGGCAACAGGTCTGGCGCGTACTGGACCTCGTCAAAGATGACCGGTGGCGGGTGCATCTCCAAGAAACTGCGCGGGTCGGCCGCCGCCGCGGCGCGCACGTCAGGCGGTTCCAGGGAGACATAACCCGACGCCTCGCCGAAGACATGCTTCAGCAATGTGGTCTTGCCCGATTGGCGCGGCCCCGTCAGGACTACCGCCGGGAACTGGGCGGCAGCCTTTCGCACAACTGGCTCCAATGCACGCGGAATGTAACGGTGACGCACTAAGGAACCCCCATTTGCAATTATGCATTACAACTGCATATTTGCAAAGGCAGATCAGGGCAAGAAGAAGCGCATCTGCCGCCGACATCGAGGCGTTCATCGAGAACCAGTTGACCGTTTCGAAAAAGCCGAAATTCAAGATCATGTAGGCCATTGGGGCATGCACCCAGTTCTAAGTACATTCCGCTCCGTCGACGCTTCTCAAAGCCGGCTTCGCGTTGGCTTCATGTCGACCGCCTCCGGCGACGTTATGGTCGCGATCTGATTTGGCCGTCCTCAATCCGGCCAATGTCCACGGCGTGATACTGAGCTTATGACGAGACGAACCGCGCTCGGGCTCCTGGCGGGATTCCGTTTGATGCTATCGCAGTTCAACTCCGAAAGCTGTCCCGGACCTTTTCCGAGCGTCGCCGTATCAGCCCTGCCACCTTTTCCGCGACCGGATGCGCGACATCCACTTTCGCAAGCCCGGCGACGACCCTTTCGGCTATTTCCGCTACGCGGCTGCGCACCAGGGGCTTGCCCAGGCCTGCCTCTTCGGCCAGCTGCTCGAAGTTCCTGGCGGCCACATTCTCCGACGAATATTCGCTTCCGATCTTCATGGCCATGTCCCGGCTCAGCTCGGGATAGTACAACGTGTTGACGACATCGTAGAGCGGCGCGAGCCTGGTATCCAGGTTGGCGGTCCCGACGCCGCGATAGAGTAGCGAGAAGTTCTTGCCGTGCGCGTCGTTGTTGCCGACCAGGTAGTTGTAAATCACCGCCTCGAGAAGGCGCACCAGATCGATGACCGGCGCGCTTGATGCTTCGCGCAGCAACCGGAAACATTGCTTAAGCGACGGTCCGCCTTCCTTTTGATACTTGTGTTCGGGGACTATGCCCAGTGCCTGGCAGAAATCCTCCTGATGAA
The DNA here is from genome assembly GCA_964457555.1 of uncultured Solibacteraceae bacterium. Lineage (GTDB taxonomy): Bacteria > Acidobacteriota > Terriglobia > Bryobacterales > Bryobacteraceae > BOG-224. The sequence continues at coordinate 2,545 of CAYWHA010000058.1, forward strand.
GCCGTTCGAGCACGGTCTCTGCGCCCGGCCCCTGCTTGTGAATCCGGTCATAGCGCTCCACGAGCAGGCAGTCAATGCCATTAACACTGATCGTCTCCACGGAAGCCGCCGGTAGACCGGTTTCGGAGGCAAGCTTCATGCACAGCGCTTCGTTGAAAACGACGCCATCGAAACGCTCCACCGCGGGCTTGAGGATATGCGTGCTGGGCGCCCCGCCAAGGGGAAGGCAGACTTCGCCGTTCTCCACGCGCACGGCTATCTTGTCCTGCGCGCCGGCGAGCGAGAGCCGTATTCCTTCCTCGCCCGCCAGCAGCGGGCGCTTCGGGAGTTCCTTGAGGATTGCCGCGAGTTCCTCAGTCGAGAGCTTGCGGTAGCTGTAATTCCGCTGCGGCGGGCCTTGCTCTGCCGGAATGAAAGTGACCGCTCCGGCGCATTCGCCGCCGATCCGCTCCAGCATCGCATAGTCGTTGCGCGCGCTGATGCCGAGGTTGCGCGCGATGATTTCGCGCTTGGCCTCGTCCGGCAGAACGCCGGCGAAGAAGCCCCGGCAATCGTTGCGCTTGAAGCGCTTCGTCCGCAGGGGCAGCGATTGCGACAGGGGTGTGGCGCCTGGCTTGTTCAACCACGTTTCCACATAATCGAAAGCCATTCCGCCGCCGTCGTCTTGAACAAGATGGCCGGCGAGATTATTGTGGAGGTAGATATCGAGAGTTCTTGCCATGCTACTCCGCCTTGGCCGGCGGTGGCGTGAAAGCGATCTTGATCCCGAGCGTATTAAGGATTGCCAGAGCTTTGCCGATCTCGCATGTTTCCTTGCCTTTTTCAAGATCGATGATGAAGCGCATCCCCGTGCCGGAGGTCAGGGCGAGATCCTTTTGCGTGACACCCAGCATCTTGCGGGTGTCCCGGATCAGTTTGCCGATCTGCGCGACCGTGTATCTCAAAGGCTGACCCTCAAAACATTACCGTACGGGAACACTATATCACTTACCAAGGGAATGCTGAGGAAATATTACCGTGCTGGAAGTTTCGTCAAAAGGTGGGATAGCAATGCCAACGGCAATCGGCAGCCGGGTTCTGCGCTACGTTTCGCTCTGCAAACTGCTGGGGTTCCGCCGGGCCGAATTGGAAGCGTTCACCGAGAACCGGCGGAGCGTTCGGCAAAAGCCGAAACGGAGCCCGGTGTACATCGGAGATGCTGTGAAGTCGCCCAGATCCTGCCCGGTCCACTCGTACTTGTAGTTGTTGACCACACAGGTGGGCACCGCGTCAATGCGATATACTGCTAACGCGGCAGGAGCCTATCCTAGCATGATGTCGACCAGACTTACTTTGAAAACACTGATAGCGGTGGGAGCGGTGAGCACACTCGCGGCCACCATGACTTTATTGAACGCACAACAACCACCCGCCGGGGCTGCGGGCGCCGGCGGACGGGGCGGATTTGGCGGACGCGGCGGCGGCGGGCGCGGCGGGGTTGCCACACCTCTGTTTGCGGCGCTCGATACGGATAAGGATGGCTCGCTGACGCGCGCCGAATTTAGGGCGACGCTTGACGCCTGGTTTACAGCGGCGGATACGACGAAATCCGGCGCTGTCACTAGCGACCAGTTGCTTAAGGGCCTGACGGTGGTTTTCCCCGTTACTCCCACAAACGGTGGTTTCGACACCTGGGGTAATTCGACGCCGATGACCCCCGTGCAAGCCGAAGTCGATGCCATGATGGCGGCGCTGCCCACCGCGCCAGGCGTCAAACCGGAACATGCGCGCAAAGTGCTGGTGTTCGCCCACACAGGCGCGGGCGGTTTCGTTCACAGTTCCATTCCGCTTGCGGCGAAGACGGTGGAAGCGCTGGGTAACAAGGGCGGCCTTTGGTCGACAACAATCAGCTACAGCCTGGCGGATATCACCGCGGCCAATCTGAAACAGTACGATGCTGTCTTCCTCGACAGCACCACCGGCTGCTTCCTCGACGATGCCGATGAGGCTGCGACGGCCCAACGCCGCGCGGCCTTCCTGGACTTCGTGAGAAGCGGTAAGGGCATTGCCGGGATTCACGCGGCTACCGATAGCTATCACTGGGACTGCGCGGCGCAGGCGAAGGCGGCGGAAGCCACGCCGCGCACCGATGCGGCCGATGTCCTGGCCGTACAGCTTGTGGCGCAGGGCGATACCAACGGCGATAAGAAACTCACGCGTCAGGAACTGGCGGCGCTGGCCAATAGCTGGTACGACAGGCTGGACACGGACAAGGCCGGAAAGGTCAGCCAGGCGGATTTCGCCGCTCGCCTGACGCCTGCCGTTTTGCCGGCCGCAAGCCGGGCGCCGATGGCCGCGGCGGATTCGGCGATCCAGAAATGGCCCGAATTCAACACTCTCATTGGAGGCTTCTTTAAGTTTCACTGGGGAGATCCGCAGCTGATCACGGTGAAGATTGACGATCCGAAGAGTCCGCTCACCGCTATGTTCCATGGCGAAGAGTTCGATATTCACGACGAGACTTACACGTTCGCGGAGGATTCGTTCTCACGCAAGAACGTTCACGTTCTAACGAGTATCGACTACGCCAAAATGTCCGACGCGGATAAAGCGAAAGAGAGAAACCCGCGCACCGACCAGGATTATGCGCTCAGCTATATCCGCAAGGAAGGCAAGGGCCGTGTGTTTTACGAGGGTCATGGGCACAGCGCCCGCGTATACGCGATGACGCCGATGCTGGAGCATGTGCGCGCGGGAATCCAGTATGCGTTGGGCGATCTGAAGGCAGACGATAGTCCGTCACAGAAGTAAAGGCGGAGTCAGGCGGGAGTTGGCGTCAAGGCGCGAGCGCTCGTGCCCGCCGCGCCCCCCTGGCCGGCCCCGGTGGGGGCGAGGTGTCCGCTACTGGCGCCGGCAACGCGGCGCGTGCCAGTATCGCCGGTAGCTGCGCTGTCTGGCGGGGTCGCCGCTTCCTGGGCATCGGGCTCGTAAGGTGCCCCGGGGTAGCGGAATTGCCAAGCGTATTTCGACAACGCCGTGGCCGGCTCCAGAGCGGATTGCAAGGCCGGATCGATCAGGGCGCACGCCGCGGCCAGTTCCTTAAGTTCGTGCGTCTTGCGGAAGGCCGCTTGGTTCCAGGTCAAGTAGGCTTTCAGATACTTCTCCGCGGCCTGTTGGCAATGGAAGAGCGCCGTGTCCGGCAGTTCAGTTGCGCACATCTCCGCCGCACGCAAGTCGCTCTGCGCTCGTTACACCCATCTGCGGGTTTCGTCAAGCAGCCACTCGTTCGGCGTCATACAGGAGCCTCCCCTCGCGCACCACGGTGGCGGGCAGCGACGCGACGACGTAGGCCGCCCTCCCCTCGAAGTCGGTCTTCCGCCACGGAATGACATCCACAGCATGACCGACCGCGCCGATCGCTTGGCGCAAGCGTCCGGTGCGGAACACATCTTCGGGGGCGTCGTCGGGAACAACGACGAGAAAATCCAGATCGCTGTCCGGCCCGGCGTCGCCGCGCGCCTCCGATCCGAACAGATACACGCGAACCGGTTGGCAAGCCTCCACCAGGCGGCGGGTAATCTCGTCGATGGTTTCCTGCTTGGTCATAACAAGTCCATTATCCTTCCTACCGCCGCATCCGTCACGATACGGAGAGTTCAATCGCCTCCGACGCCATGGACGGCCACGCTCGGATAGATTCAAGTTCCTGAGGTGTAATATTCAATTGAATCCGCCAGCGCCGTAGATGCGGACCCTCCTGGGCAGCAGGGGATTCGAGCGGCGCATAGGTCTCAGTCAGCCTGTCCCTCACGCGTGAAAGCCCGCTTTCAGGCAGTCCTCCACTTGCAATTATGCGTTACAACTGCATGTTTGCAAAGGCGGTTTTGCCCGCCCTCGAAGAACTTCGAGAAAAGTCCAGCGCGGGAGTCGATTGCGGATCGCGATTCTCCTGTAGCCTAGTGGTATGGGCTCCCAAAGGGATCGCAACAGCACGGGTTGGATTTCGCTGGATACGCGCCACACCCCACCGCGGTGGATCGCACAATGGTACACGCCCGAATCCTACGTTGACGATCGCGGGGTCACCCGCTATAAGAAGGGGTACCGGACGCTGGGCATGAGGAGCAAAGGCGACCTGCCGACCAAGTCCTCTGCCGAGAAGAAGTGGGCATCGATCCGCGATTCCGTGTTGGCGCCAACCCAGCCGCTTGAACGGGACCCGAAGACTACCTTCCGAAAGTTCTTGGAGAGCGAGTATGTACCGCTCAAGCGCTCAGGCTGGAACGACGCGACTCGCGACAAGCTGGAGTACTATTTCGGGTACATGACCGACGCCTTCGGCGACCGGCCGATCGCCGAGGTCGTGCCCCGCGTCCTGGCTGAGTTCATCGAGGAGTTGGCCGAAAAGCACTGCCAGGATACCGTGAACGGAGTGCTGGTCTACCTGCGGAACATCTTCGAGGAAGCCGTCGACCTGGACTACGTCGAGAAGAACCCGGCGCGTAAGCTGAAGGCGCCGGCCTGCACAAGGGAAAAGGATGCCAGCACGGTTTCTTTCGACGACGTGGCGGCATTGGAAAGCGCGCTCACCGGCCGCGACCGGACCATCTTTCGCCTCCTCGCGAGATGCGGTCCTCGCGCCGGCGAAGCCTTTGGCATTCAATGGGGTGATATTCGTCCGGACCAGACCCTGATGATCGCCCGGGAATACTCCCGGTCCCGGCTGAAGAAGCCCAAGACCGAAGGCTCCAAAGACACTGTGTACCTGCCGACCAGCCTGTACAACGAACTGCTGAGTCTAAGAGAGCAGAGCGACGACTCTTCGCCGAGCGGTTGGGTGTTCCCGTCAAGCCGGAAACGGAAACGCGGGCTGATGCCCCTGGACTATCACAACTGGATCGGCCGCAACCTGAAGCCCGTCGCCGACAAGCTTGGCATACGCGTTAACGCGCAGATCATGCGCCGGAGCTTCGCCACCCTGGCCAACCGGGTCACCGGTGACCTGAAGGCCGTCCAGCGGCAGATGCGCCATTCGAGGGCATCGACAACCGCGGACACGTATGCCCAGCCTGTGCCTCAGGCGGTCAGGGAAGCCGTCGAGGCCCTCGACCGCGAAATCCAGGAGACGCGAGACATCCAGGAGGCCGCCAAGTGAGTCTAAATACATATCTTCCCGCCGGAGACCGCAGTAGCCGAGAAGGACCGCCTGCCCCACGATGTCGGGGCGGAAGCGCCAGCGGCCGAGGGCAAGTCGATATTGGCCCTCGCTTGTTGCCACATCTTCCAGTTTCTTGATCTTGTGATGCCGTGATCGGTTATAGCGATCGGTGGAGAGAATAGCCACCGCGCCATGCTCGGCGGCTTCGGATTCCCGGTGGCGCTTCTGGAGTCTTGTGGAGAGCCGCTCGTAGTGGGACGTGGGGTGAACGGCGAGAGGGGGCGTCAGGCTGAAAGACGGGGACGGGCGCGCTTCCGTGCTTGGTCGTGTCCGCGGAAATGACCGGCTCGCCCGCCCGCAAAGCGTCTTTCACGGCGCGATTGATATGCCGGAACTGCGCGTCGCGATCGGGAGGATCGCCCCCTTCCTCGGTCTTGCGGTTCCCCTGCAGGCTGTAGCCGTCCTCCCGCAGGAGTTGGTTGACTTTGGTGTGGCTGACCGGGTGGCGCCGGCCGTCAGTTCCGCCGCAAGCGTGCGGGCGCTCTTGCAGGTCCAGCGCAGGGCGACTGCGGGTCCGCCACGCGCAGTGGGCTCAACCATGTCGTCCAACGCGGGCGCCAAGCCGGGACCGTGGGATGTCAACGCGTGTCGTCCACCGCCCTCGTGACGAACCCGGGCCGGGGCCAGCGGCGCGGACTGCAATTCTCCTCGAACTGCACACTGCGAGCCGGCCGCCCATCTCAGGCTGGTATAGCGACGGCGGTTACGCCGGTCCGCCTCCGGTTTCGCGCAAGAATAAATGCGTAATTGTCCGTATCGCCGAATTTCCGGCTACTTCAAATGAATATCCATTTCCTTGCCCGCCAGCATATCGGAGTAATTGACAAACCATCCGTCCAGCGGTTTGCCACCGAGGGTGATCTTATCAATGTTCTTGCCCCTGCCCTTTTTGACGATGGTGAAGGTCCTGCCATTGCCAAGGGTTATGGCGATCTTGTCGAAAATCGGCGCCGATACGATGTAATCAGGGTCGGCAGGCGAGTAAGGAAATATGCCCATGGCATTGAAGACATACCAGCCGGTGAGCGAACCCTGGTCGTCCATTCCCGGCAGGGCCAGGCCTTCGGGTCCCATGCCAAAATAATGGGAGAGCAGTTTCGTTAGGACCGCCTGTGCTTTCTCCGGCTGGTTCACAAAATAATAGAGGTAGGGATAGTTGAAGTCGGGCTGGTTGCCCATGCAGAACTGCCCGAGAAAACACGACAGGTTGTCCACCGCATATCCTTTCCAGGGAACGGCAAAGAGATCGTCGAGTTTCTGCTCGAAATCCGCCGGGCTTTTGTAAAGGCTGATCAAACCCTGCGGATCTTGCGGCACGAAGAAAGACGCCTGCCAGGCATTTGCCTCGCGATACATGAACTCATAGTAAGGATAAAACGGATCGAACGGCGAATACCAGGTTCCATCCGCAAGGCGCCCCCGCATCAGCTCCGTTTCCGGGTCGAATACGTTCGTGTAGTTCCGGCTGCGCTTCATCGTCTGGTTGTAAACATTGGTATCGCCCAGCGCCTTGGCAAGCTGGGCAATGGAATAATCGGAATAGGCATATTCAAGGGTCTTGGTGGTTCCCGCGGTTGATTTGGTTTCAGTTACTGGGTGTGCGATGTTGGCTTCGGGAACATAGCCTAACGCTAGGTACTCTTTGTTGTATGGCCGGGCGCGGTCACCGTTGGCATTGTCCAGCATATAGCGGTATGCCTGCTGAACATCAAAGCCCCTGACGCCGCGCAGATACGACCCCGTGATGTAAGTCGAGGCAAAATCGCCGTGGAACGAGGTGGGCAAATATTCCGAACGCGCGCTGCCGCGCAGCATGGAATTGATGATGTCGTTGCTGACCTCGGGAAGAAGCATGTCCAGCAGGACAAGCTGGGTGCGGAAGACATCCCACAAAGCAGGACTCTCCAGATTTTCGGGTTCAACGCCGGCGTCGCTGGTAACGTTCGGGAACCAGAACTGCCGGAAGAGGCACGAGTAGAACAGCTCTTTTTCCCGGTCGGTTCCGCCGGTCACCTGTATTTTGTTGAGAATCGCCTCCCAAGTGTTACCGGCCTCTTTGTGAACCTGATTGAAGCTCTTGTCGCCAACCTCAACTTCCAGGTTGTGTTTTGCCGCTTCAACACTGGTATGGGAAAGGGCGATCTTCATCTCCAATGGCTTGTTTTCGTTTTCGAAGCTGATCACAGGGACATCAATCTTGCCGCTGACGCTCCTTGCGCCGCCGGCGCCCTGGCCGGAGCGCGGGATGTTCGGCTGGTTCGGATTGCGCTTGTAAGTGTCTATGCTTTTGATGCGTTGGTTCATCACGGCGTAAAAATACCAACCGCGCTGGCTTCCCGAAACTGCATGGTCGCCCGCCGGTTGCAAGTCCCAACTGCTGCTGCCGCCGCCCGCATGCACCAGGTCGAAGGCAAGTTTCTTATCCTGTCCGCCCCGATAGGTGAACCTGTAATATGCACAATGCCTGGTGGCGGTCAGTTCGGCATTGATGTCGTAACGCTCCAGGAAAACCTGGTAATAGCCAGGGTGGGCCGATTCGTTGGAGTGGCTGAATCCCGACGCGAAATCGTCGGCTGTGAAACGGTCGCCTTCAAGTGGCATGACGGGAATGTTCTGTTTTCCCCACTGCGTGTCGCTCGTCTGGGCGAAAGCCTTTATCGTCTTGACTTCGTATTCATATCCGCTGCCGCTGCCGTAGGTGGTGATCGGACCTGCCTGCACCATCCCGAAAGGTACCGTCGCTGCGGGTGCGTCCAGGCCGTTCCAGGTGCGCCAGGGAGCGACATAGCCGAGCTCGGCGCTGTTGGTCAGAACAGTTGTTCCGAGAAAGGGATTCACGTACTCCACGGGCTTCTTTTGAGCCTGCGCGAAACACGTCGCAAACAGCTGCAAGCCGAGAGTTAAAACTGTTGATTGCCATTTGTTCTTGAAGGTGAGGCGCATTGGGATTCCTAGTTATGGATCTGTCTGCTCACTTGATAAATTCAATTAAATTCGATCTTCGCCACGCGCTGGCGTCGGGGAATTCGCAACGGCCAGGTCTGCGGTTGCCCATCTACGAGAGCCTTCGTCCAGCCGGGATCAGCAGCAGCGATAGTGAATCGGGCGCCGGCCAGTTTCACATCCGTGAGCGTGAAGCCAATCGTCTTGAATCAGAAACCCGCTCAGCACTGAACTGCGCGATTTTTCCACCGCTCATACCATCGAAATATTGGTGCTAGTTTTTTTATAGTGTAGCGCCCCTGCTATCCTCCTCGCGAGGAGGCCAATCGCTACCTGACGGGCAGGCCTTCGCCCGGAACGCGATTCGTACAGCGTAAGCCGTTCAGAATATAACTTCAACGCGAGAAGGTCGGCAGGCGAACTGAAGCGCTGAATTGAACTGTTGTGTGGGATCATCCCCGCGCGATTGGGGACGGCATGACGCACGGGACCATCTGCCGGCTATGCCGCCGGTAGATGCGGAAGTCGGAATCCGTTGTGAGAATCACCGGATCGGGCAGTGTTTCGGCCATCCGCACAAGGCAGGCGTCGGCGAGGCTCATTGGCACATCCGCGTATTTCTGCAAGAGCTTCAGGACGGACTCAAGGTCGTCGTCCAGACTGAAAGCGGCAATCACCGCCCGGCGGCGAAGCAGCCCACTGAGTCCTGGCGCCCCTCGCGCGCCGAGAAGGTGGATGGCCTCCGATACAACGGCCTCGCAGGTGCGCCAAGGTGGAGCGTGGCCAGGCGCTTGCGTTACTGCCCACTGGTGGTGAGAGTCGCGGCGGCTAAGTAAAGCCACCAGAAAGCCCGCGTCAACGAGTACGTTTCTCGCCATAGCCCGTGGCTTTCAAGTATCCCTTCTTTCGTGCGCTCAGGTCGGCCGGCAATCCGTCGACCGAACCGATGAGATCCGCGATGCTATCGAGAAGTGAGGACCGATGCCGTGCGGGTCGAGCGGAGCGCTGCAAGCGCTCGCGCACGATATCGGACTTCGAACACCCGCGCCCGCGCGACTCCGCATCGATCTCGGCTACCAGCGCCTCGGGCAGCCGTACTGTTAAGGTCTTCACTACAACAGTGTATTACGATGCCGCCAGGCACGCAAGACAGGCCACATAAGATGCCGCCAAATGCCGGCGTCTGCGCCGGCATGGCAAGCCTGGAGGATAGCCCCAGGGAATTTCCAACTGTCTTCATCCCAGCCGCTCGTTCTTGATCCGCCTGAAGAGAACGCGGGAGGCCGCCACTTCGGCCGGGGGCCTTCACTTCACGTGCCGGAGATCCAACGCTGCCGTTCAGGGGCGCCTGCGTCCGACCGCGGCCTAGTTGCTGCGCGGGGTATCGGCAAGGGTTTCTGCAGTCGGCAGGATCAGTCCGATGCCGTTGGCGTCGGCCTCGTTGGGATCGACGAACGCATTTGTTCGTTGGAGAATGAAGCGCGCCCGGTCCAGGTCCGCGAAATCGACGGAAGCGGTGTAACGGTGCGCGAAGTCCAACATGCGTACCAGGGCTCCGGTGATCCCGTTCTGGGAGAGAGCTTTCAACGCCATCAGGTAGTTGTTGCGGTAGACCGTCGGCACGACGATTCGGTTCTCGCTCGCCGCTACCAGTTCGGCGTTCATCATGATGCGGGCGACGCGGCCGTTCCCGTCGGCGAAAGGGTGAACCTCAGAGACGAGGAACATGATGAAGATCGCGCGGTGCAGCGGGGCGGCGAGGCTTCGGTACATTTCGAAGCCCTTGGAGAGCGTGCCTTCCACCAACTCGGGCGTGACAAAGAAGGTGGAGCCAGCGCGGTTAGCTTCGCTCTTAAAGAGGCCTGGACCCTTCTCAGGACGGCCCTCCATGATCTGGGCATGGCGGCTCTTGAGCAGCGCCTTCATTTCATCGATGCTGCCCGGCACGCGGGTCATTTCGCGCGCATCGGAAGCCACTTTCCAAGTGCCGAGCACATCGTGCGCATCCTCAGGACGGTTCCTGGGGATGCGCCCCCGGAAGACGATCTCTTCGGCCTCCTCCACGGCGAACTCTGTACCTTCGATGAAGTTCGAGAAGTAAGCCTCAAAGAACGGCAGTGCAGGGCCGTCCGTGGCACGGGCCAGGCGCGTTACTGGCGCGGCGCCCGCCAACTCGGCGTGCAGGCGCTGGAGCAGACCCAGTCGTTGGGGATCGTAAGGCAGTCCCGCGGCGCGGGCCGCAGCGACGGCCGATACCAACGGGGTGTTGCGCGACCCTAACAGGGTTCCGACCAACCCATCGAAGCGTCGAAATTCCTCTTGCATATCGAGTTGCGCTGCGATCCCGCGAGCCTCGTCCCGCAGCCGCTGTAAAGCAGGCTCGCCGCTCCGGCGGAGCATTTCTTCGAGTCGTTCCTCGATGTCGCGCTGGGATAGCGTGCGGGGGACGCGGCCACGGGCACGGGAACGCCTCATGTTCTCCAGAAACGCGCGGCCCGTGGATGCGAGGCGCAGATCACCGATAAAGGGGCGGTCTGTATCGAGCGGCGGCGGTCCTTTGCGCGGACGCAGAACGGTTCCAGGTAAAGCAATGTCGCGCTTGTGATCGGCGATGAGGAACACGGAGCCATCGGCAGCGGGCCGGTTCTCTAATGCCGTGCGATCGGCGATGAGCGCGCCCGGCAGGTAGGCCGCGACCAACGGCCAGAGGTTGCGCCGCACCAACTGTTCCGGCGGTTCAGTGAGGTTGCGGGTATAAAGGCGCGAGGCCAGCTTCCGCAGAGTTCCTCGCTTCACTTCGCGTGAGACGGCGGCGGCGACTTCGACGTTGGAAACGAAGACTTCGGGAAGTGCAGAGAAATCGGGCATTATCAGGCCCCGCACTTCATATTAGTTCAGGTTTATGGGGCTTAACAATGAGGTTGTGCGATTTATCGGGGCGTATGCCTGTCATGGCGAAATCAAGCCGCAACCGAACCTCAGTGTAGGAAAACCAGACACGGGCTGTCCGGTTGATTTCGGACTTGCATGTCTTCTTGCTGTGCGATTGCTGTGCGATAAGCGCTCGGTAGGGCGTTTTCCCCGTTTTGACCGCTTTTGAATGTGTAGATTACACAACAACTTAGCAAAGAATCCTACCTTGACACGGTAGAGGTCTGGCGTTCGAGTCGCCACGGGCCCACCATAAACCCGTTTCATTTGAGTTAGTTACGGGATGTGTTGAATTTTCCGGCAGTCCCAATTCCCGCATTATTCCCGCATTACTCGCCGGAACGAGCCTTTCGGTGACTCTCGAAACTGCATCCCTGCGGCGCTCCATCGAGGTGCGGATGTAACCCATCGTCGTCTCCACCTTCGCGTGACCCGCCTGGTCCCGCGTCTCGAAAGCCGTACCGCCTTCCTCCGAAAACAAGGTGAGATGGGTTCGCCGAAATGTGTGCCAGCCGAATCCTTCGAAATTCAGCTTCAACCGTTCGAGGACCGGTTTCAATTCCTGGCGGAGCAGCGCCCGCTCATCGAGCGGTTGTCCTTCTTTCTGAAACACAAAGTCGTCAGGCTGGGCGTCCGCGGGCTTAAGAAAACCATAGCGCTCAGCCACGCCAGGAATCGGCAGATCGCGTCGAGACCGTTTCGATTTCAGCCGGCCCTGATGCCCTCGATAGTTGCGCTCCCGGACCAGCAGGACCTTGCGGTTCAGATCGATCCACTTCCACTTCAGACCGATCAACTCCGAGATGCGCAGCCCCGTCGACACCAGGGTCTCCAGAATCAGACGCATGTACGAATGTTCCGGAAACGCCTCGATGATGTTCTGAACCTCGGAATCGGAAAGCGGACGCAGATCCCTGCTCCACTCCTTCTCCCCGATGGTGACGCCGATTACCGGATTCGCCGCATGCCAGTAACCCCACTTCGTCGCCGCTGTGAAAATGCCGGAGAGAAGGTTCCGCAGGTCGTCCCGGCTGAACCATGACGCCCCGTCTTTCGTCTTCTTCGTGAGGAACGCCTGTATCGTGTGCGTATCGAAATCGCAGAGCCTCGCGGCTTCGAATTCGGGCAGCAGATGGTTCCGGAGCAGACTGTCGTACTTCGCCTGCGTTCCTTCGCCGAGCGTCGGCAGGTGGTCGCGCTCATAGATCTTGACAAACGAGCCGAAGGTAACGTGTTCGCGAATATTGACCACCTGTTGATTCACCTGCGCCAGCAGTTCATCGCGCTGGCGCTTCGGCTGGGAAATCGTCATCTCATTGCAATACCCCAGGGTGTGCCATTTCTCCTTTCTCTCGAATTTCCCTGTTTGTTCATTAAAGATGCGGATCCGATACCGGATATACCAGTAGGGACGCGGCCCGTTCTGCCGCTTCACGTTTGGCATTTGGTGTTCCCGCTTTGCCATTCTTGCTCCTTTGAATGGCTCGGCTACGATTGAGACGATGGAAAGAGTAGCACGACTGGAGGTCGGTTGGGTTGGCTTGGCCGCAGACGCGGCTGGCCGGCCTGGTGGCCGGACATCGCCGGCAACGGGCCCTGGAATTTGCGCTCGGTCAGGGTTTGGGAAACGATCTGAGGGGGATTGGTGCATGCATGGGCTGGATAGTATTCCTGTTTGAAAATTGAAAACCCAAAATAAGCGGCTGCCCTGCTCGCTGAGCCACAAGTTGCAGATTTGGTTATAGTTACCTGTGCACAGCGGCTCGCGTCGGAATTCAAGGCTTCCGTCCGGCAGCGCACGCGTCCGACCGAAGCCTAGTTGCTGGGTGGGGCATCGGCAAGGGCTTTCTGGAGTAGGAGGATCAGTCGGATGCCGGCGGCATCGGCCTCGTTGGGACCGGCGCAGGCACTTGTTCCAGAATGAAGCGCACCTGCCGAGTATTTCGTCGAGGCGCTCCGCGATGTCGCGTTGGGACGACCACCCCCCGAGAGCGCTTCGCGGCGGCCACCGGAGGCCGCCGGACAGCGCCTTGTGCAGCCGTACGAAGGCTGGATCGCCGCGCGGACCCCTTCAGTTCAGCGCCCCTCGCGCGTTTCTCGTTCCTGATCCGGTCCGACCCGCGCAACCACCTCAATTATCACCGCTTCCGGGATACGCCAAGTCACGCGGCCGAAGAACCGTTGGCGGATCGGCAGCTGGGAGTCGGCCCGCGTGACGGACAGTTGCTCACAATGCGGCCGGTTCCAGGCCGATTTTGTCGTTGACCGCATTTCGGGGCCGCTGCTTGCTCCCCAGGTATCGCTCCGTTGTTTGAACGCTCACATGACCGAGCAAGAATTGAATCTGTTCAAGCTCCCCGCCAGCCTCGTGACACAGGCGGGCGCATGTGCGCCTCAGATCGTCCGGGGCTACATTCCCCAGGCCACATTTCGAACAACCCGCTTTCACCACGCCCCATATCACCTTCGGACTGAAGCCGCCCTTACCAATCCGCTGGGCCTACGCTTGCGTTTGTTCTTGGCCATTCCAGCAGTTTGCACGTTTGCACGAACGGGAGGGCGCGCGCCCGTTCGACCGCACGACTGGCGATTGGGTTCCGGAAGATCCTCGGGAGGCCGACCTGGGACGTCGTGGCTTCTGCAAATGCCGGCCGGGCGCGCGGTTTCAGATCTCAGATTGCTTTCATCTGATTGCTTTCATCTTGATTCTTGCGACGGACCGTAGCAGAATATTGCCACAGGTGTTCAAGAAGGAAACTCCGCATGGTTTCGAGGAGAGAAACACGATGACAGATGTGATCGGCCAACCCCTCGCTGAAGATCAACACAGCGTGCAATCCCCCATGGGCCGCTTCGCGCGTAACGCCGCAATCCTGGCAGGTTGCGCCGCCTTTCTGGCGGGCTTGTACTTTGTATTCCTGTACTTCCTGTCCGCCAATTAACCTCCCGCCGCGCGGCGCCGGATCGTTATTGGTCGGGAGAAGACTGTCGCCGCCATCTTACGACGGCAGCCCGAGCTCGCGCAGTTTTCTGTATAGATTCCGCTCGCTGATCCCGAGGATTTTGGCAGCGTTCCCACGGTGACCGCCGCTGGCTTCCAGCGCACGGCGGACGTGCGCCCGCTCCAGTTCCTCCAGAGTCGGGAGGCGGGCGCCATCGACAGGCTGAACAGTCCGTCCCACAACGGTCGGACCTGCAACGGCCGGAGGCAGATGGGCAGGAAGAACCTCTTCGCCTTCGCAAACCACCATGGCCGCTTCCACGGCGTGCAGCAGCTCGCGCACATTCCCTGGCCAAGGGTGCTTGCGTAGCACCTGAAGCGCCGCTTCGCCGATTCGTTTGGAAGTTCCGAAGCGTTCGTTCAACACGGCGACGAAGCGATTCGCCAAGAGTTCGACGTCGCCTCCCCGTTCGCGAAGCGGCGGGATCTCCAGAGTGATGGTACACATGCGGTAATAGAGATCACCACGGAACAGGCCTTTGCCCGCCATCGCGCCCAGGTCGCGGTTGGTCGCGGCAAGGACGCGCACATCCACGAGAACTTCCTTGGTCCCGCCGACGCGCCGGAACTGGGACGTGTCCAGAACGCGCAGCAGCGCGGTCTGGGTAGAGAGACTGATCTCGCCCACTTCGTCAAGGAAGATCGTTCCGCCGTGGGCCACTTCGAACAGGCCGGGCTTAGCGCGCTCAGCCCCCGTAAAGGCCCCGCGCTCATGGCCGAACAACTCGGTTTGCAGCAGGCTCTCCTGCAAGGCGGCGCAGTCCACGACTACGAACGGCTTGGATTTCCGCGCGCTGCGGGCGTGGATCAGCTTGGCGACGCGTTCCTTGCCGGAGCCGGTTTCGCCGGTGATGAGCACGGTGGAATCGCTCGGCGCCACGCGTTCGATCAGTTGGAGCAGGCGCTGGAACTCGGGGCTCTCCCCAAGGAACGAGTCGGCCTGATCCGGCGGAGTCAATCCGCGCTCCAGGAGACTGGCCCTCTGACTCAGGGAACGCCTCTCTACGGCCCGTTGAATGCGAATCTGGAGCTCGTCGAGCGGGCACGGCTTCACCACGTAATCGAACGCGCCGATGCGGATCGCCTCGATCGCGGTATCGATGGACCCGTGGCCGGTCAGCATGACGATCTCCGCCGACGAATTGCGGGAGCGGATGACCTTGAGGGTTTCCAATCCGTCCATCCCCGGAAGCCGCAGATCCAGCAGGACCACGGCAGGCTCCAGTTGGCCGACCTTCTCGACCGCTTCTTCGCCGGAACTCGCGGTCCAGACCTGGTGTCCCAGGCGGCGCAGTTCGTTCGCCATTACGTGTCGGAAGGCCGCGTCATCGTCCACCAGGAGGATTGTAGCCGTTGCCGTCATCACGCTAACTCCCCCGCGTTAGTGAGCGCCGGGAACACGAGATCGAACGTGGACCCTTCGCCCGGGGCGCTTTCCACAAGAATATCGCCGCCCCACCTTCGCACGAAATTCAGCGAGAGAAACAGGCCCAGGCCGGTGCCGCCTTGCCGGACGCTGAAAAACGGGTCGAAGATGCGTTTCCTGTTCTCCGCCGCGATGCCGCAGCCATTATCGGTCACGCGGATGCGGACGGCGTCTCCGGCATCCACCCCAATGGACACCCGGCCACCCGGCTTGCACGCCTGCACAGCGTTCAGCACCAGGTTGATCAGGGCATGCTGCAACTCGGCTTCGTCCGCGCGGACGTGGATGCCGGCGGGAACCGGCGGCGCATCGATCCTGACCGATTGGGCGCGCGCCGTCGGTTCGATAAGCCGCGCCACGGCGGCGATGGAGGATGAGATATCCACGATATCGCCTTCCGAGCGCTGGCCGCGCGACATGCGCAGGAAATGTTGTGTGATGGTCCGGCAACGCAGAATCTGTTCGCGGGCGATGGAGGCGCTCTCCCTGATGCGCTCCTCGTCCGCTGGGCCATTCCCGCCGGAGGGATTCTCGCGCAGGATGCCTTCCACGCAGGTGAGCACCGTCGCCAGCGGCGTATTCAGCTCGTGGGAAAAACCGGATGCCAGCGTTCCGAGCGAAGCCAGGCGGTGTGACTCGGCCAGGCGAGCCTCGGCCGTGCGCCGCTCGGAGATGTCGCGCCACACCTCGACGACTTGAAGCAGGTTGCCGGCCGCATCCAGTATGGGCGACGCGTGAACTTCCTCCCAGGCCACCGCGCCCTGCGGCGTGTGCCGCTCGCAAATGCGGACCTGGCGCGCGCCCGATTGCAGGCAGGCGGCCGTCGGGCAGTCTCCCACGTTGCATCCCACCGCGCCCAGGTCGCGGCAGCAGCAGCCGAGCACATCCTCGCGGGACTGCTGCACCCGCTGTAGAAAAGCGTCGTTGGCGGCGATCACGTTGCGGCTGGGATCTAGGACTACAATCCCGTCGTCGATGCTGTTGATGATGGTCTCCAGCCGCTCGCGCTGGGTACGCACTTCTCCCACCAGCCCCGTCACCGAATCGGCCATGGCATTGAACTCGCGCCCCAACCAGGAGAGCGTATCGGAGCCTTCAGCGGGAACGCGCCGTCCCAGGTCGCCGCCGGCGATCAGGCGCGCGGCCGTCTCGAAGCGCTGCAATCGTCGCAGCACCGCGAAGCGGATCACCGCGCCGATCGCGCCCACCAGCAAAAGCGTGATGGCGGCCGTGCTGGCCACCAGCCAACGAAGGTCTCTGGTGGTTTCCGCGCGGAGTTCTTCGGCGTTGTAATCGAGGATGAGAATCCCGTTGATCTTGTGGCTCGGATCGTGGCAGCCATAGCATTCCTGGCGGTTCCGTATGGGTATCACAGTGCGCAGGACCGATCCGCCGCGGGTCTCGATGATGCGGCTCGATCCACGCTCGTTGGGCGAATAGCGGTGGCACGCCTGGCACGTCGGCGAAGCGAGTTGCAGGTCGGGATCGGGTTGGAGCGATCCCTGTGCTGGATAGCGTTCCGCCCCGGTGCGGTCCAGCAGGACCAGACGCTCGACGCGGGCCTGCTTACGGAAGCTCTCGATCATCTTAGCGATCAGTGTCCGGTCGTTTTCGATCATCTGGTGTTCGAGCGCCACTCGGATCAGGTCGCCCTCCGCCAGCGCCGTGTTGCGCGCGGTTTCGAGCAGCGTTTTCATGTGGTGCTGGGAGTAGAGGTAGGCGCTGCCCGCGCAGGCGACCACAACCACCGCGGTAATCCCAACCGCCAATCCCGCTGTCATGCTGCCGAAAGACGGCTTCATCCCGTACGCCATTGGAATGGTCGCATCATGTCACACTCAGCCCGTTCCGTCAATGTTTCGTCCAGCGGAAACGTCCTCTCCCCACAGCCCAGGGAAAAGTCTTTCGCCTGACGAAACGTCAGTAGCCCGCCTGACATTTTGGCAGTTCACGGCTGGGGCGGTTTACAGAATTCACGGTTTTAAGGCGCTTTTATTGCTTTCGATTCGTGGCCGCTTACGTGCCTAGATGCGTCGCTGTAAGGAGACCACCTCATGGAAATGTTGCTGATGGGAGCGTGCTTGAGTTTGTTCGGGTTGGCGGTCACGTGTCTTGCGTTCGGCGCGGCGACGCGCACGGAGGAGCCTTCCGCCGTCGAAGCTAGACCGGCTGTCGCCAAGGCGGCCGTGGCCTCGCCAGCGCGGTTCTTCGTTAGCCCGGCGATCATCCCGATGGCCGAGCACGCACAGGTTCCAATAGAAGCTCTTCTGCTGCAGATCGAGAGCCACGTAAGGCTGGAGCAGGCGGCCGCGGAATCGTTCCTGCAAACTCCCACGCCGGCTCTGTTGCACAGCAAGACCATCTCTCCGTTGGTGAACTGAAGGGCGGCCTACCATGACGAACGGACAACCGGAACTCTTGAGAGGACTTCCGCCCGACGAGGCGGACCGAGTCTTATCCCTGGGCAAGCGGCTCAACTTGACCAGCGGCGCGGAACTGTTCCATATGGGAGCGCCGGCCGACAGCCTCTACCTGGTTTCCCAGGGCCGCATCAAACTGACCCTGCCCATGCAGATCCGCGGCAACCAGCAGGATGTCTTTGTGGAAGAGCGGACTCCCGGCGAAACCGTCGGATGGTCCGCGCTGATTCCGCCGCACCAATTTACGCTGACGGCCACGGCACCCTTGCAGACGGAGGTCATCGCCTTTTCCCGCGAAGCCCTTCTGGCGCATTGCGCCGCGTTTCCCGCCATCGGCTATGCCATCTCGGTGAACCTGGCGGCCGTGGTCGGACAACGCCTGCAACTTTTCCAGGCCATGTGGCTGCGCGAGATGGAGCGCATGGTGGAATTGCGCTGCGCCTGAGGGGGGATTGCTCCATGAGACTTGCAATCCTGATTCTCGTGGGTATCGCCGCTTCGGTGGCGGCAAGCGATCCTAAAGCGCCGTCGACGCCCCCGGTAAGCGCCGAGCGGCCCGCAGGGGAACGCCTCGAGTTGCCGGCGCCGCCATTCAGCGAGGGGATTTTCCCGTGCAGCAACTGTCACGCCGCCATGCCCGTGAACCGCACACGGCGCACGCTGGTGGATATGCACACGGACATCGTACTCAAGCACGACGAAGCGCACCGCTGGTGCCTGGATTGCCATGACGCCACGAATCGGGACTTTCTCCACTTGGCCAGTGGAGAGCGGGTGGCGTTCACCGAGTCGTACCTCTTGTGCGGGCAGTGCCACGGCGAGAAACTGCGCGACTGGCGGGCAGGCGTGCACGGCCGTCGCACTGGAAACTGGAACGGGACCAAGGGGTACCTGTTGTGCGTGCATTGCCACAGCCCGCACCAGCCGCGCTTCCGCGCATTGGCTCCCTTGCCCGCGCCGGCGCGGCCCAAGCGGCCTGGCGATTAGGTGGATATGGAGAAGGTTCCCATGGATACGGACGGCAAGACCACCAAGCCAACGCGCCGCATCTTCGCTTCTCAAGCCGCCGCCCTGGCTGCCGGCTGGGTCCTTACTGCGTGCGGGCCCAAGCGCCTGTATGAAGCGCCGCGCGCGCAATTGAAGAAGGCCATCGAGGACATGGAACGCCAGTACCGCGAGCGGCTTGGGGTGACCGTCTCGGTTTCCGACGCGCCGGCGATTCCGGGCGTGGAGTTCGCCTATGCGCTGGACCTCTCGCGCTGCATCGGATGCCGGCGCTGCGTCTACGCTTGCGTGAAGGAAAACAACCAGTCCCGCGATCCGCAGATCCAGTGGATCAAGGTGCTCTCCATGGAGAAGGATAAGGGCGTGGATTTCTCCGCTGCCGACCCTTATTACTCGCCTGCCGAAGTGCCCGAGGAAGGCTATTTTTACGTTCCGGTCCAGTGCCAGCAGTGCCGCAACCCGCCCTGCACCAAGGTGTGCCCGACCGGCGCCACCTGGACGGAAAAGGATGGGATCGTGGTGATCGATTACGACTGGTGCATCGGCTGCCGGTACTGCATGGCGGCCTGTCCCTACGGCGCGAGGCACTTTAACTGGGCCCAACCCGAAATTCCGAAAGCCGAAATCAATCCCAACACACACTACCTGGGCAACCGGCCACGGCCCAAGGGCGTGGTGGAGAAGTGCACCTTCTGCATCCAGCGGACTCGCGCGGGGCGCTATCCGGCGTGCGTCGAGATATGCCCGGTGGGCGCCAGGAAGTTCGGCAACCTGCTCGATAAGGACAGCGAAATCCGCTACATCATCGAGAACAAGCGCGTGCTCGTTCTGAAAGAGGAGTTGAACACGGCGCCGAGGTTCTTCTACTTCTATGCCACCTGACAGTCCAGCACAATTCATTCGCCGGTTCCTCGGCTTTGCGCGCGGAAGCATCCGGCTCATCCTACGGGGAAACCGCGCTTACCGGCTGTGGCTGGCGGCGCTGGGCGTGCTGATCGTCTCCGGAGCGCTGGCCTATGCCAACCAGGTGCGCAACGGACTCGCCTTGACCGCCATGCGCGACCAAGTGAGTTGGGGCTTCTACATTGGGAACTTCACGTTCCTGGTGGGCGTGGCGGCCGCCGCCGTGGTGCTGGTGATTCCCGCTTACATCTACGACTGGAAGCCCATTCGGGAGATCGTCCTCTATGGGGAACTGCTGGCCATCAGCGCCATCATGATGTGCCTGATGTTCGTGATGGTCGATATCGGCCGGCCCGACCGTTTCTGGCACTTGATTCCGCCAATGGGCCACCTCAATTTCCCGAGTTCCGTGTTGGCGTGGGACGTCCTGGTGCTCAACCTTTACTTCCTGGTGAACTTCGTGGTGGCGACGCACATTCTGTACCGCGCCTTCCATGGGCGCAAGTATGCGAAACGGCTGGTGATCCCGCTGGTGTTGCTGTCCATACCGATGGCCGTGGGGATTCACACCGTCACTGCATTTCTGTACAACGGTCTGGTGGCGCGCCCGTATTGGAATTCGTCCATCCTGGCGCCGCAGTTTCTCGCCTCGGCGTTCTGCTCCGGGCCCGCGATTCTGCTGGTGGTGGTGCAGGTGCTGCGCCGGTTCACGCGGTTTGAGATTCGTGACGAAGCAATCTGGAAAATTGCCGAGCTTATGGCTTATGCCATGTTCCTGAACCTCTTCCTGCATGGCGCGGAAGCCTTCAAAGAGTTCTACTCCGGCGGGCAGGACGTCTTGTACACGCGCTATTGGTACCTGGGACTGAACGGCCACCACACGCTGGTTCCCTACGCCTGGTCGGCGGTGGGGCTGAACCTGCTGGCCTTCGCCCTGTTCATCGTGCCGGCGGCGCGCCGGAACTGGGTGATCTTGAATATCGGATGCATCGCCACTTATGCGGGAGTGTATATCGAAAAGGGCATGGGCCTCATTATTCCGGGCCTGACGCCCGACGCTCTCGGAGAAATCTACGAGTATTACCCGTCCGTCACGGAATTGCGGGTCGCGGCGGGCATCTTCGCCGTGGGCTTCCTGGTTTTCACTTTGATGCTGAAGGTGGCCGTGCCGATTTCGCTCGGCGAGTTCACGGAGAAAAAGGAGACGTCAGATCTGGCGGGCGTCGCGTGGGCTGGACGCTGACGGCGCGGCTGTGATGAGAGGTAAGTCTCAAGGGAGTAATACTGGCGTCAACTGGGATGCGGCACTGGGGACTCCAAACCGGAGGGGGATAATGCAGCTGGAAATCCATAGAATCTTCAAGACGTTATTGCCCGGCGTTATTGTGGGGGCCGGGATCTTGTTGTTGGCCTCTTCGCATAAGGGCTACGCGATCCCACCCTTCGCGCGAAAATATCAGACGTCGTGCCAGACGTGCCACCTCGATTTTCCAAAGCTGAACGATTTCGGCAAGGCGTTTAAGGACGCGGGGTTCAAGTTCCCGGCCGACGACGAAACCTATATCAAGGAACCGCCGGTGATGCTCGGCGCTCCGGCGAACAAAGACTCCTTTCCCAATTCGGTATGGCCTGGGGAGATGCCCGGCTTGCCGCCGGTGGGACTTCGGTACAACCAGTTCTTTCAATACACGGGCTCGAACCGGAACCAGTTCGACGCGCTGGCCACACCGGGCGCCGCGCCTGGGGTGGTTCCGGCGACGGATTTTGAAGCCGGGTTCTTCAGCGTCTTTACCGCGGGTAATTTCGGAAGCGACATTGCATGGTGGGTGGACGACGACATCAGCGTCTCGGGCGACAACAGCGCGGGCGGGTTGGGAGACGCCTATCTTAAGTTCGTCAATATCGGACGGTTTGTGAAACTGCCCAAGGACTCGCTGGCTTTCCGCGCCGGGCAGTTCGAGCTAGACTTGCCGTTCACGCAGGCGCGGTCGATCAATCTGAGTCCCTACGACATTTTCCAGGAAGCGAATATTGGCGCGGCAATTCCGGGCGCAACGCAACAGAACGTCGGCAATCAGTATACGTTCGCCGATGCGGCGCGGGGCATCGAGCTCAGCGGCGGCCATTCCTACGGCGGATACCACTACTCGGTCGCGGTTTTCGATCAGAACACGACCGGAATCTCCCAATCGTCGAATCTGTTCCCGTACGTTCCTTCCGCCACCGGCAGCGCAAATGGGGGAGTGGGCTTCAGTTCCGATTCCAGCTTCAAGAACCTATATGCCCGCGCCTCCTACCGATTCAACCTGGAGCGCGATCCCAAGAGCCGGCGCGCCATTCAGGCGGCCGGCGCGACCGGACCTCACGATCACACGTACTTGAACTTCGGGACCTTCTACATGTATGGGGACTCGCTGCAGAGGCTTACCGGAGCGACGGTGGGAGGCATCACCACGATCCTCGATAACCGCGAGCCGTATTATCGCGCCGGCGGCGACTTCAGCTTCAACTACCGGACGTTCAATGTGTATGGCCTGTACATGTATGCGCGCGACTCCGACAACTTGCCGGTGGATGCGACGGGCGCGCCGATTGCGCTGCCGCTGAGCGGCGCCCCGACGCCCGCCGGCTTTGTGCGCGGCCTCCCCGCCACCTTCAGCGGGGGCTTCGTGCAAGCCGACTATCTGGTGCACCCGTGGCTGATGGCGATCATGCGTTGGGACCAGGTGAACTCCTCGGCGGATCGCATAAATGGCTTGGCTTTCGCGACGAATACGTCGTATTTCGCGCCTTACAGTTCGAGCCGGGACCGGTTTACCCCCGGCGTGCAGTTCGTGATTCGCGCCAACATCAAGGCTTCATTCGAATACCAAATCCGGCCGCGGCAGTTTGCGACGGTGGGGAGCCTTGCGAACGGCAATCCAGTCGCGACGAACCCGTTCCGTGTGAATACAGCGCTCGTCGCGCTCGAGTTTGTGTACTGATCTTTACCAGAGGGATTTACGCACAACGATATACAAGGGGAATTTACAGACGATGAAACAGACAACTCAGATACTGATGGTGGCAACGGCCGCGGTCCTGGCCGCTGCGGGCGGGCTTCGAGCCGGCGTCATCTCGGGGACCGTGAACCCAGCCAAGGCGGACTCGGTCGTTTACATTAATGCGATCCCGGGAAAGACGTTCCCTGCGCCGGCCAAGCCGTTCGATATCGATCAGAAGTCACTGATGTTCCACCCACACGTGACAGCGGCGCCAGTGGGAGCCACCGTGCAATTCCTGAACAGCGACAAAGTGCAACATAACATCTTCTGGCCGTCAATTAACGGAGATAAGAAGATGAGCCACAACATGGGGACCTGGCCCATGGGAGAGCAGCGCTCGTTCAAATTCGACACGCCGGGCGTGGTTCCACTGCTGTGCAACGTGCATCCGGAGATGTCGGCGTACATCGTCGTGTCGCCAACCCCGTACTACGCCGTTACGGATGCGTCGGGAGGCTTCAAGATCGCAGACGTCCCGGATGGCAGCTACACGGTCACGGCATGGCACGAGGGCATGAAGATCCTAGCCAAACCGGTGGCCCTTTCGGGCAACGCGACCGTAGATTTCAGTCTGTCCAAATAGCGGTCGCGGGGAAGCGGCGATCACTATGCGCGAACGGCTGCGAGACAAACGCGTCGACCGCGAGTGGCTCGACACGAACTTCCCGTGCATGATGGCTTGCCCCGCGGGCACCAACGCCGGGCGGTACGTGTCGTTGATCGCGGAGGGGCGCTTCGAGGAAGCGTACCGCTACGCGCGCGATCCCAATCCGATGGCGAGCGTTTGCGGCAGGGTCTGCGCGCATCCGTGCGAGACCGCTTGCCGCCGCGGCGCCATCGACCGGCCGATTTCGATCCGCGCGTTGAAGCGCTTTCTGACGGAACGGTACGGGCCGGAGTCGCGGCGCCCTCTCGAAGCGAGAAAGTGCAATGTTCCAAAGCTGCGCTACAAGGTGGCGATCGTGGGCAGCGGCCCCGTCGGCTTGTCGGCGGCCCACGATCTGGCGCTCATGGGGTACTCGGTTACGATTTTCGAAGCCGCGCAGGTCGCGGGTGGGATGCTCCACCTTGGAATCCCCGAGTACCGCCTTCCGCGCGGAATCGTCGAGGGGCAGATTCGCGAAATCCTCGAATCCGGGGATGTCGCGCTGAAACTGAATTCGGCGGCCGGGCGCGACTTCACAGTTTCGCAACTGCGCGAACAGGGCTTCGACGCGGTCGTGCTTGCAGTCGGGGCGCACCGCAGCCGCGATCTTTCCATTCCCGGCGTGGATCTTGACGGAGTGCATAAGGGCATTGAGTTTCTTCTCAACGCGAACCTGGGGTACCGGTTCAGTATCGGCCAAAGGGTAATCGTAATCGGCGGAGGAAATGTAGCCATGGACGTGGCCCGCTCCGCGGTTCGCGAAGTGCTGAAGCAGCACCGGGGCGATATTGAGGGCGCAACGCCCAACGACCAGAATATCGCCGCCGTGGCCACGCGCGAAATGGTGGACGTCTCGCTCTCGGCGCTGCGGATGGGGGCGCGGGAGGTCGGCATCGTCTGTCTGGAACGGCGCGACGAAATGCCGGCGGCGGCCGAAGAGATCGAAGAAGCGGAGATCGAGGGCGTCCGCCTGCACGACGGCCGAGGGCCCAAGCGCTTCCTCGGCCGCGACGGCAAGGTAGTAGGATTGGAAACCCTCAGAACGAAGTGGGTGTTCGACGCGCAGGGAAAATTCAATCCGGCGTTCGAGGAGCGCAGCGAATCCACGATCGAGTGCGACACGGTGATTCTGGCCATCGGGCAAGCGCCGCGGCTCGATTTCTTAAGGCCGGAGGATGGCGTCACGATTTCAGCTCGCGGCCTGATCGTCGCCGACCGACAGACGTTGATGACCAGCGCTCCGGGCGTATTCGCCGGAGGGGATTGCGTCTTCGGACCGCGGCTGATTATCGATAGCGTGGGCGATGGCAAGCGCATCGCGGTCGGCATCGACGAGTACCTTACCGGCCGGCCCCATCCCGATCCTGAAATCGAAGTCGAGATTCTCCGGCGCCACCGGATGTTTCCTGACTACATGGAGATCGAGCGGCAGCCGATCCCGATACTTCCGCTCGAGCGGCGCACCGGCGTCACGGAGGTCGAGCTGGTCTACGACGAGAAGACCGCGATGCGCGAAGCGAGGCGGTGTCTGCGCTGCTGGGTCAACACGGTCTTCGAGGGCAACGAACCGGACGGGTCGCAATGCATTCTCTGCGGCGGCTGCGTCGACGTGTGTCCCGAAGATTGCATTCAGCTCGTATCGCTCGACCGGATCGATTTTCCCCCTGACGTCCTAGACCAAATCTCCCGCGACAGTGGAATCTTCCACGTGGAGCTCGACGACGTAGCGGCCGAGGAACTGGGGACCATCGACGGCGCGGCTATGATCAAGGACGAAACGCGTTGTATCCGCTGCGGGCTTTGCGCGCAGCGATGCCCGGTGAATGTGATCACCATGGAGGCCTATGTGGTGAAGTTGCCGCAGCCGGAGCCGGCGCTTCGAACGCCAGGAGAGTAAGATGCCAGACGAGGTCAAAAAGCCAGAGGGTGACAAGGGTCCGTGCGTGGAATGCAGCCGCCGCAAGTTCGCGAAGATCGGTATGGGATCGGTCGCCGCGATCGGGGCCGGGGCGTCCGTGTTCGGCTACCAATTCCTTTCGCCGAATGTGCTTTATGAGCCGTCGCCGATCGTGGACGCCGGCAAGCCGGACCGCTACCCCCCGGATTCGGTAACCGCGGATACGCAGAATGGCATATACATCGTGCATGGCGCGCAAGGGATCTACGCGCTTTCGGCGGTGTGTACGCACCTCGGGTGCCTCACGGCGTGGAAACCGGAATTGGGCATCATCGCGTGCCCGTGCCACGGCAGCAAGTTCCACGTCGACGGAATCAAGTTCGCCGGCCCCGCGCCGCGGCCTCTGCCCTGGCTCAAGACGTGGGTGGACGACGACGGCAACGTGCTGATCGACCGCTCCGAACCTCTGACCCGCGAGCAGTTCGTGAGGATTTGACATGGCCAATCTCCTTGAGGAACTCGCCGCTCTGCGCAATACACGGGTCTGGCGCTCCGTGTTTCGGGGCGGAAGCGGCGAGAGTAATCTGCGCCGGTCGCTGGCGGTTCAGCAGAATGTCTTTCTGCACCTGGCGTCCGTCAAGATCCGGCGGCGGGCGTTGGATTTCAGCGTCACGTGGTATCTGGGGACGCTCAGCCTGGGATGTTTTCTGATTCTGACGGTGACCGGCATTCTGCTGATGTTGTATTACCATCCTTCGGCGCCGCAGGCCTACGCGGACATGAAGGATTTGCAGTTCGTCGTTTCGGCGGGCGTGTTCCTGCGCAATCTGCATCGCTGGTCGGCGCACGCCATGGTGCTGCTGGTGTTCGCGCACATGTTCAAAGTGTTCTATCGCGGCGCGTATCGGCCGCCGCGCGAGTTCAACTGGGTGATCGGAGTCGTCCTGCTGATGGTGACGCTGTTTCTCAGCTACACAGGTTACCTGCTTCCATGGGACCAGCTAGCGTTCTGGGCGATCACGGTGGGGTCCAATATTCTTGCGGCGGTGCCGGTGCTGGGCGCGAAAATCCGGTTTCTCATTCTGGGCGGCCATACAGTGAACGCCAACGCCCTGCTGCGATTCTACGTGTTGCATTGCGTCATCCTGCCGCTGATCGCCGTCCTGTTCCTGGGCATTCACTTCTGGCGGATTCGGAAGGACGGCGGACTGCACACGGGGGAGAAGACCGATGAGTGAGCCAAAGGATTTCACGGCGTCGATGGACTCGGACAGCCGCCGCACTCCCGTCCGCGTCGCCTTCGTCACCCGGCGTACTTCCCCGCACGTCCTGGCGCGCGACGAAAAAAACGTCATGACCTACCCGGAGGCCATGTTGCGGGTGGGCGTCGCGGTGGAGGCGCTGCTGCTCGGCCTGGCGCTGCTGTCGCTGTTCTGGGACGCGCCGCTCGAAGGGCTGGCCGATCCCATGCAGACGCCGAATCCAGCCAAGGCGCCATGGTACTTCCTCGGTCTTCAGGAGCTTCTGCACTATTTCCCGCCGGTTGTCGGAGGCGTTTTGATTCCGACCTTGGTGGTGCTGGCGCTGGTCGTGATTCCTTATTTTGGCATCAACATCGAGGCTGAGAGTTTCTGGCATCGGGACCGGGAAATGAAGATGCGTCGGTTGTTCCTCGTCGTGGCCGCGCTGTGCGTGTTCCTCGTGTGGTTTGAAGTCTACGCAGTGCTCGTCCCCACCTTGCTGATCGCCGGCATGATGTTTCTGGCAGCCTCCCCTGTAGAGCAGCGGGGGATCCGGCGGTGGCTGCATTCCAAGCCGCTTCCATTCTGGATTATGACCTGGTTCCTGACATCGGCGGTCGTATTGACGGCCATCGGTACGTTTTTCCGGGGGGCGGGCTGGGCCTTCGTCTCGCCTTGGGGGGAAAAATGAGCGCGCGCGGGAGAACTCGTTCGGCGGGCCGCTTTCTGTTCGGGGGCAGCGCGCGCTCATTTGCGTCGCTGAGCGTGGTTCTGTTGGCCGTGCTCGCGATCGTCCCGGCGAAAGATCACTTTCGCGAGTGGCTGCGCTATCAGAACCAATACCAGAGCCTGATTCGCAATCGCAGCGACGGCGTGTCGCTGGCGCGCCGGTTTCAGGGGGGCGTGCAACAAATCTGGCTGCCGGACTTGGGCGTAGTGGACCGTTGCGCAACTTGCCACGTCGCCCTGAAGGAAACGTCGCTCGCCGGCATCGGGACGGAGCCGTTCCTCCCGCATTCACCGATCCCGCATTCCTTGACCGAGTTCGGATGCGTGATGTGCCATCGGGGGCAGGGCGCGGCCACCACCGTCTCGGAAGCCCACGGCGCCACGCCATCCTGGGAACAGCCGATTCTGCCGGCGCGCTATGTGGAATCCTCCTGCGGCCAGTGCCACGAGCGTCCGCTTACGGGAACGCCCCAACTCAATGCCGGCAGAGGAATGCTGGCCCGCTACGGGTGCGTGCGTTGCCACAAGGTGACGTCGCCGGAAGGCCGCGCGATGACCGCCACCGACGTTCCGCCGCCGCTCGTACACATCGCCGAAAAGACGACGCGGGACTGGATTTTCGCATGGATTAAGAACCCGCAGGCTTACGCCGCGACGGCCACCATGCCCAACTTTCAATTGAGCGACGAAGACGCGCGCGACATTTCCGCGTTCCTCATCGGCCAAAGCACTCCCTATCCCGCGGAAGCGAATCGAAAGACGCCGCCCGTTCCGTCGCAGGACGATGCAGCCGCGGTGCAGCAGGGAGCTAGCGTTTACGGGGAATCGTTCTGCGCCTCATGCCACGCAATGCAAAACGCCGCGGGAATGATGGTGGGCGGCGATATCGGGCCGGAACTGACCGGAGTCGGCTCGAAGGCGAAGCCTGAGTGGCTGGCGGAATGGCTGAACGATCCCAAGGTTTACGATCCCGATACTGCCATGCCGCACTATCGCTTCGAGACCAAGGATATCGGGCTGATCATGGGGTTCCTCGAAAGCAGGACCGAGTCCGATTCCCTGTCCAACGTTCACCTGGACCCGGCCACGCCGGCTCAAATCGCGCACGGCAAGTCCCTGGTGAACGAGCGCGGCTGCGCGGCCTGCCACACCTTCAACGGCGTCGCGCACCCGGATAATTTCGCCCCCGAACTGACTGCCGTGGGAAGTCTACACCTCGCCAAAATCGTATTTGCGCCGGGGATGCCGCACACGCTGCCGGACTACATTTCGGCCAAGATCCGGAAGCCGCGCTCCTTCGGAAACGCGCTGAAGATGCCGCAATTCACCTTTTCCGATTCGCAAGTGGATGCGCTGGTGACGGCCCTTCTTGCTCAGACCAGCCGAGCGAAAACGCTGCCCGCCGCGTTGCGAATTCCGGCCGCGCCGCCTTCCACGTACCGTCCGGCCGGGCGCGCCGGCGCTCTGATGAACGACCTCCGCTGTTTCAGTTGCCACACCATCGACGCGCGGGGAGGCGATATGGCGCCGGACCTCACATGGGAAGGCAGTTCGGTGCAACGGAGCTGGCTGGTGAACTTCCTCAAGCGCCCCAACACGCTCCGGCCGGCGCTGATCCGCCGGATGCCGAAATTCAACTTCACCGACGAGGAGGCCAGCGTCTTGGCCGATTACATCATGACTGCGTATCAGACGCCGGAGTTCGACCGCGACCAGATCGATGCATCGAAGTTCAGCGCCGCTGACGCCGCCAACGGCAAAGATCTCTACTACGGCAAGTACGCCTGCGAATCCTGCCATATCCTCGATCCGAACAAGGACAAGGGCTACATCGGGCCAACCCTCACCCAGGCCGGATTGAGGCTGAACGCGGCATGGATCTTCCATTGGCTGAAGAACGCCCAGGCGCTCCGTCCGGGCACTCTGGAGTTGAATTGGAACATGAACGACGATGACGCGCGCGCCATCACGGCGTTTCTGATGCAACAGAAAGCCGCTTCCAAGGAAGGAGCGTCGCGATGAGGCGGGCATTCATGGCCCTCGCGTTACTGGCGGCGGTGGGATGCCGTAAGGTTCCTTCGTCCGCGCCGGCTGCCTCGGCATTCGGCGTCGCAATCGTCGGCGTCAGCGGCGAGAAGCAGGCCGCCGGCGCGGGCGGGTCGGTGGATCAACCCATAGTGGCGCAGGTCAACGACGCGCAGGGCGCCGGAGTCCCCGGCGCGCTGGTGGAATTCCACGGCGCGGGCGGCGTCCGGTTCGATCCGCCTTCGGGGCTCACCGGAAGCGACGGCCAGTTAAGCGCAACGGTGCGGCTCGGCGGCGCGCCCGGAAGGTACTCGCTGGTCGCAACTACCCGAGACAAGGCCGGGAAGCCGCTTGTGGTGACGTTCCCCGAAATCGCCCTCGATTATCAGCAGACTCTCGGGCGGGAATTGAACGAGAAGTACTGCTCGCGATGCCACAACTCGGAATCCAGCGCCGAGAAGGTATCGAACCACGACAATTTGAGCGTGCCGCCGCACGCTTTCTCCGACGGCGCGACGCTGAACCAGATCGATAGCGCGAACCTCCTCGCAATCATTAGTCATGGCGGCGCGGCGCTCGGCAAGTCTCCGGAGATGCCGCCATACAGCCCCACGCTTTCCGCGAGCGACGTCGACGCGTTAGCCGCCTATATCCGGGCCATCGCCGATCCACCTTATCGGCCCCAAGGAGTGTTCTATGCAAATCCGTAGCTCGACGCTGTTGGCGATCGTGTTGACTTGCCTCAGCGCCCTCAATTCCGCCGGGCAGGTCTTGGCGCCGGCCGAGATCGCGGACCCGGCCCTCCGCGGTCTTCAGCAGAGCCATCTGGGAGAGCTGCGGACAATCGCCGCCGAAATCGCCAGCCACCATTTTCCCTATCGTTTCTACTTAAGCCGCAAACTAGACCTGACGGAACGCGATCAGCAGAGCAGCGATCGGCGTTCGATTCAGTTCGACAGATTCCAAGGGCAGTTGGTTCTCAAGATCACCGGAAACTACTTCGCGGCTTACTCCGCTGCTCGAATGACCAACGAAGAGCGCGCCCGCCAGACGTACCGCGACGTCATGCTGCCGATTTTGCAGGCGGCCGCGCCCGCGCTCGCGGGGGCCGACGTTCCCACCGCGTTCGCGCTGGAGATTTCTCACCACGTCGTCAGAAAGGTGTTGGGCGTAGACACGGAAGCTGCGGAGAACATCGTCCTGATTTTGCCGAAGGCATCCGCACAGCTCTTGACGGCGGCTCGCGATGAAGCCGGGCGCGCCGCAGCGCTCGTGAAGGGCGCCGCGTACCTGAATGGCGCTCCCATATCGCTATTGCCGGGCGATTTGATGGAAAGCCCCGCGATCCAGGTCTCCGCCGCTTCGCCGCGCGCTTCCAACGCGCCCACGAAGCTGGAAGTGGAATATCGCGACACGCTCGCCAAAATGATGAAGGAACTCGATTCGCAGGCGCACTTCCTCCCCTATGCCCCGCCCTCCTTCATTGCATTTCGCGACGGCCAATACCTTCAGATCCCGATCGCGGCCACTCTCGCGACGTCCGACACCGGTTCGCAATACAAGCTGGCGGCGTTGGCGTTCGATGGTCACGTCGCGCACCTGATCCGCGACGTTCTCGCCTACTTCAAAGAGAGCGCCGATTTCACAGGCATCGATTTCAGCGCAACCGTTCGCCTCGATAGTGCCAATGCGGAAGGCCAAGGCGGCGAGGCGGTGGAGTTCTTAATCCCAATGAGCGCTCTGCGCGCCTATGCGCAATTTAACCTGACCGGCCAACAACTGATCGACGCAGGCGTCGTCTTGATCAACGGAGAGCGCGCGGGTCTCGATCTTCAGGCCGCGGAAGACCACGGCGCGCCTTCCAAATGATTCGGTCACCTTTCTCTGGATTTGTGCTGACTGGGAGCTGCAGTCTAAAAATGAAATTTCGGCATAAGCGGCCTGTTTAACCCACTGCGGGCCAGAAGTTTCGTGCAACCCGGTTAGCGGGCGGGCCGTCTCGTTTAGTACGGTTCGCCGGCTGGGTTTGGCGCAATCTCCAAGGTTCTAACGAGCTTTCGGCGCCGACGGCGCCAGGAAGGGCTAATAGCAACGTGAAAACGATTCACATCGGCACAGTGGCGCTCACCTGTGCGTGCCTGTGCGCGGCTTCGTTTCCGTCTTTCGCACAAACCACGCCCCAGGAGCCTCAGGACAAACCCGCAACGGCGCCCGCCCCAGCCAGCGGCGCGCAAGCGCCTTCGCTAGGGGATCTGGGTTTTCCGACAGCTCAGACGAAAGGTAGCGCTCAGGACCAGGCCAGGCTTGACAAGCGGTCGCACATGCTGAAGATTCATCAGCGGCTCGGTTTGATCACGCTCGCTCCTTTCGTGGCCACGCTGATCGCTTCGAGCGGCGCCACGCCGGGTCACACCAACGCGTCGGGGGTCACCACAGGCGGCGGCAGCACGGCCAGCCGCGATCTGCATGCCGGTCTGGGCA
>CAYWHA010000059.1:0-33541 GCA_964457555.1 uncultured Solibacteraceae bacterium
GCCTGATGGACGCCTTCGCCACGGCGGTGAGCTTCAACCTGCAATACGGCGTGCCGATCAAGTTCCTGGTGGACAAGTTCGCGCACGTGCGGTTCGAGCCGAGCGGATGGACGGGGAACCAGCAGATTCCGTACGCGAAGTCGATCATGGATTACATTTTCCGGTGGCTGGGCGCGAAATTCCTCGGCCCGGAATACGCCGTGACGGAAGCGGGCGACTCGGCCGGGACGCTGCGGCCGACGGAGCCGAGTCCGCAGCAGGAACTGGCGTTCACGCAGCCGGTGTCGGACGCACCGCTGTGCTCGGAATGCGGATCGATCATGACCCGGAACGGGAGCTGCTATAAGTGCGGGAATTGCGGGGGGACAAGCGGGTGCTCGTGAGTATGCAGACTGCGTCGGATGGGAACGTGATCGAGGTTGGAGCTTCTTATGACTTTGGCCGAAGCAGAGGGAATCGGGCGGCTGGACCAAGTCAACCCTTCCATCGCCCTCCCAGAACATGTTGACAATTGGGACGAGTACTTTCTATGGATCGCGGTGGCAGTCGCGGTCAAGTCGAAGGACCCGAGATGTGCGGTGGGCGCCGTCATCGTCTCTTCGGAAAACCTCATTTTGTCCACCGGATTCAATGGACTTGCGCGAAAACTATACGATGACGAAAGGCTGCTGGCTGATGCCGAAGAAAAGCTGAAGATTATATGCCATGCTGAGGCAAACGCGGTATTTAATGCAGCACGAATCGGCGTAGCATTGCAGGGGACGTCAATCTACGTGACCAAATTCCCCTGCCTTGCGTGCTGCAACGCCATCATTTAAGCGGGCATCACTCGCATCTACACTCACGACAACTGGTATTGGAATGATGATCCGGTGGATTTGGACCATAACCTTAAACGGGCCGCGTTACACCAGGCACGCATTAACGTCGTAGCGCCGTTCCACCCTGAGTTCAGCCCCAACGCGCCCATCACCCACCAAGAACCACGAAAGGGGCCTGTCAGATCGCTTGAGACCTCTATCCCGGCGGTTACTGGCGCGGTCGAAGACAAGAAGCGGGCTGAGATCGCCTGAACACGGAGGCGACGGGGGAGGGCGGTTCGCAGCCCCGGCCTCCGCGTCCGCATGTTTGACGACATCGTGGAAGAAACGCCGGCAAGGACGCCGGCGTAGCAACCTGGAAAGGTCGCGGCGCTGCAAGGTATGATGGAGCGATGGCGCACAAGCGCCCGGCACGTTCCGGCCGTCTTGCGAATGCCCGGGCCATACAGGATACTCCGGCGAAATACGGAGTTTGGGAGAACCCGGCCCGTTGGGCGGCTCTGGTCTGCGCCACGCTCATCGCTTATATTCCGGCCCTTCGCGGGGGACTGGTTTGGGACGACGGCCGTCATGTGACGGCGCCCGATCTGCAATCGTGGCATGGGCTGTGGCGCATCTGGTTTGACTTGGGCGCCACGCAGCAATATTATCCGCTGCTGCATTCCGCGTTCTGGGTGGAACACCGGCTGTGGGGCGACGCCGTGCTGGGATACCACCTCACCAACGTCCTGCTGCATGCGCTGGCGGCTTGTCTGGTGGTGGCGATCGTCAAGCGGCTTTCGCTGCCGGGCGCGTGGCTGGCGGGTTTCATTTTCGCCCTGCACCCGGTATGCGTTGAGGCCGTGGCGTGGATCTCCGAGCAGAAAGACACGCTTTCGGGAGTGTTCTGCCTGGCGGCCGCGCTCACGTATCTGAACTTCGACGCGACGCGCCGCAAGTCGCGGTACTTTCTGGCGCTGGGGCTGTTTGTCCTGGCGCTGATGAGTAAGACGGTGACGGCCACGCTGCCGGCCGCGCTGCTGGTAATTCTCTGGTGGATGCGCGGGCGGATCGAGTGGCGGCGCGACGTTCTCCCGCTGCTGCCGTGGTTCGGGATCGCCGTGCCCGCCGGCCTCCTGACGTCATGGGTGGAGAGGGTTTACATCGGCGCGCAAGGGACGGAGTTCGCGCTGACGCTGCCGCAGCGGCTTCTGCTGGCGGGCCGCGTCCCGTGGCTCTATGCGTGGAAGGCGGTCTGGCCGGTGAACATGATGTTCTCTTACCCCCGCTGGACGGTCGATCCCGGCGATTCGTGGCAGTATCTCTTCCCCGTGGGGCTAGTGGCGGTGGGCGCCGCTTTCGCCCTGCTGGCGCGCAAGAACCGAGGGCCGCTCGCCGCGTTTTTGATTTTTGCGGGGACGCTCTTTCCGGTGCTCGGGTTCCTGAACGTCTTTCCTTTTCGATACTCCTACGTGGCGGATCACTTCCAGTACCTGGCGATTTTGGGCATCGTGGTCCCGGCGGCTTGCTGGCTGACTAAGCTCGCGCAAAGCAAGGGCTTCGCCGCGGCTCTGCCGGTTCTGTTGGTGGCGGCGCTGGGGATTGCGAGCTGGCGCCAGAGCGGCAACTATCGAGACGCGGAGACGCTCTATCGCGAAACGCTGGCGCGCAATCCCGACAGCTATTTCCTGCATCTGGACCTGGGGACCCTGCTGGTTCAGAAGCCCGGGGCGCTCCCGGATGCGATTGCCGAATTTGAGGCGGCGGCGCGCCTGGATCCGGCCAGCGAGCCGGCCCACATGAACCTGGCAAACGCGCTATCGTCGATTCCCAGCCGGCTGACGGACGCGATTGCCGAATATGGGACGGTGCTGCGTATGGATCCCAATTCCTGGGAGGCGCATGAGAACCTGGGCTTTGTGTATGCGAAAATGCCCGGCCGTCAGGAAGATGCCATCGCGGAATACCGGAAGGCGCTCGAGATCGACCGCAATTCCGCGGCGGCGCACTTCCGCATCGGAGATGTCTACATGGGGATGCCAGGCCGGTCGGCGGACGCGGTCGCCGAGTACCAGGCGGCCTTGAAGATCGACCCCAATTTCGCGCAGGCGCACAACAACCTGGGAAATGCCTTGCGGTCGATGCCGGGGCGGATGCCGGACGCCATCGCCGAGTTTGAGGCAGCCGTACGGAGCGACCCCACTTTGGCGGAGGCGCACAACAACCTGGGAAATGCGTTGCGGCAAATGCCCGGCCGTCTGCCGGATGCCATTGTGGAGCTGCAGGCGGCGGTGCGCGTGAAACCGGATTTCGGCCTGGCGCATTACAACCTGGCGTATGCTTTGGCGGAGAGCGGCCGGGCGCCGGAAGCCATCGCGGAGTGCCAGGAAGCGCTGCGCATCAACCCCAATTACGAACCGGGCCGTCAACTATTGGAGCAACTGACGGCGGCCCGAAACACGCCGGGGCGATAGCGGGCGTCTACCACTCCGAGTCGTTCGCGCCGCGGTCTATATGGAAGGGCGCGGAGGCGGCCGCGTTACTCCAGGTCACTTCCAGCTTGGCCGCCAGGGCTGCGATTTTCGAAAGCGTCATTTTGAAGTCGAAAGCGGGCGCCGCGGGCTTGCTCATGGTCATCTGCACGCGGCCAAGATCGAGCTTGGGGTCGTACGTGGCGGCCTTCGGGCCGGTTGCTCTGTTGAGGGCAAGCTGCCACTGGGCGCCATCGGCCAGGATGTAGAGCGTGTAATCGCCCTTCGGCACGCTGAAGCCGTTGAAAGCCAGATCGGCATCGGTATGAAAGCTGCCGGCGGCGCGGTTCCTGGCGGCGGGGGCTGCGTACTTGACGGTAACCGTCTGGCTCTCGATGGTAACGGACGTCTGTTGCTGGGCATAGGCAGCGGACAGGGCGAGAGACGCGCCCACAGCCATAAAAAGATACTTCCGCATCGTTTGGTCTCCTATTTCAAATTACTGTAATTCGGCCACGGCCACCGGCTCCGCCTTCTTTTTGGGGATTCCCTTGGCGTGGCACCCGGCGCACTTCACAAAGTGGATATTGTGCTTGCTGTTGGGCGAGGCGAACGTGGTATCCATTTTCTCCACGTCCAGGCCGCAGTTGGACATCTTGGGATGGCAGGAGGCGCAGGAAGCCCTGGTGGTCTGCCCGTGCTGCGCGTGACAGGCCAGACAACTAATCCCTTCGTGAACGCCCATGCCGGTACGGTCGTCGCCGCTGGCCACCTGGCGGGTGGAGGTGGGCGCGTGGCACTGATAGCACAGGGCCTGGCGCTGGTCGTGGCTCATCTTGACCGGGCGGTCGCCGTCCAGCATGGCCGGAATGGAGAGGTCCGCGACGGGCACGTACTGTTGGGTGCGGCGGTCGAACAGCGCCAGGGAGGGGCGCGCGATTTCCTGCGAAGGCCCAGGCGCCCGGCCATCCGCGGCAGCCTTCTTCATCGGCTGGCCTTCGCGATGCAAATCGTGGCACGTCAGGCACGGCATGGATGGCTTGTCCGTGAGTTCGGCCGGCTTGAGGCTCCAGGGGCCGGCGCGATTGACTGGGGTGATCAGGTCCGCGATGCCGCCTTCGAAATGCATGCCGTGGCAGCGCAGGCAATCGTCCATCGGCATGTTCGCCGTGTTGTATTTCTTGTCGAGGAAGATGCGCGAGTAGGTGGCGCTGTGCGGTCCGGCTTGCCACTGCGCGAACTCCTGCCGGTGGCAGCCTTCGCACTGGTCCGTCATGGCTTGCACGTACTTGTTCGGGAGGCCGATCTGTTCCGGCAAGTCGCCCTTCACGTGCGACCAGGCGCGCGCGACGTTGTTCATGTGGAACGATGCGTCCGTGGTGAGGGCGTCGCCGTGGCACTTTTGGCAGCCGATGCCGCGATGGCTGGAGTTCCGCCAGAAATCGTACGACGCCTGCATTTCATGACAGGTGGCGCAGCGCCGGCCATTGCCGGTTTCAAAGTACAGGCTGGCGCCGGGGACCATCAGAAGGACGGCCGCGGCGATCAGCGCGACAACCAGCCCGGAAGTGAGAGCGATGCGCTTCATGATTCGTTACTGGAACAACTGCGGGGCGAATGCCACCAGATAGTCGCGCCAGTTGAGCCAGGAGTGGGCCCCCGTGCTCTGCTTGAAGTCCACGTTGAAGCCGTGTTTCTTGAGCATGTCCACGGTGGCCTGGCAGCCGGGGAGCAGCGAATCGTCGGCCCCGATGCGGAACCAGACTAACTTCAGCCCTTTCTTGAGACCGGGATTGTCGAGATCGGCCTTGTGCGCATCCTCCCACGGCGACGGACCGGCGGATGGCGCGGGCGCAGGCGTGGCGGCGGCCCTACCTCCGCCTCGGCCTCCTCCCAGAACGGGTCCGGGACTGAACGCGCCGATGTAGGCAAATTTATCGAGATTGCGGAAGGCGATGTCGAGCGTCTGCGTGCCGCCCATGGAAAGTCCCGCCATGGCGCGGTTCGCACGGGCGATCAGAACGCGGTAATGGCTCTCGACGTACGGGATCACGTCCGTCATGTATTCGTTCGTAAAGGGGCTGACAGCCGCGGGTTGGCCCGTAGCGGGCGCGGCGGCGCGGCCTCCGGTTCCGGGCTGGTGCCCGGCAGTCATGACGACGATCATCGGCTTGGCTTTGCGGGCGGCAATCAGATTATCCAGGATGAAGCCGGCGCGGCCCACGGACGACCACGAGTCGTCGGACCCTCCCGAGCCGTGCAGCAGGTAGAGCACAGGGTACTTCCCGGCGCCGTTCTCATATCCCGGCGGGGTATAGATTTTCATGCGGCGCGTCAGCTTCAACACCGAGGAATAGTAGTAGACGGCGGCGACGGCTCCGTGCGGCACGTCCTTGGTATCCATGGCGTCCGAGCCGGGAACCACCGCCAGGCTCCAGGCCACGGTGTTGTCCTCGCTGACGTGGGGGTTGACCGGATCGAACATGGTCATGCCATCGACCTGGAAGAGATATCGGTAAGCCCCTGCGGGCACGGGCCCGAAGGTGGCCTCCCAAACGCCGCTTTCGTTCTTCGTAAATTGCGGGAGTTGGGCCGCGGCGGGACCGGTGGCCCCTTGCAAGGGTGGATCGCCGCTGGCCGAGAGCGTCACGCTTTCGGCTCGCGGAGCGTTGATGCGCAGGATGACGCGCCGGTCGGGAAGGACCTCAGGCGAAACTACGGCGGGACCCCGGCCGCCGGCCCGTCCCGCGACCGCTTGCGCCGCTGCCGGCGCGGCTGGCTGCGCGAATCCCGCGGATGCCAGCGCCGCGAATCCAACCATGGCCGCCGCACGAACCAGGGCTGCGCTCCGATTCTTTCGTTTTCGATTCTTCATGCCGCCGCCTTCGATCCCTTCCAGGCTTTCAACAGGTTTGCCGAGGCCCGGTAGGCGTTCGCCAGAATGGTCAGGGCCGGGTTAAACGCGCCGTTGGTGACGTGAACGCTGGCGTCGATCACGTAGACGTTGTCCACGTCGTGAAGCTGGCAATCCTTATTGACCACCGAAGTTCTCGGGTCGTCGCCCATGCGGCAGGTTCCGGCCTGGTGCTGTCCGCCGCTGAGCGATTTGCCGAACCCGCGCTTCCAGGTCTGTACGGCCCCGGCTTCCTTGAGCCACGCCTCCGCTTTGGCGGCAAGGAATCGTCCGATTTCGATGGTGTGGTCGTGGCGGGTTCCGGACAGGCGGGCCACCGGGATGCCCCAGTGGTCCTTGACCTTGGGGTCCACCTGGACACGCGCATCGAACAGGGGCATTTCCTGCACCGGGCCGATCAGGACGATGGTCCGCTTGTACGCGTTGCGGACGAATTCCTTGTGCTCCAAACCCCAGGGCGCTACCCATGGCGGAACGCTGGCCATGAACTGATAGGGCAGGCGGATGAACTCATTGGCGAGCATCCCGCCGCCAGTCAGTCCGGGGTTGCCGTGGTTGTAATCGCAAATGGCGATGGAGGCGCCGGGTCCGATGTCGTCGAAGGTGTCATAGTCGAACAGGCCGTTGGCGCCCGCGTAGGAGTGCGATTGCAGATTCCGTCCCACCCAGTCCGAGCGGTTTCCCAGGCCATTCGGGAACAGCCGGTGCTTCGTGTTCAGAAGCAAGCGGGCCGATTCGATGGCGCCTCCGCACACAATCACCAGGTCGGCGGGCTGCTCTTGAAGCCGGTCGTGGACATCGAAGTACGTGACTCCGGAAGCGCGGCCCTGGCTATCGAGCAGAATCTCCTTGGTCATGCTGTCGGTACGGAGTTCGCAATTCCCGGTAGCCAGCGCGGCGGGGATGACGGTGTTATGGGTACCGGTGCGCGCGCTCAGCTCGCAGGCGAAACCCACGCACCAGCGGCATCTCATGCAGGACCGGCGGCCGTTGTAGGGTACCGTGTTCCGCAGCATGGGGATGTCGAAGGGATGCAGGCCGAGGCGCTCAGCGGCCGGTTGCAGAATGCGGTGCTCCAGGGTGTGCGGGAGCGGCGGCATGGGGAGTGGCTTCTTGCGGGGCGCCTTGAAGATGTTGTTCGAATCGTCGCCGGAGACGCCCATTTCCCACTCGGCCTTTTCGTAGAACGGCTCCAGATCGTCGTAAGCGATGGGCCAGTCCGCGAGCGTGCTTCCCTCCACGGCGCCGTAGGTGGAGCGCATGCGGAAATCCTTCTCCATGTAGCGCCAGGCCATGGCGCCATAGCTGAAGGTGCCGCCTCCGACGCAGGCGGCGTTGTTGCTATAGCCGCCGTCGCTCGGGATGACCACGGACTCTTGCCCGTGCTCGTCGACCAGCACGCGGGGATTGCGCTCATCGTCGGGACCGAACTTCGCGCCCAGGACCTGGGTGCGCTGATTGAACAGGTCGTCCTTGCGGCAATCGCCGCCGGAATGCCATTTCCCGCGTTCCAGCAGGACCACGCTCAGCCCGGCTGTGGCCAGTTCCTTCGCCACCACGCCGCCGCCCGCGCCCGCCCCGATAATTACCGCATGGACACGCTTGAGGGCCATCGGTCAGCCGTTCTCCGAAACGTCGTAGTGT
Organism: uncultured Solibacteraceae bacterium; assembly: GCA_964457555.1. GTDB lineage: Bacteria > Acidobacteriota > Terriglobia > Bryobacterales > Bryobacteraceae > BOG-224. Next base: position 7,830 of record CAYWHA010000059.1, read on the forward strand.
TGGCGGCCGCGCACCTGGGGGAATGGCAAGCCGAGCATCTTCCAACTGGCCATGCCGCGATTGCCTCCGTGGCGCGGGTCGCCATAGAAGCCCTGGCGGGCGTGGGCCAGAATCAGATCGAAAAAGGCCCCGGACTTCTCTTCCACGGCGTTGAGCGCGTCAACCTGCTGGTCGGAGTTCAATTGCACGAACGGCTTGCCGAATTTCGAGCGGCTGACGTCGTCCACGGCGGCGATGCCGCGCCGGTAGGTCTTTTGGTACCTTCGAAACGGGCGGGTGAGTTGAATGTCGATGTAGTTGACCGCGCCGGCTTCCTTCGCGCCTGGGTCGCGGTCGGAAGGAATGAGCTGCGCGCAGATCGCCTGCACCGTTTGCGCTTCGTCCGCGGTGAAGAAGCGCCAGGAAGTTCCCAGCTGGCTGCTTCTGCCGCACGAAATGGCCGTGACGCCCGCGGCGGCGGCAAGGCCCGCGCCGAGAAACGTGCGCCGTCTTAGTCTGACGCCACGAATTTCCATAATGATTCACGCCACGGCTTCGAACGGCGCACGCCTGTTAGGAGGTCAGGAGCCTGTGAACGCGCTCGGCGTTCTCGCGAACCTGGTCCTTCACTCTGGGCCATAGGCCGATGAACACGCCGTCGGTGGGCTTGATGCTCTGGTATGCCGTCCGGAATGCCTGCTCGACGTTGGTGACGCGGCCCGCGGCCAGGATCTTGAAGGCGAAGCACGGCTTCTTGGTTGCCTGAATCACCTTGTACATCTTGGGAGGGTCGCCGCGCACGTAGCCCTCACCCTCCGCCCGTTCTTCGCCGAGGACCTTCGCCCATTCGTCATTGGTGCGCGTGCGGTTGTAGACGCAGCAGGCATAGAAATCGACGTCCCAGTTCTGCTCTTCCACCATTGCGATCACTTCCGGATTGTGGCTGCCAACGCCTACCATGCTCCCGGTGTCGCGCATTTTCTTGCACCACTCTTTGACGGGGTCCATCTGCCCGATGTGGTAGGCGCGGTCGGTCTGGTCGCCCTGGTAGTAGATGGCATGGGGCTTGAACTTCTTGATGAAATCCGTCTGGTCGCCGATGTTGCCCTGCACAATCAGGTGCATCTTGCCGCCTTCAGCCAGGAACGCCTCGTAGTCCGGGATGCCGCGGCCGCCAGAATAGAAGTTGAAGCCGTTGATTCCGAAGCGGTTGCACTGATGGAGCACGTCGCAGACGCGGTCCGGGGTGTAGTATTCCTGCATCACCGTGTCGAGCGTGCTGTTGAAATGGGAGAACCCGTAGAACTCGTTGCAGCCGCAGATCAGGCGGCTGATCTCGACGTTGCCGAACTTCATTTTCGGAACCTGCACTTCCGAGACCGGCTTGGGCGGTCCGGGCGGCTGCTGCCCGCGGCCTTGTCCCTGTCCCTGACCCGCGCCCTGCGCCGGAGCTTGAGGCGCCGCGGTTTGGGCAGCCAGCGCGGCGGCGCCGCCTAATCCAGCGGCCATCGCCGCGGCGTTGTGAAAGAAATTGCGTCGTGTGTTGGACATGTCAATCACCTTACCGGAACTTTAACACCTTAAATGCCCAAAATCGCTGAAGGTAGGTCCGAAATGAATCGTACTACAAGGTATGATAATCCGTAATACGATTAGGAGTCAACACTTTTGTTGAAAATTTCAACACTTTCGCCTAGTCAGCGCGGCCCGCGCGAGGATGTGACATATTCTTAAGGTAAGTTCCTATGAGACGGATTTCGCTTGTGTTTGCTCTGATTTCGCTGCTGGTTGCCGCGTTGCCGGCGCAGCGGCCGTGGCAACAGATCACGGTTCCGTCGTTGCGCGAGGCAGCCGCGAACTTCAAGACGCCGCCGCGGGAATATGGCGCCATCCAGCCGTTCCAGAGTTGGAACGGCGCCGACCCCACCGAGGTTCGGGCAAGAATCGTCCAGGATCTCGACCGTCTGGCGGCCAATGGCGTCTTTGTGGTGAATATGTCGCCGGGGCGCGGCGAGCCGAAGTACCTCTCGCCGGAGCACATGGACCAGGTGAAGTTCGTGGTCCAGGAAGCCAAAAAGCGCGGGATGAAGCTGTGGATTCAGGACGAATACGACTACCCCAGCGGGTTTGCCGGCGGCAAGATCGGCGAGCAGTACCCGGAGTTGACCATGCAAGGCCTCGACGCGGATATCAGGATCCACGTGATGCCGGGCCAGATGCTGACCATGCCAACGCCTCCCGATACTCTGGGTGCCCTGGCGGTGTTTTCGCAGACCGGCGCGACCCAGATTGTGCCCATCGGTCCGGAGGGAATCCATTGGAGGGCCCCGGCGCCGCCGGCCGGCGCGGGCGGGTACCCGCAACCGTGGGAACTGATCCTGGTGCGGCATGTCTTTCGCAGTTCCCCGACGCGCATGTCGGCGCGGGCCGACGGCACGCGCGCCAAAGACAGCCAGTATTCGCTGATCGACTATCTGAACCCGGATGCCACGCGCGCCTTCCTCAAGATCACCCACGAAACCTACAAGCAGGCGGTGGGGGATGAGTTCGGCAAGACGATTCTGGGCTTCTTCGGCGACGAACCCGACTACACCTGCTTCATGCCGTGGACGCCCAGGCTGCTCGAAGTGTTCCGGCAACAGAAGGGCTACGACCTTCAGCCATTCCTGCCGCTCCTGTTCGCTCCCAAGATGACCGATGAGGCATGGCGCGCGAAGGCGGACTATTGGGACGTCTGGAGCGGGATGTTCCGCGATACGTTCTTCGGCGTGCAGGCGGAGTGGTGCGCAAGGAACAATGTGGAGTACCTGGTCCACCTGAACCACGAGGAGCAAGGGTTGAGGCTGGACTTGCCCGAGGACAATATCCGAAACGAGGGCGACTACCTCAGAGACATGCGGCACGTCGAGGTTCCGGGCATCGACAACCTGAGCCAGCTTGTGCCGGCCAGGGTGCATGTTCCGGACGGGACGTGGAATGAGAACAACAACTTCCCGAAGCTGGCGTCTTCGGCGGCGCACTTGTTCGGCAGGCCCAAGGTGTGGACCGAAGAGGGCGGCGGATTGGGCATTGACGGCAAGTTCCAGTTGGACTATCAAGTGGTGCGGGGAATCAACGCGCTGCAGATCGGCCTCGCGGGAGGACGCGGCGGGGCGGCCGTGCCGCCGCAAGCGCCCATGCTGGAGTGGTACACGGACCGTGCGGGGTATCTAATGGCCATCGGACGCCCGGCCGCGCAGGTGGGTCTTTACTATCCGTCGAACAGCATGTGGATGGGGGATGAAGAGGCCGACCGCGGCATGACCAAGCTGGGGTGGCAGTTGCTGGAGCACCAGGTGGATTGGGATTACTTCGACGAGCAATCGCTCGCCTCGGTGGCGGCCATTGCGGACGGGGGCTTCAAGAACCTCAGCGGCCAGGTCTATCGAGCCATCGTGGTTCCGTCTTCAACCGTGATTACGCGCGCTGGCCTGGAGCGTTTTCAGGCGTTCGTCAAGGCGGGCGGCAAAGTGATTTTCGTGGGCAAGACTCCCAAGCTGGTGGTGGACAAGGCGTTCTTCAATGCCAAGGACGCGCCCGACCTGAGCTTCGCCACGCTCATCGAGCCTTCGGGCGACATTACCGCGCGCGTGATTGCGGCCCTGCCCAAACCGGACGTGACGCTCGACAGCCCCTGCCCGCGGCTGACGTACACGCACCGGAGCTGGAGCGACGCCGAGTTGTACTTCTTTTTCAACGAGAGCAACCAGGAGCAGTCGCGCATGGCAACCGTCGCCGGCCGCGGCCAGGCGCAGGCGTGGGACCTGAGCACGGGTGAGATTCACGCCATGGCAGCCGCCACGGCGGAGGGCGGCGCCGTGCGTTTTCCCTTGACGCTCGCGCCTTACGAAACCAAGGTGGTGGTGGTCGGGCCGCTTCCCGGCGGAGTGGCGGCGCCGGAAACCTCTTTCGCGTCCGGCGCTACGCTGGCGGAACTGGCTGGGGATTGGACCGTGGACCTAAACGGCAAACAGGTGACCACGCCCTTGAAGCCGTGGGAGGAGTTGGGGGCGGCATCGTTCGCCGGCCCGGCCACGTACCGCAAGCAGTTTACGGCGTCCGCCCCGCCGGCAGGCAAGCGGCTGTACCTCGAAATCGGCGATGTACACGACTACGCACGCGTGACGCTGAACGGGAAGGCATTGGAAGCCCACGCCTGGCAGCCGTATCGTTGGGATGTGACGGGCGTGGTGAAGGCGGGAGCCAACGATCTTGAAGTGGAAGTGCGCGCGACTGGCGGCGGCCGCGGGGGGCGCGGCAATGCGGCGCCGGCGGCGTCAGGTCTGCTCGGACCGGTTCGGCTGTTAGCGCGCTGATTTCACTTCCAGCTTCAAGGCCGCCATGAGCGCTGCCGACGCGTCGCCGATTCCGACGTCCTGGTAAATTTCCAGATTTACCGATGGGACTACGCCGTGCGCGATGCCGGCGTTCATGTCGGCAATGAATTGATCTTTGGGATAGCGCGGCGGTCCGATGGGCGTGTTGAGCTTACTGTGGGGCCAGTCGTTTTCGAGGATGAAGTTGGTGTGCGCTTGCAGCCCTTTGTACGGCCCGGCGGCGTAAATGCCGGTTCCGTCCGCGGGCAGCCCGTCCCAGAATTTCAGGAAGTCGTATCCTTCACCGCAGAGGTAATCCTGAAAATCCGTGGCTCGCGGCAGGACCCAGGGATTGTAGCAAACCAGACGCGCCGCATTGCCCGTTTTCGCGGCGGCGGTCAGGCGGCGGAAATCGGGATTGAGCGGATAGTAGACGCAGGCGTCGTCGAAGAACCAACCGGCAAGGCCCGTTCCATAACGCTGTCCGACCTCGCTTACGATCGAACACCAATTATCCAGAAACGGCTGCGGGTTTTTCGGATCGTAGCCGGTGGCGCGCCACCACCCGTCCGGCTGTCTCCAATCGTCGTGCCCTACGTGATAGTAGAGCATCAGCTTGATGTTATAGGCGCCCAGCGCCTCGATCCAATCGGCCACCAGGTCGCGCGCGGTGGTGCGGCCGGGCTTGATCCGGTCGATGGCTTTAATGGGAGCGGGAAAGTAGTGCTGTGCGTGGGATGTGGTGACGATCGCGTAGCCGGCGCCGGCGGCGTTGGCAATGGCGGCGAACTCTTTCGCCGGGAAGTCGCGCACGGCGTCGGCGTAAGGCTTGCGCTCGCCCTGCCGCGGCGCCGATAGAGACGTCCAGTGGAGCTGCACACCGTACTTGGCATGGCGCATCCAGGCCGTGTTGGACCGCATTTCTTTCACCTGCTTCTGAAGCTTGCCGTTCAGATCGGGCGCGATCAACTCCAGCGAGTAGAACTCCATATCCGGTACGGGCTGGGAAGCGCGCAGGCTGATTTCATGCACGCCCTTCGTCAACTTCACCTGCCCCATGTCGATGCGGTCCCATGCGGTGGAGACCGGCCGCTCGATCTTCCTGCCATCGTATGCAAGCTCGATCGCCGCGCCCTTGCTCTTGGTCAGCGCCGTGACGTGGAACTCGCCCGAAGCCGGCGCGTCCACCTGCCAGGTGAACGAATCGTCCGGCTTGCTCCAATTCCGGACCTGGAGGCGCTTGCAGCCGTCGCCCACAATTCCGGGCCGCGGGCCTCCGGTGATTTTCGCCTCATCGCCCATCAGCAGAGTGGGGCGGTCGGACTTGATGCGGATCGGCCCTGAGGGACCCGGGGCGGGCGTGCCGTTCCCTTGCGCGGCCAGGCGGTGGGTGGCCGCGAACCCGGCTGCCGCAGCGAGGAAAGCCCGCCGGTTGAGGGCTGACGATCTGCTCAAGACGATTCTCCTGGACTAAACTCTACCGTGACAAAGTTCGGAACCGCAAGCAAGTCATGACTCCTTGTGTCCCGCGGCGCATGGCGGTATCGTGTTGGCGAATGAAACGTCAAACGTTACCGCTCCTTACGCTGATCTTCGCCGTAACGGCCGCCTGGGCACAAGAGGCCAGACCTCCGGCTGCGGCGCCGGCGCCCGTGAAACCGGCCTTCCCCAGCATCCTGCCCGGCCGAGGCCTGGCGCAGCACGATTTCTTCTACGCCGGAGAGGCCAAGACGCAGGACATGTACATCGTGCGCGGCGGCAAGATTGCGTGGGAGTTCCACGATCCCGCGGGAAAAGGCGAAATCAGCGATGCCGTACTGCTGTCGAACGGCAACGTCCTCTTCGCGCACCAATTCGGCGTGACGCTCATCGATCGCGATAAGAAGGTGCTCTGGAATTACGACGCCCCGGCCGGCACGGAGATCCATACCGTGCAGCCGATCGGCAAGGATCGCGTGCTCTACGTGCAGAATGGCGACCCGGCCAAAGTCGTCGTGGTGAACATCGTCACCGGCAAGACCGAGCGTGAGTTTGCCGTTCCGGTGAGGGACCCCAAGAGCGTGCATGGCCATTTCCGCCATGCGCGGCTCACCGATGCCGGCACATTGCTGGTGGCGCACATGGACCTGAACAAAGTGGTGGAGTACGATTCGACCGGCAAGGAACTCTGGTCGAACACGCCGGGGATGGCCACCTGGTCGGCGGAGCGTTTAAAGAATGGCGACACGTTGATTTCCGGAGCGCGGCTGGTTCGCGAGGTCAACCCCGCCGGCGCGACGGTCTGGGAATTCTCGCCCGCCGATGTGCCGGACTACCTGTTCAACTCGATGCAGATCGCCAAGCGGCTGCCCAATGGGAATACCCTCATCAACACCTGGTTCAATCAGTGGAATGGGACAGCCGATCCCGCCACGGTTCCCGTTCAGGCGCTCGAAGTGACGCCCGACAAGAAAGTGGTCTGGGCGTTGCGCGCGTGGGGGAACCCGGTGAACCTGGGACCTTCGACCACCATTCAGTTACTCGACCAGCCCAGCACTCCCGAGGCGGCGCATTTCGGCGATTTGAAATAATAGCCCTGTAAGGTCTGGCTCCGATGAGGCTTCTTATGAGAACACGACGAGCCTTTAGCGTTGCCTTGTATGTGACGATCTCGCTTGGGATGCAGTTGCACGCGGCCGATCCGGTCCGGTTCGAAGTGGCATCCGTGAAGACAGCCAGCGAATGCACGTATGACCACTCGATGGGCCCCGGACAAGTTGTGCTCAGCTTTCCGTTGAACCTTGTTCTCATGACGGCGTTCGGGGTGAACAAAGACCAGATCATCGGGCCATCGTGGCTCGAAAGCGACTGTTTCAACGTGACCGCCAAGTTGCCGCGGGGTTCGACAATCGATCAGATCCCGGCGATGCTCCAGGCTCTCCTGGCGGAACGGTTCAAAATGAGTGCGCACAAGGAAAGCCGGCCGGGCGCGGGGTACGCCCTCGTGATAGACAAGAATGGCCCGAAGGTAAAGGAAGCGGCGGAGGACTCCACCTTCATGGGAAAGGCCCCACGTACTGCCCTGGCAATTAGGCGCGGCGGCGGTGGTGGCTTCAAGGGAATCATGACGATGGAGGCGCTGGCGAAGAATCTGTCCCGACAAGGATACGGTGAAGTAGTGGACGCTACCGGGCTCAAAGGCGAGTACGAGATCGCCCTGTCTTGGGTCTCCGATCAAGGCGCTGGACAGCCGGCGCCATCGGCAGCAGCGAGCGATCCTGCGGCTGACCTTTTCACCGCCGTGCGGGAGTCACTTGGCTTAAGGCTCGAACCCCGGAAAGCGCAGACCGAAGTTCTTGTAGTTGACCACATCGAACGGGTTCCAACGGCGAACTGATGCGCCCCGGCGCCTGGATATATACTTGTCGCTCGGAGGCTGCGCATGTTCAAACGATGCTTCCTTTGCGCCATCCTGGCTGCGCTCTGGCTACCGCCGCAGTACGGCCTGGAACGCCCGGATGTGACTTTCAAGATCTTTCAGTTCCCGCCGGACAAAATCCCCCGCATCGATGGCAACACGGACGATTGGGCCATTGTCCCCGACAGCTACGCGATCGGCATGGATCAACTCATGGACACCGAGCACGGCCACGGCATGAATCACGATCCCGCGAACCTCGATGTCAAAGTCAAGGTGGGCTGGGTGAAGGGTCTCAACCGCCTCTACTTCCTCTACGAGGCTTATGACAATTACTGGGATTTCGCGCGCACCGATCTTCACAACGACATTTTCGAGGTGGTGGTGGATGGCGATCTCTCCGGCGGTCCGCTGATCGATATCTACCACCGCGATGTATGGACCCCGGAAGCCGTGGGCGTGGCGCGCTCGAAGCTCGACCCGCGCATCGGCGAGCGCGACGCGCACTGGGCCACCCACGGCGTCCAGGCGCAGAACTACCACATCTTCACGCCGCCGGGCGACAAAGACTGGGCCATGGCATGGGGCTGCGCGCAGTACATCAAGCGCTTGCCCTACGCCAACGCCGCTTACAACTACAATTTCAAGCCGGGCGAAAGCGGCAAGCTGGTTCTGGAATTCTGGATTACGCCATTCGATTATTCCCCCTGCGACGGCCCGCAGCGAGCCGTGGAATCCGTGCTCACCGAGAACAAGCTGATCGGCCTCTCCTGGGCCGTGATCGATTACGACGACGTCAACGCGCGCGACCGCGTCGGCTTCTGGAATCTCTCCCACAAGCAGACGTTTTTCGGCGATGCCAGCGACCTGGTGGGCTTCCGGCTGATGCCGCTCGAACCGCAATTCCAAAAGGCGATCCAGGCGAAATGGTCGTATACAGTTGCCGACATGGATCGCCGCCTCGTCGCCTTCAAGGACGAGTCCGACGGCAAGGTCACATCCTGGAAATGGGATTTCGGAGACGGCTCGACCTCCATCGAACAGAATCCCGTTCACCAGTACAAAGCCGGGAGGGATTACACCGCCATCCTCGAAGTAGAGGGTCCCGCCGGCAAATCGCGGCTCGCCAACGTATGGGGCGTCTCGGTAAAATAGGGCGCATGTTGAAGCCGCTTTTGCTTTGTCTTGGGCTTGCCGCGTCCATGCGTTTGCCGGGCGCCACGTTCGACGTGAAGACGTTCGGCGCCAGGGCCGATGGCAAGACCGGCGACCGGGAGGCCATTAACAAGGCCATCGAAGCAGCTTCGGCCGCCGGCGGCGGCGAGGTGTATTTTCCGGCCGGGTCGTATCTTACGGGGTCCATCCGCTTGCGGAGCAATCTCGCCCTGCGGTTCGACCACGGCGCCATCCTCGACGCTTCTTCCGACCCGGCGGCGTACGACCCCGCCGAGCCCAACCAGTGGGACAAGTTTCAGGACTTCGGCCACAGCCATTGGCACAACAGCCTGATCTGGGGCGATGGCCTCGAGAACATCTCCATCGCCGGCGCCGGCTTGCTGCGCGGCGGGGCGCTCGCCCGTGAGACCGGCTCGGTGGGCGACAAGCTCATCGCCCTGAAGCTCTGCCGCAACGTGACCCTGCGCGACTTCTCCATTCTGAACGGCGGGCACTTCGGCATCCTGGCGACCGGCGTGGACAACCTCACCATCGACAACCTGAAGATCGATACGAACCGCGATGGCATCGATCTCGATAGCTGCCGCAACGTCCGCGTGTCCAACACCAGCATCAACGCGCCCAACGACGACGCGCTGGTTCTCAAGGGCAGCCACGCGCTGGGGTTCGCGCGTGCGACCGAAAATGTGACCGTCACGAATGGACTGGTCAGCGGCTATGACATCGGATCGCTGCTCGACGGCACCTACAAGCGCAATGTGAAACAGGCGCCGGACCGCGACGGCCCGACCGGCCGGATCAAGATCGGCACGGAAACCGAAGGCGATTTCCGCAACATTACGATTTCCAACGTGGTCTTCGACCGCTCCCGCGGCCTGGCTATCGAAAGCGTCGATGGCGCCCACGTGGAAGATATCGCCGTCTCCAACATCGCCATGCGGGACGTTTCCAACGCGCCGATATTCCTCCGGCTGGGCAGCCGCATGCGTGCGCCGGAGGGAACCGCCGTGGGCGCCATCCGCCGCATTTCGATCAGCGGCGTGGTGGTCTACGACGCCGATCCGCGGTACGGTTCGATCATCAGCGGCGTTCCCGGCCACGACGTGGAAGACGTACGGCTCAGCAATATACGGATCTGGTACCGCGGCGGCCTCACTCTGGACCAGGTCGCGAAGCAGCCCGCCGGCGTGGTGAATGCGTTCTTCTTCCGCGCCCAGGGCGGCGTGCCGCCGCGCGAGCCATTCGAAACGCCGGAGCGGGAGAAGGAGTATCCCGAGCCCTCCATGTTCGGCCTTCTGCCCGCGTACGGATTCTTCATCCGTCACGCCACGGGGATTGAAATGTCCAACGTGGAAGTGGGATTTTTGCGCGAGGACGGGCGGCCGGCGTTCGTCCTCGATCAGGTGAATGGGGCGAGTTTTGACAACGTCCAGTCGCAGAAAGCCGCCGGCGCATCCACCTTCGTGCTGAAGGACGTGGAAAACTTCGAGGCGCGCCATTGCAGTCCGGTGGCGGACGTGAAGGCGGCGCACGCCGTCCGCCAGGAGTATTAGAGAGATGCCCGCCATTCGGCTGGCGCCGTAGGCCGTCAAATGCCAAAGCGAAGAGCGCTGATTACCGGGATTACGGGGCAGGATGGATCGTACCTTTTGGAATTCCTCCTGGCGAAAGGCTATGAGGTGCATGGCATCGTGCGCCGCGTCGCGCTGGAGGATCCGGAACACCGTCTGTCCCGCATCATGAAATACCGGGACCAGGCGCATCTGCACCCGGCTTCGCTCGAAAGCTATGCCAGCCTTTACCAGGTGGTGGCGAAGGCGCAGCCCGACGAGTGTTATCACCTGGCATCGCAGAGCTTTGTGAGTTACTCTTTCGACGATGAGTTCTCTACTCTGAACACGAACATCAACGGAACGCATTACCTGCTCTCGGCCCTGAAGAATAACGCTCCGGCGTGCCGGGTCTACTTCGCCGGATCGAGTGAGATGTTCGGCAAGGTGGAGGAGACTCCGCAGACGGAGCGAACCGGGTTTCACCCCCGCTCCACTTACGGGATCAGCAAGGTCGCCGGTTTCGATCTGACTCGCAATTACCGCGAAGCCTACGGCATGCATGCCTCGAGCGGCATCATGTTCAACCACGAGTCGCCCCGGCGCGGCTTCGAATTCGTCACACGCAGAATCACCTCCGGCGTGGCGAGGATTGCGGCCGGCGCGCAAAGCGAGCTCCGCCTGGGCAACCTCGATGCGCAACGCGATTGGGGGCATGCCCGCGAGTATGTCGAGGCCATGTGGCTCATGCTTCAGCAGCCGGAACCGGACGATTACGTCGTCGCGACCGGAGAGATGCATTCCGTCCGTGACTTCGCGGACGCCGCTTTCTCCCTGGTGGGATTGAACTATCGCGATTATGTGACTAAGGATGCCGACTTGTTCCGCCCCGCCGAAGTCAACCTGCTTCTGGGAGATGCCTCCAAAGCCCGGGAACGGCTTGGATGGCGTTCGCGCACCGGCTTTCAGGAACTGGTACGAGAGATGGTTGAGGCCGATTGCCGGGCCGCGGGCGTCGGCGGCGCAGTGCTCGCAAGGCTCCTCCCTCCGCGCGGATCCAACCTTGCCTGATGCGCATTCCCCCGGCGAGATCCTCAACGGTGGGACAAAATCGACCTTTCCACCGCGGTGACCGCCATCATCAGCCCCGCCAGCGCCGCGAGGAATAGCAGTAGCAGCGGCGGTTCGGCTGCCAGGCGCCAGAAGCGGTTCCGGATGCCGTTCCAGGCGATCGCGCTGGCGCCTCCCCAAACGGCAAACAGCGCGCTGGCCCCGAAGATCCGGGCCAGGCATCCAGCCACGCCAACCAGAGCTTCGGCAAGACTTAGATCCGGACCGAACGTGTGGGGCGCCGCGAAGCGCGAAAACAGGGGGCGCCCCCGGCTGGAAACGCGCGGCGCGTCATCCTCGGGAACCAGCAGCCGTAACTTCCGCGCCAACGCTCGAAGCCTCTGCATAATGCGTGTCTCCATTCTCGCGCAGGTAGGAAGGGGTTCGGCATTGGTGCGCAGGCTGTTTTTCCATTGTCATCAATTCGCAACAATCGTCCCTTAGACTCAAAAATTACTCTTTGCGAACGGAGGAATCGTGGAATTTCTCGGGCAGCAACTTTCGGTTGGGACCATCATGTTTCTTCTGCTGGCGCTCGGTTTGGCGCTCGGCTTCGAATTTGTGAACGGATTTCACGACACCGCCAATGCCGTTGCAACCGTAATCTATACCCACACATTAAAGCCCGTTTACGCGGTGGTCTGGTCGGGCTGCTGGAATCTGATTGGAGTCCTCCAGTCAACCGGCGGCATCGCATTCGCGGTGGTCGCGCTGCTCCCAGTGGAGCTGGTCATCAACGTGGGATCGGCGGCCGGCTTCGCCATGGTTTTCGCGTTATTGATTTCCGCGATCGTGTGGAATGTCGGCACCTGGTATTTTGGGCTGCCTGCCTCCAGTTCCCATACGCTGATTGGATCGATCATGGGCGTAGGTCTCGCCAATTCGATGATGTCCAAGGGCCACGCATTCGGCGAAGGCATCAACTGGTCCAAGGCGTCGGATGTGGGCATGTCGCTGCTGATCTCGCCAGTCGTCGGCTTTGGCTGCGCGGCCCTTCTCCTCCTCTTGATGAAGCTCCTCATCAAGCGCGAAGATCTCTACAAGGCGCCCGAGGGCCAAAAGCCGCCGCCCGTCTGGATTCGCGGGTTGCTGGTCCTGACGTGCACCGGCGTGAGCTTCGCGCACGGTTCCAACGATGGCCAGAAGGGCATGGGACTCATCATGCTGATCCTGATTGGGATTCTGCCGGCCACTTACGCCGTCAGCATGGATACCAGTCAAGCTTCGATTCAAGAGATTTCCCAGAGCGCCAATGCCATCACGGCGCAGATGGGCCATCATACGCCCGGCGTGGCCCTGGCCGGTTACCAGACCTCGGCCGACGAACTGTCGTCCTATCTCAAGACTACCGGCGTTGCACGGGATCTCACCTATGCCGCGATCAGCAATGAGTGCGTTGAGATTTCGGACATGATTGAGGGCAAGAAGAGCTTCTCCGAACTGACCACCGATCAACGGCGATCGCTGCGGACAAGCCTGTACTTGGTTTCGGAATCGCTCGGTAAGCTGGTGAAGCAGCACAAACTCACCGCCGAGGAAGCCCAGGAAGCCGGCGCGCTGAAGACCCGGATGGACAAAGTCACCAAATTCATCCCCGGTTGGGTGAAAGTGGCCGTCGCCCTGTCGCTCGGCCTGGGCACCATGATCGGATGGAAGCGCATCGTGGTGACGGTGGGAGAGAAGATCGGGAAAACGCACCTCACCTACGCCCAGGGAGCTTCGGCCGAACTGGTGGCGATGTGCACCATCCTGGCGGCCGACCATTACAACCTGCCCGTGAGCACCACTCATGTGCTCTCATCCGGGGTTGCCGGCGCGATGGCGGCGAACCATTCCGGCCTGCAGATGGACACTCTGCGAAATCTCCTGCTGGCCTGGGTATTGACCCTCCCCGTTAGCGTACTCTTGGGCGCCGGGATTTTTTCATTCGGGTTGAACCTCGTGATTCGTTTCGGGCTGAAGTAACCCGAAGCCACGCACCTGCTCGAGCAGTTTGGCTTTATCGACGGGCTTAAACAGGTAAGCGTCGCACAGCCCGTGGAACGCCTGGATCACGTTCTTCACATGGTCCAGCGCAGTGGTCATGATGTTTTTTGCGCCATGCGAACAGCTAATGCCCCTGGCCTCCTCGGCGCCGCGGATGCCCTTTAATGCTCCGTAGCCGTCCAGTTCGGGCATCATGATGTCCAGGCAGATCAGGTCATACGCCTCTCCGGCGGTCAGCGCGCTATCCGCCGCCGCGACTGCCTCCTTCCCATTCACGGCGATGTGTACCGGGCCGTATGCTTTCAGAATCTCCTGCAGCAACAACCGGCTCGTAAAATCGTCTTCTACAACCAGGGTCTTCATGTTTGCCTCGTATCCAATTTCGGTTTACATGCCGTTTTTCATGCCTTGCATCGCTTCTCTTGCAATCTGGAAGCGCCGCTCCAGTTCGGGGAGCCGGGCCGCTATCGCGTGCAAGTTCCCCGCGGCGGCCGCGTGCTCCATCTCAAGCGCGTGATTGTGCAGGGCGATGGCGCTGACGCAGGCCGCCGCGCCCTTCATGCTGTGAGCTCGCCGTCCGGCTGCGCCGGCGTCACGCGCTTCCAGATGCGATTTGAGCGCGGCAAGGTGATTGGGCATATCGTCCAGGAAGCCGGTGACAATGGTCCGGGCCAGAGCCCGGTCGCCCATCAGGCGTTTCATCAGCGCCGCTTCATCGAACACCGGTACGGAGACTTCCGGCGTCGCCGGCGCCGGGATGGATCTTTCCATGGCTGAGCCGAATCTCGCAAGTTCACATGGCAGCCATTTCTGAAGGGTGGCCGCCAACGCCTCGGGATCGACGGGCTTCGCGATGTAGTCGTTCATCCCGGCCGCCAGGCACATCTCGCGATCGCCATTCATCGCGTACGCGGTCACAGCCACAATGGGAATCCTGGGATTTCGCATTCCCGATTGCGGCTCACGGATGCGCTTTGCGGCCTCAAAGCCGTCCATCTCGGGCATTTGGCAGTCCATCAGCACCAGATCGTAGGGGATATGCCGCAGCGATTTGAGCGCCTCTTTCCCGTTCTCCACTACATCCACCCTGTGCCCGAGCTTCGCCAGGATGCTTGCCGCCACCTGTTGGTTGGTGATATTGTCCTCCGCAACCAGGATGCGGGCAGGCCGCGGCCGCGACTCGCCAGTCCGCCGGGTAGCTTCCCGTCGATTCGCGGCCGTTTCATGAGCCTCCAGGCACTCCGCGCCCGGTTTGCGCAATGGTTTCTCGAAGACGGCGGTGAACCAGAACTTCGAACCTCTTCCTGGTTGGCTCTCGACGCCGATTTCACCGCCCAGCAGTTCCACCAACTGCTTGCTAATCGCTAAACCCAGTCCGGTCCCGCCGTACTTGCGGGTTGTCGAGCCGTCGGCTTGCGTGAATGGCGAAAAGATGTCGGCCTGCCGGTCGGCTGCAATCCCGATTCCGTCGTCCTCCACCGAGAACCGGATCTCAGCCGAGCTTTCGTCCTCGCGGCCTGGGCAAACCCGTATGGTCACCTTCCCTTTGGGTGTAAACTTGACGGCGTTTCCGCCCAGGTTGAGCAGGATTTGCCGCAAGCGCCCAGAGTCTCCCCGTAGCTGCCATGGGACATCGCCATCGGGCAGGCATTTCACTTCCAACGCCTTGCCCTTGGCCAGGTGCGACAGCAGTTCGGTAGACGCCTCCAGCACCGTTCGCAGATCGAAGTCCACGCAATCCAACTCAAGCCTGCCGGCCTCGATTCGGGAGAAGTCGAGAATATCGTTGACCACCCCAAGGAGCGATTCCCCGCTCGATCGGACGATCTCCGCGTATTGACGCTGTTCGGCCGTCAATCCGGTGTCGAGCAGCAGCCCCGTCATCCCGATCACCCCGTTCAACGGAGTGCGAATCTCGTGGCTCATGTTGGCCAGAAACTCGCTCTTGGCGCGGTTGGCCGCGTCCGCCGCCTCGCGCGCGCGAATCAGTTGCTCCTGAAAGCGCTTCTGATCCGTAATCTCCTCGGCAAGTCCCACGAACCGGACGATCCGGCCCGCCTCGTCGTGGACCGCAAACGCCCGGTTGCGTATCCATTTCAGCTCTCCGGCGGGCGTTCGTATCCGGTGCTCCGCGTCGACTTGCCCGTCTTCGATCAGCCTGTCGAACGCTGAGAGTATCCTCTCCCTGTCCTTCGGCTCAACCGATGTCAGCCAGGCCGCCCTATCCCGGTAAAGCTCCTCGCAGGGCCGGCCCCAGACCTGCTCGAATCTCGGACTGACGTATGTCACGTCGGGACTGCCCGCGTTCTGTATCCAAAATACTTCGCGCACATGCTCCGCAAGCTGCCGGAACTGCTCTTCGCTCGACCGCAGTGCCTCCTCGGCCTGCTTACGCTCGGTGATCTCCAGGTCGATGCCAATATAACCCAGGAACTCGCCCGTCGAAGAGAAGCGCGGCTCCGCATGAACGGAGAACCATCGCCACGCGCCATCGGCGGCCCTCAGGCGCAAGTCGCCGCGGAAAACCGTGTGCTCCTGGAGCCCGCGCTCGACGGTCCTCACGAAATCCTCTGCCTCATCCGGGCGAACCAAGTCCCGCCAGGTATGGTCCGCCTCCCGGCCGTGGCCAAAGTGCTCCCGCCAGCTCCGGTTGACGAATTGTATCGCGCCGCGGGCATCGCACACCCACAGTGGCGCGGGGCAGCCGTCCGCCATGATCCGAAAGCGCTCCTGACTCTCGCGCAGCGCTTCCTCGGCCGCTTTGCGCTCGCTGACGTCGCGAGCGATGCCCAGCACCGCGCGGCCCGCGCCGAATGGGATTGCGGCGTCGCTCGTTTCCAGGTCCACGAACGCGCCGTCACGCCGCCGCACCCGAAACTCGGCCGGTTGCGCCTGCGACCCTGTCTCTGCCACTTCCTTGAGGATCCCTAATGCCATCGGCAACTGGTCCGGAGTCAGCAACGAACAAAGATTGAGCCGGCGAAATTCGTCACGCGTATACCCCAGCAAGTTCAAGGTTGCCTGGTTGGCCTCCAAGAAATTGCCTTCGAAATCCGATAAATGGACGCAATCGCGCGAACGTTCAAACAGGGTTCGAAACTGCTCCACGCTCTCGCGTACCACCCGCTCGGCGCGGCGCCGGTGCCCGATATCTCGCGCGATGGTACTCGCGCCCACCACTACCCCGTCCTGGTTCCTAACCGGAGATACCGTCAGGCAGACTTCGACGGGAAGGCCGCCCTTCGCCAGCCGGATCGTTTCAAGACGCGTTACGCCATGCCCGTTTCTGACCTTTTCCAGGATTTCCCCGATTTCGCCCCGGCGGTCGGGAGGCGACAGGATGGATACCGGCTTTCCGATCGCCTCGCCGGCCGTATATCCGTAAAGCCGCTCGGCGCCCCGATTCCAAATGGTTATCGTGCCGTCAAGCGTTTTTCCAATAATGGCGTCATCGGACGAATCCACAACGGCCGCCAGGAACTGGTTCCGTTCCTCAACCTGAGCAGCGGGCGGTAGCATTTCGTGTTCGGTTGCCATGGGCTAACAGATTGCTTATCGGCTGAACAAGTGCGTTTCTGCGGTGGGGCGGGCCTCCTGGCCTGCCTTCTTCTTCCGTTTGTCAACTCAGAGAACGTCCTTGGGCCTGCGGCAGCGGCCGTGAGTTACTGACTTCCCGCGGGGCGGCAACGGCTTTCGAAGATCCCGGTAAGGGCTGGGTTCTGGCAGATGTGGAAGAGGTAGGCGGCAGCCATGGATGGAATGGTCGGGTGCAGGAACTCCCCGCCGAAAGTCGCCATCGGCGTGGCAACAGCCGATTCCAGGCCGGCAGGATCGCGAACGCCGTCCGATCCGCCGTACAACTCGATTTGCTGCGCGTGGACTTCCAGGGCCTCATCCAGCGTTAGGAACAGTGGGTCCATGCCCGGCAATTATTCGGCGAGTTTCTTGAATGCTTTGCTGTACCGATTGTGCGCGGTGCGCTGCGCCGCCTCGAATTTTTCGCGTCGTTCAGACTGCTCGGCGGGAGCGACAATGAGACGCCGCCCGTCCGTGCTGAGGTCGAGCGGTGTCTCAGGATCGATCCCCAGCAGGTCGAGAATCGGCCTGTCGATGATCAGCGCCATGCTATTTCCGTGCTTCGTGAGCCTCTTGATCGCAGTTCCCTCGACCGATTCAACCACGAGCCAACGCCGTCCCCTACTACGTGGCGGGCTTGCGGAACGCGGTCAGAACCCACCGGCAGGCTTCGGGCTTAGCCTCGCCATGCTCATAGATCCAATAATCGTATTGAGGAATGATAGGGTTGGGGTGGTGGCCAGGGACGGAATCGAACCGCCGACGCCAGCCTTTTCAGGGCTGCGCTCTACCAGCTGAGCTACCTGGCCGTGGAAATCTCAGTTTATCAGATGCGCCCCGCCGCCACCAAATTCCCGCCGGCCGCGTTCCGCATCCGCCGCTTCTTCGCAACATATAATTAGAGGTCATGGCGCGCCGCAACCTCCGCCCCGCTCTGTTCTTTTTGCTGGCTACCTCGGCCGCGGCGCTGGACCTTAAAAATGCCGTCGTCGTCGCGCCGCCCGGTCTGACCGCTCCGGAAAAGAAAGCGGCCGCCATGCTGGTGGACGAAATTGCCCGCCGCACACGCATCCGGCTCCCGCTCGCCGATACCTGGTCGGGCGCGCGTCCGGCCATTCTGGTGTGCCGGGAGAGCGGCCTCGGCGCGCTCGGCGCCAACTTCGCCACGCGATTGATTCCGGCCGCGGCCGGCGCCGAAGGATACCGCCTTCAGGTGCTCGATGGCGTCGTGCTCGTAGTGGGAAACGACGCGCGCGGGACCCTGTTCGGCGTCGGAGGTTTGCTGCGGCAATTGCGCATGGAGCGCGACGCCGTGGACGCGCCCGACCGTCTGGCGGTCGCCACGGCGCCCAAGTACGCGCTGCGCGGCCATCAGCTCGGCTACCGGCCGAAAACCAATTCCTACGACGGCTGGAGCGTGCCCGTCTGGGAACAGTACATGCGCGACCTCGCCGTCTTCGGCGCCAATTCGGTCGAGCTGATTCCGCCCCGCTCCGACGATGACGCCGATAGCCCTCATTTCCCCCTCCCGCCCATGCAGATGATGGTCGAAATGTCGCGTCTCGCCGATTCCTACGGCCTCGACGTGTGGGTCTGGTATCCCGCCATGGATAAGGACTACTCCGATCCGCACACCGTCGACGCGGCCTTGAAAGAGTGGGGCGAGGTCTTCCGCCAACTGCCGCGCATCGACGCCGTGTTCGTGCCCGGCGGCGATCCAGGCCACACCGAGCCGAAATATCTGCTTGCGCTGCTTGAGAAGGAAGCCGAAGTCCTGCACCGCGATCACCCCAAGGCGCAAATCTGGGTCTCGCCGCAGAGCTTCGACCAGGCGTGGATGGATGAGTTCCTCGCCATCCTGAAAGACCATCCGCCCGCCTGGCTCACCGGCGTCGTGTACGGTCCGCAGGTGCGCATGAGCCTGCCCCAATTGCGCGCGGCGGTCCCGGCGCGCTACCCCATACGGCACTATCCCGACATCACGCATTCCCGCGCGGCCCAGTATCCCGTGCCGGATTGGGACGTGGCCTACGCGCTAACCGAAGGACGCGAAGTCATCAATCCGCGCCCCGTGGACGAAGCGAACATTTTCCGCTCGATGCAGCCCTACACCATCGGCTTCCTGGCCTACTCTGAAGGTTGCAATGACGACGTGAATAAGATGGTATGGAGCAGCCTGGGCTGGAATCCTGACGCCGATGTCGCCGGCATCCTCCGCGATTACAGCCGCTATTTCATCGGCGAGCGCTACGCCGATAGCTTCGCACAGGGGCTGCTGTCGCTCGAGCGCAACTGGCGCGGGCCGCTGGCGTCGAACCAGGGCGTCACCGCGACGCTCAGCCAGTTTCAGGCCATGGAGCGTGGCGCCTCGCCGCAGGTGCGCGCGAACTGGCGCTTCCAGCAGGCGCTCTATCGCGCTTATTACGATGCCGCCACGCGCGCCAGGCTCATCGCGGAGACGGGTGCGGAAGCCAACGCCATGGCCGAGCTGCGGAACGCGCACTCCGCCGGGGCGCTTGCGGCCGTGGCCCGCGCCGACGAAGCCCTGGACCGCGCATCTCTGGATACGGAAACCGCCGGCTGGCGCGCGCGCGTTTTCGAGTTGGCCGAGGCCCTCTTCCAAAGCATTCGGATGCAGTTGAGCGTTTCGCGCTACCAGGCCATCTCCGTCGACCGCGGCGCCAATCTCGATACCATCGACGCCCCGTTGAACAACCGCGTCTGGCTGCGGCAGCGTTTCGCGGCCATGCGCCAGGCGGCGGATGAAGCGGAGCGCCTGAAAATCCTGGATGAGATTGTCCACTGGACCGACCCGGGTCCCGGCGGATTCTACGACGATCTGGGCGATCCCTCCCGCCAGCCGCACTTGGTCTCCGGTCTCGGATACCAGAAGGATCCGGCCTTTTGGGAAACGCCTCTGGTCGGATTCGGCGGCGGCGCAACGCAGCGCATCTCCTGGCGCACGCACGCCGAAGGGCTTTTCGAAAATCCGCTGCGGCTGCGCTACCATGGTCTCGACCCCAATGCGCAATATAAGGTGCGCGTGGTCTATGGCGGCGACAGCCCATCCGTCAAAATCCGCATGGCGGCCAATAGCGCCGTGGAAATCCATCCTTTGATGGCCAAGCCGCAGCCGGTCAAACCCATCGAATTCGACATTCCGAAGCAGGCTACGGAGAAAGGTGAGCTGGAGTTGAGCTGGACGCGCGAGCCCGGTTCGGGTGGCAACGGCCGCGGCGCCCAGGTGTCTGAAATCTGGCTGATCGAAAAATGAACATTACGCCTTGGGAAAGTCCCGTTAAGAAGAAACTGCGCGCAGGGCTGCCGGTATTCGGAGCTTTGATCGCGACCGGCAGCGTGGAAGCCGCCGCCCAAACCGCCAACCTGGGTTTCGATTTCCTGTGGATCGAAATGGAGCACTCGCCCATCACGCTCGAGACGCTGCGCCACATGGTGCTCGCCACGCGCGCCTTGCCCGCCCTGCCGTTTGCGCGCGTGCCGGTGAATGAGATGTGGATGGCCAAGCGCGTGCTCGATGCCGGGGTGAGCGGCGTCATTCATCCCTTCACCAGCACGCCCGAGCTGGCGCGCCAGGCCGTGGCCGGATGCCACTATCCGCCGCACGGGCGGCGCGGGTCGGGCGCCGACCTCGCCCGCTTCGGCTGGCCGGATGGCGAACGCTATTTCGATTCCGCGGACGAAAACGTCACCGTCGTCGCCATGGTGGAAGAAGCCCGCGCGGTCGAGAACATCGAGGAAATCGCCGCCACGCCGGGTCTGGACGTGCTCTTCATCGGTACCAGCGATCTTTCGTTTTCCCTTGGCCTCCGCAATGAGCAGGACCATCCCAAGCTCCGCGAGGCGGTGGACAAAGTGCTCGACGCCGCCCGGCGGCACAACAAGTTCGTGGGCCGTACGGCCTTCGACGCGCACAAAGTGAAAGGCTATCTCGATCAGGGCTTCCGCTTCTTCACCGCGCCTTCCGAAATCGCCTTTATCAAGGCAGGCGTCAAACAGTATTTCGACGTGGCAGGCAAGCCTTCCGCCCCAACATCCGCCCCGTCATCCGCCCCGCCATCCAACCCAACATCCGAGCCGCGAACGTAAGAGAGCGGTCCCGCCCCCCAGCCATGATCCCCCAACCATGCCCCCCCCAACCATGAACCCCCGCTACAAGTGGTACATCGTCGGCATGCTCTGGTGGATCGCCTTCTTCAACTACGCCGACCGTCAAGCCATCTTCTCCCTCTTCCCTCTGCTCGAAAAGGAATTTCACCTTTCGCTCGCGCAGCTCGGCCTGCTGGGTTCCTCGTTCGCGTGGGCCTACGGTCTATGCGCGCCGTTCGCTGGGCACATCGTCGACCGCGTCCGGCGCAAATCCGCGATCCTCGGCGGTCTCCACGCCTGGAGCGCCATCTGCATGGCCACCGCGCTGGCGCGCAATTTCGGCGGCTTGCTCTGCTTCCGGACGGCCGAAGGAATCGGCGAATCGCTCTACTTCCCCGGCTCCGTGTCGCTCATCTCCGATTACCACGGCGGCGCCACGCGCTCGCGCGCCCTCGGCATCCATCAGACCAGCGTCTATATCGGAACCATTGCGGGCGGGGCCTTCGCGGGCCTGATCGGCCAGGCCTACGGATGGCGCTGGAGTTTCCTGGTCTTCGGCGGGCTGGGTGTGGCGCTCGGCCTGTTGCTGAAACGGTTTCTCGCGGAACCCGAGCGCGGCGCGGCCGATCTCGCGCCCGGACGCCACGCGCAGCGAATCCCCACCCGCGAATTCCTGCGCATCGTATGGGGCACGCCCACCGTGGCGCTTCTGATGGCGGCCTTCTTGTGCGCCAATTTCGTCGCCGTCGTACTGCTTTCCTGGATGCCGAAATTCCTTTACGACCGCTTCCATCTGAGCCTCGCCGCGGCGGGACTCACCGCCACCGTCTTCGTGCAGTTGGCCAGTATGGCCGGCTCGCCGTTGGGCGGATGGCTGGCGGACGTGTTGCGGAAGCGCACCCCGGCCGGCCGCTTGCTGGTCCAGGCCGTGGGCGTGTTTGGCGGAGCGCCTTTCATGGTGCTCTGCGCGCTCACCGCCTCCGTGAAGTGGCTTGTCCTGGCGCTCATCGCGTGGGGTTTCCTCAAAGGCCTCTACGATGCCAACATCTTCGCTTCCATGTTCGACGTCATCCGCCCGGAGGCGCGCGGCACCGCGGCTGGGTTCATGAACATGACCGGCTGGCTGGGCGGTGGAATCGCGCCTTTGGCCATCGGCTACGTCGCGCAAAGCCGTGGCCTGAGCTTCGCGATTGCATCCGCCGCAGCCGCCTATCTGGTCGCCGGCGCGCTGCTGCTCGCCGCCGTTTGCTTACGGTGGGGCGGACCTCCTGGTCTGCCTTCTTAGGTTGTTCGGCCTTCTTAGGCCCGCTCAACCAACTCAGGGGAAATAACGAATGTCCAATTCCAATGACGATGGCGCCAAGATCATTCACATGGGAACGCCGGAGGCGGATGTCTTCTACGCGAATACCAAGCGGGCGATGGCCATTACCCCCGCCATCAACCGGTTGACGTTCGCCGATGCCGATGAAATCCGAGCCTTATTCAGCGAGCTGACCGGCAGGAAGGTCGATGACCGCTTTCGACTCATTCCGCCGTTCTACACGGCCTATGGTCTCGAAATCCGCGTCGGCCATCGCGTCTTCATCAATCAGAACTGCACTCTATACGACCTTGCCGGGATTAGCATTGGCGATGACGTGATGATCGGGCCGAACGTGAGCCTCATCACGGAGGGCCACCCGGTGGCGCCGTCCCAGCGGCGCGCCTGCATCGTCGCAAAGCCCATCGCGATTGAGAGAAACGTATGGATCGCAGCCGGCGCCACCATCGTCGGTGGCGTAACCGTGGGTGAAAATTCGGTGGTCGCGGCGGGTTCGGTAGTCACCAGGGACGTTCCCCCGAATACTCTCGTCGGAGGAAATCCGGCCAGAGTGATTCGTTCGATCGGCGACTGAGGATACACTGGGCAGGGAGGCTCCCCGATGAAGTCCATCCTGCTGTTCGCGGCCATCGCGGCCTTTGCGCAACCGCAACCGCAGCCGCCGGCCCGCATCCTAGTGGCCTACTACTCGGAAACCGGCTATACCGAAAAGCTGGCGCAGTCCATCGGCAAAGGAGCGGCGTCCGTGGCAGGCGTGGAAGTCACCGTGCGCAAGACCGTCGACGTGAAAGACGACGACATTCCCGCTTACGATGGCATCCTGCTCGGTACTCCGGTCCAGTGGTCCAACATCGCCACGGAGGCCAAGCGCTTCCTCGACCGCGCCGGCGCCGCGCTCTGGAAAGCCAAGGTCTACGGCGACGGCCGCACCGCCGGGGCCTTCTGCACCGGCGGCGGCGTGGCCATGGGCAAAGACATCGCGCGCCTCTCCATCCTCTCCGCCTTCCTCACCATGCGGTTCACCGTGATCGGCGGCGTCGACGACCAGGGCTTCGGCACTCTCGGTCCGGAGGCCACCACCGGCCCGGCCGACCCCGGTCTCAGCGACAAGGAATTGGACGAAGCCCGCCGCTTCGGCGAGCGCTTCGCCCGCATGACCCGCCAGATCCGCGCCGCGCGGCAGTGACCGCGGCGCCTGGAACTTCGTTGGGTCACTTGTGTAGAGTCGAGGATGGGCGCGAGCACTGACGCCGAGGCGCCGCCCCGTTTCCCATCCCCGCTCATCAAACCGGACGTGCCCAATTAAGGCATCCGGCTTTCCGACTGGCTTCACCACAGACTCACGAACGAGGGCCCGCCTTGGCTCGGCTGAGGTGCAGTACCCCCAACTCGCCAAATACCGCTTGGATGTTGAAGCGGTTGGCGCCGCGCGATGGCACCTTGTGACGCCTCCGCAAGAAATGCCGTACGCTGTCATAAACGTAGTTGTCAACCGCGTCGTACGCCGCTGCCCGGGTTCCGTAGTTGAAGTACGCCGACCAGCCTCTCAGAATCTGATTCAGCCGGTTCCGCGCCTCCTCCCAGGTCCCCGTGTTGCGGGGTACCAGAAGTTGCCCCACCTTTTCCTTGATGCGTGCCAGCGCCTTCTTCGACGGGCTTGCCCCCAAATACCATCGGCCATCCTTCTTGTAACGATGCGGCCCGAACGTGTAACCCAGAAAGTTGAAGCTCTCCTGTCGCGCTCGCTTGATGCTGGTCTTCGCCTCATTCAGGGTGACCCCCATCCGTGTTACCACCTGCCGCGTCCAATTCAGTGCCTCTGCCGCTTTGCCGCGACTGAGAATCACGAAATCATCCGCGTAGTTCACGATATGGGCGTCAAACTGCTCTCCCCGTTTGGTGTTCTGCCAACCCTTCAACAGACGGTTCATGTACAGGTTGGCAAGCATGGGACTGGCCACGCCTCCCTGCGGCGTTCCGCAGTGGCGGTCCTTCCCTCCCGTCAACCGACGCTTCCCATTCTCGTCCCGCTCCTCGACCGGGGCCTGTAGCCACATCTTGATCAGACGCAGCACCTCCCGATCGACGATTCGACGAGCCACGCACTGCAGAAGTTCGCAGTGTGGAATGGTGTCAAAGTACTTGGACAGATCGGCGTCCACTACATCGGTGTAGCCTTCGCAGATTAGCTTATGCGCTTTCCGAATGGCGTCCTGCGCGCTTCGCTTCGGTCGGTAACCATAGGCGCTTGGTTCCAAATCCGCTTCGAAAATCGGTTCCAGCACGATCTTGGCTGCGGTTTGCACCACCCGGTCCCGAATCGTCGGAATCCCGAGCGGCCGCTCCCCGCCTCCGGGCTTCGGGATCATTACCCTCCGCACCGGCTGGGGTTGATACGTCTTGTTGCGTAACTCCTGTTGGATGCCGGCCAGCCACTTCTCCCGCCCCGTGGACTCGATTCGCTCGAAGGTCTGTCCATCTACTCCTGGCGCGCCCTGATTGGCTCGCGCCAGTGCGTAAGCATGGGCCAGAATGTCCTCGCGATAGATCTTGTCGTAGAGCATGTAGAAGCGGTATCCCGGCTCGTTCTTCGCCTTGCGATACAGCTTGCTCTGAAGTTCCCGGATCTTACTCGGCGTTGCCAGACTCATCGTCAATCACCGCTCCTTCCCTCCTTCACAAGCACACCAGAAGTAAGGGCCCTTTCCTCCGCCGGCATTACCCGGCCTCCACGGTCGTATGGCCCTCTCCGACGCCCAGACTGGCCGCCGCTCTTTCTAGCGACGTTCGGGGCCGCGACCCCCAGCCAATCCCGAGCCTCCCTCACTAGCCCAGATCACCTTCTCTGCATGCCGTGCTC
This sequence comes from uncultured Solibacteraceae bacterium, assembly GCA_964457555.1. Classification (GTDB taxonomy): domain Bacteria; phylum Acidobacteriota; class Terriglobia; order Bryobacterales; family Bryobacteraceae; genus BOG-224. The sequence continues at coordinate 33,250 of CAYWHA010000059.1, forward strand.
AATACCCCGGTGGACCGGATCAGGTGCTCGTTGGTTGGCGAGTTGCGCGTTCCCGCGCGGGCTTCTTCCCTGTCCGTGCTGCCTTCCCCAATCTCGGGCCGGGTCGGCGTCCACATCGTTACTTTCGAGGCCTGCTCAAGCTTCACACGCGTTACGGCCTGCAGAGTTGCTCGCCCACCATTCGTGGGCTTTATCGCGAGGCTCCGCCCTGGCCGGTTCCCCGGCTCGGACGCTCGCAAGCTACCAAGTTCAACCAACAACCTCCTTGGGTGGGTCCTTCCCCCACTGGTGA
>CAYWHA010000060.1:0-32005 GCA_964457555.1 uncultured Solibacteraceae bacterium
CTGCGGCGCGCCTACCTGGCTATCTCGCGCCAATTTCTCTCCGACAGGCTCCTGAGCCGACCCGATTGACGCGAAAATCGCGAAAGTCGCCGTCGTTACCGCAATTCCTAAACAAACTCGTCGCATGGCTCTATCTCCTCTGCTGGGTTGCAGCCGATATTATCCCTCATCGTGGATGAACCCACGATGAACCCCGGCGCCGTACCACCCCGGTATTTGCCGGCCCTGTCTTCTATTTCAGGGCGGCGGCGGCCGATTCGATAGCCGCTCCGGCGTTGGCCAGCGTCTGGCCGGCCAACACGATCTCCCGGTCCGCAAGCTGCCACTGCTTTTGCTCGATGCTCTCGCGCACCCCCGGCAGCGTCTTCACGCCGTAACCGGTGTAGAAGCCGGGCGCGTAAATCTGGTTTTTGAACCAATCGCGGTTGGGCAGGCCTTCCTTGAGCGTGAGCGAACGCTCCACGGCGATCAGGCGCGCGTTGGCCTGGCGCAGGGCCGCTGTGGCCGCCGCATTGGCGGAAACGTGCGCGACGGCCAGGCTATAATCCTCCGCCGCCCGCTGCAGCGCGGCCATGCCGTTGTCGAGCGGCGCGAAATTCAGGAACGGCGGAACGTCTTCCTTCTTCGGCGGAACGGTCTTGACGCGCGGATCCTCGATGGCCGCGAAAACACCGTCGTCAATCTGCCGGTTCCGTTCCACAGTGCGATCGCGAGCGTCGCTCGCCAGTTTCCGCACCTCGTTCACGTAGCGGTGGACCGTTTCGCTGAAATCGTCGAAATCGAAAGGCAGCAGATCGGCGTCCGCCAAACGCATGACGGCCTCCCCGGCGGTTTGCGCCAGGGCGCGCCCGTAGACGAAGTCCTTGTCGGAGAAATGCGTGTACCAGTAGAAATCGTCGTAGATGGAATGGTAAATGCCGCCGCCATCCTCGCCTCCATAGGCCAGGTTCAGGGATGCCACACCCAGGTGGTCGATGAACACGGTGTAATCTGAACCCGATCCCAGCGCGGCCATGCGCAAATCGGGCCGCGTGCGCGCTTCCTGGCCCTCGGCTGCGTTGGCGGGCGCCTGGCCCGAGAGGTCGCGCGCTTGCAGGCGCTTCCAGACGGTCACTCCGCTCTCCGGGTCGTCAATGTCGCGCGCCACACCGTTCATGAACTTCTCCAAAGTGTGTGAGCCGGACATATTGAGATAGCCGCGCCCATTGCTGTCGGAGTTGACATACGCCGCGGCGTTGCGGGTGAGTTCGTCGGCGTGCGTCTCGGCCCATTCGGTGGAACCCAGCAGCCCGGGCTCTTCGCCGTCCCAAAAGCACAGCAGGATGGTGCGCTTCGGCTTCCATCCCTGGCGCAGCAGAGTGGCGAGGCCACGCGCCTCCTCCAACACGGCCGACGTTCCGGAAACCGGATCTTCGGCGCCGTTCACCCAGGCATCGTGATGGTTGCCGCGGATGACCCATTCGTCGGGGTAGGAATCGCCCGGGATGCGCGCAATCACGTCATAGAGCGGCTTGATGTCCCAATTGAACTTGACGTGAAGATGCACTTTGGCGGGGCCTGGGCCAATGTGGTACGTGAGCGGCAGCGCGCCGCGCCAGGCCGCCGGAGCGCCCGGGCCCGTCAGCGCGGCCAGCAGCGGCTGCGCGTCGGCGTAGGAAATGGGCAGCACTGGAATCTTGGTCAGAGTGACCGCCTGGTCGATCGGCAGGCGCTTGGCATCTTTGGTGGCGCCGACGCCGGGCGTCAGCGGATCGCCGGGATACACCGGCATGTCCATGACGCTGCCGCGCTGTACGCCGTCCTTGGGGCGGTACGGTCCATTCGGAAAGGTGTCGCCGTCCTGGTAGCCGTCGTCGCGCGGGTCGGAGTAAATCAGGCATCCGACGGCTCCGTGCTCGGCCGCGACCTTGGGCTTGATGCCGCGCCAGGAGCCGCCGTAGCGCGCGATCGCGATGGCCCCTTTGACGGAAATGCCCAGACGGTCCAGCGTATCGTAGTCTTCAGGTACGCCGTAATTCACGTAGACCAGGGGCGCCGTGACGTCGCCATCGATGGAATACGCGTTGTAGGTGGGTAACTGCTCGTCCTGCTGCGAGGAAGTAGGATCGCCGGGGACCGCCGGTTCGGCCAGTTTGGCGGTGAAACGGGTAGGCTCGACCAGTTCGAGCGAGCGCTCCTTCGGGGTCGGAAAGAGAACGTCGAAGCTTTCGATCTGGGCGTCCAGGCCCCACTCCTTGAGCTTGGCGAGGATCCACTCCGCGTTGTCCTTATCGTAGGGCGAGCCAACGTGGTGCGGGCGCGCGCTGAGCCGCTGCATATCCGCGCGCAGGTTGGCCGTATCCGGAATCGCGCGGAACTTGGCTTCCCAATCGCGCTCGGCGCGTGAGGAATCTCCGAGGTAGCCGCGCAGCGGCGCGCTTTGCGACCACGCGACGGCCAGCAAGGCCAGCAGGCAAAGTAGGAGAACGGCAAAAGTTCGCATCAGGCGACTATTCTATCGCGTGAGAGGCGCCAGGTGTCCGGCGCTTCGCTGCGTGCGGGCCGGTCGCGCCGCCCACGAGCCGATTCAGTATAGTGGTTCCATGCGCGGGTTGCTTCTGGCTGTGATCCTTACCGCCGGTGCGTCCGCCCAAAGCCCGATTGACCCGGCCCAGATTCCGGCCCTCCTCGGCGGAGTCGCCCAGCGCCCCGCGGGGTCTCCGCTACGCTGCGGTTTCTCGTCCATCCCGCCGGTCCTCGATTTTACCTTCCGATTCGAGGCCGGCTACGCCTTCCACCTCTCGACCGAGCAGTACAAGGCCGGCCCCCACGCCTGGGCCGTCATCACCAAGGTCACCCCCCGCGGCGGCGAGGGCAAGCCCTCGTGGCTCTATACCCGCAACGGGGCTGACCTCCTAAAGACGGCCGGTTTCAACCTGGAAATCTCCGGCGCTTACTTGCTCGGCCAGGGATCCTATGCGTTCGAGTCCACTCTCTACGACGATGCGGGCGGCTCCTGCCAACACAAGTGGACCGTCCACGCCTCGCTCGCCCGCAGCCAACGCCGCGTCCAGCTCTCCATGCCGCCGTTCGCCGTCCGCGCCACCGGCGGCCTGAGCGACGTCGATTGGAAACCCGCAGCCGGCGGGTCCGCGCTCACCATTCTTCTCGATGCCTCTCCCATTGCCGCTCGCCGCACCCGCCTGAACTCCGACGACCGCGACTTCTCGGTTCGCGCCCTCACCGCTGTAGTGCAACGTCTGCCCGCCTCCTCCGTCCGCCTGGTGGTCTTCAGTCTGGACAAACAGAAGGAGATCTTTCGCCGCGACGCTTTTTCTATCGATGCGATCGGCGAGGTCCGCAAGGCCATCGCGACGATCGAACTGTCTGCGGTGGATGTGTCGGTTCTCGAAAAGCCCCTGGGCTACATCGATTTCCTGGCCGCCCTGATCGAGCGGGAACTGACCGCGACTGCGCCCTCCTCGACTGTCGTTCTGCTCGGGCCGCTTTCCCGTTACGGCGGCAAGTTCCCTAAGGGAATGCTGAATCCAACCGACGCCACCCAGTTCTTTTATGTGCAGTACAAGCCCGATCCCCAGGGTTTGTTTTCGCGCGCCGGCGTCGGAGAAGTCTCCAGTCCCCCAAGTCCCGGAGCGCCCTACTCCCTCGGGGGCTTTGCTGCCGGTTTTCCACCCGGGCCTTACGCAGACATTATCAACGCCGCCATGATCTCACTGAAGGGCAAGACGCTGGTAGTCCGAACCCCGGCCGATCTCGCCAGAGCCATCGCCGCGATACAGAATGCCCGCTGAAGCCATCCTCCGAACCAGGCTCCGGACGCGGCCTTTCGCGCTATACTACCGACTGAGACTCAGAGCGTTGGGGAGTTCCGGATGAGCGCGACGCAGGCTGTCCCCACTGGCCGGCGCGAGGAAGCCGCACTTGCGCATAAGTGCCTCTATTACATGAGCTTGATGCGTGAGATGGAGGACCGCATCGAGCGCAAGCTCTACCGGCAGGGCAAGATTGTGGGCGGCGTGTACGTGGGCCGCGGGCAGGAGGCGATCTCCACCGGCGCGGCGCTTCAGGCCGACCCCGGCGACGTCCTGTTTCCGACCCATCGCGATATGGCCGCCTACCTCATCCGAGGCGTTCCGGCGGGCCGCATTCTGGCGCAGTACATGGGTCGCGCCGGCGGCGTTACCCACGGACGGGACGCCAACATGCACATGGGCGACCTCCAACTGAACGTGGTGGCCATCATCAGCGCGCTGGCCGCCACCGTTCCCGTGGCTGCGGGCGCCGCGCTGGCGCTCAAATACCTGGGCAGGAAGAACGTCGCGATGTGCTGGTTCGGCGAAGGCTCCACCAGCGTGGGTCATTGGCACGAAGGCATGAACCTCGCCTCCGTGCAGAAACTGCCGGTGGTCTGGATCTGCAACAACAACCAGTACGCCTATTCCACGCCTATGTCCCGCCAGATGGCCTGCGCCAACGTGGCCGACCGCGGCCCGGCCTACAACACGCCTGCCGAGATCGTCGACGGCAACGACGTTCTGGCAGTACATCAGGCTACCGGACGCGCGCTCGAGTATGTGCGCGCCGGCAAGGGACCCTATATGCTTGAATGCAAAACATTTCGCATGACCGGCCACTCCGCGCACGATGCCGCCCACTACGTGCCGCCGGAGTTGTTCGAGGAGTGGCGCAAGCTCGATCCCATCGCGCGCCTCGAAACCCGGATGACCGCCGAGGGTTGGGCCGAGCGGAATGAGATTGACGCCATTCAGGCCGCCGTGCGTAAGGAAGTGGACGACGCCGTGGCATTCGCCGAGGCCAGCCCTTACCCCGATCCGGCAACTCTGACGGACGGCGTCTACGGGGACCAATAGGCATGTCCACCACTTACTTGGAAGCGATCCGCCAAGGCCTCTGGGAAGAAATGGAGCGCGACCCCAACGTCTTCTTAATCGGCGAGGACATTGGCGTCTACGGCGGCGCCTTTAAGGTAACCGATGGCTTTTACGAGCACTTCGGCGAAAAACGCGTGGTGGATACGCCCATCTCGGAAGCCGCCATCGTGGGAGCGGCCATCGGGGCGTCCTACATGGGCCTGCGGCCGGTGGCTGAAATGCAGTTCGCCGATTTCATCACCTGCGCATTCGATCAAATCGTCAACTTCGCCGCCAAGTCCCGTTATCGCTGGGGTGCGGCCGTGCCCATCGTCGTGCGTGCGCCTTCCGGCGGGGGCATTCACGGCGGCCCGTTCCACTCCCAGAACCCGGAAATGTGGTTTGTACGCACGCCCGGACTGAAAGTTGTCGCCCCCGCCACGGCCTACGATGCCAAGGGCCTCATCAAATCCGCGATCCGCGATAACGACCCCGTGCTCTTCTTCGAGCACAAGGGACTCTACCGCCGCATCAAGGAGGATCTGCCGGCCGGCGAGTACACCGTCCCCATCGGCAAGGCCAAAGTGGTGCGCAAGGGCAAGGACCTGAGCATCGTCGCCTATGGCGCCATGGTTTGGACGGCGCTCGAAGCTGCGGACCAGCTTGACGCGGAGGGGATTTCGGCGGAGGTGGTGGACCTGCGCACTTTGCTGCCGCTCGACCGCGAAACCGTGTGCGCCAGCGTCAAGAAGACCTCCAAGGTCCTCTTATTGCACGAGGATACGCGCACCGGCGGCATGGCCGGCGAACTGGCCGCCAGCATCTCCGAGAGCGTCTTCGAATACCTGGATGCCCCCATCGTGCGGGTCACCGCGCCCGATACCCCAGTCCCCTACAGCCCCCCGCTCGAAGACGCGTTCCTGCCGAATGCCGCCAAGGTCGTCGACAAAGCCCGCTGGCTCTATCGGTATTAGCCCCCGATCCCCGGCCCCTGGCCCCTGGCCCCGCTTTGCTTTTCGAACACCATGTCACGCGGCGTCACACCCCGGCGCCGACACCACTCCAGGTAAAGCGACGCGTAGCTTGCCGTAATGTAGTCGCTCTCGGCGAATCCCAGCTTGCGCGCCGTCCGGTCGATCCAACGCGGGGATCCCTCAAGCTCCAGGTAGACCCCGATGGGCGTTTCGTCTATCGTCGCCATTCCGCCGCCGGAGGTCTCGGTGTACTCCGTCCGGTATTTCTGGTAGCGGGCAGCCGGCGCGAAACCCAGGCGCTCCAGGATGGCGGTCATCGTTCCCGCATCGGGAACCTCCACTTCCAACTCTTCCCTGTTCTTGTGCCGGGACCCGGCCACCACTGAGCCCTTGTAGGTCAAGGTAAACGCCCGGCCGGCAGTGCGCACTCGCAGAAGGACGCCGGCCTCGCGCAAGGTCTTCTGCGCCGTATCGAACACCGTGTTGTTCTCGAAGACCCTGCGCCTGGACACACGGAAGCCGGCGCGCTTCAGGATCGCCCGGCCCGCCGCGGCGTCGGCCATCGCGAGCTTGATTTCGATTTCGCGGCCACCGGTCGAAGCCAAGGCTACTGCTCCACACCTCCATTGTGGTGGTCGCGAAAATCCTGGTCAATCGCTTTCCGCTTGGCGAACCCCTCATCCACACCATGCCAAAACTGAATGGCCGGCTCCCCGAGCCTCCAGCAGAGGTACACCTCCGCGCCCCGGAAGAGCGTTGGGAAATCCACCAGCCCGATATCGAGGTCCTTCACTACGCAGCCAATTTGCTGGATCCGCTCGATGGCCTCGGGCAGGCGGGCGGCGGCGGATTCGCGGCGGACCTTGAGTTCGCGGACCCTGTCGCGGTCCACATTCATGCCGCCCATGGCCATGATGCGTTCCGTGGAAGCGCGGAAGGCCCCTTCCGCTTTCTCGAAATCCGCCTTCAGAGCCACCGCTTCGCGCAGCAGCCGGGAAACCTCCGGAATCAGGCCTTGGGCCTCCGGGAGCGTGAAGCGCTTCGGCATCGCAGACGCCGCTAGACGCCCGAAACCTGAACCGACATCGAACGGCTGCGCGGTCCATCGAACTCCGCCAGGATGATGCTCTGCCAGGAACCCAGCATCACCGCCGAATTCCGCACCTGCAGACAGAGAGTCTGGCCCATCACCATCCCGCGCAAGTGCGAATCCGCGTTCTGGCGCTCGCAGTCCGAGTAGACGGGGTCGTTATGCCGCCAGTAATCCTCCCGGTGGACCAAGCCGTCCAGGAACTTGCGCACGTCGTGCAGCAGGGCGTCCTGCCATTCGTTGATGAACACGGCCGTAGTGGTGTGCAGCGACTGTAAGTGCACAATACCATTGCGGATACCGCTCTTACGCACAATCTCGTTTACGCGCTCGGTGATATCGATCAACTGCATGCGCTCGTTGGTGATCCAGTCGGTAACCCTATTGAAGATCCTATATCCCGAGGCCGGCGCGGCTTCTTCCGGCGGGGATTGCAGTTCTGTAATTGTGGCTTTGGATGATCTCATAAGAGGCACAATTCCCCTTATCCCTGAGATGCCTGGAACGGCTGAAACGTAACAATTTTCTTCGGCGATACCGCCTTGGCGGCGCTGCCGGGATGGCAGGCGGAATTACTTCGACAGCCGTAGAATTGCCGAGGCGATGGTGGTGAATGCCGTGGCCAACGCGGACGTGTTTGACGCCGGTATATACATGCCGGTGGCCTGGGCCCCGTTGTAGGAACTGGAGCTTTTGTCGTTGGCGATCCGCAACAGCAGCCCCTGATCCACGCCGCCGTCTCCCTCATACCCAATCGTGTAGATTGTGGGCATCATATTCTGGGTATCGCCCGCCCGGTTCACGCGGTTACTATCGTTCCTGATGTTATTGGCGGTGGTGTCCGTTTCGTTCCATGCGGCGAGCGCCCAATCGGCTGGGTTCACCACCTGGGTATGGTCGAGGGCGCCTATGTACGGGGTCGCAATCGATCCGGAGGAATCATAGACAGCGGAGTTCGTGTACGCCGTCCCGTCCATGCTGTTGCCCCACCCGTCGATGTTGGGTACCTGCTTGAGATCGGTCTTGCCCGAGGTTTGGAAATTGGAGTTTGGTTTGCCGCTGTAGTCACTGTAGATATTGTTGCAACCGCCCTCGGGCGTGTTGGGAACGGGGGCGCCCGGCTCTGAGTCGCCTTGGGTGTTGTTAATCCACGAGTTTGCCATCCACCAGGCCGCAGTTTCCGTGGTGTCGCTGCTGGCAAGTCCGTATACTCCGGAGATGTTGCTGCCACCACCGGTGGTAAAGGGTGGTCCCAAGATACCTACCCAGCCGATCATCTTCTGCGTATCGTTAGCCTTATAGGTGCAAGCGCTGGTGGAGAGGATAGAGTTGTCCAGCGTGTTGTTCAGGTGCACCGTCACGGCAGTCGGAAAGCCGTCCGTAAAAAGAACAATCGAGTTCATGCGGTCGTCAACGCCGCCGCCTGCCGCCATGTCCCTCATATGGGCCTTTTGAAGCTCGATGTACGCCAGCCAAAGACCTTCGGCCATTCCGGTGAACCCCGCCGCTTTAATGGCTGCAATCTGATGGATCATATCGGTGGAGACGCCGGAGTAGAAACTGGTGTCCGGACCGCCCGTGGAGGTTGCGGTGGTTGTGGAAACCCAGGGCCGAACGGTGGGGTAGCCGACCGTCGCGCTGCCATCGTAGACCACCAACCCCAATTCGTCTGCTCCCTCGGTGAACTTCTCCGCAAATCCCTGGGCGTAGCTGATCAGATCCGCGATCACCGTGCTGCCGTCGCCGTCGGAGGCGGTCATGGAACCGGAGCGATCGATCACCATCACGATCCGCGAGTCTCTGCGGGTCGCGGTAGCGGCAGCCGAGACTACAGTGCTGGATTTGCCGAGAACCCTCATGAAATACAGGGGAACTGTCGCGGTGACATTAATCGCAATGGTCTTCGTGGTTCCCAATGTGACCGTAACGGTGGGCGTAAAATTGGTGGAGCCGAAGAAACCCGACGTACCGGTTCGAAAGTTCGCATTTACAAACTCGGTCGCGATTTCCGAAGTATTGGCCGTCGTACCCAGCAACCGGCCTGCACCGAGCGCCGCGCCATCCGCGGCGGCGGAAAGTTTCGCCTGCGCGATGCGAAGTATGGTCGCGTCAATCGCCAAGCCCACCAACGGCACCATCAGAAACGGCAGCGAGAATGTCGCCAACATGAGGATGGATCCCCGTTGCCTGAATCCGCGACGGAAGTTCTTTGGCATAGCCTCTCCCTTTGCCCTCAACTCAGAACATGTTATAGGAATACATCAACGGGCTGTTCACAATCGGCGGCATCGCGAACCCGTTGGCCGCGGCTTCCGAAATGAAGATTGTCTGGCCCGATGGCAATCCGCTGACCACTCCGCTGACGTTCTGGTACGGGTTGATCCCAACGGCAAAAGTCGCTACATCCCCCGCATTGGTCACTTGATCGCTCAGGTCAATGTTTCCGTTGGAAGCGATGGTTACAGGGGTTTTCCCCGTGACCACCGGACTCCCGAAATTGCTCGAATGCACGCTCGAATTGCCGATTGTGAGCCGCTGCGTAAACACCCAATCTCCGTAATTCGTGCAGCCCAGAGGGTTTCCGCTGCCGTCCACCTTGCCGTCGGACGCGCAGATCCCCTTATCCACGTACAGAACCTGGGAGAGAATCAACACGGCACTGCCCTTGCCGGCGGTGGTGCTCAGCCCCAACGTGGAACCGATGGACGCAAGCAAGGTCTGGTAGCCCGGTTGCGAGAAATCCGCTAAAGGGCCGGATCTCGCGTACATGTGCCCGGCGTCCCGGGCGAGTTCGATGGTTTGCAATTCCATAACCAGGTTGAGCCCGGTTCCGATTGTGCCAAGGGTTAAAGGAACCATGACCAGCATGGAAAAGCAAAACTCGATGATCGATATGCCTCGTTGGTTCTTTTGGGTCATACACGATACCTAAGGGGCCGTTCCGATGGGCGGCGAGTCGCTTCCCGGTTCGATCAGGTCGGCTGCCACTGCGCCAATCGCCATAGCACTGCCGTCATCCTTCGTCTTCCAGCTAAACAGGCGGGGCACCGGTGACGGTATGCTGTAGCCTTGGACCGAAACCTGCATGACGTTCAGCGGCGCGTTCCCGTTAGTCTCAGTGGAAACATCCGTCATGGCCCCGGCTGATCCCGGCGCCGGCGGGAGAAAGTAATTCACTTTGATACACGCCAGTCCCGTGGCGCCCGACAGCAATCCGAGCGAGTTCGTCTGAACGATGCCCTTGACCATCGCCGTGAGGTTCGAACCCGCGGCGGTGGCCTGTGTGCCCGTGATGGTGATGCCCTGACGCACTCCCTCGCGCACCGCATACTCAAGCGTGCTTTTCGCGAAGATCGCCCACGCGGAATCCGCCAACAAGCACAACGTTGCGATAAATGGCAGGAGCGCCAGCGCGAATTCTACGGTTTCCGCGCCCTTGCGCCAGCGCGACCGTCTCGCAGCGCGAGGAGCACGCGCAGTCGAGTCGCGTAACTGCTTTGTTTCCAGTCCGCGTTCATTCGTGATCGTGGTCCGCGAAGGGTTCATGGGCAGCTTCCTCTCCACTGGATACCAATGGGGTGTGCTGTCCATCAAGTCCCCGAAGGTTAGCGCCGCAATGCTTACGGGACCGTAACCTGCCTCAACTTCACCGGCTCGGCGGGCCGTCGCCCACGCATCCCGTCAGGGCTTCGTGTACATCGCGCTATAGCCCAACTGCTGCTTCACATAGTCGCGCGGATAGCCGATGTCCACCTTCGTCACGCGTCCCGCGCCATCCATTTGCGCCGCCAGATCGGCGTTGATTCCCGTGTAGTACGTCGGCAGATTGAGCTTTTTGTAACGCTCCACTACCTGGTCGCGCAGCGCCGGGTCGAAATGCACGGCGTATTTGTCCATTAGCGCTTTGACCGCGTCGTAGTCGCCCTCCGCCTTGATGCGCATCAACTCGGCGAGCAGCATCCCCACGCCCTCGCGCATCTTCTTGTAGTCTTTCACGGTGACGTAGGTCTTTCCATTGCGCGCGCTCATCGCGATCGCTCCGGTCTTGTCCATAATGTACCGTCCGATCAACTGGCGGTCCCGTTCGTGGTCCTCTTCAATGGCATCGCCCTTCGGGATGCGGCGAAGCTGCGTCAGCATCACGCGCGCCGCGTCGTTATACATCACGCGGCCCACATCGTCGGAGGAGACCAGCCCAAGCTCCTTCAGCTTGGGATCGAAGACGTTCCATAGCGCCATCAAGTCCGCGCGCGCTTCCTCCAGCGCTGAAAAGTACTCCTTCAGGTAGAACGACGCCTCATGCGTCAGCTTCGGGCTGAGCTTGCCTGAACCGTGCCCGATGACTTCGTGCATTTCGGTCAGCAGGTCGTCGGCTTCGATTTCGTACTTCTTGTCGAGCGCCGCCTCTTCGGGCGAGGCCGCAAATTCGTCGATCGGCGCAAAACCCGCGGCCTCCGTCAGCGCGTGCGAGCTGGCAAAGAAAAGGTAGCTTTTCGACCCGTATTTTTCGCGGATTTCATCCTCGTTGGGCAGATTGTCGCCGATCGTGGTCACATGGAAGTCGCCGGTTTCCACGATGGTTTCGACCGCGTTGGCCACCGGCGCCTTCACGCCCTGCTTCTTATAGCGCGAGTCCCAAGGCGCCCGGTCTTCGAAATACTGGGCATCGGCGGCGATCTTGGCGATGGCGCTCGATTCCTTCGCGTCGCGGATCGAAACGAAACTCTGCGAGCTGCCCTTGGCGCCGCGGGCGTCGCGGTAGATTTCGATGAATCCGTTGGCAAAATCCACCGGCTCATTATTCCCTACCCAGTCGATATCGAACTGCAGCCAGTCCTTGTATTCGCCCGTCTGGTAATAGCGCACCAGGTCGGCGATTACCTTGGCCTGCGGCGGGTCGGCGTAAGCCTCGGCTTTGGTCAGGTATTCGTTGGCCTTGGCCAGGTATTGGGCATACAGGCCCGGCGCCACACGCCGGTCCGGCGTACCCGCGCGATAAACATGCTCGGCGAGCTTCCCGTTAGCCTTCTCGACGCGCGAGTTCAGGCGATACCGTTCGGTGAAGTTCGCCAGGTCAGCCAGCGTGACGCCCGAATAGAAGCTATTGGCGCTCGACTGCACGATGTCTTTCCCGCCCGCCGGACTCTTGGCCGTGATCAGCGGCTCGAAATTCGCGTCGAACAGAGACTGGCGAAGCGCATCGGCTTCCGGCAACAGATCCTTGCGGCCGGCCTGATCGAGCGCGCGCCTGAGTTCCTCCTCCGTGAACTTCGGCAAAAACTTCTGCGAGGTCAGCTCGTTGTGGTTGCCCTTGTTTCCCCAGAAGAGCTTGGTGTAGTCCAGGACCTTGGCGTAGATCGCGGGGTCCACCTTTTCCTTGCTGGTGACAATGGCCTCCAGCATCCCCTTCTGGCGCAACCCGAATCGCGAAAGCTGATCGTAAATGATGGGGTCGATGGCGATCGACGCCCGGCTGAGCCACCAGGCCAGGGCTTGTTGTTGCGGCGTAAGGGTAGTGAAGCTGTTGGCTTCGATCTGAATGAAGGCCGTGGTATCGACACGATCCACCAGCGGCGATCCCGCCCAGCCGATCGCGGACGCGAGGAGGGCGCATGCGGCAAGTCTTTTCAGCACAATCTCGATTGTGCCACGGACACTAGCCGCCCAGGGACAGACGAATCTGTCCCAAGGCGCGGTTTTTGCGCCGCGTGGACAGATTCGTCTGTCCCTGGTCTGTCCCGCACTATTCCCTGGCCCCTGGCCCCGACCCGCAGTTGCGGCGGGTACCCCGCCCGGCCCCGACTCCGATCTCTTCCAGCACCCGCACCGCCTCCGCGGCCGGGTCCGGCGCGCGCGTGATCTGCCGCCCCATCACCAGGTAATCGGCGCCGTTGCGCAATGCCTCGGCCGGCGTGGCCACCCGCTTCTGATCCGCCGCCGCGCCGCCGGGCGAACGCACCCCCGGCGTCACCAGAATCGCGTCCGGACCGGCGATGGCGCGGACCGCCGCCACATCGAGCGCCGAGGCGACCATGCCGTCCATCCCCGCCTCCCGCGCCTTCCGCGCGCGCAGAGCCACCAGGTCGGCGACCGCACACGGGTATCCCATGTCCAGCAAGTCCGCCTGGTCGAAACTGGTGAGCACGGTCACCGCCAACAGCTTCAGCTTGGACCCGCCCTTGCCCTCCACCGCCGCGCGCATCGCCGGACCGCTGCCGTGTACGGTCAGGAAGCGCACGCCGGTCGCGGCCACCTGCGCTACCGCCCGTTTCACCGTTTCCGGGATATCGTAAAACTTCATATCCAGGAACACGTCCTTGCCCGCGTCCAGCAACTCGCGGACGAACGGCATTCCGGCCGCGGCGTACAGTTCCATGCCGACCTTGTAAAACGAAATCCGGTCTCCGAGGCGCGTGACCAGCGTGCGCGCCTCTTCGGCCGAGTCCACATCGAGCGCCACGACGATCGGGTTTCGCACCATGGGACCGCCGCCCATCACTTCAGGCTGCACTCCTTATGCTGCCGGAACTCGTCCTTCAGACCGGCCGGATGAAACTGGGCCCCAAAGAGGTTCTCTTGACCGTAGGTCACGTGAGCAAAAGGCTGGAACTCGATCGTAACCAGTTTTGCGGTGAACATCTTGTCTATGAACTCGCCCGGCAGGAATACGGAGGTCACTGGCGTATCGCCGCCGCCCCAATACTGGTAGACCGTATCGCTCGCCGGCAATAGTTCCCATCTGCGCCGTGTTGGCCTGCTCGCGTCGATTATCATGCGAAAAAGGAGGTTTTCCCGCGACAGGCGCAGTGGATTCTCTTTCGGATCGGCCAGCAGCTCCGAGCTCGTTCCTCGAACGTTGAGCGCTCCCGGTTGTACGCCACCCGTATCGAGAAGAACCCCGAGCGTCCGATCTTCCTTACCGGGTTTTCCCTTGGATTCGCACCGCACTGTCAAAGTCGGAGTGAACTTCCCGGCCCCGTTCGACAAAGGGTACGAGGTCTGCGACTGCATGGTCAGTGTGACCCACGTGCTCCCGTCACTCGGATTGCCGCCTTGGGCAACCTGGATCGGTTGGCCAAGGCACTGGACCGCCGCGGCCAACGCAAAGAACCCGGCGTTTATGAATTTACACATCAATTTGGCTCCCACTCGCAGCCCGAAAAGAATCGCTTCGTAACCAGATGGTATATCGCCGCTTCGAACCGGCGCAAGGCTGCCGCTCCGCTCCCCTCAAATCACGCTCACCGGCTTCTCGCCCCGCGGCAGAACGCGGCCGATCCGGTACGAGCCTTCAAGCGACTGCTCAAACCCGGCGGCGTCGCTCCCGGCCATCGCGATCAACAGGCCGCCGGACGTCTGCGGGTCGTACAGCAGATCCTCCACCGCGCGCGGAATCCCGGCGGGCATCGCTACCGAGCAGCCGGCGAACTCCCGGTTGTTCAGCAATCCGCCCGGGATCGCGCCGGCGCGCGCGTAATCGAGCGCGCCTGGCAGAAAGCGTACGGCCGCCGCCTCGATCTCCAGCGTCACGCCGCTGGCCAGCGCCATTTCGCGCGCATGGCCGAGCAGTCCGAATCCGGTGACGTCGGTGCAGGCGTGCGTCTCCCGGCGCAGCATCTCCTCGCACGCGCGCCGGTTGAGCAGCAGCATGGAGGCCGTGGCCCCATCCACGTGTTCCTGCAATGCGGCGCCCCGCTTCAACGCCGTCGAAATGACGCCCGTCCCCAGCCGCTTCGTGAATACCAGCGCATCTCCGGCGCGCGCTCCGGCGTTGGATTTGATGCGGTCGGGATGAATCGCGCCGGTCACCGCGTAGCCGAACTTGATTTCGTCGTCCGCCACGCTGTGGCCGCCCAGGACCGAACAGCCCGCTTCGTGCAGCTTCTCCGCGCCGCCCTTCAGGATCTGTTCCAGGTCGTCCACATCCCCCTTGGCGGGGTACGCCACAATGGAGAGCGCGGACAATGGACGTCCGCCCATGGCGTACACGTCGCTCAGCGCATTGGCCGCCGCGATGGCCCCGAACGTATGCGGATCGTCCACGATGGGCGTGAAAAAATCTACCGTCTGCACCAGGGCAAGCTCCGCCGTCAGCTTGTACACGCCGGCGTCGTCGGCCGTGTCAAACCCGATCAGTACGTTTTCATCGGCCCACCGGGGCAGGCTCGCCAAAACCCTGTCCAACAACTTTGGACTCAGTTTAGACGCTCAACCCGCCGCCTTCACGTGCGCCGTCAACTTCCGTAGCTCGCTGCGTGGTTCCATCGATCCCTACTATAATAGCGGTAATGAAACGCACGCCCGTGCTGCTTTCTGTGTTGCTGCTCGGGTTCGCCGCGACCCTCATATCGCGCGACCCGCAAACCGACCCGCGTCTGAAGAAGGCCTTCCGCGCGCCGGAACGCAATGGCTGGATCATGGTGCGCCTGGAGGGATCGCCGGCCCAGATCGGCTTCCAGCATGGCTACCTGCTCGCGCCGGAGATCGAGGACACCGTCAAGGACATCTCGCTCGAAAGCGCGCACGACGAAAAGAGGGACTGGGAGTTTTTCCGCGCCACGGCGCGTGACGTTTTCTGGCCGCATATCGAGCAGGAGTACCGCGACGAATTGTCCGGCATCGTCCAAGGTCTCAATGCGCGCAAGGTGAAGCTGGATATCTGGGACGTGGTCGCGCTCAACGCCTGGCTCGAGCAGGGCTACTACGACAAAGCCATCGCGGACACCCCGCAGAGCGCCGCAGCCGAGCATTGCAGCGCCTTCGTCGCCACGGGCAGTTACACCAAGGACGGGCGCTTCGTGATCGGCCATAATAACTGGACCAGCTACTCCTCGGGCGAGCGGTGGAATATCATTTTCGATATCACGCCGGAAAAGGGCAACCGCATCCTCATGGATGGCATGGCCGGGCTGATCCATAGCGGCGACGATTTCGGCGTGAACTCGGCCGGCATCGCCATCACCGAAACCACCATTTCCGGGTTCAAGGGATTCGACCCCAACGGGATTCCCGAATTCGTCCGCGCCCGCAAGGCCATGCAGTATGCCAACTCCATCGACGATTTCGCGCGCATCATGAAAGAGGGCAACAACGGCGGCT
This sequence comes from uncultured Solibacteraceae bacterium, assembly GCA_964457555.1. Taxonomy (GTDB): domain Bacteria; phylum Acidobacteriota; class Terriglobia; order Bryobacterales; family Bryobacteraceae; genus BOG-224. Next base: position 16,035 of record CAYWHA010000060.1, read on the forward strand.
ACGCCAACACCTGGCTGGTGGCCGACCGCAAGAACAACGAAATCGCCAACCTGGAGCTGGGCCTCAAGAACGTAACCCTGCAGCGGACCATGGACGGGTTCTTCGTGGGATCCAACTTCCCCGAGAACCCCAAGCTGATCGAACAGGAAACCAATTACGATACGGCCGACCGCGGCCTGAGCAGCAACGCGCGCCACGAGCGCTGGCTGGCCCTCATGGCGCAGTACAAGGGCAAGATCAACGTGGCCGCGGGCCAGAAGTTTCTGGCTGACCACTACGACTCTTTCGAAGGAAGAATCGACCCCGACGAGCGGACGCTGTGCGGGCACATCGATCTTTCTCCGCGTGGGGTGTCCTCCTGGTGGGGTCCCTATGGCCTGGCGGGCACGGTGCAGAGCAAGGTCACCGACGCGGCCGGCGCCCAGCGGATGTCGCTGACAGCGGCGCTCGGACACTCCTGCGGCTTGCACTTCAAAGCCGCGCCGTACCTCGGCAAACATACCGAGTTCGCGTGGACCAGGAGCATTTTGGGGGACATGGACTCCCGTCCGTGGACCGCGTTTACGGCGAAGTAGCGCAATTGGTCTCACGGGGAAGGGCGGTAATGCGAGTAAGGTTCTTGGCGTGTGCCGCGCTGCTGTTGTGGCGCGCCGCCTGCGCTATCGCTGCGCCCCCCGCTGGAGCCACCGTCGAGGTTACCGTGGTCGACCAGGCGAACCAACTCATCCCCGGCGTCCTGCTTCAACTCAAGCTCGACGATGCGGTCGTTGCCTCGGCCCAGACCGATGCCGCCGGCCACGCGGCGTTTCCGAACCTGCAACCCGGCCGCTACAGTTTGACGGCTGCGAAGGACGGCTTCGCCGCGGCGCAACCGGCCGGCCTCGACGTGTCTTCATCCGCCGACGCCGCCATCCAGGTCACCCTCGTCCCCGCGCCGGCCGCGCGCCAGGAGAGCGTCGAGGTCAAGGGAACCCTGGAACCCGTCGAGCAAGGCTCCTCCGCGCCTGCCCAGTTGCCCGCCGAGACCGCCCGCCAGCTTCCCAGCAGGCCCGCTACCGTGGCGGACGCCTTGCCCCTGCTGCCCGGCGTGGTCCGCGCCCCTGCCGGAGGGCTGCTCTTGTCCTCCGTCGGCGAACACCGCAGCGCCATGATTGTGAACTCGGCCGACGTCACGGACCCGGCCACCGGGCAGTTCGGCCTGACCGTGCCCATCGACAGCGTCGAGAATCTCAATTTCGACCAGACCCCCTACCTGGCCGAGTACGGCCGCTTCACGGCGGGCCTCGTCTCGGTCGAAACCAGGCGCGGAGGCAGCAAGTGGAAATGGGAATTGAACGATCCGTTCCCGGACTTCGCCATTCGCAGCTATCATCTCCGCGGCCTCCGCGACGCCACCCCGAGATTCAATTTCGAAGGCCCCCTGATCCCCGGCAAGCTGTATTTCTCCGAGGGTCTCGAATACGAGATTCGCAAGACCCCGGTCTATGAATTGCCCTTCCCGTTCAACCAGAAGCTGCAGCACGGCGTGAACTCCTTCGCTCAATTCGACTGGATTGCCTCGGATAAGCAACTGGTAACCGCCACCGTTCACTTTGCGCCGCAGCGCCTGGACTACGTGAACCTCAACTACTACAATCCCCGCGAGACCACGCCCGACGCCAGCACCCACAATTACACCGTGACGCTGGGCGACCGGCTGACCTTGGGGGACGGAATTCTGGAAACTACGGTTTCCAGCACCTTTTTCGACGCCCGCATCTGGGGCCAGGGCGATCAAGATCTTGTCATCACCCCAACCGGCAACACCGGGAACTACTTCGAGCAACAGGACCGCAACGCCTCGCGGTTGAGCTGGGCCACCGCATATACCTTCGCCCCATGGCATTTCCTCGGCAAGCACACCTTCAAAGCCGGCGGGTATACCGCCGAAAGTACGGACAACGGCCAGGTTTTCGAGCACCCCGTCGACCTTCTGAATGCCGCCAACCAATTGATCGAGCGGCTCACCTTCACCGGCGGCGTGCGTTTTGACAATTCGGACGACGAGTACGCCGCGTTTGCGCAGGATCATTGGACCGTGTCGCCGCGGCTCGCCATCGATCTCGGCGGGCGCGTCGAGTCGCAGGTCTTGTCGGAGAGCCTTCGGGTGGCCCCGCGGGCCGGGTTCTCATGGAATCCGTTCCCCCACGCAGGCACGGTAATCCGCGGCGGCGTTGGGGTGTTTTACGACCGGGTCCCGCTGAGCGTGTACTCCTACAGCAGCTATCCCAATGAGATCGTGACCATGTACGATTCCGCGGGCCAGATCTCAGGCGGACCTTTCTTCTACGAAAATGGGATCGGAACCGTCAGCTCCAAGTCCCGCTTCGTCTTCAGCGAAGACGAGCCGGGGAATTTCGCGCCTCGCGCCACCACCGGGAGCCTGCAGGTCGAGCAGCCGGTAACGGAGCGCCTGCGGTTCCGCGTCGGCTATATGCAGACCGAATCGACCGGCCTCGTCATCCTGAACTCGTCCGCGCCGGATCCGCTGACCAATATCGGAAATCGCCTCCTCTCGGGCGGCGGGCAATCCCGCTATGCGCAGTTCGAGTCGACCGCGCGTGTCCGGCTCGATGACAACCGCCAGTTGTTTTTCTCTTACGTGCGCAGCCACGCGCGCGGCGACTTGAACGATTTCGCCGACTATCTGGGCAGTTTCCCCATGCCCATCGTTCACGCCAACCAAATCGCCGATCTGCCGGGCAATCTGCCGAATCGCTTTCTGCTCTGGGGCGCCGTGAAACTCCCCGCCCGATTCCGAATCTCTCCGCTCTGCGAGTATCGAACCGGATTTCCTTACAGCTCCTACGACCAGTTCCAGCACTACGTGGGAGTGCCGGACTCCTACCGGTATCCCAACTTCCTCTCGGTCGATGCGCGCTTCTCCAAGGACATCCAGGTGAACCCGAAATACGCCGTGCGTCTCTCGGTGAGCGCCTATAACCTCACCGACCATTTCAATCCGGAGGCGGTTCACTGGAATGTGGACGACCCGGCCTACGGCCTCTTCTTCGGCCAGCGGGGCCGCCGGTTCACCGCCGATTTCGACGTCCTGTTCTGAACCGGTTCAGTTCTCGGATGGTTTCGACACCTGATCGATCACGAGAACATCCAGCGGAACGTGGGTATGACCCTCCAGGCTCAATCCGAGATCCTCTTTCAAGGCTTCGAAAATCGAACGGCCATCCGCCTCGTCAGGCATCTCAGCCGATGGCACGCCAATGCTTCTGGGAGCGCCGTCGTCCCCCGTCCAGCGCAATTTCACATAATAGTTCCCCTCGAGCATGGTCCGGTCGACGACTAGGGCGTCCATGATATGGGACAAGCTCGTTGCCAGTATCCCCATGGTATACACGCCGCCCTTGCGCGGCCCGGTGCCTGCACGGCGCTGATCGTCCGCCGTCTCTTTCTCGAGTTTGGGCCCCTCTCTAGCTACCTTCAGCTCATAGCCGGACACTTGTCGTTTCTCATAGTGCGCTTTCAGTTGAAACCGGTCCGCCAAGAGCGAACGGACAAACACCCTGGCCTGTTCCGGCGACATCCGGGGATTCGCAGGCACAGGGCCGTAAGCCCTCGCAGTGATATCGAACGTGTCGGAGTTGGCCCACTTCGGTAAACCGGCAAGTTCCCCTGCGTGCAAATCGTATGCAAATTGGACGAGAAAGTAAACGGATATTCCCTGTGCTGTGAGCATCCCCGGGGTCATTGACATTCTATTGCCTGGTCCATGGTGAGGCTTGACGGACGCCAGAATAGATCCGGGTGGCAGCGTGGTTTGCTGTGCGCAAACTGCCCAACAAGACGCAAGCGCCACGCTAACGGCAACTGCCAGCCGTCGAATTGCCATCTCTCTTCTCCTTCGAGAGCGGCCAATCTCTCACTTAACAGGATAGTCCACAAAAACGCATTTCAGGCCTTTATTTTCCATCTGCGTTCATCTGCGTTCATCTGCGGCTAACCTCTCTTGTCGTTCTACTTCTGCCCCGCGCCCTCCGCCTCCGCCGCGCCGATCAGTGCGTCTAATGCCGCCACCTGCGTCGCGGCGGTCTTCACCTCGGAAGGCCCCGACCACACCAGCCCGAACTTGCCGTCCGCATCGCGATTCTTCCAGATGCTCTCCGCATTCGTCCGCAAAAAGGCCCGGAACCCCGGCGCCGGAGCCGTCGCGTTCAGCGCCGCCAGATTGCGCGCGAAAATCCCTTTGAACTGCGGCGCGTCGTTCCCGCAGCGCGCCGGCTCACAAGAATCGTGGAGTACGCCATCCAGGTCCGTCAGCCGCGCGATCGCCGACAACGCGATGGTTTGCGCCGTCTCCAGGGGCTTCGGATCGCCGGATTGCTTCGACAGCATCGTCAGACCGCCCAGGATCACGCCCTGGTTGTAGGTCCACGTGGTGCGTCCGTTATTGTGGCACGCGGCGTCCAACCCGTCGTTCACCAGGTTTTGCGCATTGATCATGCCTGATGCTGCGAACCACTTCCATTCCCTTTGCGCCCAATCCAGGTATTTCGCCCGCTTCTGCGCGTCCTGCTCGAGACCCGCCAGCTTTGCGGCCACGGAAAGGAATAACTCGTTGGCGATGGCGTTCTTATACTGGTTCGGCTTCTTCCACCAGATGCCGCCGCCGCACGTGGCGTCGTCCCAACCGCCCGACATATCGGTGAAGATCGTTTCCGCCATCTCCAGGTAGCGCGCATCGTGCGTGAGCTCGTAAGCGCCCGCCCAGCCCAGCGCCCACCAGCCTTCATCGTCGTAATACTCATTGAGAAAGTGCTTCGGGGAATTGCGGTCGAACGTATTCGCAATGACGGCCCGCAAATCCGGCGCGTCGCTCAACTTCGCGTAGTCGTCGAGCGCCGTCAGCGCGTTCGCGCCGTTCCACCAGCCCGTCGTTTTCCATAAACCCGTATCGTCTGCGTACCAGGTCTGTAGGGTCTTCAATCCGGCCGCCGAATCCGTCAGGAACTCCAATGCCCGCTTCGCATCGGGCGGAGTAGACTGCGCCCAGCCGGCGCAAGGCAGGAGCAGGAATCCGAACAGAAGCGCTTTTGGCGCGAGTCGATTCGTGGATGGCATGTCAACACGCATGGTAATCCAGTGCGTTGCCCGGCGCTACGCGTGCCCCAATATCCGGTGCGGCAAATAGGGTTCCTCCAGCGCTTTCACTTCCGCATCGTCCAACTTCAACTCCACCGCCGCCACCGCGTCTTCCAGATGCTGCATCTTGCTGGCCCCCACCACCGGCGCGGTGATGCCGGGTTTCTGCAACATCCACGCCAGCGCCACCTGCGCGTTCGATACGCCGCGGGCGCGCGCCACTTGCGTAATGCGGTCCACTACCTCGAAATCCGACGGCTCGTTATACAAGCCTTGCGCGTATGCGTCGGTCCTCGCGCGCAGCGTCCCAAAGCTGCCCTCGCGGCTGCGGGTGCCCATCACGAAGCCGCCCGCTACCGGCTTCCACGGAATCACCGCGATGCCTTCTTCCCGGCATAAAGGCAGCATCTCGCGCTCCTCCTCGCGGTAAACCAGGTTGTAGTGATTCTGCATGGCCACGAAGCGCGTCAGGCCCATTTCATCGGCCTTGTAGAGCATTTTGGCGAACTGCCACGCGAACATCGAGGAGGCCCCCAGGTATAGCGCCTTCCCCGTCTTCACCACGTCGTCCAGCGCTTCGAGCGTCTCCTCGATCGGCGTTTCGTAATCGAAGCGGTGGATATAGTAAAGGTCCACATAGTCCATCCGCAGCCTCCTCAGGCTGTCGTCGATGGCGTGCAGGATGTGCTTGCGTGACAGCCCGCGCTGGTTCGGATCGTCGCCCATCGGGTTGAAAACCTTGGTGGCCACCGCCACCTGGTCGCGCGGCGCACCGAAATCCCGCAGCGCGCGTCCCAGAATCTCTTCGCTCACACCCAGCGAGTACATGTCCGCAGTGTCGAAAAAATTGATGCCCAACTCCAGCGCGCGCCGGACGAACGGCCGGCTCTCCTCTTCCTCCAGCACCCACTCGCGCCACTTCTTGGAACCGTAAGTCATAGTCCCAAGGCAGATTCTGGAAACCTTCAGTCCGGCCGATCCAAGCCTGATGTAGTCCATGTATCTTAAACTATCAGTAGTGTTGCCATCCGGCAAAATCGCAGCTCCCGGAGCGCCGCTCCGTCCAGAAAAGGTAACGGCGCCGGCTTCCCAGGCGTCTCATAGATTGAGCGGTGATTTATTGAGTAGCTGTCCCGCCATCGCCGCCGCCGTCAACCTCCAAGCATCATGATCCGCCCAGCATTGCTCGTCATTCCGGTTCTCTGCGCCGCCACCGCGCTCGGAAGCGCGCCGCCGCCTACGCTCATCGATGCCGGCTTTCGCCAGATGTATAACCTCCAGTTCGCCGAAGCCCACCTGAGCTTTGAGCAGTGGCAGCGGCAGCATCCGAACGACCCGCTGGGCTATGTATCCGACGCCGCCGCCTACCTGTTCTCCGAGTTTGACCGCCTCCACATTTTGCAGTCGGAATTCTTCATTCACGACGACCACTTCATTACGGACCACAAACTGGCGCCCGACCCCACGGTGAAAGCGAAGTTCGAAGCCGCCCTGGCAACCACCCGCCGGCTGGCTGCGCTCACGCCGGACGATCCCAACTGCATGTTCGCATCCATCCTTGCCGACGGTCTGCACAGCGACTACACGGCGCTGATCGACAAGAAATATGTGCCGGCGTGGAAGGAAATGAAGGCATCTCGCGTGGAGGCCGAGCGCCTGCTTGCCAAGGACCCCAACTGCTATGACGCCTGGGTTGCCATCGGCGTTGAGAACTATATGCTCAGCATCAAGCCGTTTATTGTGCGGTTGTTGTTCCGCGCCGCCGGCGGCGAGACAGACCGTGCAGTGGGCATTGAGAAGTTGCGCCTGACGGCGGCTAACGGCCGCTATCTGGCGCCCTTCGCGCGTCTGCTTCTGGGCGTGGCCGCGCTGCGGGATGGCGATACCGCCCGCGCCCGCACCTTGCTCACCGCCCTGATGCAGGAATACCCTCGCAATCCTCTGTTCCCGCAAGAACTGCTGCGGCTGAACTCGGCCGCACGCGATCCCCGCCCTTGATGCCCCTTCCCGATTCCACCGATGTTTTCGTCATCGGCGGCGGGCCGGCCGGATTGGCAGCCGCCATCGCGGCGCGCCGCCACGGCTTCCGTGTCACGCTGGCGGATTGTTCCGCGCCGCCCATAGATAAAGCCTGCGGAGAGGGCATCATGCCCGATGGCATCGCCGCCGCGCGCGCGCTCGGCGTCGATCTGAACCTGGCCGGCGGCGTCCCGTTCCGGGGCATTCGCTTCCGAGAGGGCCAAACCTCCGTCGAGGCCGCCTTCCCGCACGGTTGCGGCCTGGGTATTCGCCGCACCGCGCTGCATCGCCTCATGGTGGATTGCGCCGCGGCCGCCGGAGTCGGGCTGGTCTGGAACGCGCGCGTCACGGGCCTCGCCGAAGGCGGCGTCATCGCCGATGGCCGTCTCGTGCGGGCACGCTGGGTGGTAGGGGCCGATGGCGGCCAGTCGCCTGTACGCCGCTGGGCCGGCCTTGACGCTTCCCATCGCGACAGCGTCCGCTATGGGTTCCGCCGCCACTATCGCGTCGCGTCTGCGAACGATCTCATGGAGATTCACTGGGGCGAAAGCTGCCAGCTCTACATCACGCCGGTGGGGGCAAGCGAGATCTGCGTGGTGTTCATCTCTCGCGATCCCCAACTGCGCCTGGACGATGCCTTGCCGCAATTCCCCGACGTGGCGCGGCGCGTGGCCACCGCCGGACCATCCACCCTGGAACGCGGAGGCATTTCTGCCTCCCGGCGCCTCAAGGCTGTCTGGCGCGGGAACGTGGCGCTGGTGGGCGACGCATCGGGGTCGGTGGACGCCATCACCGGCGAAGGCCTCTGCCTGCTCTTTCAGCACGCCCTCGCGCTGGCCGGCGCTCTGGCGGCGGACGATCTCGGCATCTACCAGGCCGCGCACCGCCGCATCGGCAGACGTCCCGAGTTCATGTCGCGGCTGATGCTCCTGATGGACGCCCGCGGCCGCCTGCGGGACCGCGCCATTCGCGCCATGGCCTCCCACCCCCGCCTGTTCGCGCACATGCTCGCCATGCACGTCGGCGAGCTTTCCCCGTCCGCTTTCGCAATCGATGGCATGGCTCTCGGCTGGCGTATGCTGACTCAATGAGCAAACTCTCGCCGTCGCTCCCCCTCGCGCTCCTGCTCTCCTCCCTGGCGGCGGCCGGGTCCCTCCAATCGCAAAGTCTGACCCTTCGCGTCGACCCGGCGCAAACCCAGGTGGAGTTCACGCTCGGCGCCGTGCTCCACACCGTGCACGGGACGTTCCAACTGAAGCGCGGCGAGATGCGCTTCGACCCAGCCACCGGCAGCGCCAGTGGCGAGCTCGTTGTCGATGCCACCAGCGCCCAAAGCGGCAACGAGTCGCGCGACAAGGATATGCACACGAAAGTGTTGGAAAGCGCCCGTTATCCCGAGATCGTTTTCCGCCCCGATCGCGTCGTCGGCAAGGTCGCGCCCCAGGGACCCTCCCAAGTTCGGCTGCACGGACTCTTCTCCATCCACGGAACCGGCCATGAGATCGAGATGCCCGTGGAAGTCGAGGCCGCCGGCGGCCAGTACCGCGCCACCGTCAAATTCTCCATACCCTTCGTCGAGTGGGGCATGAAAGACCCGAGCACCCTCTTTCTGCGCGTCGACAAGCGCGTCGACATCGTCATCCACACCATAGCCCAAGTGGCGCAGCCTTTCTAGGCGGCGGCGCCCGCATTCCTGCGGGCGTTCTTGCGTCTTCGTCGGCCCCGGGCCCCACAAACCTACTGCAAGTGCACCGGCTGCGTGAATGCTCCATTCCCCGCCGAATCCCACGCGGCGAAGCGAACCCATTTCTTTCCCGTGGCGTCGAAGGGAATGCTGTAACGATGGCTCGAAAATGGCGCCAGCCCGGTCGCCGAAACGATTTCGCGGCCGGTGGTCTTCCCGTCGCCCCAAACCAGCTCGACGAACTCACCCGGCCACGTCCAATCCACCTCGGCCACGAAGGTCCGCTTCCCGCCCGTCCCCTGCAGCGAATAGTCGTGCAGCAGGACTTCCCCCGAGGTCACAAAGAAGTTGCCCGCCCGCAGCGCATCGAGCACCGGCATCCAACCGTCGGAGAACTTCGGCAGACGGTCGAGCTTGACGTAGTTGACGTCCAATTGCGGGTAAGTCTCGTCCTCCGGCGACTTGGTATAGGTATCCCCCTCGGCGATCAGGTACTTGGGCCCTGCCCAGTTGTTCATATCGTCCAGCAGGTCCAGACACCGCACCTCGCACAGACGCTTCTGCGATTGATCCACCGGCAGGGACTGAAACGACGCCCCCGCGAACCGGTCGCTCAGGAAGTGCGGCTGGTCCTTCACGGCGTCCGGATAGCCGTCCGAACTCTTGGTGCGGGGATGAGTCTGCCACATCAGGGCGTGCTCGTCGTTGAGCAATCGCGTCTCGGTTTCGCGGGATGACGTGTGATAGACCTTCCCGTAGGGCGCGATATTCTCCGTATACGGTTGCTGCGCGGCTGGTTGCGCGGCGCCCGGCCGGCCAAGCGGTGCGTGCGTGTAGTAGACCGGCTTGGGGAACAGGAACATGTAGTGGCCGCCAAAAGTGGCGTCCGGCTCCTCGCCGGGAATAATCAGGAAATCTCGGTCGGAAAAGCGCGCACTGCCCTCGAAGTAGACCCGCTGTTCCTCCAGACGAATCTTGCCGGTGTCCGTGGGATGCGAATCGGCGTGGAAGTCACACAGCGCGGCAATGTTAATGCCCAGCGCTCGGAAAGTGGGAATCCATGCCGGCTCGTGGTCGATCGTGCCGGCGTCCGTCAATTCCTCGTTGAAATGGAAGTGAAAGTGGCTCACCATCACCTGGTATCCGGGCATGGGTTTGTATACGTCGTCGTGGGTGAAAGCCATCACTGCCTGCTGGGTGGCCTGCGCGTTCCCCGAATCCAGGTAGAAGTAGACGGCCATCCGCTGCATCGTGCCCGGCGGAGCGTTGTACAGCGCGAAGTTCTCCTCGAACTCGCGCGCCTGGTTGACGCGGCTCCGCCAGACGGCATCGGTCACGCCGTAAGTCTTGAAGGATTCCTCGCGGTCGGCCTGGCGCACTCCCACGGCGAATGCGGCCTCGCTATCCTTGCGGTAGTAGTTATACCCTAGATTCGATTCCACTTCCCGCGCGAAAAAGAACTTGTGGGATGCCGGGAACACCGCCACCGAGCCGGCGCCGCTCTCCACAATCTCCACCCGGTTACGAGCCTTCAACGCCACCGCGTCCGTGTTCACCGCGCCGCCGAACAGGTAGTGCTGCCAGCCGCGCGCCACGTCGCGCCATGCCAGACGGGTGCTGTCGCCGATGCGGAAACCCTTCAAGCCGGCCGAGAATTCGTATGCCACCGACGGCGCGTCCGTCTTGGCCACCACTTCCTGGCGAATCAGGTTCGTCCCGCGATACACGGTGTAGCGCAGGCCGCCGGAAAAAAGACCCAGAGAGACGCCTGGAAAATTCGCTTCCAGCCGCGCGCCATCGGTGTCCACCTGGCATCCGCTAATTTGAAACTTCGCCCACGCGCGCTCAATCTCTTCCGGCTTGCGCGGCAGATCCACCGCCGCGTTGGAACCGGGATGCCCGGGCACGTTCAGCGGAGCGTCCCAGAACGCGAACCACTTCTGGCGCTCAATCACCTCCGGCGTATAGATGCCCAGTTGGCGCAAAGGCGCCTCCTGCTGTGCGGAGATGCGCCGCCGGCCGGTGGTCACCTGGTACTCGGGAGTCAGGTCGCTTCCCAGTACGGCCCACTTGCCGTTCCTCTCCACGGCCAGCTCCCGGACCACGGGTTGCCCGCTTTCGACGCCCAACGTGGCGCGCAGCGTCTGGCCGCGCTCGCCCTGCCATGTCAGTTCCAAAGAACCCGAGCGCATCTCGGCCTTCAACCCGTCGAGCGCCTGATAACCTTGGAAATCGCAATTGAGGGTTTGCGCGCCGCTCAAAGCCGAAAAGAGCAGCCCGGTAAGCGAAATTCTCCGCCAGCGCATGTTTGTCACCGTCCCAGAGCCATGATAGCTCCGGCGCGGCGCGGCTTACGACGCCGTCTGCGAGTGCGCCCGGCCGAAGTTGCGCAGGTATGCCGCCATCATGCGGTCGTGAACACCCGTGTGGTCCCGGAGCCACAAACGGAAGAAGTCTATCATTTCGCAAATGGCGGCGGATTCGCCGGCGTCAATCCGCTTCGCGAATCCTTTCAGCCTCTTGCGCGCGGCATCGTGCTGATTCTTGTGCCATTCGTACGCGGGATACGCCGAGGTCCGCATCATGCGCTCTTCCCCGGCCAGATGGGCGCTCATGTCTTCCACCAGGTCCTGCAGGACCTCGTGCGCTTCGCCGCCCGCGGCCACGGTCCGGTTCAGCTCGTCCATATCCCGGGCAATCTCCTCGTGCTCGTCATCGAGCTTGGGGATATAGACAGAGTGTGGCTTGGCGCGCTTGGACGATGTCATGAGACTTCTCCCAACGCAGATTGTAGCGCCTTTCGGGAGTATCGGAGCCGAAACAGTACATCCCTCTGCGTGGCGCAAGCCGCCAGGCTTGCCGAGTCGGCTGTCGAGCCGACTTTCAGCCCTCGTCGGACTCCTCCCGCGCGCCGCTTACCGCGCCAGCGCTTCGGCCGGCGCCGGCATCTTGTGCTTGCACTCGGCGTTCGGACACTGCCAGATCGTGCCGGATTTGAGCCACTTTTCAATCAGATAAGGGCTGCCGCACTGCGGACACTTCTCCGCTACCGGCTTGCCCCATGCGACGAACTTGCAGTCCGGATAGCGCGTGCAGCCGTAGAAAATCTTGCCCTTCCGGGAGCGGCGCTCGGAAATCTCGCCCTCCGAGCACTCCGGACACCTCACCCCGATCGTCTTCTGCTTCACGTACTTGCAGGTGGGGTAGTTGCTGCACGCCGTGAACTCGCCGAACCGCCCGGTTTTCAGAACCAGATTGCTGCCGCAGTTGGGGCACTTCTCATCGAGCGGCTGATCCGGCTTCTTCTGCTGCCCGCCGATCTGCTTGGTCGTCTTGCAGTCGGGATATCCGGTGCACGCGTAGAACGTGCCGAAGCGGCCTTTCTTCAAAACCATCGGCCGGCCGCAGTTTTCGCAGTACTCCCCTTCACCCTGCTCGGCCAGATCGGCCTGAACCACATCCGTCAGGTCCACCGGAAGCTCACGGGTGTACGTGCAGAAGTACTCGTTTCTCCGCCACGGCAGGGTCGCGCCCTCGGCCGTATCCGTCAGTGCCAGACCGTCATAATACTGGCCGATCTGAGGATAGCGGGCTTGAATTTTCTCGAGGCGGAGCGCCACGCTTTCCCGGTCCTTCAGCTTGCGCTCGGCCATGCGTTTTCGGAGATCCTCGATGCCGGCCTTGTAGTGCGCCTGTATCGTCCGCCGGCGTTTGTCCACTTCCCTGGAATCCTTCGCCGGCCCCGCCGCTGTTCCCTTCTCAAGCTTTTCCAAATCGCCGTCGTGCCGGGCCCGGATCTTCGCCCAACGCTCGTCGCTGTCCTTGCGCGCCCGCTCCTGTCGCAGGGCAATGTCCTTCTGCAGGCCTTCCAGGTCGGCTTCCGCGTTCTTTGGGGAGAATTCGGGGTAGCCGCTGCATGCGATGAAGCTGCCGTGCTTGCCCCACTTGATCACCAGCGGCTTGCCGCACTTCTCGCACGCCAAGTCGGTGGGCTTCTCCATCCGCTTGATGTCGGTCATGTGCTCTTCGGCATGCTTCAGGTCCCGGTCGAACTTCTCGTAGAACTCGCCCATGGCGACGCGCCAGTCGAGTTTGCCCTCCTCGATTTCGTCCAACTCCTCTTCCATCCGCGCGGTGTACTTTACCTCGAAAATGTCGTCGAAGCTCTCGAGCAGAAGGTCGGTCACCACCTTGCCCAGTTCCGTGGGCTGGAACCGTCCGCCTTCCTTCGTGACGTACTCGCGCTCCTGAATGGTGGAGAGGATGGAAGCGTAGGTGGACGGCCTGCCCACGCCGTCGGATTCCAGTTTCTTCACCAGCGTGGCTTCGTTGTAGCGCGGCGGAGGCTCGGTAAAGTGCTGCTCGTGTTTCAGCGCGCGCAGTCGCAGGAGTTCGCCTTCCAAAACCGCGGGGAGGCGGTGCTTAAGTTCCTCGTCTTCTTCATCGGTCTGGTCCTTGCCCTCCTGGTAGACCTTGAGGAAGCCGTCGAATTTGAGCACCGAGCCGGTGGCCCGGAACAGGTACTCCATCCCGTTCTTGCCGTTCGCCGCCACGTCGATGGCGGTCTGGTCGTAGAGCGCCGGCATCATCTGCGACGCCACAAAACGGTTCCACACCAGCCGGTAGAGCTTCATCTCGTCTTCGGCCAGATATTGCGCCACAACCTCGGGCGAGAACGCCATGGAAGTCGGCCGGATGGCTTCGTGAGCGTCCTGCGCGTCCTTCTTCGACTTGTAAATGTTGGCGGCCTCCGGCAGGAACTCCTTGCCATAGCGCTCGGCAATGTAGAGCCGCGCATCGCTCAGCGCATCCTGCGAAACGCGCGTGGAATCGGTGCGCATGTAGGTGATGAGGCCGACCGAGCCTTCCTTGCCCACCTCGATGCCTTCGTAAAGCCGCTGCGCCATCATCATGGTGCGCTTTACGCTGAAGCGCAGCTTGCGCGAGGATTCCTGCTGCAAGGTAGACGTGATGAAGGGCGCCACCGGGTTGCGCTTTTTCTCGCGCGTCCCCACCGTCTTGGCGACGTAGGCTGCACCCTCGAGTTGCGCCAGAACGTCTTCCGCCGACGCTTGGGAAGCCAATTCCGCCGGAGCGTCGTTCACCTTGATCAGCCGCGCCGCAATGTGTGGAGGCTTCTTGGCGCTCAGTTCGGCGTCAAGCGTCCAGTATTCCCGGGGAACGAAGGCCCTGATTTCACGCTCCCGTTCCACCACCACGCGCAGCGCTACCGTCTGCACGCGCCCCGCCGACAATCCGCGCCGCACCTTGTCCCACAACAGGGGCGAAATCTTGTAGCCCACCAGCCTGTCCAGCACGCGGCGCGCCTGCTGCGCGTCCACCAGATGAATGTCCACCTGCCCAGGGTTGACGAAAGCCTTCTCAATAGCCTTCTTGGTAATCTCGTTGAACATCACGCGGAAAATGCGCGGGCCGTTCTTGCCGCCCTGGAGTTCCTCCTGGAGGTGGTAGCAGATGGCTTCGCCTTCGCGATCCGGATCGGCCGCCAGGAAGACTTCTTCCACCTTCTTGGCCGCCTGCTTCAATTCGTTGAGAAGCTTCCTTTTCCCTTCGATAACTTCATAGTGCGGTTCGAACCCGTTCTCGACGTCCACCGCCAGATCCTTCTTGGGAAGATCCTTGACATGACCGAGCGAGGCTTTGACGATGTATTGCTTGCCCAGATACTTGTTGATGGTCTTCGCCTTTGTGGGCGATTCCACGATTACCAAAGCTTTCGCCATAATTGACTTTCGGGAAGCGGCGCCCCCTGCGCCGTATTGCTGCCGTCACGATGCCGTCTATCCCAGGGACGGCGCTACCACACTTTAACAAAGTTCTTGCCCGGCAGTTGTTTGATCAAACCCAGCATCTCCAACTCAAAGAGCGCCGCGATCATCTCGGAAGGGGATATATCCTCCACCTTTTCAAGCAGTTCATCCAAATGTATCGATGCGTCCACCTTCAACGCCTGCAGCGCGCGGCGGGCCACGGCGTCCAGTTCCGGCCCTTGGTCGTGCAATAGAGACGCTTGCGCGCCGCCCGGCGTTCCGCCCGCTTCGGCTTCAATCCGTTTTCGCCCCTCTTCAATTAGATGCCGGCGGGATTCAACGGGTAGCTCGGATACCACGTCGTTCCAGTCCTGCACCAGCCGCGCGCCTTGTTTAATCAGCAGGTTAGGGCCCCAACTTAATTTCGAGGTGATGTTGCCCGGCACGGCGAAAACGTCCCGCCCCTGGTCCATCGCCAGCTTGGCCGTAATGGCCGAGCCGCTGTACTGCGCCCCTTCCACCACCAGCACGCCCACGCTCGCGCCGGAGATGATGCGGTTGCGGATGGGAAAGTTCTGCGGGAACGCCACGGCGCCCATGGGGAACTCGGAGACGATCAAGCCCTTCACCGCCAGCTCCGCCGCCAGCTTGCGGTTCTCCGATGGGTACACCACATCCACCCCGCAACCGAGCACCGCCACGGTATTGCCACCCGCCGCAAGGGCCCCCTTATGAGCGGCGCTATCGATGCCGCGGGCCATCCCGCTGACAATGGTCAGGCCGGCGTGCGAGAGATCGGCCGAGAGCCGCTCCGCCACCGCCAGTCCGTACGGAGTGGGCCGGCGCGTTCCCACCACGCCCAGGCAGATGGAGTCAAGCAACTCCACACGGCCGCGCGCGAAAAGCAGAATCGGCGGGTCGAAGATCTCGCGCAGCGCCCGCGGATAACGCGCGTCACCGAGCGTGATCAACACGGCGCCCGCTTGCGCCATCTTCTCGCGCTGCGTGGCGGCGTCTTCGAAGGCGCACCCGCTGGCGATGGACTGCGCCACGGACCCGTTGACGCCCGCGCCCTCCAGTTCCGTGCGCGACGCGCGGAAGATGCCTTGCGGCGTGCGAAAGCGCTGCAGCAGCTTCCCGGAAGTTCTGGCGCCCAGACCCGGAATCAGCCGGAGCGCCAGCCAGTGAAGCTCTTCTTCGGGGCTCGTAACGGGAGGCGGCATGAAGCCTTACCCTAACAGCCGGGCGCCAGAAGGCGCAAGGCGGGCGGATTGTGGCGCTGGCCGCGCACCGGCTATTTTCCGATATCCCCGTTTGAACAAAGCCGCTGGCGCGGCGGACGCTGGGCTGTGCTCCTCTCC
>CAYWHA010000061.1:0-31247 GCA_964457555.1 uncultured Solibacteraceae bacterium
CTGCGCGTCCACACCAAGAAAATTCCGCTGGGCGATAATGTCGATCTGTCGGTCCTCGGCCGCGGAACCCCGGGCTTGGCCGGCGCCGATCTGGCGAACCTGGTGAATGAGGCGGCGCTCAATGCCGCGCGCCAGAACCGCAAGGTCGTCATGATGACCGATTTCGAAACCGCCAAGGACAAAATCCTGATGGGCGCGGAGCGCAAATCGCTCATCCTCAGCGACGCCGAGAAGCGCAATACCGCCTATCACGAAGCCGGGCACGCGCTGGTGGCCACGCAACTGAAGGAAGCCGACCCGCTGCACAAAGTCACCATCATCCCCCGAGGTATGGCGCTGGGCGTGACCATGCAGTTGCCCATCGACGACAAGCATTCTTACAGCAAGGACTATCTGCTGGCGCAGCTTGCCATCCTGATGGCCGGCCGCATCGCCGAAGAGCGCTACATGCACCACATGACCACCGGCGCGGGCAACGACATTGAGCGCGCTACCGATCTGGCCCGCAAGATGGTGTGCGAATGGGGCATGAGCGAGCTTGGACCGCTGAGCTTCGGCAAGAAGGAGGAGCAGATCTTCCTCGGCCGCGAAATCGCGCAACACCGCGATTACAGCGAGGAAACCGCCATCCGCATTGACGAGCAGGTCAAGAAATTCGTGCAGGGCGCCTACGATACCTCCACCCAGATTCTGGAGAGCAACTCGGACGCGCTGGTCCGCGTCGCGGAGGCGCTGCTCGAACGCGAAATCCTGGACGGCGATGAAGTGATGCAGATCATCGCAGGCAAGACCCTCGAGCCGCGTCCGCCGGCCGTCCCGAAGGATACCGAAGACCATACCCAGCAAGTGCTCCGGCCCGAGTCCGGGCGGCGCGTGCCGGGGCTTTCCGAAGGGGAGCATCCTCAGCCCGCGTGACCCGCTTCCCGGTTTATCTGTTCGATTTGGACGGCACGCTGCTCGATTCCGCCCAGGATATCTGCGGCGCCATTCAGCAGGTGCTCGTGACCACGCCGAGCCGTCCGGTTACCTTCGAATACCTCAAGGGATTCGTCGGACTGCACCTCATCGACATGTTCCAAGATGTGCTGCCGGAGTATTCCGCCGAGCAGGTGCAGGCATTGATAGAGCAGTACCGCACCATCTACCATGCCCGCAATAACACGATGACGCGCATGTATCCGGGCGTCACCGAGGCGCTCGATTCCGTGGGCGGGCGCAAATCGATCGCCACCACCAAGGGCACGCCCTACACGCGCATCGTCCTCGAGCAGTTCGGCCTGCTCCGCTACTTCGACCACGTGCAGGGCACGGACGGCTTCCCCTGCAAACCCGCGCCAGACGTGATTCTGCACGCCCTGGAAGCTCTCGGCGGCAAGCCGGAGGAGTGCCTGATGGTCGGCGACTCGCCCGCCGACATGGAAGCCGGCCGCCGCGCCGGCGTCAAGATCTGCGCCGTGCGCTACGGCTACGGCAAACTCGAAGACATGGCCCGCTTCGAGCCGGACTTCTGGATCGACGACCTGCGGGAACTCTGCAACTAAAGTGGGGCAGGATGGCCGGCGGGCAACCTGCGGCCGATTGCCAATCGGCCCCACCGGCTCCACGCTAGAATCTAGGTCATGGACCGCCGTGATTTCTTAAAAGCCAGTTTCGGCAGCGCTCTTCTGACAAGTCAGGCGAGACGTGCTGTAGCCGCTTCCGACTTGGAAGCGGAAATCCTGGAATACAAAAAGCCCGTCTTCAACCTGCACAAGTTCTTCCCCGCCCCTGTCAAGATTGCTTCCATCGAGCTCCTGCAAGCGCACGGCCAGTACTTCCTCCGCACGCGGTCGGCTGACGGCGCCGAAGGGATCGTTCAGACAAAGGACATCGCGGACTACATCCAGATCCTGGGGCGCCGGGTCCTGCCGCACTTCCTGGGCAAAGACGCTCGCGATCTGGAACAACTGGTCGACGATGTCTATGCCGAGGACTCCAACTACAAACTGGCGGGGCAGGAGTTTTGGTGCCCGGTGGCCTACATCGAGCAGAGCCTTTTCGACCTGATGGGGAAGGCCCTGAAGAAACCGGTAGCCGATCTCATGGGCGGAGCGCTTCGCAAGGAAATTCCGGTCTATCTTTCCGGTTCCGGCCGCGACACCACCGCCGACCAAGAGGTCGACGTGTACGTGCGCGAGGTCGCGAGGACCGGCGCAAAGGCCGTGAAGTTCAAGATCGGCGGCCGCATGAGCGATAACCGCGACGCCTACCCGGAGCGTACCAATAAGATCTTCGAACTGGCGCAGCAAAAGCTCGCCGGCAAAGTGACCCTGATGGCCGACGCCAACGGGTCCTACGATGCAAACAACGCCATCGAGATCGGCAAGCGCCTGCAGGAGATGAAATACCTGTGGTTTGAGGAGCCATGTCCCTGGGAGGAATTAAGCGAAACCAAAAAAGTCGCCGACGCCCTGGATATGAAGGTGGCGTTCGGCGAGCAGGACTCCAGCTTGTGGCTGTTCCAATGGATGATCGACAACCAGGTGATGGACGTTGTCCAGCCCGATCTGAACTATAACGGCGGATTCATCCGCGCCGCCAAAGTAGCGCGGATGGCGCGCAAGGCGGGCATGTGGATCTGCCCCCATAACACGCAGACCGGCGCGGCTTCGGTGAATATCCTGCAATTCGCCGCGACCACTCCCAACATTGGGCCCTGGATGGAATACGTTTCCCGCCAGCCGCCAAGAAATGAACCGTGGTACGCGCCCAATTTCGACATTAAAGACGGCGTCATTCCGGTTCCAACCGGACCGGGCATGGGCCTGGAATTCGATCCGGACTTCCTGAAGACCGCCACGCCGGTAAAGCTTGCCTAACCGCCCCAGCCCGCTGAGCGCTGCGAAAGCTACTGCTTAACCGCAATGAACCAAGCAGCGACAATCGGTCCCTGTGGACCGCGGCCACGTCCGCCCGCCGCCGGTGGCGGCGCGCCGGCAGCCGGCGCCGGAGCCGGACCGCGCTCAGGCTGGAATAGATACGCATTGTGCGTCTTTGGATCCACGCAGATGGTCTTCGCGCCGGCGAACGTCGGAACCGTGGCCACCGTCGTGTACTTGTCGGGCGAATCCTGGTGCACCACCGTCACCGTGCCGTCGCCCCCATTCGGAATAAAAATCAGTTTCTTCGACGGATCGTATCCCAGTGCGTCCACGCGCGTGCCGTTCTTGATGGTCGCCACAATCTTGCCCGAGCTTGCGTCAACCACCACCGACGTGTTGCTGCAGCCCGAGAAAATGCGGTTCGAAGCCTTATCGTACGCGATTCCCGTCGGTCCTTCGCACGGCGCGAGCGGCCATGAGGCGGTCGCCTTCCACGTCTTGACGTCAATCGACTGAATTGTGCTCTTGCCTTCGTTGTTGACGAAAATGTGCCCCTTGCCATCGGCCGCCGCGCCTTCCGGCCCGTTGTCTTCGAGTTCCGCGTTGCCCACGATGTCGCCGGTCTTCGGGTCCAGAGCCGTGACCAGGCCGACCGGCCGGCTATGCCGCGTCAGAATGATCAGGTTGTCCGGCTCATCGTACATGATGCCGTCGAGACCGTTGCCCACATGGATCTGCTTAATCACCGCCAGCGTCTTCAAGTCGAACATGGTGACGGTGTCATCGCCGCCATTGGTCGTAAAGCCGTGGCCGGCCTTGGTGGCGATGCCCGCGCCATGCACGCCCGGCGTGTTCGGAATGTCGCCGAGTACTTTGCCCGTAGCTCCTTCGACCACCATCACGTGCGTACCGCGCGAAACAAACACGCGCCCCGTGGCGGCTTCGACGGCCACATAGTCGGTGCCTCCGTCACCCTTGATATCGAATTTCTCAACCTTAAACGTCTGCGCGCGCCCAATGCCGGGCGCGGCCAGGGTGCTTGCGAAAAGGACCGCAATCGTCGTCAGTAACCGTCTTGTCATAATGCCTCCGCCGTGTCGCGCGCGTGATGCGTATAAGCGCGCGAAATCGATTCTGGCTCCTCAGCTAGGAGTATACATCCCGCCGGGGCTGGAACGCCCGCGCAGCTCGGCAGGAAACACATCTCTCGTGAAAGCGGTTGGTAGAATGATTGCTTCCGGCGAGGAAGCCTAAGAGGAATTATGCTCTTGCCTTTGGTAAAACTTGTCGCGCGCGGGTTGATGGGCGTTTCCGCGAAACGGGAAGCCGCGGCCGCCGCGCGAGCCCGGTATGCCGTTACCGAGGAGCCGGCTGGCGGTCCCGATACTCCCCGCGTAATCGTGCTGCACGATTACCAGACGGGCATGCATGCCGCGGTGACGCCATCCGAAGGCGGCGAACTGACTAGCCTGAGCGTCAGGTTCCAGCACCGGCCGGTCGAGCTCCTATATCGCGCCCGCGACTACGGACCGGCTCTGGATTTTCGTGGCAGGGCGCCGTTGCTCTGGCCCGCCATCGGGTCGCAGTGCATACCTGGCGATGGCTTCGCTAAGGACCTTCCCTGGTCTGAAGCCGGCCATTTGGACGGTGCGCAAGGCGCGCGCCTGCTGCTCGAACTGCGCGACTCGGAGCGGACCCGCGCCGGTTACCCATTCGGATTCCTGGTGCGGACGGGCTACGAGCTCGCGGATGGCCGCTTGACCATCAACTATACCGTATGCGCCTCCAGGGAAAATCCGGCGCCCATGCCGTTTTCCATCGGCAATCGTATGGCATTCCGCCTTCCATTCGTGGATGGCACGCAGCCGGACGACATGCGGTTTCAGACCAACTGCACGCGGCAAATCCTGCCGGCCGAGGCGGGAGCTGAGAACGGGGAACAGCGCGACCGCTCGTTCGACACTCCGGCCAGACTGGGCGATTTCGATGCTACGGAGGCGCTCCCGCTCGCAGGGTATCAAGGCATCCCTTACGCGCGGCTGATCGATCTGCAGGGCGTGGCCGTCAGCATCCGGCACCGCGCCTCAACCACACTGCCGGAGCCGCTCGTGCAGTTCAACGTCTACGGCGGTCCGCGGCTTGGTTTTCTCTGTCCGTCTCCGTGGTTCGGCATGACTACGCTCGAGCCTGGCGCGGATTGGCAATGGACTGTGGAACTGAGCCCTGTAATCGCGGCCGAGCCATGCCAATGAGGTAAGGCAGGTTACGTCGGGGCGCGGCCCGCTCCGCAGCGTTCGCTTTTTGTTATCATTCCATTGGAATCATCGGATTGGGAGGTCTTTATGGCTAACGAAGTGAACCGCCGCGGTTTCCTGAAAGCCGCTGCCATCGCCGCTGGGCCGGCCATGATCCCGGCGCGCGGCGCCAACGAAAAGATCAATGTCGGGTGGATCGGCGTGGGCACCCGCGGCGACTACGGCATCCGCTGGCTACACGACGCGGCGCCCGACGACGTTCAGCTTACGGCCATCTGCGACACCTGCCAATACTACATCGACCGCGGCATCGCCAACGTCCAGAAGACCTGGGGAAACAAGCCCACAATCTACAAGGACTATCGCGATTTGCTGGCCGACAAGAGCATCGACGCCGTCTATATCATGACGCCCGAGCACCTGCACCACAACATGGCCATCGCCGCTCTCGAAGCCGGCAAGCACGTGTACACAGAAAAACCGCTGGCGCACACCATCGAGGAAGGTTGGGACATTGTCAAGGCGTGGGAGAAAGCCGGCAAGGTCTGCCAGGTCGGGACGCAGAACCGCAGCTCCATGCTTTACAAAACGGCCAAGGAGTGGATCGCCAAGGGCATGATCGGCGAGGTTCACTACGCGCGCGCCTTCTGGTACCGCAACTCGGCGCCCAACGCTCCCGCCTGGCGCTATGTCATTCCCCCGGGCGTGAATGAGCAGAACACCGATTGGGAGCGCTTCCTGGGGCCGGCGCCCAAGCGCGCGTGGGACCCTCACCGCTACTTCCAGTGGCGCCTCTATTGGGATTATTCGGGCGGCATCTCCACCGACCTGCTGGTCCACCAGACCGACATCATCAACTTCATGCTGAATAAGACCACGCCGGTCTCGGCCATCGCATCGGGCGGAATCTACCGCTGGACCAAGGATGACGACCGTGACACCGGCGACACCATGAGCGCCATCTTCGAGTACCCCGACAAATTCCAGATCAATTACAGCAGCTACTTCGGCAACGTGAAGTACGGCTACGGCGAGCAGATTCTAGGCACCGAAGGCACTATCGAAGTGATGAACCGCTCGGATCTCTACTTCACGCCCGAAACCTATAGCGGCGTGTCGGCCGCCATCAAGTCGCGCAAGGCCGTCCACATGGCCAACGACGCTTCGCCCGACGTGAAGGCGGGCACGATGAAGTCCGATTTCAACGAAGTCGACGGCGTGCAGGGCCACTTCAAGAACTTCATCGCGTCCATCAAGGGGACGGAGCAGCCGATCGCCCCGCCGCCCATCGGCCAGCAAGCGGCCATCGGCGGTCACATGGCCACGCTCGCATACAAGAACCGGAAGATGGTCCTTTGGGACGCCGCCGCCAATAAGTACTCGTTCACGTAGCGGTGGGGCAGGATGTCATCCTGCGCGGCGATTGTCCGGGGTGCCCTCTGGGCCGCGCGCAGGCCGATTGGGGGTGCCCTCTGGGCCCGGCCCGCAGGTTGGGCGCCGCAGCGCGCTATTTCTTCCCCGGCAATCCCGCCGGGTTATCGTGCGTGCGCTCGCGGAAATTCCCGCGCAGGCTGGCCGCCAGTGAGATCGCCGAATCCCCGAACTTGTCCCGCATTTTGTCCGCGGCAGCCAGCGCCCGCGACCACTTCTCGCGCCGCTCTTCGCCGGCCAGCTCCATTTGCGCGGCTCCTTCCGCCCATGATGAAGCGTGTACCCCCAGCAGCCGCACGGTCGCGCCGGGCTTCCAGTTCCGGTGGAACAACTCGCGGATTTCCTCGAAGATCTCCGTATCGATCTGCGTCCCCCGTGCGATGGAATGCGCGCGCGTGATGGTGGAAAAATCGGTGTAGCGCAGCTTGAGCTGAATGGTGGCGGCGCGCAGCCCGTGTTCCCGCAGACGCCGTCCCACCATCTCGCACAAGCGCGAAAGCGTCGCTTCGATCCGCGCCACATCCGCCGTATCCTCCATGAACGTGTGCTCGTGGCTGATGGATTTGGGACCCTCGCCCGCGCCGATCTCGGTATCGAACCAGCCGCCCGCGTCGAGTCCGTGCGACTTCCCGGCGAGCGCCAGCCCCCACTTGCCGAAGTGTTCGCCGAGGAACTTCTCGTCCAGGCGCGCCATGTCGCCCACCTTGCGAATCCCCAGCGTGTGCAGGTTCTTTTCCGTCACCTTGCCCACGCCGGGAACCTTGCGCACGTCAAGCGGCGCCAGGAATGCCGCTTCCCGCCCGGGGATCACCCACAGCACGCCGTTCGGCTTGGCCTGGTCGGAGCTGATCTTGGCCACCATGCGCGAGGCCGAAATGCCAACGGAGCAGTTCAATCCCGTGTCCGCCTTCATGCGCGCGTGCAGTAGGTGCGCCGCGCGTAACGGCGGCCCGTGCAGCCGCTCGGTCCCGGTCATATCGAGGTACGCTTCGTCGATCGACGCCATCTCCACCACCGGCGAAAATGCGCGCAGCACCTCGTAAACCTTGCCCGAGTACTCGCGGTAGCGCTCCGGATGCCCTTCGACGAAAATGGCTTGCGGGCAGTGCTGGTAAGCCGTGCGCAGCGGCATGGCCGAGTGCACCCCGAACTTGCGCGCGGCGTAGGATGCCGCCGAAACCACCCCGCGCTCGTCCGGCTTTCCGCCAACCACGACAGGCTTCCCTTTGAGCGACGGGTCGTACAGTTCTTCCACGGATACGAAGAACGCGTCCATATCGACGTGGAAAAAAGTCCTGCCCACCCACGCAGTCTATAACGTTTCGGCCGGCGCTACCAATCCGCTAAAATTGAGTCCACGGCCGAATCCAAGAAATCTCGCGCTGTTCCCTGGCTGGCGCTGGCGCTCGCGCTCACCCTTTGGAGCGCCGGCGCCGTCTGGTTCTTCTCCGCGCACGGCTGGCTGCTCTACTACGGCGACGCCGAATCCCACCTCAACGCCGCGCGCCGCATTTTCGATTCCCAAACGCCTGGCTACGACCAACTCGGCCCTCCCTGGCTACCCTTGCCGCACCTGCTCATGTTGCCGTTCGTGCGCAACGACAGCCTATGGCGCAGCGGCCTAGCCGGCTCCATTCCACCCGCCATCTGCTTCGTAACCGCGGCGATGTTCCTGTTCGCGGCGGCGCGACGCATTTTCCATTCCACGCCCGCCGCGGTCGCCGCTGCCGCGCTGTTCGCCCTGAACCCCAACATCATGTACCTCCAGTCCATCGCCATGACGGAGGCGATTTTCGCGGCGTCCCTCGCGGCTTTGCTCTATTTCAGCGCCCGTTTCCGCGACACCCAGGGATGGGGCGCCGTCTGCGGCGCGGGAATCGCGGCCCTGGCGGGAACGCTCACGCGCTACGACGGCTGGTTCCTGCTGCCCTTCGCCGCGGCGTATTTCTTTTTCACGGCCAAGCGCCGCCGCGCCCCGGTGGTCCTCGTCTTCTCAGCTCTGGCGGGCGCGGGGCCGCTCTTCTGGCTCTTCCACAACTGGTGGCTTACCGGCGACGCGCTAGATTTCTACCGCGGGCCGTATTCCGCCGGCGCCATACAGGGCGGCAAATACTACCCAGGCAAGGGCAGTTGGTCCCTGGCCTGGCTCTATTACCGCACCGCCGTCCAACTGGCGGTCGGGCCGTGGCTGGCGGTCTTGGCGGGCGCCGGAGTCCTGGCGGCGCTGGCCAGGCGGGTCTTCTGGCCGTTGCTGCTGCTGGCGCTTCCCGGCGTGTTTTACCTTTGGAGCGTGCATTCTTCCGGCCTCCCGATTTACGTTCCGGAACTCTGGCCGAATTCCTACTACAACACCCGCTACGGTCTCGCTGTCCTCCCGCTCATGGCGCTGGCCGCGGCCGCTCTCGTTGCGCTTGTCCCGCCGCGCGGCGCCGCGCTCGTTGCCGTCCTTGCGGTCGCCGCCGGCTCCGGCTATTGGCTGGCGCACCCCACGCCGGAGCGCTGGGTCACCTGGGCCGAATCGCGCGCCAATTCACAGAACCGCCGCGCCTGGATGCGGGAAGCCGCCGCGTTCCTCGCTCCACGCTACGTGCGCGGTTCGGGGATCGTCACCTCGGGCGGCGACGACCTGGCCGGCATCTACCGCGAAATGGGCATCCCATTGCGCGAGACCTTCAGCGTCTCCAATGGCCTGCCGTGGCTCGCGACGCTGCGTCGTCCCGACCTCTGGCTTTGGCAGGAATGGGCGGTGGTCGAGCGCGGGGACAAGGTGGACGCCGCCATCCACCTGGCCGCCACCGAGGGCATCCGCTACGACCTGGAACTCACTATCGCCAAGAAGTTCGAGCCGGTAATCGACCTGTATCACCGCACGGGCAACGCGCACAAATCACCCCAATGAAGATTCCGTTCACCAAAGCGCACGGCGCCAGAAACGACTTTCTCCTAACCTGGGAGCGCGACGCCCCAGATCCCGCCCGGCGGCCCGCCATTGCCCGTGCCATCTGCGACCGTCACACCGGCGTGGGCGCGGACGGTTGGATGCTGATTTCGCCATCCGGCGCCGAGTCCCACGGCGGCATCCAGCTCTACAATTCCGATGGCAGCACGGCCGAGATGAGCGGCAACGGAACACGCTGCGCGGCCGCGTTCCTCATCCGGCACGGATTGGCCGCCGACCCCATCCGCATCCGCACCGGCGCCGGCGTCAAGACCCTGCGTCTGCTGCGCCGCTCCGATTTAGAATTTGAATTTGAAATGGATATGGGAAAGCCGGAGATCGCCGCCCCTCGTTTCGATCTGCCGCTCTCCACCGGAGCCCGCGACGTCACCCTCCTGTGGGTGGGGAACCCGCAATGCGCCGTACCGGTACCCGATTTCGATTTCGACTGGCGCGCCATGGGCGCCGAAATCGAGCGCCATCCGCACTTCCCCAACCGCACCAACGTCTCTTTCGTCAGGCCCATGGACGAACACGCCATCGATGTGCGATTCTGGGAGCGAGGCGCGGGCGAAACCATGAGTTCAGGTACCGGGTCTACCGGCGCGGCTGCGATGGCCGTGGCGCGAGGCTTGGCCAAGTCTCCGGTGCGGGTGCACACTCCGGCAGGGCCGCTCGATATCCGCGTGGAGGCGAGCGTCTATCTTACCGGGCCCGCCGCCCTGATCGCCGAAGGCGAGTTTCTTCTGGGAGAATAATCGATCATGCACGAAGTACAGGACGTCGTCGAATCCGCCGCGCGGATTCTCGAAGAGAAGATTCGCTCTCGCCGCGCGCGCATCGGCATCGTGGGGATGGGATATGTGGGCCTGCCGCTCGCGGTGGAGTTCGCCAAGGCCGGCTTCACCGTCACCGGGATCGATATCAGCGAGGGCAAAGTCGCGCGCGTGAACGCCGGAGATTCCTATATCGGCGATATCCCCAGTTCCACGCTCGCTCCGCTGGTGGAAGCCGGCAAGTTGCGCGCCACATGCGATTTTTCCGCGCTGCTCGAACTCGATACGGTCAACATCTGCGTGCCAACGCCGTTGCGCAAGACCAAGGACCCCGACATGAGTTACATTGTCGCGTCCTGCCAGGAAATCGCGAAGAATATTCATCCGGGCATGCTGGTGATTCTGGAATCCACCACCTATCCCGGCACCACCTATGAGCTGGTGCTTCCTATGCTCGCCAAGCCGGGCCTCGAAGTGGGGCGCGATTTCTTCCTGTGTTTCTCACCCGAGCGCGTCGACCCCGGCAACCCCGTCTACCAG
Source organism: uncultured Solibacteraceae bacterium (assembly GCA_964457555.1). Classification (GTDB taxonomy): domain Bacteria; phylum Acidobacteriota; class Terriglobia; order Bryobacterales; family Bryobacteraceae; genus BOG-224. The sequence goes on from CAYWHA010000061.1 coordinate 10,802, forward strand.
ACCGCCAACATCCCCAAAGTGGTGGGAGGATGCACCCCGGCGTGCACCCGTATGGGCCAGTTGTTCTATTCGCAGGCGCTTGAGCGCGTGGTACCGGTCGGTTCCACCCAGGTCGCCGAGATGGTGAAGCTGCTTGAAAACACCTTCCGCATGATCAATATCGGCCTCGCGAACGAAATGGCCATGATGTGCGGCAATATGGGGATCGACGTCTGGGAAGTGATTGACGCCGCCGCCACCAAGCCGTTCGGCTTCATGCCGTTTTACCCCGGCCCCGGACTGGGCGGCCATTGCATTCCCATCGATCCGTTCTACCTCTCCTGGAAGACCAAGCAGACGGGCATCGAGGCTCGCTTCATCGAGCTGGCCGGATACATCAACGGCCAGATGCCGCACTTCGCCGCGGACCGCGTTCGCGATGCCCTGAACACCGCCGGCAAGGCCGTCAAGGGATCGCGCATTCACATCATGGGCGTGGCCTACAAGCGCAATATCGACGACCTGCGCGAGTCGCCCGCTCTGGACGTGATGCTGCTCTTGCAGCGATGGGGCGCCGTGCTCACGTACAGCGATCCGCACGTCCCCGTCTTGCGCCTGGAGGGCCTGAACCTCGAAACGTCGCCCGAGGAAGCCGCCGCCGCCGCCGATTGCGTGGTCATTATCACGGACCATTCGTCGTTCGATTACAAGGCGCTGGTGGAGCGGTCCCGCCTGATTGTGGACACCCGCAACGCCCTGAAAGGCATCGGTTCACCGAAAATCGTCCGCCTGTAGCTGTGACGCAAGCCGCCATGCTTGCAGAGCCGGCTGTCGAGCCGACTTTCCGAGGCCCGAGACGGCTCTCGCCCGCGGGTGTGGCGACTGACGCCTCCGCGCGCCGGAAATCGGGCTTATCTTAACGCCTAAGCATGGCGCCCGGTCGCCCATCCCGCGCTCGGCCATCAATCCCCGCGCGCCTCAACGATCTCGTCAGTTCGCCCGCAGCGGCGAGCCAAAATGGAAATCCCGGATTAAAGCGCGCACCAAGTTTTGGCCAGCGTAGTAGGATGGTTCTCGTGTTCGGAAAGGTCGAAATGAAGATATCCATGCAGAAAGTCGGCTTGGTTTTAGCTTTGATGGCGGCGTCACGGCTCCCCGCGGCCGACGTCTCCATCCCTCCGGTGGCACATTTCGCTTTGGCGCTATCCGACGACGAGATCAACGAGTATATGCGCTACGTTTTGCTGATGAGGCCTCGGCCCGGGCTGGATTCCGTGACCGTAAAGATCTTCCCGCACAATTACGTCTCCACGTTCATGGTCGTCGATTTCGACGCCGTCGAGCGCTGGAAACCGGGCACAATTCCGGCTCTGCTGCGGCACATCCTCCGTGGCAAGCAGTCCGTCTGGGTGGATTACCGCTTCACAGCCGCCGATTCGAGACTCACCTTCTCCGTGGAAAAGGCGTACTACGACAAGATCCGCCTGCCAGCGTTCTTTGTAGAAAAAATGATCGAGCTTTATACGGGAAAATCGAGCGCTGGCGCAAATCGCTGAAGGGGGCGAATCTTTGAGATGGCGCCTGGCGCGCCGGGCCCCGTCTTCACCGATCGCCCCGCAGGCTCGTCAACTCCTCTGCGAAATCGGGGCCCAAAAGGATCCTGGAGGAAAAATTGCAAGTCGCAGATCGCGTGGGAGTATACTTGGGTGGATCGGCGGTCGCCATGCAGAAAGCCCTTGGGATGATCCTGGTTGTACTTGGTCTAATCGGTCTCGTGTGGGGCGGCTTTATATACACAACCAGGGAAAAGATCGTAGACATTGGACCGTTTCACGCTACACGCGAAAAGACACACGCCGTTCCGCTGCCTCCCGTCTTTGGCGCGGTGGCGCTCACTGTTGCCGTTGTACTCCTTTTGGGAGCAGGCAGAAAATCATGACCGTTCCTGACTGGAAAGTCTGAAGAAAAGGAAGATCGACAACGTTGACCATGTGGCTTTAGAATTTGGGATTAGCAGATTGTTCGATATAGCGTTTGCATCGCTCGACTGACTCGAAACGCGGCTGCATGTTGAGCAGAGCGCGTTTGGGAATTGAACCTGGGAGGCGCCTCATGGAAATCACGTTAGCGGAACAAGGAGTCTTCTTCCTTCCTGTCCAAGTAACTCCGGACCAGGCGAGGGAAAAAGCCTCGGAACAGAAGCTGAACGTTTTCGGCTCGCTGGCCAAGTTTTTCATGCGGCCCAAGGCCGAAGAGATCCAAGTGAGCTTGCTGGAACTGCGCTATCAGCCCTTCTGGCATGCCACCGGCCACAAGCGTTTCCGCTACGACCGCCGCTTCCATTACCCGGTGCCGGTCCTGGACGATGTCCAATCCGTTGAGATCGCCGGGCAGATTTACAACCCTGCTCAGGGCAGGGTGACGATACAGGGCATGGACCACTGTCTCTTCGAAGAGCGCCACGAGATTTTTCTGGACGCTCTCACCGGCGAGGCTCAGGACCTGAAACGCTATCTGGCCTTCGACCGGATCGCAGCCGGCAGCAATGGCGCATTGCCTGCCGACTTGGAACTGGCGCCTCCCGAAGTGCGCGCTTCGGTGGTGGTACGCCAGGTGCTCGGTGACGTTCTCAATCCACCGTCAGCCGACAAGGTTCTGGAAGCGGAAGTGGTGGTCGACTGCCTTGATCTCTTCTACCGGCCAGTCTACGCATTCGAGTATGTGTGGCAAGCCAGGGACATGCGCGCCACCGTGGAGGTAGACGGCCTTACCAAGGAGTTCGAGTCCACGGGAAAGGCCTTCGGGAGTGAGCTCAAGCGCGTGATGAGCCGTGACATGCTTTTCGAAATCGGCGCGGAAACGATGGGCTTGGTGGTCCCCGGCGGCGGCCTCGCTGTAAAACTGACCAAGGCTGTCACCGACCGCCGAGGCAAATCCGATTGACCAGGCGCCGTTCGGGACGGAGCCCCGGAGAGGCAGGCTCAGGAATCGAAATCGCTGGGTGATCGCTCGGCTCTCAACTACGAGCGGGGAGCCCCCGCGGTAGCGGTTCGAAGATATGTCTTCTTGCCTGCCACGAGGAGCACAACGCCGCCGATGAGCGCCACCGCGCCAAAGATGGCTTGCGCCGGAATGATGTGTGTCTTCTTGCGTGTCGTGTGAAATGGTCCGATGTTGACCTTTTCAGTGGTTGCGTAGGTAACCCCCAACCATGGCCGCCGGTCCTGCTTAGCCAAACCGCCCCACGCAAGACCGAGCAGACCAACTACCACCAGGATCGTCCCAAGCGTTCTGTTCACGGCAGCCTCCTTTGGCAGCGCTGGCTAAAAGCAGTGACATCTCTAAATGGAGCTATGTGCACTGCGCAGCGAACCAGATCATTCTACTTCTCGAATACGATGCGTGTCAAACAATCTCAAAATGGATGCGCCTCGCCGCCGTCTCGCCCGTTTCCAGGGAGCGCGGCGCCTTGTTCAAGGCGCTTCACTGCTTCTTCTTGTGCCCGGTGATGAGGGCGCCGACCTTCCCGACGCCCTTCCCGACGCCTTTTAGGATGTCCTTCGGAATTTCCTTCAGCGTGCAGCGCTTAAAGGCCTCGAAGTCCGAGCTCTTGGTAACCTCGTCGATCGAATAGTGCACGAGATCTTCTTCGATGCCATAACAGCCGCCGACGAATCCCGCTTCGATCATGTACCGCTGCGCGTCGCGCCAGTTCTGGAGATCGATCGCCATCCCGGTCTCGTGAAATGACATCCCGGGTTGGGCAACCTTTCCGTGACCGTTCAGCTCCTTGTAAAGCTCGTATTGCAATTCGTTCTGCCGAAAGCCGTAATTGATTTTGAGATGCTGCCCCTTCTTCTTGAACATGGCCCCGTCGGCCGCCAGGAGCTTGTCGCGAATCGTCTGGCGCAGGAACACCGTGTGGCCGCGAAGATCCTTCGCGTACTTGCCGTCGATGGGGATCGGAACGAGCCGCTCATGCAGCGTTCTCGCGGAAACCTTCGGCCCCAGATAGTTGCCGGATTGCACATCTAGTATGAAGCCCCTGCGGATGAAGTCCTGCTCGAGCTCGGCCGGCACTGCACCGGGGCGGTACACGGACGCGTCAACTGACGCAGGCGGCTTGCTCAGGCTCACTTCCTCCACGGCGCTGTCCTCACGGATTGGAGCGGCGCTGGGAGCCTTTGCAGCCGGCGGTGGTTCTGGCCGCGGACCTTCAGGTATGGGTGCATCCGATGGTGCGGTTGCGGGCACGGTAGCGCCCGCGTGACTTGAAGAACGACTGGAGCGCGCGACGATGAAGAGCAGCACGACGCTTAGGGTACCCGCCGTGATCAGGAGTATTTTAGATTTTGTCGTCCCAGGTTTCTTATCGGTACCCAATAGTTCCATCTTGCCCCCCCTGGGTTTGGTCTAGCGTATCACAGACCGCCAATTTTTGGTCCTCGGCAGTGGATGCCTTTGGTGCTGTTTCTCACGGCGCGCTGCATCGCAGCACAAAAAGCCGTTCTCTAACCGCAGCGCCGCCGTCCACCGGTCACTCAAACTTTTTAAAAAGTAACTCTCTTTCTTTCCCGCAACTTACCCCTCTCCCATGTCAGAGACCTCCCTACGCCCATGTCACTCTGTAATTGGAAGGATATTCAGAGAATCCCATGACAAACTCTCAAAACAGCATCTCCCCAGAGCAATTCGCAGCCAATCGCGCCAATGCCGCCGGTTCTACCGGCCCCCGCACACCCGATGGCAAAGCCCGTTCCGCTCAGAACGCGCGCAAACACGGCTTCGCCGCAGCCGCCTACACCATCCCCCGCCTCGAAGACATCGATGAAATCGCCGAGCTCAGAGAAAGCGTCATCGATCTCTATAAGCCAACCAACGCCCAGGAACTCTTCGCCGTCGAGCGCATCGCCATCACCCAACAATCCATGAACCGCGCCTCCCGCCTTGAAGCCGGGACGCTCACCACCTGCCTCAACGACGTCCTCAGTCTCCGCGAGCGTCCCTACATGGAGATGGACCCGGAAATGTACGGCGGTGGCGAACCCGGCAAGCAGCAAGTCAAAAACTACCTCCTGGCCGAAGGATTCCGCCGCAGCGTCGGCGCCTCCAACGTCTTCCACCTGTGCATGCGCTACAACGCCCAAGCCGAGCGCCTCTACCGCCGCGCCGTCCAGGACCTCGAGCGAATTAGGTCCCTCCCCTGCCCTCTTGAACCCCTCCCAGACAGTGGCGCAGGCCCTTTGGCCTGCGTTCTTGATCCGTCCGAATCGCCAGTACCCCAAACGAACCCAAATCCACCAGAACCCACACAAACCGAACCACTTACTCCACCCGAACCAGCCCCCGAAACCACCTCCGAACCCTCCGATCCTGCCAAAGTCGCCAACCGCAAACCCTGCGGCCCTCCCAACGGCGACAATACCCACCATTACAACGGCTGCACCTGCGATTTATGCCTCGCCGATCCGAGGCGCCTCGCTGAAAGGACCTAAAATCCCGTCGCCCCGATGCCAACCCGACGCCCAAATTGGCGCACCGCCCCACAACCACGTCCGATTTTCAGATTTTCGTGTCCTGATATCCCACACGAATCTTGTCTTCCGCCCCTTAACTCCTTTCCTTTCTGCATGGCCCCCCCCGTGCATAACCGTTCCGCGAAGGAGAATCTCTCAATGAGCGATCCGTCTACGTACTGGTTGAATGTCATGAACATCGCCTTAGGCGTCTTAGTCCTCGTCGCGTGCCTCGCGGTTGCGTTTGGCGTCGTCCAGGAACTGGCCGCCAGGCGTAAGAAATCCGCCGCAATGTCCCACCTCGATCGCGAGGTCGCCGACCTCGTTTCCTCCTATGACGGGCACGCCTTCAACGTCTCCGGACTCGGTCTCACCATGGCCGATGGCGGTGAAGAGCGCGACAAGAAGGACGAGAAAGAAAAGCGGTAACATCATGGCCTGCCCTTTTCTCAGGGAAGTCCACGTCAAGTATTGCCAGTCGGCGGCCATCCGCAAGCTGATCCCCACCCTGGGATCGGGCCACGCCGACGAAAAGTGCGACTCCGCCAGTCACCTGAGCTGCAAGCTGTTCCAGTCCCAGGCGGCGGAGGAGGAATCCCAGGCCTGTCCCTACCTGCGCGAGTCGTTGATGCAGTATTGCGGGGCCGCGCCGGTAGCCAAGTTCGTCCCCTACAGTGAATCGCTGCTCTCGCGCTGCGGCAACGATAGCCACCGCTACTGCGAGCTCTATCTGGCGTTGTCCCACCCGGAAACGGCCGGCCGCGCCACCGAGGTCGATGCCATCCCCATGCCGGAAGGGCTTCTTTATTCCGCCAACCACATGTGGCTCGACCTGACCGAAGACGGCATTTGCCACGCCGGCATCGACGCGTTCTTGAGCCGCACCTTGGGCAAGATCGACCGCATCAGCTACGTCTGGACCAAGGGCCGCCGCCATCCCACCGCCGTCCTGAGCGCGGCCGGGTGCGACCTGGAAGTGGTGTTTCCGAACGAAATCCTGCTCACCGGATGCAACCTCTACCTGCGCGCCGACCCTTCCCGCCTGGTGGCGGAACCATACACGGCAGGCTGGCTGTTTGAAGGCGAGCCGCTGCCGGAAACGCAGCAGAACCTCCTCGAAGGGGCCGAAGCGCGCAAGTGGATGGAGCGGGAAGAGCGCAGGATGAACGAATTCGTGCAACAGCAGATTGTCGACCGGGCCGGCCCTCTGGCCGCCGATGGCGGTCTGTTCGCCGCCGGAGTGGCGCGTCATCTCGACCGCGAACGCGTCCTGGCCTTGTTCCATGAGTTTTTCTCGCCTTATGCGAGTGAGAAGAGATAACCGGTGAAGATTCCCGTATATATGCCGTTTCTTGCGGGGGCGCTGGCCGCCCTGGGCGCGGGCTGGGTCGGCTTCCCGCATGCAATTTATAAGAGCCGGCCTCAGCCGGTCGATTTCAGCCACAAGGTGCACGCCGATAAGGCCGGAACCAAGTGCGAGGATTGCCACGCGTTTCGCGAAGATGGAACCTTCGCGGGCATCCCCTCGCTCAGCACCTGCGCGGCCTGCCATGCCGCGCCCATGGGCACAACGGTCGCGGAAAAGAACTTCATCGATCGTTACGTCACGCCCAATCGCGAACCGGATTGGGCCTCCTACGCGCAACAGCCGGAGAACGTCTTCTTTTCGCACATCACCCACGTCAAGCTCGGCCAACTGAAGTGCGAACAGTGCCATGGCGATCAGGGCGCGTCGGATAAGCTCCGTCCCTACCAGGTGGACCGCATCAGCGGCTACTCGCGCGACATCTGGGGCCCCACGCTGTTTCAGAGCAAGGCGGCGGGGACCGTTCCAGGCATGAAGATGGACGATTGCGTCGATTGCCACCGCAAACAGGGCCTCTCGCACAGTTGTCTGGATTGCCACAAGTAGAGGCTCCTATGCAAAGAACCCGCAGAGAAATTCTTCTTTTCATGGGCGGCGGGGCAGCCGGCGCCATGTTGACGCCGGCGCCGTGGCGGCTCGTCACGGATGCGGCCATCTGGTCTGAGAACTGGCCGGGGATTCCGCGGCCCGCTCGCGGCGAAATCACGGCCCGCTACACGAATTGCGCGCTCTGCCCGGCCGGGTGCGCGGTGCGTGCGCGGTGCGTCGCCGGTCAGCCGGTTTCCCTAGCCGGAGTTTCCGGTGGTCCGCTGAGCCTGGGCGCGCTCTGCGCCTTCGGATTGACGGGGCACCATCTTCCCTACCATCCCAAACGTCTGAAACAAGGCACTCCCGAAGAAGCCGCCGCGGCGGTTCGCGGAGCGATGGCGAAGTGCGGACCCAGTGAAAACATCGCCGTTCTCGACCTCGCTCCCGGCCGCTCGGCCTCATGGACCTACCGCCGCGCCATGGCCGCGGTCGCGAATGGCGTCTATCTGGCGCCGCCGCTTCCCCTGGGCGGCGCGGCGGTGAATCTGGCGAAGGCGCGCATCGTGCTGAGCCTTGGCGCCCCGCTGCTCGATGGCTGGGGAACGCCCGGCAACGTGCACGCGGCGCGCGCCAATTTCCGCCTCGTCCAGGCCGAGCCGTGGGAATCGCGAACCGCGGCGCTGGCCGATGAGTGGCTGCCTATACGGCCCGGCTCGGAGGCCGCGCTCGCGCTCGCGCTGACAGATCCGAAAACCGCGGCGTCCGCGGCCCAAGCCACCGGCCTGACGGAAAAACAAATTGCCGGTCTTGCCAACGAGTTGCGCGCCAACGGGCCGGCGCTGGTCCTCTCCGCGGACGATCTGCCGGAGGCGATGGCGCTCAACCAGGCTCTCGGCGCCTGGGGCCAAACTCTGGCAGCGGGCTCGGAAGCCCCGCTTCCCGATGTGTGGAAGAAGGCCGCGCCGGAGCGGGTTGTGGCGTCGGTCGCGGACAACTCCATCCGCGTGCTCTTCATCGATGAGTCTGTCCCAGGAAGCCACATCCCCTGGAGCGCCGTGGAAAAGAAGCTGGTTCGCGACAACCCCGTGGTGGTCGCGTTCGCCTGGTCTCTTGAAGGCTACGGACGGCATGCGCAATTCACTCTGCCCACCGCGGTGTACCCCGAACTGACCGGCGACATTCCGCCGGCCGTCGATTCGCCCGCCGCCACGTTCCGTATCGCGGCGCCGCTCGTTGCGCCGCCGGCCGGAATGACGGACCCGTCCGCGTTCATCGCCAAGGCGACCGGTATCGACCCGGGAAATGCTCTCCAGGAAAGAGCCGATGCCATCTACAAGTCCGGCCAAGGAACGTTGTTCACCTACGCCGATGCCAAGTCCACGCCATTGAAAGACCTGAAGCCAGCCGATTTCTGGAAGTCCCTCAACGAAGGTGGTGCCTGGATTGCTAATGCAGCAGTGGGGCAGGATGCCATCCTGCGCGGCGATTGTCAATCGCCGCGCGGGCCGATTGCCAATCGGCCCGCAGGTTGCCTGCCGGCCAACCTGCCCCACATCGGAAGTCTCGACACCGCCTTCCCGCTGCCGGTCGCCTTCTCCGAACCCCAGTCCGCGTCGCTCACCTCCCCGCTCATGTCGAAGCTCTATCAGGATTCCGACCTCCGCATGCCCCCCAACACGGCCGCACTCCATCCCGATACCGCGCGCGCCTCGGGCATCTTGGGCGCCGCTCGCGCAGTGCTCGAAACGCAGTACGGACGCTGCGCTATCGGCGTGATTCCAGACGCCTCCGTTCCACCCGGCATGTTGGCAGTTGCGGCTGGAGCCGAAGTCCTAGATATCTGCGGCGCGCTCACGCGCGCCAAGGTGGTGGCAGCATGATCGCATCAAACCCCGCAATCCAACCGAACCCCGCAATCCAACCGAACGCCACAATCCAACCGAACACCGAACGCCAACCGAGCCGCGAACGTAAGAGAGCGGTTTCCCGTTACGGCATGAGCATCGACCTCGATCGCTGCACAGGCTGCGGCGCCTGCATGGTCGCCTGCGCCGTGGAAAATAACATCCCGCCGGCGCACGAAGGCGCTACCGCCCGCAAAGGCATCACCTGGATACGCGTCTTCAAAGTGGATAACGGCGAAGAAGGCCCAGCCCGCCGCTCGGTTTTCGTTCCCGTGCTCTGCCAGCAATGCGGCGAGGACACGCCCTGTGTGCACGTCTGCCCGCAGCAGGCTGTGGAAGTGGACCCGGCTACCGGAATCGTGGGCCAGATGCCCGAGCGCTGCCTGGGCTGCCGCTACTGCATGGCGGCTTGCCCCTATCACGCGCGGTTCTTCAACTGGTGGGATCCGGCGTGGCCCGCCGGCATGGAAAAAACCCTGAATCCCGACGTTGCCCCACGCATGCGCGGCGTCGTCGAGAAGTGCAACTTCTGCCACGGCCGCTGGCATGCCGCCAAAGAGCGTGCCGCTGCCGCCGGGAAGCCGGAAATCGAAGCCGGCGCCTACGTGCCCGCGTGTGTGGAATCCTGCCCCACCGGCGCGATCCGCTTCGGCGATCTGAAGGACTCCGCCAGCGAACCAGCCGTGGCCGCCAAAGACGCGCATAGCTTCCGCCTGCTGGAGAAACTCGGCACGGAACCCAAGATTTATTACCGGTCCAAGCGGGATTGGGTGCGCCAGGTGGCTGCCGCGCCCAAACCGCCCAGCGGAAAGGAGAACGCCCGTGGATAAGCAATTCATCACACGCGGCGTGAAACGCTGCTCCAGCGGAAAATTCCTGTTATGGATTCTGCCGTGGGTCGCCATGCTGATTTTCGGCCTCTATAGCGCCGGCCTGTGTCTGGTCAAGGGCCTCAATCAGACCAATATGGATAATCGTTTCGCCTTCGGTCTGTGGATCTTCCTCGACCTGACGGTGATCGCCCTCGGCGCCGGGGCCTTCTTTACCGGCTTCCTGCTCTACATTTTGAAAATGAAGGAACTGCGCGCCGTCATCAACAGCGCCGTAGTGATCGGCGTGGTCTGCTACAGCGGCGCCATGTGCGCCCTGGCCGTGGACGTGGGCCAGCCGCTGCGCTTCTGGTTCACCTTTTGGTACCCCAACGTCCACTCTATGCTCACCGAGGTCACCTTCTGCATCACGTGTTACCTCACCGTTCTGATGATCGAGTATCTGCCCATCGTCCTCAAGAACCGCAAGCTCCGCGACGTGCCCGAGTTCCTGGTCTTCGAACACGAGCTGCACAAGCTGATCTACGTGCTGGCGGGCGTCGGGACGTTCCTTTCGTTCTTTCACCAGGGATCGCTCGGCGGCTTGTACGGCGTGCTGCGCGGCCGGCCCTTCGCCTTCCGTGAAGGCCTGGCTATCTGGCCGTCCACGTTCTTCCTCTTTATCCTGTCCGCCGCCGCGGTGGGTCCCAGCTTTGTGCTGCTCACCTCCTGGCTGGTGCAGACAATTTCGAAAAAGCGGCTGGTAAAGCCGGAGGCGATGCAGATGCTGGGACGCATCTCCGGCCTGCTGCTGGCGGTCTACGTGCTCCTGAAAACTATCGACACGCTGGTGTGGATCAACCGCACTTCACCGGGCAACGGCTTCCCCGCCGCGCAGTATTACGCCTGGCATCCGTTCGGCACGTGGATTCTGTTCACGGAAATCGCGCTGCTCGGGATGGTTCCGGCGTTGATCCTGCTGACGCCCAAACTGCGCGCCCGCACCGGCTGGCTGGTTTCGGCCGCTGCCATGGCCTGCTGCGGCGTGGCGCTGAACCGTTTCGTGCAAACCGTGCAAACGCTGGCTGTGCCGACTCTTTCTTTCGACAAGTTCATGACTTACACGCCGAGCTGGCAGGAAGTCGGGACGTTCCTCGCGGTCCTCGCATACGGCGTGCTGGTGTACTCATTCTCGTTCCGCTACTTCCAGTTGTTCCCGGATGAGCGTGAACTCAAGCTCGAAGTGGCGCGGGTGGAAGAAGAACCCGCCCTGGTAGGGAGATACTAACGATGTTGCCTTGGAACTACGGATTTCATTGGACCGCCGGAACCATGATCTTCATGGGCGCATTCTACACCGTCGTGGTGATTGTGGCGTCCACACTCTTCAGCGCCGCGCTGCGTTCGCGCCGGGCCCTGCGCGGCCGGCAGACCGAGCGAATCCGCTGGGCTGAGGATTTTCACGACCTGCCCGCGCGTGACCGTCAATGCCGCCACGTGCTCACCGGCGAGTTCGGTTATCGCGAATGCCCCCACGCCTTCGACTGCCGTCAGTGCGAGACTCACTCCCATTTGGTCGCCAGGCGCCCGCCGGACCAGGCCTCCGAGCCGGAAGAAGACATCTTCGGAATGGCGTTCCCGCTCGATCGCGTCTATCATCGCGGCCACACCTGGGTGCACAGCGAGCCGGATGGCACGGTAACGGTGGGTCTCGACGACCTCGGCCGACGCCTGCTCGGCGAGCCGGACCGTGTGGATTTGCCGCAGCCCGGCGGCCGCGTCTCCGTGAACGGAACCGCGTGGCATGCGCACAAGCGCAATGCCGATGTGCGCATCCTCTCCCCCGTGGATGGTGAAATCGTCGCGACCGGCGGTCCGGATGCCCCGTGGTATCTGAAGATCCGCCCCGACCGCATGGACTTCCGCAATCTGCTAGGCGGCCACGAAATCCGCCCCTGGGTGATGCGTGAAATGGAGCGCCTGCAACTGGCCCTCTCCGCCGAAGGCGCCGCCCCGACCCTGGCCGATGGCGGCGTCCCCGTCCAAGACATCGCCGCCGTCTATCCGCAAGCCGATTGGGACGCGGTCTGCGGCGAGATGTTCCTGGAAGCGTAGTAGCGGAATCAGCCAGGCTGCACGAAGGGGTTCACGATCTCAAGCGGCCAACGAACATTGCGGCCTGGCAGATCTTCCGAATATAGCCGCGTAACGCTACATTCCAGGCAGGCGGCTACAATCATCGCGTCCCAGAATGACCATCCATCTTCTTCATGGAGTCGACGATCGTAAAGCCCTGGGATCTCAGCTTCCTGGATGCCGCCACGAACTCACACGCCACCTGCCACAGCAGCACGCCGTCGTCGGCGCTTGAAACGAGATCGAGTGCCACTCGTTGTCGCTTGATATCGGCTTTGTCGCAGGCGTAAATGAGAATGTTCGTATCAAGGGCGATCATGAAGTTCGTCCCGGGAGGGCAAACGATCACGGGAGGAGAACTCCATCCCCTCGATCCCCGCCAGGAGCCGCAGCAGGGCTGCCGGTCTGTCTCCGCGGACGGCGTCATCGTCCAGTGGGTCGACGATCAGCCGCACACGCTGGGCTTCACGCAACGCCAGTTTCTCCCTGGGTTTGAGAACTCCGTTCGTGTAGACAGCCTCTGTAAACTGAGCCATTAAGCAGCCCCCTCACTCCATCCTAAACCTATTTTCCGCCTGTCCCGCCGCACCCGTCCGAATCGCGAAAACTCCGCCGGCCAGCCGGTCTCCCGGGGGTGCGCCGGCCGATGCGCTGGTTGCGTAAAGCGTCCGGTAGTCCGCGCCGCCAAACGTGCAACTGGTGATGTTGGCCGTCGGCATCTCGATTACGCGGTCGATTCCGCCATCCGGCGCCACCCGGACGATGCAACCGCCGCCGTAGCGGCAATTCCACAGATAGCCTTCGCTATCCATCGCGGAACCGTCCGGAAGCCCGCGCGAAAAGCCCTCGAAAAACGAACGCTCGCCGCCGATCGCGCCCGTGAGCCGGTCGTAATCGTAGACGCAAACCTGGTTCCGGAGCGTATCGGCGAAATAGAATTTCGTCCGATCGGGATTCCAGGCCAGCGTGTTCGAAATGCCGATCCCGCGCTTCCATTCGCTTACCGCGCCATCCGGGTCCACCCGGAAGAGAATGCCGTCGGCGCCTCCGGCTTCGCCGGGCGCTCCGTCCGCGCCCACGTTGTTGCGCATGGATCCAACCCAGAGAGAGCCGCGCGGATCGGGCCGTCCGTCATTCAGGCGGACGCCGGGCCAGCCATGCAGGCGAAAGCCATGGTCGCGGCGTTCGTCAAGGCGCGGCTTCCACAGCAGCACGCGCGAACCGAGCGCCACCGCCAGGGTGTCCTCACGGCCGGTCAGCGCCAGCGCCGTCACCGGCTCATCGAAAAACCAGGACTTTACGCAACCGTGGGCGGGCTGCAGGCGATGAATCAGGAAGCGGTTGATGTCGGTCCAGTAGAGCGCCTGCTCCTCGGGATGCCAGACCGGCGCTTCTCCGCACCGGTCTCCCGCCGGCGCCACGCAAACCGGCTCGCCTACCGTCGTGTTCGGCATTTCAGCCTCGTAGGTGCATTATACTAGGCCATTCAGGAGGAGAAATGCGTCGAAACTTGCTCCCGCTTGTGTTTGCCGGCCTGTTGACGGCCACGGTAGCCCAGTGCCAGTTGGTGGACGAATACAACCCGCCGAGGTCCAATTGCTGTCTGACAAACTCGGCCAAGGCCCTCTCTGACCAGCTTCAGGACTGGGACCAGATTGGCCGTTACCACGCCGCCGACGTGGAGTTGAAGAAGCAGCCGGCCGACCCGAAACGCGTCGTCTTCATGGGCGATTCCATCACCGACGGCTGGCGGCTGACCGACTATTTCCCGGACAAGCCCTACGTAAACCGCGGCATCAGCGGGCAAACGACGCCGCAAATGGTGGTCCGCATGTACCCCGACGTGGTCGATCTGAAACCGGCGGCGGTGGTGATTCTGGCGGGCACCAACGACATCGCGCGCAACACCGGGGAGGAGACGGCGGAGATGATCGAGGACAACTTCATGGCCATGACCGATATCGCCCAGCGCAACGGCATCAAGGTAGTGCTGTGCTCCGTCATGCCCGTCAGCGATTATCCGTTTCTTGCCCAGCAAAACGCAGCCGCGGCGCAGGGCGGCGGGAGAGCCATGCGTTCCCGGATGACGGTGCAGCACCCGCCGGCGGACATCCTGAAGCTGAACGCCTGGATGAAGAACTATGCGGCCAAAGTGGGTGCGGTGTACGCCGACTATTTCTCGGCCATGGTAGACGACAAGGGATGGATGAAGGACGGCATCTCCGCCGACGGTCTGCATCCCACCGCGGACGGCTACAAGCTGATGGTCCCGGTGGTCAACGCCGCGCTGCAGAAAGCCCTGCCGTAAGGGGCGCCACGGTACAATCGGACTTGGGGCTATCTTGACGCGGTCATGAACATAGGCGAGGCTTTTCGGTTTAGCGTCAACGCCCTGAGCGCCAACAAGCTGCGTTCGACGCTGACCGCCCTGGGCATGGTGATCGGGAATGCGTCGGTGATTCTGGTGGTCACCATCGCCATCACCAGCCGCGATTACATCCTGCAGCAGATTCGCGGAATCGGCTCCAACATTGTCTACGCGTACTGCCAAAACGCCGGCCCGCAGGGCGCGGAAGTGGATGCGGATTTCGTGAAGCTGGCCGATATCGACGCGGTCCGCGAACAGCTCGGGACACGCATCGTGGCTGCCACCGGGGTGATCACCGCGTTCGACCTGATGCGCATCGGGGGGCGGGAAGAGAACGTGCGCGTGATCGGCTCCGACGAGGAATACGCTCCCGTGCGGAACCTCGCGGTGGTGGCGGGCCGCTCCCTGGTTCAGGGCGACTTGCTGCTTCGCGGCAAAGTGGCGCTGCTGACCGAAAAACTGGCGTTGCGCCTCTATGGCGACCCGCAGTCCGCCATCGGGCAGGTTCTGAAGATCCACGGTCTCCAGTTCACTGTGGTGGGCGTGTTCAAAGAGCGGGTCGCCAGCTTCGGGTTGTCGGAACTGTCCGATGAGGCGGTGCTGATTCCCGTGACCGTGATCCGGTACTTCACTCCGGTGGAACGCGTCGACCCCATGTACGTGCAGGCGCCGAGCCCGGACGACGTGCCAGGCATCACCCTGGCCGTGCGGCAAATTCTCGAAAGCCGTCACAACCCGCGGGCCCGCTACCTGGTGGAGAACCTGACGGCCATCCTGGAAACGGCCAAACAGGTGTCGCTGGTCCTGACCGTGGTTCTGCTGCTGATTTCGGCCATCGCGCTGATCATTTCCGGCATCGGGATCATGAACATCATGCTGGTAACCGTGACCGAGCGGACGCGGGAGATTGGATTGCGGATGGCAATCGGGGCGTCGCGGCGAGAAGTGCTGCGCCAGTTCGTCCTGGAAGCCATGATGCTCAGCCTGTCGGGAGGGCTGATCGGAATTCTGCTGGGGATTTCGATACCGCTGAGCGCGCGGTACTTCCTGGAGGGGGTGGACATTCCCATTTCCCCGATTTCCATCGTGGTGGCGCTGAGCGTCTCGTGCCTGGTGGGCCTGGTATTCGGGCTATTGCCCGCCAATCGCGCGGCGAGGTTGAACCCGAGCGAGGCGCTCCGCTACGAGTGAGCGGCGCGATTAGCCCTGCCCCTCGGCCGCGTGCTTCTGACGGGCCTTGCGGCGGGCCGCCCAGTAAGATTTCATTCGCTCCGAGACCTGTTCGCGTTCCACCGGGGGCATCGATTTCCGGCCGCGGCGCTTTAAGCCAGGAGGTGGATCCGGGGTAACGCCGGCCGTTCGCTGCAATTCCTCCAAGGAGGCAATTACACGCTCAAGTCTCTCTTTTTCGCCGTACAGCTCTTGTATGGCCTTGTAAAGATCCATCGGATGCAATACCTAATTCTGATGACTGTTACGCTATCAAACACGATAGTACATCTTTACAAGGTTTTATTCTACTCAAATCCTACTCAAAAATGAAATTAATGGGTTAGAAACGGCCAATGCGGTACTAGAACATACCCAAATCGGGTGGTAGCCAGGTAGAGCGCCAAGGCTAGCAGCAATAGTACGCCAAGAACCACCCAGCGGACGGTCCGCCACGGGAATGTCCGGCCTTCGCGATGCAGCACAAGGAGATAGCTGGCAAATATGCCGATGTAGAAGAGCAGGCACATGGGCACGGCGAAGAGCATGAGGTTGAAAACGTCCGGTGTCGGGGTGACGATGGCCGCGATAATAAATATCGCCAGGATGGCGTAGCGGCTATGCCGCAGGAGGAAGCTGGGGCTGGCGAGCCTGAGCAGGGTGAGGAAAAAGATCAGGATCGGCATCTCGAATACTAATGAGACACCCAGCATTACGTTCACAAACAGCTCGAAATAGCTGGTGACGGAGACCACCGGCTCGACGCCATTGCCCATTCCAATACCCAAAAGAAAGGTCAGGGCGTAGCGGAAGACGACAAAATAGGCGAATGCGCCGCCCATGAGGAACAGGCCGGCCGAGCTGAGGATAAACGGGACCGCATAGCGGCGTTCGCGCTTGTACAGACCGGGCGCGATGAACGCCCAGACCTGGTACAGAATCCAGGGCGAAGCGACGAAGAGGGAGCACAACACGGGCATCCAGAACCAGATGATGTTGAAGCCCTCCATCGGGGTGAGCGTGTGCAGCACCGGCGGTTTGACTCCGAGGGTGGTCAAAGCAGCGACTGCCGGCTGCTCAACGGTAGTCCAAACCGGGTAAGAGAAGGTCAGGCATACGAGGAAGGCAACCAGCAGCCCGAGGAGCATTCTGATGATGCGGGTGCGCAGTTCCTGCAAATGATCGAGGAAGGACATCCGGAGCATGTCTTCCTCTTCGTCCTCCTCATCCGTGCTCCGTGGCGGAGGCGGCAGGATACCCCCGCCGCCGCCGCCGAGGTGGGAGCGGATCTTGGCAAGCAGTGACGATGGCGTGGAGACAGACGCCACGGAGGAGGCCCGGCCGGCCCCCTTGGGATCATCCGGTAAACTCATGCGTTAGACTTTGTGCTCAGCCGAGGGGGAAACCGTCTCGTGGTCCAGAGCTTGCGCGGATTCCTGGCTTGGCGCCAGGCTTTCCGGCGTCTCGGGTTCGGCGCCGCGGGCTACGACGCCTTCCGGCGCCTCGCTCGGGGGTAATTCGCCGGACGGCAATTCGGCTAACGGTGATTCGGCGCCCTGAGGTGCGGATGCGCTTTCGGTGGAAGGGTCGGCAGCAGCGGTGATTTCCAGTGGAGGTTCGTTCGACGCCTCATATTGAGACTGATACGAGGAATAGTCGTAATTGTAGGTGTCGTTTTGAATCTCGGCGGTACTTTGCGTAATCGCTTTGGTTTCCCGCTCCAGGTTTTCCATTTCGGCCGTAAAGGTGCTCTTCAACTCGGCGGAAGCTTTGCGGAATTCGGTATAGGCCTTGCCCAATGTGCGGCCGATTTCCGGCAATTTCTTCGGTCCGAAGAGCACCAGCGCCAGGACGAAGATGACCATCATCTCCGGCACGCCTAAGGGACCCATCGGTTTTCAATCCTCCCAGTGAAGTAAGTCGATCTTATGATAGCACGGGGCAAATCGAACAAGGCGCAGGGTGGCGCGGGCACAGCATAGGGGCGAGAGCGGTCCCGGCCCTCGAAAAGTCGGCTCGACAGCCGACTCCGCAAGCCTGGCGGCTTGCGCCACTCAGTCCTGGAGGGAGGGTTCGGCTAGGATCTTCTCTCTTTGATCGGCGCGGAAGCGGCGGAGCTTTTCGCGCAATTCCGGGCGGCTATTGGCCAGGATGGCGATGGCCAGCAGGGCCGCGTTGCGCGCACCCGGCGCCCCGATCGCCAGGGTTCCCACTGGAATCCCGGCGGGCATCTGGACGGTGGATAGCAGCGAATCCAGTCCCTTGAGCGAGGCGCTCTCCATGGGAACGCCGAGCACCGGCAACAGGGTGTGCGCGGCGCACACGCCGGCCAGGTGCGCGGCCCCGCCGGCGGCCGCCACGATCACTTCGATTCCGCGGGACTCCGCCTGGCTGACATACTCCGCCGTCTCGGCGGGCGTGCGGTGAGCGGAAAGCACGCGGCACTCGTGGGGAACTCCGAACGTGGTGAGCGTGGCGGCGGCCTGGCGCATCACGTCCCAATCCGACTTGCTGCCCATCATCACGGCTACTAGAGGAGATTCCATGGCTTATTGTCCCTGAACCAGCGTGAACCCCGGCTGGCCGTCGAAATTGCGCAACGTTTCGGTCATGACGATATCGAACCCCGCATCGGAAAGACGCTGCAACAGCGCGACGATCTGGCCCATGCCGGTTGGCGCCTCCGCCAAAAAGCGGCAGCGAAAGCTATCGGTGCAGAACGTCCAGGCGTCTCCAGCCGGCCAGACTTTGACGCCGCGGTTGTCGATGGTTTGCAGTGCGATCCCGGACCCGGCGTGCTTGCCGATAGCGGCCGCCAGTTCGGCGGCATTGCGCGACGGCCAGTACACGAAGACATCGACGCCCAGAAGTTCCATTTTCACGGGAGCGCGCGGAGAGGGCGCGAAAGGCTCGGGCGGAGGAGTGGCGGCGGCGTAGACCACCGGCTTCAACCGATTGGGCTTCTGGCCCAGCCGCGCGATCACGGCCTCGGCGAATTCGCAGGTTCCCACCTTCCGGGAACTGACGCCTTCGGTGAAGACGTCATAGGTATGAACTCCGTCTTCAATGGTGCGCAGCCAGGCATTGTGCACCAGCCCGGCGGCGTCCGGCAAATGGATGTGCACCAGCATCAGCACCGCGCCCAGCAACAGGCCGGAGGGATTGGCCAGATTTTGGCCGGCGCGCCGTGGGGCGGAACCGTGCATGGCCTCAAAGGTGGCGCACCGGTCGCCGATATCGGCGGAACCGGCCAGGCCCACCGACCCGGCGATCTGCGCGGCCACGCCGGAGAGGATATCGCCGTAGAGATTGGGCATGACGATCACGTCGAAGGCTTCCGGCGTGTCCGCCAGTTTCGCGGCGCCGACGTCGACCATCCAGACATCCTTTTGGATGTCCGGATAACGCGCGCCGATTTCGTTGAAAACCTGGTGGAACAGGCCGTCGGTCATCTTCATGACGGTGTCCTTCATGAAGCAGGCGACCTTCTTGCGATTGTGGCGGCGGGCGTACTCGAAGGCGTAGCAGACGATCTTTTCGCAGCCTGGCCGCGAAGCGATTTTGACGGAGGCCGCGACTTCAGGGCTCATGCGGTACTCGATGCCGGCGTACACGTCCTCTTCATTCTCACGGATGACAACCACATCCATATTTGGGTGGCGGGTTTCGATGAAGGGGTGGTAGGAGACGCACGGCCTCACGTTGGCATACTGGCCCAACTTCTTGCGCGCGGTCACATTGAGGCTCTGGAAGCCGCCGCCCGCGGGCGTTGTAATGGGCGCCCTGAGGAAGACCCTGGTGCGCAGCAGCGATTCCCAGGAGACGGGCTCGATGCCGGCGCGGTTGCCCCGGAGGTACGCCTTCTCGCCGATTTCAACGGTTTCGACTTCAAGAGGCGCTCCGGAGGCTTCCAGAATCCGGAGGGTTGCGGTCATGATTTCGGGACCGATGCCGTCGCCGTGGGCGACCGTGATAGGGATCTTGGCCATGACGGAGTACCCAAAATAGTAACATTACCGGGGAGGCGGGCCCGCAAGGGCAGCGACGTTAGCTCCTGGCCGTGTTCGGTAATCACCGACAGGTACTCGGAGGCTTCCGCGCCGGTAGCCTTCACGTCGCCCCATGAACCTCTGCCGCTGAAGACGGTGTTGCGCGGGGTCAGGTTGATGCCCTCGCCTACACGCAGAATCCGGGATGCTGGCCGCCTCCCGCACAGGCGACTTCGCCTAAGTGGAATCTCGGAGCGCTTCGGCGGTAAGATGGTGGCGAGAGGTGGGACGAAGTGAACCGCCAGGCGCAATTGCCGAACGAAGCGAGCACTAAGCCGCCGCTCCCGCCGGCTCAGGGCCGCGAGGCTATCGACACCGCCACGCTCGACCTCCTGACGGCTTGGCGCCTTGACGACGCCACCGATAACGTAGACGAGATCCGCGCCGCCGAGCGCGAGTTGTCCGAGTTCAAGAAGGCGATGAACGAAACCCGGACGCTGGCTGGCGAACTGCCGATCTATCCGTGATTCCTTTCCTCTTCCTGGATTCCGGCCCGTTGGGGCTGCTTACCCATCCACAACGGAGCGCCGAAGTCATCGGCATTACGGACTGGTTGTCGAGGCATCTGCGGGCGGGCAGCCA
>CAYWHA010000062.1:0-31103 GCA_964457555.1 uncultured Solibacteraceae bacterium
GCATGTCGCCGCGGCTCAAATCCAGCTCGTCTTCAAGCGTGAGCGTGACCGACATCGGTGCGAACGCCGCCTCCAGGTCGCCGTTGAAGGTCGTGATGGTCTTGATGCGCGAATGCCGGCCCGAAGGCAGCGCGCAAACCTCGTCGCCGGGGCGCACCGTTCCGGAACAGATCTGGCCCGCGTAGCCTCGAAAATCCTGGTTCGGGCGGATCACTCGCTGCACCGGGAACCGAAAAGGCTGGTCGATCGCGGCGGCCTGCGCCCCGGTCTCGACGGTCTCCAGGTACTCGAGCAGGGCCGGTCCGCTGAACCACGGCATGTTGCGGCTGCGCCCCACCACGTTGTCGCCCGCCAGCGCGCTCAACGGCAGAAAATAGCACTGGTCCGGGTGAGGATGCCACTCCAGGAACTCCGCGCGAATCGCATCGAAGACCCCTTCGTCGTAATCCACCAGGTCCATCTTATTGACCGCCACCACCAGCCGCCGTATGCCCAGCAGAGATGCGATAAACGTATGCCGGCGCGATTGCGGCAGCACGCCCTTGCGCGCGTCGATCAGGATAATCGCCAAATCCGCCGTGGACGCGCCCGTCGCCATGTTCCGTGTGTACTGCTCGTGGCCCGGCGTGTCCGCGATGATGAACTTGCGGCGCGCGGTGGCAAAATAGCGGTACGCCACGTCGATGGTGATGCCTTGCTCCCGCTCGGCGCGCAGCCCGTCCGTCAGCAGCGAAAAGTCGATCGGCCCGGCCGAGCCGTTCACCGACGCCTTCGTCACCGACCGCACCTGGTCCTCGTAAACATTGCGCGAATCGTAAAGCAGCCGCCCGATGAGAGTCGACTTGCCATCGTCCACGCTGCCCGCCGTGGTGAACCGCAGCAGGTCCTTCTCGCGCTCCTCTTCCAGGAATTGCTCGATCTCGAAGATCTGCGCTTCCGGCACGGTCGCCATCAGAAGTACCCCTCCCGCTTCTTGATCTCCATCGAGCCATCCTGGTCGAAATCGATCACCCGGTTCTCGCGTTCCGAGCGGCGGAATCCAATCAGTTCTTCGACAATCTTGGGTACCGTGTCCGCGTCCGAGCGTATCGCGCCGGTACACGGCGAGCATCCGAGCGACCGCATCCTGCACCGCACCAGCGTGGGTTTCTCGCCGGGCAGGCGCGGCACGAAATCCTGCTCCAGCGAAATCAGCGAATCGCCGCGCTCCAGCACCCACCGCTCTTTGGCGAAATACAGCGGCACAACCGGAATATCCTCGGCATGAATGTATTCCCACACATCCAGTTCGGTCCAGTTGGAGAGCGGAAAAACCCGTATGCTCTCGCCGGGGTCCACGCGCCCGTTGTACAGGTTCCACAACTCCGGACGCTGGTTCTTGGGGTCCCACTGGCCGCGTGAGTCGCGGAACGAGTAAATCCGCTCCTTGGCGCGGGACTTCTCCTCGTCGCGCCGCGCGCCGCCGAATGCCGCGTCGAAACCGCCCTCCCGCAGAGCGTCCAGCAACGCCTGTGTCTTTAGCAGCCCGCAACACCGCGCCGTGCCCAGCCGAAAAGGCGTCGCGCCGGCGTCGAGCGCCTCCCGGTTCGTGTGGACAATCAGCTTCACCCCGACCTTGGCCGTGTACCAGTCGCGAAACTCGATCATTTCACGGAACTTGTAGCTGGTATCCACGTGCAGCACAGGGAAGGGAATCGGGGCCGGATAAAAGGCCTTCTGCGCCAGTCGCAGCATCACCGACGAATCCTTCCCGACCGAGTACAGCATCACCGGATTCTGGAACTCGCAAGCCACTTCCCGAATGATGTGGATGCTTTCGGCTTCCAGGGTACTGAGGTAACTGAGGCGCGCCATCGTGCAGATTCCACTCTAGCATGACGAAGGCATCAAAGTCTATCGAGATGGATAGGATTCCGGTGGGGCGGGCCTCCTAGCCTGCCTTCTTCTTTCCGCCGCGGATTTGAAGGCGATTTCAAGACTCCGGGCGCCACCACGCCGGCCGCCCCCCGCGCCCTCACTTGGCAACCACCGGGATGTTCGTAATCGCGCCGCCCGGCGCCGCACCGATGCCCATTGTGGAGATCTGCCCGCCAGGCGGCGTATCGAATTCCATCGTTCCGCGTTTGCCGGCCGTCACCGGGTAGTAGCCGAAATCCGGGTCGGCGAGCATGAATGACTCGTGGCCATACGCGGGAAGGCTAAGCGACGATGTTCCCAAGCTCGCGCCCGCGTCGTCAAGCAGAATCACCGGCACTGTGACGGCCTGATTCGTGAGATTCGCCACCGCCATCCCTGTGGCGTTGCCGCCTGTGTTGTCGAACCACAATACAAACGCTGCCGGGTCGCGTGTCTCGAACTGCAACGCCGTTGCCTGCGGACCCGCCGCGGTCGGCCAGACAAGAACAGCCGACCCGGCAATGGCCCCGTTGCTAAGGAACTGCGCCCAGCCCTCCTGTGTTGGCTGGCTGGCCGATCCCGCCGTCTGGATCGTCAACTCCCCGCCGGCGGCGATGGTCTCATCGAGAGACGCGGCCTGCACCGGTGCGGAAGAAGTCTGCGGAAAGACCAGCGGCAAAGACAGGGAGCCGCCGTTATTGTCGAAAAAGTTCAACAGCACCTCCGTGGGCATGGAACTGGTGTTGACCAACGTGATCGTGGTGTTCCACAGGCCCCCCGACGCCAACTGGGCCAACGAACCGGTCACTCCGCCGTGCGACTGGATCCACGCTGCCACCCAACCCGCCACGTCGGTGTAGCCGGCGGCGTTCAAATGAAGGATGTCGAACCGCAGCGAGGTGGGCGGCGCGTCGTTGGCGTTATCGATCGCGTCCTGCGCAAGCGCGGGATTGTATTTCGCCACCAGCATGGATCGCACGTCCAGGTAGTTGCTGGGGAAGGCCGCCGCCAGAGACCCGTTTAGCTTGATGATGGCGTCGTAGTTCGGACTGCCGGCCGGTTCCGCGCCCGAATTCAAAACGGAGAGTACCAGGAACCGCTTGGGGACCGGCAACGCGGCGACCATGGTCTGAATGCACGCGAGAACCGTCGAGGTTGTCCCGCCCGGTACGTCGTTCCGGCCCGCCCAGATGAGCGTCAAGTCGTTCAGCTCGCCCGTTCCGGCAAAGAAGTCCGCCTGGATCTCGGCGCAGTTCTGCCCTCCTACGCCGCCGTTGTAAACCGGCGCGCCCAGCAAGGAACTGACCACGCCAGGGTAGCTCACCCCGGTGCCGTCCTCGTTTCCATAGGTGAGTGAGTCGCCCCATGCGGCGATGCTTGGGGACATCAAGGATGCTCCATCGGTTTGTCCCCGTGCTCCAAAACAAAAGCAAAAGCAGATTGCGAACGCGCCAACCGCGGCGTGGACGCCAGGCATACCTGTACTCTTAAGAACAAGCGAGCTCATACCCCTCCCAGGTGCTTTCAGGCATTGTTGCACCTTCATGGGGTGCGGGACAAGCCTCCATCGGGCTAATTGCCCGAACGTTGCGCCTTAGCCCCGCCGGAGTTTCGATTCACAGTCGGAAAACGCACTCGCCGCGCCCCTCGACTGTGCGCCAACTCACGCTGCCTCGGGCCGTCGTTATAATATGCCTTGACAGGTATATGCCTTGCGAAGTATATCAAAAGTGTGGCGTCTGTATTCGAGATCATCGCCGAGCCGAACCGCCGGGCGATACTGAGCCTCCTGGTCTCCTCCGAACAATCCGTTGGAGAGATCGAGCGGCAGCTTCGCATGCCGCAGCCGGCCGTCTCCAAGCACCTCCGCGTGCTCCGCGACGCCGGTTTCGTGGAATCCACCATCGACGCGCAGCGCCGTCTCTACCGGCTCAGGCCTGAACCGCTTCAGGAAGTCGACGCGTGGATGGCGCAGTTCCGCCGGTTCTGGTCCGCTCACGTGGATGCCCTCGAACGCCACCTCGATCGCATGGATCGGTCAACTCCGGCGAAAAATAAAGACAGGGAAAAAACGGCGCGGCCCAAACCGCGAACATAACAAGGAGAAACCAAATGAAAATCAAAGTGACCAACGTGTTCGTCGACGACCAGGAAAAAGCCCTGCACTTCTATACCGATGTGCTCGGCTTCGTGAAGAAGGCCGATTTCAGCCAGGGGCCGTATCGCTGGCTCACCGTCGCCTCGCCGGAGGACCCGGACGGGACCGAGCTGCAACTGGCGCTCAATAACAACCCGCCCGCCAAAGCCTATCAACAGGCCCTTTTCCAGCAAGGCCAGCCTGCCGCCATGTTTTTCACCGACGACCTGCAGGCCGATTACGAGCGTATCAAAACGCACGGCGCCGAGTTCACCATGCCGCCCAAAGACGTGACCGCGTCCAAGATCGCCATGCTGAACGACACCTGCGGCAATCTCATTCAGGTCACCCAGTTGATGCGCTGGTAGGGCAGACGGAGAAAGAAGAAGATGATGACCGATCGCGACCGCTACGTACCGGGCCCGGCCAGCGGAGCGCAGGTACGCAAAGACGGAGATAAGTGGACGCTCATTCTCGTCAGGGAACTGCGCCACTCACCCGAAAAAGTCTGGCAGGCGCTTACCGACCCGGCCCATCTGCGCGAATGGGCCCCCTTCGTCGTCGATGCCAGCCTGGGTACGGTTGGAACCGTGAATCTCACCTGGGTGGGAGGCCCACAGCGGCCTTCGGAAACAGAAGTGACTCGCGCCGACGCTCCCAGCCTGCTTGAGTACGGCGATATGCGTTGGGAACTCCAAGCCTCGGGCGCCGGCACGCGCCTGACGCTGTCGCACAAAATCGATCGCCGCTTCATCGCGTGGGGCGCCGCCGGCTGGCACATTTGTCTCGATGTGCTCGATCGCCTCCTCGGCGAAGCTCCCATCGGCCCCATCCTCGGCGTCGAGGCCATGAAGTTCGACTGGCAGCGATTGAACCTCGAGTACGCCAAACAATTCGGCGTCGAAACGCCCAACTGGAGCCGTACATGAAGAAAACCGTTCCGCCGGAATCGGCCTCCGCACTAATCGATGCCAGAATCGACTCCCTCGGCGACTGGCGCGCGAAGACCTTCGCAAAGGTCCGCCAGATCATTCACCAGGCAGACCCTGAGATCGTCGAAGAGTGGAAGTGGATGGGCACTCCCGTCTTTTCCCACGCCGGCATCGTCTGCACGGGAGAAACCTACAAAACCGCCGTCAAGATGACATTCGCCAAGGGCGCTGAGTTGAAGGACCCCGCCGGCCTCTTCAACTCCAGCCTCGATGGCCACGTCCGGCGCGCCATTGACATCCACGAACACGAAAAGGTGAATGAATCGGCCCTGAAGGATCTCATCCGCGCCGCCGTCGCCCTCAACCTCAAGGCCAGGAGCGCCCACAAGCCCCGTTAGGTGGGGCGGACCGGGGCGCCCACGTCTTTCGTGGGCCCGTCTGCCTTCTTCATTCTGATCGTTCTCGTGGCGTGGGCCTCCAGGCCTGCGGTGCCGGCGTCCACGCCGGCATTCTCCGTGGCTATTTCCGTGGCTATTTCCCCTGTCCCACCCCCAACTGTGCTGTAATAGCGTTCCACCCCGGCCCCGGAGCCGGCCTCGACAAGGAGATAACCGATGAGCACGTGGACCCGTCGCGACGTCCTGAAAACCGGCATGGCCCTCCCCGCCGCCACCGCCGTAACCATTCCCGGAGTGGCCGCCGCCGCCCAACCCGGCCAAACGCCGGCCCCGCCCGCATCCGGCGCGCAGTCGCCCCGCGAGCGCGCTCTCCTCGATTTCGGCTGGCGCTTCCATTTCGGCCACGCCAACGACGCCACCAAGGATTTCGGCTTCGGCCTCGGCCGCGCCGGCGGATTCCAGAAAAGCGGCGGCTTCCTTTCCCCCAGCAACCTCGCCTATGACGACGCCGACTGGAAAGCCGTCGATCTCCCCCACGATTGGGCCATCGACCTTCCCTTCACCAACGATGCCAACCTCTCCAGCAAAGGCTCCTACCCCCTCGGCCGCGAGTATCCCGAAACCAGCGTCGGCTGGTATCGCCGCGTTTTCGAACTCCCCGCCTCCGACGCCGGCCGCCGCATCTCCATCGAGTTCGACGGCTCCTACCGCGACACTTTGCTCGTCTTCAACGGCTATTACATCGGCCGCCACTCCGGCGGTTACGACGCCTTCAGCTACGACCTCACCGATTTCGCCCTCCCCGGCGAACGCAATGTCCTCCTCGTCCGCGTCGACGCAACCCTCAGCGACGGCTGGTTCTATGAAGGCGCCGGCCTCTACCGCCACGTCTGGCTGGTCAAAACCGCTCCCGTCCACGTGAAGAAGTGGGGTACCCTCGCCTCCGCCAAGGTCCAGGCAGGCGCCGCCACCGTCTCCATCAAGACGGAGGTCGAAAACTCCGGCAAGGGCGCGCAAAACGTGCGCGTCATCTCCACCCTGCTCGACCCCGCCGGCAAAGAAGCCGGAAAGGCCTCCACCGTGCCCGCCTCCATCGACGAATTCGGAGAGCGCGCCTACAATCAGCAGGTCGTTCTCAAGCAGCCGGCCCTGTGGTCGCTCGAAGAGCGCAATCTGTATAAGCTCGTCACCGAAATCGAAACCGCCGGCGCCATCACCGACCGCTACGAAACCCGCTTCGGCATTCGCGACGCCGTTTTCGACCCCGACCGCGGCCTCCTGCTCAATGGCAAGCCCGTCAAGATCAAAGGCACCTGCAACCACCAGGACCACGCCGGAGTCGGCGTCGCCCTCCCCGACGCCGTCCAGTATTTCCGCGTGCGAACGCTCCAGCAGATGGGCTGCAACGGCATCCGCACCTCGCACAATCCGCCCACCCCGGAGCTGCTCAACGCGTGCGACGAGCTCGGCATGTTGGTCCTCTGTGAGACCCGCATGTTGTCCTCGAACCCGGACGGTCTCTCCCAGTTCGAAAACCTGGTCCGTGAGAATCGCAACCATCCCAGCGTGCTCGTCTGGTCGATGGGCAACGAAGAAGGCATTGCCGTCACCGATACCGGCTTGAAGCTGCTCACCTCCATGAAGCGCGTCGGCAAGGAGCATGACCCCTCCCGGTTCATCTCCATCGCGCCGCCGCCCATGGGCGAACCCGGCCGCGGCGGACTCGCCGTCTGCGACGTCATGGGCTACAACTACGGCGACCCGCTCGCCGAAGCCTACCACAAGTCCCATCCGACAATCCCCATCATGGGAACCGAAAACGTCAGCGCCGTCAGCACGCGCGGCGCCTACGTAACCGACCGCGCAAAAGGCACGGTCTCCTCCTACGATCCCTACACCACCACCGGCCGCGGTTCCGCCGAAGGCTGGTGGCGCTTCGTCAGCGCGCGCCCGTACATCTCTGGCGGTTTCATCTGGACCGGCTTCGACTACCGCGGCGAGCCATCCCCCTACGGGTGGCCCAACATCAGCTCGCAGTATGGCGTCATCGACGTCTGCGGATTCCCCAAGGACACCTTCTACTACTACCAGTCCTGGTGGACCAACAAGCAGGTTCTGCACGTCTTCCCGCATTGGAACTGGCCGGGGCTTGAAGGCCAGTTGATCTCGGTCTGGGTCCACTCCAACCTGGACCGCGTCGAGCTGTTCCTCAACGGCCAGAGCCAGGGCGCCAAGGACATGGTCAAGGACCAGCATCTCTCCTGGAACGTCGCCTACGCTCCCGGAACCATCGAGGCGCGCGGCTTCAAAGGCGGCCAGCAGGTAATGACCGCCAAGCGCGAAACCACCGGCCCCGCCGCCAAAATCGTCATGCGAGTCGACCGTCCGGAGCTCTCCGCCGATGGCGAAGATGTCGCCGTCGTCACCGCCGAAGTGCAGGACGCCCAGGGCCGCACCGTCCCGATTACTGAAAACCAGATCGCCTTCAAGGTGACCGGTCCGGGCGCGGTCATTGGAAGCGCCAACGGCGATCCCACCGATCACGATCCCGTCCGCGGTTCCTCGCGCAAGGCCTTCGCCGGCCTGTGCATGGCCCTTGTCCAGTCCAGCAAGTCCGCCGGCACACTCTCAGTTCAGGCCACCTCGCCGGGTCTCACCGCGGCATCGGCCACCATTACCGCCAAGGCTGTGAAACTTCGCCCGCAGATCGCGCCCTGGGAGCGCGAGGTTCCCAAGGGTCCAGGCATCACCGGCCTCTGGAGGCCCACAGCCGTAGTCGCCGACGCCACGGGCGGCAACCCCATGGCTCTTGCCGGCGCCAACGTCGACACGGTCTACTCCTTCCGTCAGGACGGCAATACGCTCACAGGCTCGATAGAATCCTCGGGCGGCGGCGGATTCGGCCCCGGTGGCGGCGGTTCCGCCGGCGGAACCATCGAAGATGGCAAGATCGACGGCGCCAATATCTCCTTCCGCACCGGAACCACTGCCTACACCGGCACGGTCACCGCGGACCGCGTTGAGTTGCGCAGAACCGGCGGTCCGGCCGGGCGCGGCAGCGACGCCGAACGCATCGGCGCTCCGCCCGTTCCCCCTGAAACCGGTCCGCGCCCCGCCATCGGACCCGCGCCAAACGGCACCGATCAGTCCTTCGGAGCCGGCGGCCCGGGCGGCGGACGCGGCGGTCGCGGAGGCGCCGGCGGTCAGACCCCTGCGCCTACCATCCTCCGCCGTGTGACGCGTTAGACTGGTAGCACACACAATAATGAAAGAACGAATCCGATCGACTACGGTGATCTGCGTCCGCCGCAACGATAAAGTGGTTATGGCCGGCGACGGCCAGGTCACCCTCGGCCAGGAAGTCATCAAGAGCACCGCCCACAAGGTGCGCCGCCTCTATAACGACAAGATCCTCGCTGGCTTCGCCGGCTCCACGGCCGATGCCTTCGCCCTCTTTGCCCGCTTTGAGTCCAAACTCGAGCAGTTCAACGGCAACCTCCCGCGCTCCGTGGTCGAGCTCGCCAAGGAATGGCGCACCGACCGCGTCCTGCGCCATCTGGAGGCCCTTCTGCTGGTGGCCGACGCCAAAATGACCTACCTCGTCAGCGGCAATGGCGACGTCATCGAACCCGACGACGGCATCGCCTCCATCGGCTCCGGCGGTCCCTTCGCCATGGCCGCGGCCACCGCGCTGATGCGCCATACCAACCTCTCCGCCCGCAAGATCGCCGAGGAAGCCATGGCCATCGCCGCCAAAATCTGCATCTACACGAACGACCAGGTCACGCTTGAGGAGTTGGAGTAATGGTGATCTACCTGCCAGCCCAATCGGTCGATGAGGAGCCGCTCCTCGATGAGCTGACCCCCCGCGAAATCGTGCGCGAACTCGACAAGCACGTCGTCGGTCAGGCCGATGCCAAGCGCGCCGTCGCCATCGCCCTTCGCAATCGCATCCGCCGCCAGAAACTCGCCCCCGAAATGGCCGAAGAGGTGATGCCCAAGAACATCCTCATGATCGGCCCCACCGGCGTCGGCAAAACCGAACTCGCCCGCCGCCTTGCCCGCCTCGCCAATTCGCCCTTCCTCAAAGTCGAAGCCAGCAAGTTCACCGAAGTCGGCTACGTCGGCCGCGACGTCGAATCCATGATCCGCGACCTCGTCGATATCTCCATCGACATGGTCCGCGAAGAGCGCCTCGATGAGGTCTCCGACCGCGCCGAAATGAACGCCGAGGACCGCCTCCTCGATCTCCTCATGCCGCCCCAGCCCGAGCCCAGCGAAAGCGCCGAACGCTCCCGCGAAAAGCTCCGCGAACGCCTCCGCGAAGGCAAGCTCGACGAACGCCTCGTCGAAATCGAAGTCAAGGATCGCGCCCCCTCCTTCGAGATCACCACCAACGCCGGCATCGAGGAAATGGGCATCAACATCAAGGACATGCTCCCCAACCTCTTCGGCCAGAAGACCCGCCGCCGCAAAATGCGCGTGGCCGAAGCCCTCGATTACCTCGTCCAGGAAGAGGAACAGAAGCTCATCGATATGGACCAGGTCACCCGCGTGGCCCTCGAGCGCGTCGAAACCAGCGGCATCATCTTCCTCGACGAAATCGACAAGATCGCCGGCCGCGAATCCGGCCACGGCCCCGACGTCAGCCGCGAGGGCGTCCAGCGCGACATCCTCCCCATCGTCGAAGGCACCACCGTCAACACCCGCTACGGCATGGTCCGCACCGACCACATCCTCTTCATCGCCGCCGGCGCCTTCCACGTCTCCAAGCCCAGCGACATGATCCCTGAGCTCCAGGGCCGCTTCCCCATCCGCGTCGAGCTGAAGTCCCTCACCGTCGAGGATTTCATCCGCATCCTCAAGGAACCCAAAAACGCCCTCGCCAAGCAGTACACCGCCCTCCTCGAAACCGAAGGCATCAAGCTCCTCCTCACCGACGACGCCCTGGCCGAGGTCGCCAAATTCGCCGCCCAGGTCAACGAAAGCTCCGAGAACATCGGCGCCCGCCGCCTCCACACCATCATGGAGAAGATGCTCGAAGAGGTTTCCTTCGAAGGCCCCGACCTCAAAAAGAAAACCGTCCGCGTCGACGCCGCCTACGTCCGTAAGCAACTAGCCGACATCGTAAAAGACCAGGACCTAAGCCGCTACATCCTGTAACCGTACCTGTGCAAAACGGATGAAACCCGTTGTGCCGGCTCACGCTTCGTATCAGGGCACGGCTTTGCCTCCACGGCTCGGTTCACGCTTTGTATCGGGGCACGGCTTCAGCCGTGCCGCGAGAGGCATAGTTATCAGGGCTTTAGCCCCCGAAATGACGTCACGAGAGGTTTTCAACCGTGCTACTCATAGAGAACCCGCCAAGTGAAGGTGGCGCAGACGATCGCCTTTTGTCGTCTGCGTTTGTCTTTTCCCCGCCTTAATAAACCGTCTTCCTACGCCTGCCGCTAACAACCACAGTGACTGCCCTCGGCTCTTCACACACCCTTCGACCGTCCAGCCTCTCGCGGACCTCCTCTTCCGACAGGAGCCTGTTGCGTAGGTCCGCCGGAACCCTCCAGACATCCTTCCGCGGGATCTGGGTGCACATGACTTCCCCGCCCGGGTTTATGCCAAGGTCGCTGGCGCGCTGAACGGACGTCAGGAAGCCGTAGGACCGCACAATAGCGCCGCCCAGAAAGCTCGTCTCGCCAGCGAAGCTGAGGAAGTGCCAGCGAGCCGCGTGACTGCGCTCCTCGGCAATGATAGCGGCGCGACGCGCGCCCTTCGCCATTAGCTGGCGCTCGTCAAGCGTCGTATCCGGACGCCTGCTTTTGGGCAGGTTGCTGACGGCCTTAACTCTCGATTGCGGTCTCCCTTTCATCACGCTCCCCTCGCCGCCGACAACAAGACACGCGCCTCGTCAATGGTCAGTGGAGGGGCGCTCCGGTGGATTACGGAATGGCAATTAGGGCACACAGGCCTGAGGTCCCTCACCGGATCGGTTTGGTGTCCTGAGCCGGCTTCCGATACTGGAACGACGTGATGGACATGGATTAGGTCTCTCATCGTCTCGCCATAACACTCGCCGAAGCTCATCTCGCATACGGAACAGCGCAATCCATAATGCGCGATGCAGTCCTTGCGGGCCCGCGGGTCGCGCTCGAAGCGCGTAAACAGCGCGGCGACCGGCCTCCCTTCCTCATAAACTGGCAGGGCCGCCGCCGGGCTGTGCGGGCGCGAGGACACGTAATCGGGATCGCGCAGGGACAGCAGTTTCGTCACGCCAACCGAGTGCGCGCCACGGATATTCGGAGGGGACGCCCACCCTGCGGCGGATGAGAGGGCCGCCCTGTGCGCTTTCTCCAGGGATGGCAGGACCTTTGGGACGTTTTCAAGCCGCACCGTCGTCAAGTCGCAGCCCGGAGCCTTCGCATAGCTGTCGCCGTCCAGCTTAATCGATGGGCGGACGTCCTCCGCATGGACCAGGACCCGCAACGCGCCGGAGTCCAGCACGAGGCACTGAACCCAGCCGACATTCAGGCGCAGGCCCCAATCGAAGAGCGTGATGCCCCAACGATCATTGTGCTCCGACGCGAGGATCTCGACGTCCTTTGCGAGGAAGTCAAAGAAGCTTCGCCTCGAGGCGTGGCTGGCTCCCGCGAAAACTGTTTCGAGAACCTCCCCGGCGACATCCGGGTCCTTTCGGTCTTTCGCTGTGACTCTCGGCATAGCGCCGCTTATATTACCGCACTGCGCTCGCCAGGGCGTAATCGCGGAAGCCCCTACCCCTTCTTAGCCGTAATCCTAAGCCTCCGATAATCCGCAAACCACTCTCCGTCCCTCCAAAGCGCCGGCCGCGCGTACTCTTCCACCTGCCTGATGAACGCCTCCCTCCGTTCCGCGCCCACCACCGTCAGCACTCGCCCCCAAAACATTCCGATCCAGTCCCCCAGCCCGCCCGGAAGCGCCGTCGGCCGCTCGAATAGCGCCGCATAATTCACCTCCAGGCCGTGCCGCTCCAACATGCTTGCGTACTCCCCAACCCCCGGATAAAACCAGGGGATCTCCGGCGTCTTCACGCGGAACGCGCTAAGCGCCCGCACGATGGCGTCCTGCAACTGCTGCACGTTTCCCTTTCCGCCAAATTCCGCCACCATCCGCCCTCCCGGCAGAAGCGCGCGCGCCATCCCCGACGCCGCCGCCCCCGCGTCGCGAATCCAGTGCAGCGCCGCGTTCGAAAACACCGCATGGAACTCCCGGTCGTACTTCATGCGGCTCGCATCCACATGTTCGAAGCGCAGCGCCGGATAGTTCTTGCGCGCCTCCGCGATCATGGCTTCCGAGCTATCGATGCCCGTCACCTCCGCCCCCGCGGCCGCAATCAGCGCCGTCAATTGCCCCGGTCCGCACCCCACGTCCAGAATCCGCTCGCCCGGCCGCGGCTCCAGCAGACCCACCAGCTCCTCGCCGTACTTCCACACGAACGCGTGCTTCTCCTGGTACAACGCCGGATCCCAAGTGTCCATTGGCGCCAGCATACAACAGACCGGCCGCTCTAAGCTACACTAAGAACCGATGGTGATCCTCGGCATCGATATCGGTGGATCTCAGATTAAGGCCGGCATGGTGGATGAGTCGGGCGCCATCCTCGCATCCCGCAGCCTCCGTACCCCTTCCGACCTCGATGCCTTTCAGTTCGAGCTCGACAAGGCCGTCCGCTGGCTCATCGACGCCACCGAGTCCCCCGCCGGAGTCGGCGTCGGCTGCAAAGGCGTCATCGATCCCGATAGCACCCGCGTCGACCTCCTCCCCGGAGCCCTCCATTATCTCGAAGGCGTGCGCTTGAGCGATCTCGTCGGCCTCCCCGCCGAGGCGCCCGTGCCCGTCTTCGCCGATAACTATGCCCGCGTCGCGCTAGCCGGCGAGATGGTCTGGGGCGCCGCGCGCGGCCTCCGTGACGTCCTCATGCTGACTCTCGGAAACGGCGTCGGCGGCGCTGCGATCGTCAACGGCCAGATGCTCCGCGGCCATTCAGGCGTCGCCGGCTTGCTCGGCCATATCACCGTCGAACCCGATGGCGCCATCTGCTCCTGCGGCAATCGCGGCTGCCTCGAAACCGTGTTCTCCGCGCGCGCCATTGAGAGCGCCGCCCACGCCGCCGTGCATCGCGGCTGCTCCTCCACCTTGACGCGCCTCTTCCGCGAGCAGCCCCAGCTCGCCACCTGCCGCACCGTCTTCCTGGCCGCCTCCGAAGGCGATGCCCTAGCTCGCGAAGTCGTCGACACGGCCATTCACAAACTTGCCGCCGCCCTGTCCGGCCTGTTGCATGTGTTCGACCCTGAGGTGGTCATCGTCGGAGGGCCCGTCGCCGACGCCGGCCAGGAACTCCTCGCGCCGCTCCAGGAGGAAACCTGGGAGCGCACCCGCGGCCTCCTCGGCCGTGACGTCCCCATAGTCGAGCAGCAAGTCGCCGACAAATCCGGCATAGTAGGAGCCGCCGGCCTCGCCATGGCCCCAAGGTAGGGCAGTGGCGCAAGCCGCCAGGCTTGCAGAGTCGGCTGTCGAGCCGACTTTATCGAGGGCCGAGGCTTACTTCCTCTTACGATTTCGGTCCACTGCTCTTAGTGAACCACTTCCTCTTGATATCCGGCCAGAATTCCTTGAGCACCTGCGACCCCGCGTCGGTACCCACCTCTTCCAGCAGCTTCTCCACATTACCCAGGACGTTCCGGTTATCGGGATAATACGCGTTCGAGATCGCCGTCGCGCACGCATTTCCAATCCATTCCGAATAATTGAACCGGTCGCCCCCCGAATCCTTGTGGGTCACAATCACGCGCGTCAATGCGTAGCCCACGCGCTTCAGTTTGGGTCCTTCGGCGCGCCGGAAGTATCGCGGATCTTCGTGCAGCAGCACCGGAAACACGCCCTCCGTGAACATGTTTCCCATCGATTGGTCCGCATAGTTGGTAATCAGCCGGTGCCCGAAACCCTTCATCCCCTGCCCGAAGTCGGGATCCTGATCGGTCCACTGCCCCAATCCCGCCAACCCTGCAGCCAGCAACACCAGCGGATAGTCGAACGAATCCTTGGCCGCGATCGTGAGCTTCTGGCCCGGCTTCAGCACCGTGCCTTCAAGAGACGAGTCCGCTGTCCGGTAGTTCGGCAGCACGCCGAACACGCGCTTGCCGCCGGGCGGTTCCGTGCCCTGAATATCGGCCGGCGAATTCGCTCCCCCTTCCGTTTGCGGGGCCGTGGGAAGCGTCACCGGCACAGGTTGCTCCTGTCCGAATGCGCACACCCCGATACCCACGAACAGGATGAGAACCCGCACCGCCGTCTGAACCATTAAAGACTATCCTCTAGCCCTTTCTCTTTTTGGACGCCGCCACGGTCAAAGCGTTGCAATTTGTTTCCCGCCTCAACCTAACCCGAACAAAATGCATCCATTTGGGAGATTTACTAACCATTATCTCTCATCTCTCGGTGGAGTGAACTGCGGTACCGGAGCTTCGGGGGTCCCTTGCCGTGCCGGCTTGCCCGCCAACTCGTCCCGCCGGGGGCCGGCATTCCTTAAAGGTAATTGCGGATCGGAGATGCGCCGCGCCGTGGACCCGGCGCCTATCCCGGCGGCCCGGCCGTTTACCGCAGCCTGAAATCGGAATAAAACTTCTGATTGAGTGTGGACACTTCTGAATAACGCCCGCGCCCGAACCGGCCGTTCTCTATTCTTCCTGTACCGCCGCCCCGCGCACCGCCGGCCGCACGTCGAATTTGTGCTCGATCCCCAGTTTCTTCATCTTGTACAGCAGAGCCTTGTAGTCGATCTTCAGCAAATTGGCGGTCCTCTTCCGGTTCCAGCGTGTGCTATTCAGCGCCGCTAGAATCGCTTCCGTTTCCGCCTGTTCCTTGGCCTGCGTCACTTGTTCCAGAATCGGGGATTCTCCTGCTACCGTGTTGGCCGGCAGAGGCAAAGCCTGCGCTGCGGTGAGGATTCTGCGCGCCGCCCGCGCCCTCAGATCCTGTGCGACCAGGTCCGGAGACCGCAGCACCAGCAGCTTGCGGACAACGTTCTCCAACTCGCGCACGTTTCCCGGCCAATCGTGCTGCAACATCGACTGCAGTAACGCCGGCGTGATCTCTGGAAGAGAAACCTCGTCGGGAGCGTACTTCCGCATCAGGAGCTGCGTCAACGGGACGATATCCTCCTTGCGGTCCCTGAGCGGCGGCACGCAGAGGCTTACTACGTTTAACCGGTAGTAAAGGTCTTGCCGGAATGCGCCCATCGCGATGGATTTCTCCAGATCGTTATGCGTGGCCGCGATCACCCGCACGTCCACCCGCACCGTCTCCTTGCCTCCCAACCGCTGGAATTCGTGGTCCTGCAATACCTGCAGGAGCTTGGCCTGGAGCTTGAAATCCATGTCGCCGATCTCGTCCAGCAGCAGGGTTCCTCCGTCGGCCAGTTCGAACATGCCGGGTTTGCGCTGGAATGCTCCGGTGAACGCCCCGCGCTCGTAGCCGAACAACTCGCTTTCCACCAGTTCGGCAGGCAGGGCGGCGCAGTTCAGTTTGACGAACGGCCGGTTGGCGCGCGGCGAAAGCGAGTGCAGATAGTGCGCGAGCACTTCCTTGCCGGAACCGGTCTCTCCCTGGATCAGAACCGGCGCCTCGGAACGTCCAATCTGGTCCGCCATCGCGTATAGTTCCCGCATGCCCTGGCTCCATCGCCCGGCGACGGCCTCCCGTTCCGGCCGCCCTTGGACCGCTTTCTCGATGGCCGTACGGAGGTCCCCATGGTCCAGGGGCTTCCCCAGAAACCCGTTGGCGCCGCTCTTCATGGCTTCCACGATGTTCACCGGCGCCGGCGCGCCCGATACCATGATGACCGGCAGATCCCAATCTCGCGACCGAATCTCCCGCAGAGTATCGAGGCCGTTTTTGCCGGGCATAAAGAAGTCCAGGACGACCGCCGACACCGCCCGATTCGCCTGAAGACAATTCAAGACTTCCTGCCCGTCTTCGGCCAACTCCACCCCATAGCCCTGATAGCGCAGAGCCATCTCCAGAAACTGGCGGCATTCAGGCTCATCGTCACCCACCAGGATTGTTCGCTCGTGTTTTTCGGTTGTCATTATGATAAACTCGCTCCGCTCGCTTGATTCACTGTCGCTCCCATGCCCTCATGTACCGTCGCGTAACCCTCGGGCGCAAGGGGAACCATAAACGAGAGCATTGGCCCCCCCTCGGTGTTCTCCGCCCAAATCCGCCCTCTGTGTTGTTGCACAATTACCTTGCAGATGGCCAGCCCAAGGCCGCTTCCGAAACTGTGGTTGCTGCCGTATGTTGCGTACTCCTCAAAAATCCGGCCCAGGCGCTCCTCCGGTATGGCCGGCCCCGTGTTGCGCACGTCTACCCGATAAGCGTTGGGCATCGGCCTTTCACTAGAACGGCGCTCCTTTTCAATCGGCCTCTGAACCCTGTTCTCGCGGCGGTCCCAGAAACACGAGTATCCCCTGACATCGATCTGGCCCGCCTTCGGCGTGAACTTAGTGGCATTATCGAGTAAGTTCAGAACCACCTGCTCTAACTGCTCCCGCTCGAAGTACATTTCCTGGTCGGGTGGGGCGAGCGTCACCTTCACTTTGATGCGCCTTTCCAAGGCTAGCGGCTGGGTTTCATGCAGCGCCTGCTTGACAACTTCGCGGATGTCCCCGCGTTCCAGATTCGGGACCCTCTGGACGCGCTGGCCAACGCTCAATTGGAACATCGCCGCGGTCATTCGCGACAGCCTCTTCAAGCTGGCCTGAACTCTGCCCAATACCTGCTCTTGAGCCGCGGTGAGCGGACCCAGTTGTCCGTCCAGCAGGAGACCGCAGTAACCGCTGGTTGCGGTTAGGGGCGCACGAAAATCGTGAATGGCTCTGGCCAGGAAGTTGGTTCTATCCTGGTCATACTCCTGCAGCCGCAGGCTGGTCTCCATCAGGGTCTGCAGGATCTCGTCACGTTCCTGGCGAAGGCGCCCGGCGACGCCGGATTCATGGTCTTCCAGGGCCTTCTCAAGCCATGCCGCCAGAACCGCCCGCGTGACCGGCTTCAACGCCAACATAGCCGCCGCCAGCTTGGCGCTCCGGGATTCCGCCAGGTCCCTTCGCTCGACCAGCACCAAATGCGATCTGGGATTCTCGGCTACCTTCTGCCAGGGGATCTCCAGGCCTTGGTGATAGTCCCAAATATAGATTTCGGCTTCAGGGAAAGGGCGGCTGCGGCTCCGCCACGATCGTCAGGTGACTGCGGGCTGCCAGAATGTCACTGCAAAGCTGATAGACACGCTGGTCGTTTCCGATTAAAGCAATCCTCGTACCGCACACGAAGTTTCTGCGCTCCTCTGTATCTTGAACCCGGCTAGTCCTCCCAAAACCATGTCATCGCCCCACCCCGCTCTCCAACTCATCCGATTGGATCGAGTCACGATGAGATTGGCTCAAGCGTAGCGCTAACCTGATTTTTGTCAATCAGGAAGTTGCACTATTTTCGGGTACTATTTTCGTGGTAAAAGTACTGATCCTTTGGTTTACTTGCCTTCACTGAGTAGTGGTAATTCACATCTTTAGGTATTGTGGTAAAAAACGCGCCACTTCTTGGCGCCAACTCTTGTACTTTCCTGCTGCTACGGACATCCATCTCAATTAAAATCGCCGGCTCCTCTTGATGGCGAGTTGCTTGCTAAGGGAACTCACGGAAACTCTGCGAATGAAAAGCGTTCTCATGATCGATGATGACTTGGGCTTTCTCTTCTGGCTGGGGAAGGCTCTGGTTGCGGCTGGCTATACGCCATTTCCAGCTCTGGGCGTACCCGAAGCCACTGGGTTACTCGCGGAGTTTAGCCTGTCGGTGGACATCCTGATCGTGAATCCCTCTTTGCCCGGCGCCCCCGATTTTGTCCAGTCCCTTCGTCACCATCGAGAGGACCTTAAGGTCGTGACAGTTTCGGAGGGCGCCGCGGCTTATGGCTCCCAACTTCAACCAGATGCCACCTGGGAGAAACCCCGTGGGACGAGTGAGGAAACCGAGTGGACAAGCATGCTTCGCGGTATGCTCTTCGAACTCTGGCTCCTGACCCGCGGCCTCTCGTTGTCAACCCGCCAGCCCCGGTCACTCGAACTTTCAATAAAATAACTCCCTTTCCCTCCCGCAACTTACCCCCTCCCGCCTGTCAGCCCCGTTCCGTCTCCATGTCAATCTGGAATTGGAAGGACATTCAGAGAATCCCATGACGAATTCCCAAAATACCGTTTCCCCGGAGCAACTCGCAGCCAATCGCGCCAACGCCGCCAATTCCACCGGCCCGCGCAGCCCCGAAGGCAAAGCCCGTTCCGCTCAGAACGCCCGCAAACACGGCTTCGCCGCCGCTTACTTCACCGTCGTCCGCCTCGAGGACGAAGAAAACGTCACCACCCTCACCGAAGAAGCCGTCGAGTACTACAATCCCGTCAACTCCCAGGAGCGCATCGCCGTCGAGCGCATCGCTCTCGCGCAACACGCCATGTTCCGCGCCGCCCGCCTCGAAGCCGGCCTCTTCACCAACTGCCTCAACGAAGCCATCGGCCTTCGCGATCGTCCCCGCATCCCCATGGACCCTGATCTCGTCGAAGACATCGAAGTCAAGCGCTCCCAGATCCGCAACTGGATGCTGGCCGAAGGATTTCGCCGCGCCGTCGGCTCCTCCAACACCATGGCCCTCGCCGTACGCTATTCTGCCCAAACCGAGCGCCAATACCGCCGCGCCATCGAGGATTTCGACCGCCTGGAAGCCCGGCGCCCCAGTGGTGCAGGCGCTTCCGCCTGCCTTCTTGATCCCTCCGATCCCCTTTTACCCCAAACGAACCCAATTCCCCCCGAACCCCCACAAACCGAGCCGCTTATCCCCTCCGAACCCCCCTCCGATCCCGCCGCCGAAGCGGTCCCCGCCGACGATTCCGACCCCATCTTCTACCCGAAGTCCTACCCGGTTTACGAAAACGGCTACATCGACCTCCCAGAAACCCCGGATTCCGTCGCCTCCACCCCGCCCGAGAGGTCCGAAACCGAAAATTAGTCGCTCGCACTTCTCCCGGATGTATCCTGTGAAAAGCGTGTTGCTGGACATGTATCGCCTGTTGCCGCCTGAAGGTGCGCAGATCCTGTTGGTTCTGTTCTTGTCCTTCTTGACGGGCCTCGAGCGGGAAGAGCACCGTGCCGGAAACGAGAGTTATTCCTTCGGCGGCGTCCGCACCTTCCCCTTGATCGGATTGATCGGTTACGCCGTGGCCCTGCTCTCGGCCGGCCAGGTCCTGCCCATCGTTCTTGGCTTCGCCGTGGTCGGCGGATTCCTCATGCTGGCCTACCGCCAGAAGATGGCTACCTCCAAGTTCTCCGGCTTCACCTCGGAAATGTCCGCGCTCACCACCTACCTGGTCGGCGCGCTGGTCTTTCGCGAGCAGTTCTGGATCGCCACCACCCTCTCCGTCGCAAGCATGTTCCTCCTGGAGCTGAAGGCTGGTCTGGAAGGTCTCACCACCCGCATCCCTCCCCAGGAAATTCTCACGTTTACCAAGTTCCTCCTTCTAACCGTGGTGATTCTGCCGGTCCTCCCCAACCAGGAGTTCGGCCCGTTCCATATCAACCCGTTCAAGGCGTGGCTTGTCGTGGTAGCGGTGAGCGCGGTTTCCTACGGCAGCTATGTAATCCAGCGGCTCACCAAAGGAGGCGGCGTCTTGCTGGCCTCTCTCCTCGGTGGCGCCTATTCTTCCACCGTGACCACCGTGGTCCTCGCCAAACGCGCCGCGCGCGAAGACCGCCCCCATCTCTTCGCCGGCGCCACCCTGCTCGCTTCCGGCGTCATGTACCTCCGGCTGGCCGGACTCGTCACGCTGTTCAACCGCAACCTGATCCTCCTCCTCGGTCCGCCCTTCCTGGCCCTGGCAGCCGCCGGAATCGCCGGAGGTTGGCTCTGGGCGCGCATCCCCGATGCGAAAACCGGCGATGTCGTCCGCGAATCCGAGCCGAAAAACCCCCTCGAGCTCCGCGCCGCCCTCTTATTCGGCGCGATGTTCATCGCCATC
Organism: uncultured Solibacteraceae bacterium; assembly: GCA_964457555.1. GTDB lineage: Bacteria > Acidobacteriota > Terriglobia > Bryobacterales > Bryobacteraceae > BOG-224. The sequence continues at coordinate 20,453 of CAYWHA010000062.1, forward strand.
ATGATCGTCACCCACCTGGTGGTCGCCTACCTGGGCAAGACCGGCGTATACGCCCTCGCCGCTCTGATGGGCGTCACCGACGTGGACCCGTTCATCATGGGAATGACGCAGTCCGCCGGCGCCGGCGCCGGCGCGACTCTGACCGTGGCCTCCGCCGCCATCCTGATCGCCGCCTCCAGCAATAACCTGGTCAAAGGCATTTACGCCCATTTCTTCAGCGACCGCAAAACCGGCCTCCAGAGCCTCTGCCTCCTCGCCGCCCTCTCCGCCGCCGGCCTGATCCCCCTCTTCTGGCTCGCCAGATAAGGTGGGGCGGGCCGGGGCGCCCGCGCCAGGGACAGACGAATCTGTCCCAAGGCGCCGTTTTTGCGCCGCGTGGACAGATCCGTCTGTCCCTGGTCTTGTCAGCTTGGCCCTGTCAGGCCCCTGGTCTTGTCCCAAGGCGCCGTTTTTGCGCCGCGTGGACAGATCCGTCTGTCCCTGGTCTTGTCACATGCTATCGTCATTCTTAACTGAGCGTTCCTAACAATGTCTAAAAAAGCAGACCACCATCCCGTTCCCCTGATCGCCGATGGCCTCACCCTCGGCGTCGTCGGCGCCGGCGTCATGGGTCAGACCCTCATCCGCGGCCTCCTGGCCAACAACCTGGTTCCCCGCGACCGCCTTTGGGCCGGTGACAAAAACACCGCCACCTGCGAAGCCGCCGCTCAAGCCCTTGGCATCCCCGTCGAATCCGACTTCCAGGCCCGCGTTCCTACCGCCGACCTGATCCTCATCTGCGTGAAGCCCGCCGACGCCCCCACGGTTCTTGCCGCCCTCCGCAGTGCCGGATTACGCCGCGAAACCCTGCTCATCTCCATCCTGGCCGGCGTCGCAACCGACCGCCTCGAAGCCCTCCTCGGTACCGAGAATCCGGTAGTCCGCGCCATGCCCAACACCCCCGCCGTCGTCAACGAAGGGATGACCGTCGTCTGCACCGGCCGCTACGCCGCCAAGTCCGACCTCGAACGCGCCACTCACATCTTCCATGCCGTCGGCAAATGCCTCCCCGTCGACGAGGTTCATTTCAACGGCGTCACCGCCCTCAGCGGCAGCGGCCCGGCCTATCAGTTTCTGATTATGGAGGCCCTCGCCGAAGCCGGAGTTCGCGTCGGATTGCCGCGCCAACTCGCGCTAACCCTGGTGGCGCAGACCGCCCTCGGCGCCGCGCGTATGGTCCTCTCCACCGGCCGCCACCCCGCCGCTCTCCGCGACGACGTCACCACCCCCGCCGGCTGCACCATCGCCGGCCTGCTCATGCTGGAGGATGGCAAGGTCCGCTCCGTCCTCGCGCGCGCCGTCGAGGAAGCCGCCAAGGTATCCGCCCATCTGGGAGCCGCCCCCAAGTGACCCCCCCAACCATCGGTTTCGTAACCTGCGTCCACCCGTTCTACGATCTCCCCGCCGTCGCCGAAGCCCGCGAACGCGCCGTCGCCGCGCTTCGCGAGTCGGGCTGCCAGGTGATCGCCGCCCCGATTCCGCGCACCTCCCAGGACGCCGTCGAGACCGCCCGAAGCTTCACCGAAAACTCTGCCGACCTGGTGGTCCTGTTCTTCTGCACGTGGGTGGCTGAGGAAATCACTCTGGCGCTCGCCAGGGAACTGATGGACGTTCCCATGCTCCTGTGGGCGCTTCCTTACCTCGATAAAGACGTCCCCATGCCTTCCCCCATCAGCGGCATCACGTCGTCCGGTTCGAACATCCGGCGTCTGGGGAAGCCCTTCATCCATCAAATCGGCGGAGTCACTCCCGCCAATGTCGAAAAGGTCCTGCGCGCCGCCAAAGTCGCCGCCGTGGTCCGTGCGCTGCGAACCGCCCGCTTCGGAATCGTCGGCGACCCGTGCCCCGGAATGCTGGACGTCCAGGTGGATGCCGGGGAAATCCGCCAGACCCTCGGCGCCACGGCCGTGCCCCTGAATCTCGATGCCCTTCTGCAATCGGCCGAAGCCGCCTCTCCCGAAGAGGCCGCCCAAGCCGCCGAACGCCTCATGCGCGCGGCTCAAGGCGAGCGCTCCATCAGTGCCGAACGCCTCGCCGAAAACCTCCGCCTCTATGTCGCGCTGAAGGAAACCGTCCGCGAAAACGCGCTGGACGGCTATTGCCTGCGCTGCTGGCCCGAACTGCGCGACCGGCGCAAAATCACGCCCTGCACGGCCCACGCGCTGCTGTCCGAGGAAGGCGTCCCAAGCACCTGTGAAGTGGACCTCACCGCGCTCATTACCACCTGGATTTTGAGCCGCCTCGCCGGCGCCCCGGCATTCAATTTCGATATCACCGCCTGCCTGGAAGACGAGGGGACCATTCAACTGGCGCACTGCGGAGCAGCGGCGCCTTCGCTGGCGGGAGATCCCGAAGCCGTGTCGCTTCGCTCGCACATGCGCACCGCGACCGGCGCCACCGTGGAATTCCCGTTCAAGCCGGGACCGGTCACCATGGCGAAGCTGCTCCGGCCGGCCAGCGGAAAACCGGCGCTCGCGGCAGCCGCTGGAGAGGTTCTCTCTTCGCATGGCATTCGCGGCAGCGTCGCGACTGTCAGACCCCAGCCCTCCGCCGCGGTGTTCATCGATTGGATGATGCGCCGGGCCGTCGAGCATCACATCGCGCTGGTCTATGGCTCCTGGCTGAGCGACCTGCGTATGTTCTGCGACTTCACCGGCATCTCCCTACTCCTGCCGGAGGATGCCGTTGGGATCCACTAGCGACGCGCGCCGAGCCGGTAGATATGCGCCCAGCGCTCCCACCGCGGCCAGCGCGGCGGCCACCAGCGCGATGAGTGGAAAGTTAAAGGATGCCACGCCGGATGACGCGATTACTTTATTCACTGCCACGCACAACAGCAGACCGATGCCCACGCCGCTCAGCGCCAGCGCCATTCCCCGCTTCATCACCATCCTCACTACACCCACCCGATCCGCGCCCAGCGCCATGCGGATTCCAATTTCTCTCATCCGGAGGCTCACGAAATACGACATGAGTCCGTAGAGTCCAACCAGCGCCAATACCAGCCCGAGGAGTCCCATCCCTCCAACCACCTCCGCCAGCACCCGCAGCACGCTGTTGCGGTCGTTGAAAACTTCCTCGATGGTCCGTATCCCCACCACCGGCTGCCCCGGGTCGAGCGACCGCACCGCGTCGCGCAGCGCCGGCGCCAGCGTTCCCGATGGGGCGGTGGTTTCAATCAGCAGAGCCATGGCCGCCTGCGGGTCCTGCGCCAGCGGCAGGTACATGTAGGCGAATGGCGGTTCAAACAGGGCAAAGTACTTGCTCTGCTTCGCCACGCCGATAATTTCGACCGCCGGTCCGCTCACGCTGTTCAAACGCAGCTTCCGCCCCACAACGACGCCGTTCGGATAATACGTATGAGCAAACATCTCGTTGACAATCGCCACGCGCGGGGAATCGGCCGTGTCGGTGACCTGGAACTCGCGCCCTTGCAAAATCGGCACGCCGGCGGTGGCGAAGTAGCCTTCGCTTACGGTATTCGAAACCACCCCGATCGCTTCCGTGCCCGGGGGCAACTGGATGCCCTCCGGAACCACACGGGTCATCCCGCCGCCCGGCACAATCGGCACGGCCACCGAAAGCGCGGCGGATTTCGCGCCCGGCAAACTGCGCGCTTTTTCCAGCAGTTCCCGATAGAACTCCCGCGTTCGTTCCGGCGTGTACCTTGCCAGCGATGGGTTAAAGGTCGCCGTGAGGAGATGGTCGGTGCGGAAACCGGCGGGCGAAGAGAGCAGAATCGAAACGCCGCGGTACGCCTGCGTAGCGGTAACCAGGAGCACCAGCGCGCCCGCCACCTGGGCAATCACCAGCGAGCTCCTTCCCAGGAAGCGCCCTTGCCGCCCGCCCTCCGCCCTGCCGGATTTCAACGACGGCGCAAGGTTGAGCTTGGTGCTCCGGAAGGCCGGCGCAAGGCCGAACAAAACCGCGCTGGCAATCGACACGCATACCGTGAAAAGAAGTACCCGCGGGTCCAGCTTCAAAGTAAACGCAACGGGGATGTCGGTGGGGAAGCGGATCTGCGAAAACAGATCCATGCCGGTCTTGGCCAGAAAAACTCCCAGCGCTCCGCCGAGCGCCGCAATCGTCAGGCTCTCGGTCAGCAGTTGCCGGATCAGACGGCCGGGGGCGGCGCCGATGGCCAACCGTACCGCGATCTCGCGGGAACGTGCGCCGGCGCGGCTCAGCATCAGGTTCATCACGTTCGCGCAAGCGATGAGCAGCACCACCACGGCGAGACCCAGCAGGAAAAGGGCGGCCATGAGTCCCAGCGGATTCTGCTTCAGGCGCGATTGCACGTCCGTGTCCACCAGGAACGAGCAAATGCGATTCGTATCCGGATATTTGGCGGAGAGTTGTTGCGCCACCACGGTCGCCTCAGCCGCTGCCCGAGCCAGGCTCACTCCCGGCTTCAAACGGCCTTGGCCGGTCATCCCGCGCTGGCCCCGCTGCTCCAGGATGTCCGCCCCGGCGCCGCCCGCCAGACGAGGAGCCATCGCCAGGGGCACGAAGAGCGCCGAAGGAATCAACAGTTGGGACCCGGTAAACGATTCCGGCGCCACTCCAATCACGCTGAAGGCAATGCCATTGAGAAAGACGGTGCTTCCGATAGCGCTGGGACTGGCGGCAAATTCGGTTTTCCAGAGGTCGTGGCCCAGCACCACCACCGCATCGCGCCCCTTCACTTGGTCTTCATCGGCGCGAAAGCCGCGCCCCAGGACGGGCTGCACGCCCAGGACGCTAAAGAAGTTACCGCTCACATACTGGCCGTATTTCATCCGCGGCAGCGCGCCTTCCTGGCTGGTGAAACCAAACGGGGAGTATTCCGACGCCGCCAGGCCCTCGAAGGACTGGTTCCGGTCGCGGAGATCGGCGTAATCGGGATAGGAAAGTCCCGAATACTGGAAGAGGCCGCCCACGGATTCGCCGCGCAACTGCGACTGCACCGCGACCAGCTTCGAAGCGTCCGGCACGGGCAAAGGCCGCAGAATCAACCCGTCAGCCAGGCTGAACATGGCCGAATTGGCTCCGATTCCCAAAGCCAGCGAGACAATCGCAATCAGCGCGAAGCCGGGGCTGTTACGCAGAGTGCGCAGGCTATACCGAAGGTCCTGGAGCATGTGTTGTGAAAGGCACGCATCTAACCAACTCACCCGCCGGCCTATCTGGTTGCGGGTCACCGTGCTCGGCCGGCGGACGCCCGCGCGCTTTGTCCGGTTGTGGGACACTGCCGTTCACGAGTGGGACGCGCTTGCACGCCTATTCGCGTCGCGGTAGGATACGGCTTCCATTCGATGCGACGCATCATTGCCCTCGTACTTGCGCTGGCCGGTCCCGCCATATCGGCGACGAAGGCCGACTTGAACTGGGTCGGCCGCTTCGACCAGGCGGCCGCGCTGGCCGCGAAGACCGGCAAGCCGCTGCTGATCGAATTCGCGGCTGGGTGGTGCGAGCCGTGCGAACGAATGGACAAGGAGTCGTGGCCGGACGCCCGGGTCGTCGAGCTTTCGAAGAGATACGTCTGCGTGTCGGTCGATATCGACCGCGACGCCAGTACCGCTTCGCGCTTTCACATCGACGGAGTCCCCACCATTATCCTGGCGGACCCCTGGGCGGAGCCGATGGTCCGGCACATGGGCATTCTGCACGCCAGGGAATTGGCCGGCCTGCTGGAGCAACTGCCGGCCGACTTCAGCGAGGCCGGCGCGGCCCGCGAAATCCTCGCGCACGACCGCAACAACGGGGCGGCGCTGGTCCGCATGGGACGCTTCTTCACCACCGTCAAGGCGCCGCGGCTTGCGATTCAGTATTACGGCGAGGCCCTGAAGACGAAAGCCTGCAAGTCGGATGCGGCATTGCGCGGCGAGCTCAGCCTGGCGATTGGCTTGGACTACGTTCAGTTGGAGAATTGGGACGACGCGCAGAAACAGTTGCAGCGGTACCTGAAGGATTTTCCAGACTCGCCGGCCGGCGACCAGGCGCTCTACGGCCTGGTGACGGCCTACCTGAAACAGGGTAAGCGCGCGGAGGCTGAGACGCAACTCTCCGATCTCAAGAGGCGGTTTCCACTTTCCCACGCCACCGAAGCGGCCAGCCGCATGTTCGCCGGCGCAATGTGACTCGCCGTTTAAGCTCCGTTTACATGCGGTGATGGGCGGAGGTTATCTGTTCCGGCCGCGGCGCAGCGGACCCTTTGCCCCGGTCACGGATGCGCTGGAGCGTATCGCCACGGGAGGCTTCAACGCGCGGCTGGATCGGAGCCATCAACCCCTTGTCAGTGGGCTGGTTCAGACCGTGAACGACATGGCAGGGAAGCTCCCGAATCAGGTCAAGTTCGGCCAAAGACACACCGGCTGGACAATCAGATCCAGCATTACCGCCGGAGGGCGGAAGCGTGACGGTCGCTTTGCGGAGACGGGCGGATTGTTTAGAGGTGAGCATTGCCGACACGGGCATTGGCATTGCCCAGGAAGATCAGCGGCGGGTCAGCGGACTGGGGCTTTCGATCGCGAAGAAGGTGGTGGAGATGCATGGCGGCTCAATCGCGGTGCGAAGCCAGGCGGGAATGGGTACGGCGTTCACGGTGGAACTGCCGGCGCTTGAAAAGAAGACAGACCAGGAGGTCCGTCCCACTTAGTGCGCGCCGGAGAGTTTGCGGTAGTACTCGGCTACGGAGTCGCGATAGCCGGCGGGGACTTTGGCCGGGTCGGTGTCGCGAATGGCGCCGCCATGGTCATCGAGTTCGTGGCGCAGTTGGAGCTCCAGCGCGTCCACGCCGGCGACGAGCTGTTGGTGCATCTGCTCGACTAGGGCGGGATTTCCGGGGAAGCGCTTGGGGTCGAGATTGCGCATTTGGTCGATCAGGGATTGCAACTGTTGCTTTCCTTCGGGAGTATCCTGAACCACGGCGCGCATCTGGTTGAGAAGGTCCAGTCCCTGGTTGATTTCGCGCTGGGTATCGGCCGGGTTGGGACCTTGCTGGGGCGCCGCGGCCTGACCGGAGATGTGCGTATTGCCGGTATCCCAGGCGCCAAAGCCGTTGCGATAGCGGTCCGCTCCGCCGGTGGCATTGCCCACCGGACCGGCGACGCGGTTGCCGACATCGCCTGCCTGGCGTCCACCGTATTGGCCCGCCTGCGGCTGGCCGCCGCCGCGCTGGCGATCGGCTTGGCCGAGTTGACCGCCTTGACCGGGCTGACCGCCTTGCTGTCCACCTTGACCTTGCTGACCGCCTTGTTGGCCCGATTGACCGGGCTGACCGGGTTGGCCGTTGCGATTGAGCTGGCCGGGCTGGTTGCCTTGACCGGGTTGACTGCCGAGGCCGGCGAGTTGGTCGCGCAGACGGGATAGATTGTCCATGGCGCGGTTGACGGCGGCGTCCTCGGAGGCGCGCTGGGCGCTGCCCACTGAGTGAGCCGCATCCTTGACCTGCTCGCCGAGCTTTTGGAGGTCGCTGGTGAGGGCGGTTTCGGCGGGATCGGAGAAGTCGCCGGTGCGCAGCCAATCGGAACTGCGCTGCATGCGGGTGCCGAGATCGTTTTCGTCGAGGCCATCGAGCGCGCCACGCAATTTGCTGGAAGCCGTCGGCTGGGTTGGGGCGAGATCGCGCGCGGCGGTGCGCAATTGCTGGGTTAGACGCGCGAGGTCATCGGCAACCTTCTGGCGATCGTTGACCATCTTGTCGATTTCCTGAGCGGACGGGTAGGCCTGCTGCTGACCGGAGGCGCGAGCGGCGCTCTGCCGGGCCATCAGGTCGCGAACGCGATCGGCTTGCTGTTTTTGCTGCTCCGTCAAGCGGTCGGCGGTTTGCGCCATGGAGTTGAGGCGGGTGGCGGCGTCCTGTTGTTCGACTCCGCCAAGCAGATCGGTGGCTTCGCGCAAGCGGTCGGCGGCGCGGCGGGAATCGGCCGCGCTGGAATTCTGAGAGGCGGCGCGGCGCATGTCGTCGCCGGCCTGGCGCAGGCGGTCGAGCGCCTGCTGGGCGGCCTGCTGGCGTCCGGCGGCGGACTGACCCGCGGACTGGCCGGATGACGAACCGCTCGATTGGCCGCCGGATTGGCCCTGCCCACTCGACTGTCCGCTCTGGCCCTGCTGTCCCTGCTGACCTTGCTGTCCCTGCTGACCTTGTTGTCCTTGTTGTCCTTGTTGACCCTGCTGGCCTTGTTGGCTTTGCTGGCTGTTTTGGGCAAGCTGCTGCTCCATCTGCTGCTGGAGCTGCTGCGCCTGGCGCTGCAACATTTCCTGCTGCCACTTCTGCTCGGCGGTCTGGGGGCTGTTGCGCTGCTGCTGGGCGAGATCCTCCTGGCGCTTGGCCAACTCGTCGAGCTTCTTCAGCGCGTCGTCGATTTCCTGGGCCTTCTGCTCGGCGGTCGAAGAAGACGCGGATTGCCGGGTTTCGTATTGGTTCTTTTCGGTATCGAGCTCGAGATCGAACAGGGCAGCGAGATCGCGCGCGGCGCCGCCTCCACCACCGCCGCCACCGCCTCCGCCGCGGGCTCCGAAGGCAACCTGGATTTGCCGGAACGTGGCTTCGGCGCGCAGCAGGGCTTGCAGGGCTTTCTGCTCATTGGGCAGGGCGTCCTTCCATTTTTCCTGCTGCAATTGCTGCGCGGCCGGCGCCATGGCTTCGGAAGCGGCCATCATGTCCTTCTCGAAATCGCCGATGGCTTCCACTTCGTCGGTCAACTCGCGGGCCTGCAAGCGGCCGGAAAGCGAGATGGCCTGATCGCGCAAGGTGGCTTGGGATTGGGAGAGCAGCTTGGCGATGTCGGTGGCCTGCTGCTGGGTGGCATTCTTGTCTCCCTGTTGCTTGAAAGTCTGCGAGATGATTTCCTTTTCGCGCTGCGAGATTTGCGCTTGCTGATTGCCTTGGCCGCCACCGCCGCCGCCTCCGCCACCGCCGCCGGACTCTTGCGATTGCGAATACTCGCGCTCAAACGGGTCGGCCTGGATGAACATCATGTCGGTGCGGGATTCGGCGTTGGCATCTTTGGCCGTGGCGTAGACGCTGATGAGGTCGCCCGGAACGAGCTTGAAATCCTCAAGCGAAAGGGTTGCGGAGCCGTCGGCCTGCTTGGCGCCTTTTTGCGGGAGTATATCGATGGCGGTTTCGGGACCGCCGTTGACGGAATAATGCAGCGCGGCGCCGGTGAGAGCGTAATCGCCCGAGGCTTTGGCGGCCACGGTGACCTCTTCAATGGGGCTGGCGTGGTAATCGGCGCGGGGACGCACCAACGCGACTTGGGGCGGGTTGGCTTTGCGGGCCTCGATGAAAAAATCTTCGCTGACGCGAACGGGCTGGCCCTCGGCAACGCCGGCCACGTGGTAGACGCCGTCCTGGTCCATCTTGACGGAGGCGCGGTAGACGTTATTCAAGCCGCCGGTGAGCTGGATGGGCTGACCGTTATCGAGCAGGATCTGGCCGCCCTGCAGGGGACGGTCGGTGGAAACTTCGAGTTCGGCGACGGTGCCGGCGACGGCGCGGAGATCGCCGCCGCGCTCCTCGGTTTCGGAAGGCATACCGGTCCAGGCGGGGTAACGGTAGGTGACGCGAATCTGCTTAACGGCGGGCAACTCGGTGACGCGGATGTTGAAGCGCTTGGAGGTGAGGGCGCCGGCGGTGACATAGTACTCGACGTTCTCAGGCAGATCGGCGAAGAGGAATTGATAGCCGCCGGCGAAACTGCCGGCCGCTTTGGGCAGCATGACGGTCTCTTCCCACTTGGCGGAGCTTTGGAAGCGGGCGTACAACTTGACGGTGGGCGAGTGGAGGCCGGCGGGGAGCGCGGAGATCAACTGGTCGGCGTGACGGCGCACGACGGCGTCGCCGGGGGTCACGCGGAGGTCATAGAAGGCGGGCTTGCCGCGGTGCGGGCCGGTCCAAAGGAGCGAGGCGCCATAGCCGAGAAAACCGGGTCCGGCGGCGATCAACCAGAGGAGGACGACGAAGGAGCCGACGCCGGCGGCGAGGGAGAACCAGAGGCGGCGGTCCGTGACCAGTTGCCTGGGTTGGGCGGACTGGGAGACGGAGAGGGTGTCCGCGGCGAGGAGTTCGATGAAGGGATCCTGGCCGTCTCGCTCAACGAAGGTGGTGAGGCGCTGCTGGAATTGGGGGAAGGCGGCTTCGGCGGTTCCGGCGGCGCGGCGGCGGGTGAGGCGGCGCAAGGGTAGCGCGAGGCCGGCGGCGGCGGCGACGGCGAGAACCAAGACCAGCGCGAAGCGGGCGGCGGTTACGCTTCCATGGGAAAAGGCGAGCGCATTGGCAGTGGTGACGAGAGCCAGGGTGGCGGCGAGAGCGCTGCCGGTGAGAATGGCCAATCCGCGCAGCAGAGCGTTGCGGCGCAGGCGGTGTTCCAGTTGAGCAATGTACGCGCGAAGCTGTTCGCGAAAATTCACTGTCCCCTCCAACGGCGTACCCGAATGTTAGTTTAAGGATAGCATTGGGAGGGGGGAGGAGGGGAAGCTAATGATCTAAACGTTGCCGAGGGCGGTCTGTTGGGAGAAAGACGCCTGAGCGGATGCGGAAGACGTCTAAGGTCCGGGAGACCTTCGGCAATCTGGCGGAGGAAGAGGGATTCGAACCCCCGAGCGAGTCACCCCGCTAACGGTTTTC